>JBKQPG010000045.1:0-88721 GCA_052145115.1 Bryobacteraceae bacterium
GTCGCGCCGGGCGGTTTCCGTTGCGGCCGACTGGTGTTTTGCGGATTGGTCGCGATCCACGATTGGCCGAGCGCCGCCTCATCTTAGGAACTTCCTCAGATACGTCGGGCTTTCAGTGTCCACGATGCCCGGGTCCCTTGATGGGCGGTTGCTGTTGCGCTTGCGCCCGTTGGCCCCTCGGCGCGCGGCCGCCTCAAGTGGCGGCGGTGGTTGCCGTGGTCGTTTCGGGCGCGCCCGTGGCGGACCACGCGGCGACAGTGGCCTCGCGAGCGGGTTGGTCGCCACGACCTGGCAAGAACGGCTCAATCTCTTCCTGGTTCATCGCGCCGCGCTTGACGAGTTCTTTCGCCAGCGCGGAGATGTGCCGCCAATAGGCATCGACCTGGCGATCAGCCTCTGCGCGCAGGGCCCTCACCACGCGAAGTGTGGCGCGCCAGTCGCCGCCCCGCGCAAGCAGGGAGCACATCTGCACGGCGACGCTATAGTCGCTCTGGTACTTTTCCTCGCAGCTCTCGCGCACTTGCTCCGGCGTGTAGTCGACGCCGGTGTATCCGGAGACGCAAATCCCGCCGCGCTTTAAGTCGGGCCGCCTGAGGATATCGACGTACAGCACGGCCGAGCCGCGCAGCGCCGAGCCGAGCACGGCGTGGCTCGCCTCGTGGTGGGCGATGATCTCTTCCCACGGGCGAAATCGGTGCCAGCCGTTCGTGCCACCTTGCAGACAGCGCCGTTCGGCTGCGCGGCCCGCGAGCGTGGCGATGACATCGGCCTGGACGATGGCAATCCCTTTATCAGCGCTCATCGTGATCCTACTCCTTCCAAATGGCTGCGGGCCAGGCCGTGCGCCTAGCCCGCGACGGATGTTCACACGGCCGCGGCATCAAAGCGGTGCGGCGCTTTGAACGTGGCCGACAGTGTATCGGTGCGTTTGGTGCTCTCGTCGTAGTACGAAAAGGCCGGCGTGCCCAACGCGGCGCAGAAGGCGCTGCTCGCCGCGCGGTCGATCTTCCCGTTCGCCCACAGCAGCGAGTAGCGCCGCGAGTGTTCGGCAAAGCCCTCGTTACGCCGCTTCACCGCCTCCTGCTCAAGGTCGTGGAGCCACTGGCGCAATTCATACAGGCTCGGCGCCAGTGACTCGTGCATCAGCACGGCCTGTTCCAGCTCTTGCGTTCCAGTGACTTCGTCGAGTACGACCTGCCCTCGATCACGCACGCCCGTGGCGTTGTTGAGCCGCGCCTGCAGGTCGTCGAGCTCCGTACGCATCGCGCGCGTCTTCGGCGACACCGACTCCACGAACGGGATGTTGTACGGCTCCGTCTCGCCTTGGATCTCGGCGACCTTCGCCAGCGCCTTGCGGGTCTTCGCTTCGAGCTCGGTGATTTCAGCGAGCCGCCGCGCGATCTCGTCACGCAAGTCCTCCTGACGGGCTTCGCGGAGATGAGTCAGCGTCTCGGTGCGCCGGCCGCGCAGCGCGTGCACCGCCCGGTCGAGGGACGACAGCGCGATCTCCGCATGGCGCACGGCCTCGACGCTGCCGGTGGGTTCGCCGCCGCTGATGATCAAGTCGGCGGCACGCTGTTGCGCGTCTTCGACGGCGGCCTCGAGTTGTACGCGCGAGTTCTCCAGTTCCAGTTCGCGCGTGGCGAGGCGAGTCAGTTCCTGTTTCATGCGATCTGCATTCATACGAGTCAACTCCTTTGGGGTGGTTGGTTAGAGGGTGAGCGCTGCGACCTGCTTCGATAGCTTGGTAAGCATCGCGTTGTTGTCGGTGCGAATAATGCGGTGGACGTCGGGCGTGCCGGCCACGGAGGCGAGCGTCGCCGCCAGCCGGTCGGCCTGCGAGAGCGAGTGGTCGCGAACCATCATGCAGAGCTGGCTGACGAACTGCTTAACGGCATCGGTCTCGATCAGCTCGCCGGCCTGACGGCGTTCGGCGCGTTCGGCGCGCTTGGCCTCGGCCAACGCCTTGCGAGCACGTGCAAGCAGCAGCGCGCGACCAGGGTCCAGCGTCGTTCTCGACGTGTCGAAGGGGGTATTGACCCTCGCGGCAGACGTCTGGACGGGCTCTGGAACCGGTGCGGAAGCCGGTCTGGACGTGTTCCACCGGCCGCGCGACTGGTCCACGTGCGTGGTGACCCAGGCCAGCGCCGATTGCAGTTCGACGCGCCCGTCAGGGCCCACCGGAAGGCCCGCGCGGCAGAGCTGCGTCACGCGCGACTTGGTCACGCCTAGCTTCCGCGCGAGTTCTGTTTTCGTAATCATCTCAGCCATTTGCGGCCTCCGTTCAGTAGTTGAGTTAAGTCAACAATCGGGTGTTGACTGGCGGAATTGTGCAATCGGTTTACCCGCCGCCGTCCAGGCGGTTTCAGGTCCCTGGGATTCGTGGGACGGTTGGCCGCCCTTGCGCCCACGTTCGCCCGTGTCGCGCCGAGCGCGGGGGTATGGCCCAACCTATCCCCGCAGCCTAAGTGCTTGAAAGGATGCAATCTGCGGGGAAAGCGGGGATAGTGCCCAGCCCGCCCACATTTGCGAACGCGCGCGTTGCGCGTACCCATCACGCCCTGTGTGTTTCCCCGTGCGATTCCATTGGATGCTATCCCCGCTATCCCCGCAGTTTCCTTGTTTTCAACGACATGACCTGCGGGGATAGCCTTTCCCTTTCCCCGCAAATCGGCGGGGATTGCGCGCTCAGCCATTGCGCACCACCTTCCAGCGCGCCACCTTCCCATGGCGGTCCTGTATGTCGCGCTCGATCCACACCTGGGACTCGCCATAGCGGCGGCCGAGACGCTCGCTCAACGCGAAGCCGAGACGCTGTTTGAAAAAGCCCTCGCGGTCCATCGCCTGGGCGATGTAGTCGGGCAGAGCGGCCCGAAGCACTTCGGCGCGATCCGATAGCTTTGCCTGGCGGCTGCTCTCCTGATACATCCGCTCGCTCATGCGCTCCCAGACCTCGGACACCGTGAAGGCCTCAGTGTAGAAGGCTGACTCCAGCGTTTTCAGGAACGCCTCCCACTGGGTCGATTCGATGTCGGCCTGCTCGTATAGTTGGTCCGAGTTGGCCAGGAAGCCTTCAATCCCGGCGTGCTCCAGAATGCCGCCGATGATCGTGGACCAATCCTCGTAGCTCCCGACCGGCGTTACCGACGACTCCGGCTTGCCGGCGACGAACCAGGCTCGCGCCAACGTAAGCAGCCCTGCGAGAAGCTCGCCGCGATGCCGTAGGATGTGCTCCTTCAGGCGCTTGTGTTTGAAGCCGCTACGTTTGAAAGGCTTCGCACACTTCGCGTCCATGCGAATCCAATAACATCGGCGCGCCATGTCGCCGCCGAGTTGGATGTTGTTGCCAGTCGCAATCCAGGCACAGCGCACCGGGAGGCTGATGGTCTGGGTCTGCCCGAGAATCCGGTCGCCGTGAGTGACCTCAGTCAGTACTTTGCAAAGATCCCCCGAGTCGAGCCGGTACATCACGTTGTCGATGACGACGACCGTCGAGCCGTCACGCAGCACCGAGGTGATCTGCTTCCGCCATTCCTCCGGTTCGCGCGGGGCTGAAAAAAGTGCGCTCTCTCGCCCGCTAACGATCAAGGAAACGACTTCGGAGAGCAGAGTTTTGCCCGTGCCCTGTGTCGTCGCATCGAACAATGCCAACGGTGTCGGACCCTTGATCGCGGGCCGGCAAACAGGCGTCAACATCGCGGCGACGACATTCGCGCGGCTGGCTTGATCGACGAAGGGGAAGCCCTCGATGACATCCATGATCATGTCGACCGCCACCTCGATGTGATCCTGCGTCGGATACTCTTCGAGCTCGGGCATCTGCAGTCCCGTGGCGGGAGCGTAATACAGGCGGCTGGCCGAATCGTAGCCGGGCTCGGTGATCACGGTCCCTTCCGCGCGGAGCGAGGGCGCCTCAATCACGCCTTGCAACGGGGGGAACTCCCAATCGAGAGGCGGCATGGCCAGAATGTCGCGGACGACATCCATCGGCGGAGGGCACTCGCGGACGTCCCTCTTGGTCTGTTCAAAGAAATCGGCCGAGCGGGTCAAACGGTTTCGGAGAATCCGGTCGGACGCCTCGGTGATCACGTGGCGTCCAGATTCCTCCTTGGTAACCACCGTGGCCTTGCCTCCGCGTACAAACAGTGATGGCGGCGAGTTGTTGGCTCTCAACGCCTGCACACACTCCTGGCTGATCGTTCGCAATTGGCGTTCGTTGGCCTGGATGCCGGGCAATCCGCTGACGCGCCCGGGCAGACTCGTTTCAGATTTGGACGCCGTGCTGGACTTCCGGCTCTTCTTGGGGAGGCCCAGCACAATCGGGCTTTTGATCTTGCCGCGGCTCTTGCATGATTCGCAGAAGCGGCTCTGCGCCAGGTCCCCAGCGATGAACTCGCATGTGGCCGGGCCCGCCGCGCCCATCGCCTGCTTCAGTTTCTCGTCGGTCTCCGCAGCGGTGTAGCGCGGATAGGCACGGCTCAACTCGTGAGCGGCTTGTTGACCGTCACGGCAGCGCCCGGCGATGGAGAGCGACCTGTACCATTCCGGCTCCGGCAGTGTCGCCGCGTCGTTCTGGCAGTGTTGCATCCAGGCACATCCGGCCATGACCTTCGCGAGATCCGCATTCGGATTCTGCGGGGCCTCGCCTTGCACGTGCGCCTTCAATTCTGGGTCCGCTTCCAGTTCGAGAAACTCCTCGAAGTCCGATGGATTGTAGCGGCGCCCGCCGTCGACCACCTCGTACTCCACCAGGACTGGCGTACTCTGCTTCCGGTTCCAGGTTCCGGGGAGGCGCAGCAGCCGGCAAAGATCCGCAGTGCCGTCCATCGTCCAGCCGCGTCCCAGCGCGTAGTCTTGGAGATACTTCTGGAATCGCTTTGATAAGGCCTTGGCCTTCTTGCGCTCCTTGTCGCTATTCAATTCCCAGGGCTCGCGAAACAACCAATAAGGCTGCATGCCGCCGCCGGTGTACACAGCCACGGTCGGAGGAAACGGAACAGCCCTCACGATGTTCCAGGCATCGTCCATCGTCGGCGGGAGGTTCAGCGCGACGTGGTTCGGGCCGAGCACATCGATGTCAGCCCAAAACCCGGGCAGCGCCACGACGCCGGCTTCCTTGCCCCGGCCCTTTTCAGGCCTGCCCTCCTGCACGCCGATGGCGACATAGACGTTCTGCGCTTCCCGCATAGACATAGCGGTTTCGGCGGCGTCGGCCCACCAGCCGTCGCGATCCAGATGAGCGAAGTTCGACACCATGCTCGGCTTGGAGAAAAGAACGACGATGCCCGCTTCCAGACCGCCAAACACACTGCGCAGGAATCGGGCCGCCGCCAGGCCGTCTGGGCTTACTCGGTCGATGGGGATCGCTGCGCTCATCGCACCCCGCTTGCGCAAGCCCGTCCCGACACGTCGCTCGGTCGGGTGCTGGCGGCGACCCACTCCTGCAACGCCTCCGCAGGCACACGGATACAGCGGCCTCGCCGCAGCGTCGGGAGGACTCCGCTCGCCATCCACCGGTAAGCCAGCGCTCTGCTGATGCCAAGCGTCTGGGCGACCTCCGAGCCGCGAAGTAAGAGCTTTTCCGAACTGAGCTTCTGGTTCATTTCGTCCTTTCGTGGATGCCGCTGGCCCCAGACCGCATCGTCTTGGTGATGGATAGGGCCATGCTTTTATGGTTACGTTATGGTTCACTGGACGCAATGGACTTCGCTTGTGATATGGTTGCGTTATGGCTGACCTGAGTGCTGACTTTCTCGGAATGCGTCTTGGAGGCCGGGTGCCGACTGGAAAGATCATGATTCCCGGCGGCTTGGTCTCCATCGAGGCGGGCACAATCTTGCGTTACGAGTTCGGCGTGGTCAAGGAGAAGAAGCCTTCGGCGAGCCTTTTGAACAGTTTCGTCTCGCTTTGGAAGGAGCAGAAGCCGCGTGACGTCATCGCTTTTGCCGAGAAGTGGGGGCCATTACGGATCAATGATCCGAAGGTCAGCGACGGAACGAGCTGGGGGGAGGAACCGCTCGCGGACTGGTGGTTTCTCTCGCGGCGGGCTTACGCCGTTCTTCGCATCGCCCACGCCCTGCGCGACAACAAACGAGGCGCGGAGGGGGACTGGAGTCTGCTTTCAACGCAGTACAGCGGGCAGGATCCTAGCCAAGCAGCGTTCCTGGGACTGCCGAACTGGGCGCGTTGGGACCCAAGTTCTCCGCTGATGAAGGGGTTCGGCAATGCGCTCTACTACGAGCGCGTGCAAATCGGCGGCGAGATCACCCATTGGATGGAATTGTTCGGAGTAGCGCTTACCTTGGACTGGGAAAAGTCTAGCGGTGCTTGGCAACTCGCCGTCAGTTACAATCGCGCGCGCTTTCTCGGCGCGGTCGCGCTCCAACTTGCACTTTCGGTCGCCGGCGTGGAAAGCCTGTTCACGTGCGCTGGTTGCGGGCGCCCGTACATTCGCGCTCAACGCAAGCCCAACGACGGTCAGGCGAACTACTGCGAGACCTGCGCCACGACGCGCAAGCCCCAGCGCGAGGCCGAAAAGCGTTACCGCCAGAACCTGCGCGCTGCGCGCGCGATGGCCGCAAAGGGAATCTCCGTCCAGGAGATTGCTCAGAAGTTGGATCGGGCGCCAAACGTGGTGCGCGGCTGGCTCCAGAAAGGGAAGTGACTTGGGAAAGAATCGAGGGCACGGCGAGGGAACGATCTGGCAGATGCCAGACGGCCGATGGCGGGCGGAGGTCTCCGTCGGTTGGCGCCGGAATGAAGCGACCGGTCTGGTCGGCTGGAAGCGCAAGACCGTCTCGGCGAAGACGCGCGGCGAGGTTGCCGACAAGCTCAAAGAGCTTCTGCGCGATCAGGTTCGAGGCATCAACATCGACCCGAGCAAGCAGACAGTGGGCGAGTTCTTGTACGCCTGGCTGGAGAACACCGCGAAGCCTAGCGTCAGGCCGAAGACCTATCGATCCTACGAGCAGATGGTTCGATGCCACCTCGTCAAGAACCTCAAGCCCGAGGAGATCGAGAAGAAGGATCTCGACAACGTCGCCGGACTGGGGCCCGCGCTGCTGAAGAAGCTCTCATTGCAGGTCGTCCAGCGCTGGTTCACCGACAAGCTCAAAGCCGGTAACTCTCCGAGCCTCGTGCGATACCTGCGGACGGTTCTCCGCGCTGCTTTGGCGCATGCCGTGCGCGACGACCTGCTTCCAAGAAACCCGGCAGCACTGGCACGTCCGCCGCGGGTCGAGCACCACGAAGTGGAACCATTCAATCCCGAGCAGGCCGGCAAGTTCCTCAAGACCGCTTTGGGCCACAGGCTCGAGGCGCTTTTCACGTGCGCGCTGGCCGTTGGATTGCGATCCGGGGAAGCGTCAGCGTTGCGGTGGGAGGAGGATGTCGACTTGGAGGCTGGCAGGGTCACCGTGCACCACACGCTGCAACGCCAAAAAGGCGCGGGCCTCGTGTTGGTGCCGCCGAAATCCGACAAGGGCCGCCGGACCATCGAACTCCCCGCCGTGTGCGTGACCGCCCTGAAGCGCCACCGCGAGAGTCAACGGCTCGAACGTCAGATGGCAGGCAAACGCTGGCACGAGACGGGCTTCGTGTTCACGTCAACCATCGGCACGCCCATCGATGACAGCAAGGTGCTTCGCGAGTTCAACGCCATCGTCAAGGCCGCCGAGCTTCCCAAGCAGCGCTTTCACGACCTCCGCCATGCCGCGATCACGTTGCTCGGCGCGCAAGGCGTGCCGCTGAAGGTGATCGCCGACATCGTGGGCCACTCCGACATCCGGCTGACGCAGAACGTCTACCAGCACGTCTTCCAGCCCGCCAAGCGCGAGGCTGCCGACAAGATGAACGAGTTGCTGATTGAAGCGACCGGTGGCAAAGAGAAAAGCCGTTTTGCCACTGGTTTTGCCACTGTTGGGCAGGCGGGAGCGGTCAATTAAGCTGTAAGTATTTGAAAAGACTGGAGCCACCCGCCGGGATTGAACCGGCGACCTGCTGATTACGAATCAGCCGCTCTACCAGCTGAGCTAGGGTGGCCCGGACTTGGAATGGGCGCGCGAGCGCTCTCTTCAATATGCCACACCGGGCCTGACTCCGCCTAGCCACCCTCAGACCCGAGGAACGGTTCCGGGCGCCGGGTGTGCCACGATGGAAGGCGTCGGAAGGAGCGCCCAGTGCCCGAATTGCCAGAAGTCGAAACGGTGCGCCGGACTATCGCGCCGCGCCTCATCGGGCGCGTTATCCGCGAGATCCGCTATCTTTCTCCGCTGGCGGCGAATGGGGACCCCGATGGCATGGCCGCGGCGCTCACCGGGCGCCGGATCGTGGACGTTTTGCGGAAGGGCAAGTACCTGATCTTCCCGCTTGATACGGGCTGGATGAGGATCCATCTGCGGATGACTGGCAAACTGCTGTACGACGGGCCGCGCACCCCCTGGACGCGCGCGCTCATCGAATTCGACGACGGCCATGCACTGCTGTTCGACGATCCACGCCAGTTCGGCCGGCTATTGTGGAGCGGCGCGCCTCCGGCCGATGTCGGGCGTCTGGGCCCCGACGCCCTGGAACTCGACGCCGCGCAATTCGCCGCGCGGCTGCGCGGGCGGCGCGGCCGGCTGAAGCCGCTGCTGTTGAACCAGCGGGTCCTCAGCGGTCTCGGCAACATCTATGTGGACGAAGCGTTGCATCGCGCCCGCATCCACCCGCTGGCCTCCGTGGCACGGCTCGGACCGGCGCGGCTCGTGCGGCTGCAGCGGGCCATTGCTGATGTTCTGGCGGAGGCGATCGCCGCCGGCGGCTCGTCGATTTCAGATTACGTGGATGCCGAAGGCCGCCGGGGGTGGTTCCAGTTCGCGCACCGCGTGTATGGCCGGGAAGGGGAGCCCTGCCTGGCCTGCGGAGGGCCGATCCGGCGCATCGTCGTAGGACAGCGGGGAACGCATTATTGCCCGCGCTGCCAGCGCATTTGAAAATGCAACCGCCGCGCGCGATTTCGTCAGGCATTCAGCGTGCGCGAACCCGGAGATGGTCAAGGGCGGGATCCCCCTGTTCGAGGGCCCGCCCTTGAGTAACGCACGCCGCACCTCCAACTTGGTCTGTCCCGGCCCTTGCCCCCACAAGCCGCGGTATCTTTTGTGGGGCGATGCCGGGATTAGCCCCGCCGCCTTTCACGTCCGGCGGCGGGGCGTCCGGTTACGTCGGGCTAAAACCACACGGCTCAGAATAGGAACCTGAGCTGCATTTGAATCGAACGCGGACCAGCCTGCTCCGTGAGCTGGCTGGAGGTGATCTGCCCGAATGAACCGCTGGCGACGTTCATGTTGGGCTCGCCCTTGTTCAGGAAATTGAACAGGTTGGAAAACTGGGCTTCATAGCGCACACCAATACGCTCGGTGAGGGCGAAGGTCTTGCCGGCGGACATGGAGAAGGTGCCGGTGCCGGGTCCCTCCAGGATGCCGACGCCGCAATCGCCGAAACGGCCGATATCGCTGGCGGGCACTGAGAAGGCATTGACGTTGAAGTAGTCGGCCGTGGTCGGGTTGGACAGATACCCGCTTTGCCCGGAGACGCAGTCGGGCCGCTGCTGCTTGACCGAACGATTCGATGGCTTGGTGCCCGAAGGATCGGAGAGCGAGCTGGGGAAGTAAGGCGTTTCCCACGGTCCGGACTGGGCCAAGGTGGAGCCGGTGACACGCCAGCCGCCAACCAAGAGGTTCTCGCCGCGGCTGATGCTGCCCATGTACTTCTTGCCCCGGCCGAACGGCAGGTCGTAGACGAAGGTGCTTACGAAGCGATTCGTGCGGTCGTAGTAGGCGTTGCCATAATCGGCGGCGATGTTGAAAATGTTGTTCACATTGTCGCCGTTGTCACCCTGACCGCCGGTGGGGATCGACGAATTGGGCGCCACACCCAGAGCATTGGTGATGTTCTTTGTCCAGGTGTAATAGTTGTTGAAGATCAGGTCGCTGGTGAACCGGCGATTCAGCTCGAAGGTCGCTGATTCGTACTTGTCGCTGGGGCCGTTGGCGCGCGTCAGCACTTCGCGGAAATTGGGATACAACAGGTTCTGCTCGCGCAGAGCGGGTGTAGCCGTCAGCGCCGCGTATCCAACGGTATTGGGCGCGACCTGGTTCAAATCCGGGCTGTAGATCAGGTTGTAGGTGTGCGATCCGGTGTAACTGGCGCGCGCCACCGTCTTCCAGCCGAGCGATCGATCAATGGAAAAATTCCACTGAATGACGGTCGGGTCTTTGAGATCCCACTGATTGGCGCGGCGGTAACCGGGGTAGGCGGCGGCGCTCCCGACGCCAGTCGGAAAGGCATCCGGGAAGAAAGTCGTGCCAAAGTCGGCGTAGTAGCTGGTGTCGACGCCGAGGAGTGAATACAGCACCGCGCCCATCACCGGCACCGAATAGAAACCGGAAGCGGCGCGGATGGAGGTCTTGCCATCGCTCCACGCCAGGCCCAGGCGCGGCTGGATGTTGGTCCAATCGATCCAGCGCAGGGTATCCGGAACGCCGAATTGGCTGGCGGTGATAAACGGCACGTTCCCAACCGCCATCTTCCAAAGCGGATTGATGAGGTTGGTCTCTTCGTTCTGGATGATCAACTCTCCGCCTTTCACGTTGGTATTGAAATTACCTAACTGGTGGGTGGCGTCGTTGAAGGGCGTGTTGACCTCATAGCGCAGGCCGGCGGTCAGCGTCAGGTTGGGCATGATGCGCCACTCGTCCTGGGCGAAGCCGCCATAGTGGTAGCCATAGGGCTTGCCGTCCGGCCCATTCTGCGCTTGCACGGCGTCGTCGATGCGGCCCAGCAGGAAGGTCGCCCAGCCCTGGGGATCGTTCCCGCCGTAGAAGTAATCGCCGTATTCGTCGCCCAGGTTGAAGGTGATGTTGTCCTGGTAATTCAGCCGGCGGAAGTCAGCGCCGAATTTGATGGTGTGCTTCCCCATGACCCACGACAAATTGTCGCCCAGCTCGATGGTGCCGTTCTTGTTCAATCGGGGGTGGCCGTAGGGGTTGGTCTGGCCGCCCAGGATATCGCCGATGTAGAACACCGGCACGCCGCCCAAGCCGTTCTTCGGAGGACCGGGCAGTCCCTCGATCCCCAGACTCTTGACAATGGCGTCGCCCTGCAAGGCCTGGGGGTAGGCGAAGGTGTAATCGGCTTTGGTGTAGCCAAAGCGCGCCTCGTTGATTAAATTGGGCTTGATGATCAGGTTGTACGAGACGGCCACGTTCCACAGGTCGGAGCTGGTCGTGAATGCGCCCATCAAAGGGTTATAGGTCGTATCGCCGGCGCCGCCCGCGCCCAGCGCGGCATCGGTGCCAAGAGCGTTGATCTGCTTCTCCGTGATGCGGCCCCAGATGCGCTGATTGGAGCCGATATTCTGATCGAGGCGGCCGTCAAACCCGTCGTTATTGTAAGTGCCGGGGTAGGGTTCGACGAGGTTGGGAGATGTCAAGGCCGTTTCGCTGGCATTACTGCCGGCCGGCGCCGGGAAGAACTGCGGCGTGAGTGCAGCCGGAATCGCACTGATCTGGGCTGCAGCGATGACGTTGCCCGGGACCGGCTGGCCGTTGAGGCCATACACTGTCGATCCGGAGCCGCTCAGGTCGCCCGTGCGCCACGCGGCGGGGATGGTATTGGTATCAATCAGCGAGGCCGTATCCAGCCGGACGCCTTCATAGTCGAAGTAGAAGAAGGTCTTGTTCTTGCCGTCGTAGACCTTTGGAATGAGGATCGGGCCGCCGAGGGAGCCTCCGAACGTATTGGCGTCGCCCGTAGGGATGATGCCGCTGATCGGATCGGCCGAATTCATATCCTTGCGCTGGAGGTACCAGAAACCACCACCGTGGAAGTCGTTGGTGCCGTTCTTGCTGATGATGGTCAAATCGGAGGGCTGGGCAAATTCAGCGCTGTTGGCGGCGGTATTGATCTTGAACTCGGCAATGCCTTCCACCGAGGGCGTCATGTCTCTGTTCGGACCGCCGTAGCGCACCTGTTGAGTCGAGATTCCGTCCAGCGTGAAGGATGTGGCGGTCGGCAATTGCCCGGAAACCGTAATGTCGCCGCTGCTGTCGGTCGTAACCCCGGCGAACAGCGGGGCAACCGTTAACGGGCTGGGGCTGGAGGTGGCGCGGAAATTCAGGGCCAGCGAACTGATCGCATCGCCGGATACGGATGCGCCCTTTGTCAGCTCGCTGGAGATGACCGGCGTTCCCACCACTTCGACCGTGGTCGTCGCGGCGCTGGCCAGGGCGAGTTTGAAGTCCACAGTCAGCTCCGCGCGAGCCAGCAGCGTGATCACTTTCTGTTCGGCCTTGGCGAAGCCGGGCGCCACCACGGAGATGGTGTAATTGCCTGGCGCCAGGTTCTGGAAGCTGTACAAACCGGACTGGTTTGTGTCAATGGACAGAACGGTATGGGTATTCGTCTCGGTCGCTTGGACCACAGCGCCGCCAACCACGGCGGAACTGGGGTCTATAACGGTACCGGAGATAGAGCCGTAGGTCGATTGGGCCCACACCCCGGAAGTGAACAGAAGGATGCCGCCGATACCCAGCAGAATCCTCGAGAACCATCTGCTTCGCGCTTTTTCCACTGCCAGTTACTCCTTGAGGTTCGGACTAAAGCTCCGGCGCTCGGACGCCGGTGTTTGCGACTGCTAATTACACTTAAAATCAGCTACTTATCGTCAATCTGCTACGTCAGGGACCGGTCCAACCGGGACCCGGCCCCGACGCTCGCGTCGTGAGGAACCTGAACAGAAGGGAATCCGCGGGACGTTCCCCTCCCGCATCAAACCTCCAGTGCGCCATGCGAAGACCGGGCAAAAGTGGCTCGCTCCCGGCACACCCCCGGATTCCATCCGCACTCGAAGATCCCCAGCACTTGGATCTAAGGATCGATCACGAATAAAACAAGCAGATGGCGGGTTTGTGAATTCCCAGTCAACGCGCCGCCTGGAGGACGGCCGCGGGGCCTCGGCGGGGTGCGGGCGCCCGCCGGACTTGACGGCTTATGTATAGTGAGGATGGGGAGCAGGCATTGCCGCGGCGGCGCCGGATTGCCCCCACCATCCTCCTTCTAGTAGCCTGAAACCGTCCTTATGCCAAAATCTCTGGTCATCGTCGAATCGCCCGCCAAGGCGAAGACGATCGGCAAATATCTGGGCAAGAACTTCGTGGTCAAGGCCAGCCTGGGCCACGTCAAGGATCTGCCGAAGAACGACCTGGCGGTCGACGTGGAGCGCGATTTCCGCCCCACCTACGTCGTCATCGAAGGCAAGAAGAAGCTGATCGACGAGCTGAAGCGCAGCGCCAGGGAGGCCGGCTCGATCTACCTCGCGGCCGACCCCGACCGCGAAGGCGAGGCGATCTGCGCCCACCTGCAGGAAGAGCTGCAATCGAAAAAGGCCGGCGGGCCGGAGATCCTCCGGGTTACGTTCAACGAGATCACCTCCAATGCCGTCAAGCGGGCCTTCGACCACCCCCGCCAGGTCAACACGGCGCTGGTCGACGCCCAGCAGGCGCGGCGCGTGCTGGACCGGCTGGTGGGTTACAAGATCTCGCCCCTCCTGTGGGACAAGGTGCGGCGCGGGCTGTCGGCGGGTCGCGTGCAAACCGTGGCGCTGCGGCTGATCGTCGAACGCGAGCGCGCGATCCGGGCCTTCATCCGCCAGGAGTACTGGACCATCGAGGTCCACCTCCACGGCAGGAAGCCGCCAGTGCTGAAAACCAGCCTGGCCAGGCGCGACGGCGAAAACGTCTCCATCGAGAACGAAGCCGCGGCGGGGAAAATCGTCCAGGCTCTGGAGGGCAGCGAGTACCGCGTCCTCTCCGTCGCGACCAAGGAGAAGCGGCGCTTCCCGGTGCCGCCCTTCATCACTTCGACGCTGCAGCAGGAGGCGGCGCGCAAGCTGCGCTTCAGCGTGAAACGCACGATGGGGCTGGCGCAGCGCCTGTACGAGGGCATCGAACTGGGCCCGGAGGGCTCGGTCGGCCTGATCAGCTACATGCGAACCGACTCGACGCGCGTGGCCGACGAGGCCTTGCAGGAGGTGCGCGGCCTGATCGGCGAGCGTTTCGGGGACCGATACCTGCCGGCGACGGCGAATTTCTACAAGACCAAGAAAGACGCCCAGGATGCGCATGAAGCGATCCGGCCGACCAGCGTGTTGCGCACGCCGGACGAAATCGCCAAGTACCTGAGCGAAGATGAGCTGCGGCTGTACCGCATCATCTGGATGCGCTTCGTCGCCTCGCAGATGACGCCGGCGGTCTTCGACCAGACCACGGTCGAGGTGGCGGCGCGCGGCCGCGACGGCGCGGAATACCTGCTGCGCGCCACAGGGTCGGTGCCCAAGTTCGACGGCTTCCTGGCCGTGTACGAGGAGGGCAAGGACCAGAAGGACGCCGAGGACGAGGAGCTGAAGAACCGCCTGCCCGACCTCGGCGAGGGCGAGGTTCTGAAGTTCAAGTCGATCCATCCCGAGCAGCACTTCACCGAGCCGCCGCCGCGGTTCACCGAGGCCATGCTGGTGAAGGAACTGGAGTCCGACGGCGTCGGCCGGCCTTCGACCTACGCCTCGATCCTGTCCACGATTCAGGAGCGCGGCTACGTCCGGCGGGAGGGCGGCAAGTTCGCCCCGACCGACCTGGGAACGATCGTCACCGACCTGCTGGTGGAGAGCTTCAACGACATCTTCGACGTCACCTACACGGCGCGCATGGAAGACGAACTGGACGATATCGAGGACGGCAAGATCCGCTGGACCGATGCGTTGTCGGAGTTTTACGCGCGCTTCAAGAAGGACCTGGAAGAGGCCGAGCGCTCGATGCGCGATATCAAGCGGACGGAGATCGCCACCGACAAGACGTGCGACCGCTGCGGCAAGCCGATGGTCATCAAGTGGGGCAAGCACGGCTACTTCCTGGCCTGCACCGGGTATCCAGAGTGCACCAATACGCGCGAGATCGCGCTGGACGCCGACCAGATCGGCGACGGCGAAAACCCGGTCGAGGTGACCGAGCAGGACGCCGAGGAGTATTGCGAGAACTGCGGGCGTCCGATGGTGCTCAAGAAAGGGCGCTTCGGCACCTTCTACGCCTGCACCGGCTACCCCGACTGCAAGACCACCAAGCGGATCGGCGAGGCCCAGAAGAAACCGGACGTGCTGCTGGAAGAGCAGTGCCCGGAGTGCGGGCACCCGCTGGCGCTGAAGACCGGGCGCTTCGGGGAATTCACCGCCTGCTCGAATTACCCGGCCTGCAAGTACGTCCGCCAGAAGACGACGGGCGTCGCCTGCCCGCAGTGCGGCGCCGGTGAAATCATCGAGCGGCGCTCGCGGCGCGGCAAGACGTTTTTCGGCTGCAACCGCTACCCGGAATGCGATTTTGTGGCCTGGTCGCGGCCGATCGCCGAGACCTGCCCGCAGTGCGGCTCGAAATACTTGCTGGAGAAGCGCCTCAAGGCGGGCCACTTCGCCGAGTGCCCCAACAAGGAGTGCAAGTACCGCAAGCCGCTGGTCGAAGTCGAAGCGCCGGCCGTGTGAACCGCTCGGAGCTGCGCCTGCTCCGCCCGCTTCTGGACGAGGTGCCGCACCGGATCGTTCTCAGCGGGAACAGTGAACGGCGAAGGAGCCGGCGGCTTATGAGGCGCGCCGGGTCACCTCGCCGACGCCCGCGCGCGTCAGCCGCAGCAACTCCTCAACGCTCTCGCCGCGCACGGGAATGACGCGCTTCGGCCCCGGGCCATCCGGGCTCCAGCGTTCGAGCATGCGCTGGCACGAGAATCCGCCGAAGATCGACACCAGCGGCACGTCGACCGCCGCCGCGGCGTGCTGGCCGGCCGAGTCGTAGCCCACGTAAAGCTGCGACGAGGCGATGAAGGCGGCAAACGATGCGAAGCTCCCCTCATGCAGTGCGATGCTCGCCCCCGCGCCGCCCAGCCGCGCGACCGTGGCCCGCACTCGCCGCTCCTCCTCCGAGCCTGGTGCGCCCGTGTCGAGCAGCACCTGCCAGCCGGATTCGACCAGGAAACGCAGGATCTCTTCCTCGAACGGATCGGGCACGCGCTTGCCGGGGTTCTCACCAATGCCGAAGCTGACCGCGGCCACGGCCCGGCCCGGCAGCGCGTGGTCAAAGCGTGGGTGGAACCACGGCTCGGCGCGCTCCACGCCCAGGGTTTCGCGAACCCACTGGCGTGCCAGTGCCGGCAGTGTCGCGCCCGACCCACCACCGTAGCCGCGGCTCTCAAAGAGATGATGTGCCTCGGCAGAGCACACTGGCAATAGCCCGAGTTGCGTCAAACGCGAGTCGGGATCCAGGACCAGCACGCCGGGCCTGTCCATCGCCTCCCGCAGAGTGTCGAACGCCGCCAGCCGGTCGCGCAGCAAACCGGTCCGGCCATACGGCGCCTCCAGAAACGACCAGCGCGCGCCCGCGCCTGCAAACAGCTCCCAGGCCGGGCGCGGCCCGGCGAACCATAGTCGTGCCTGGGGGTACCGCTGCCGCGCGCCGTCCATCAGGATGCTGGTCACTGCGATGTCGGCGCCCAGCGTGACGCGCGACAGCACGAACACTTCCGCCGGTTCGAACTCGGGTGCGCGAACGCGCCGCACGCAATCGTAGCGCGACGTCAGGCCAGCGGCGTCCAGCCCCGGCATCGCCCGCGCGATCACCGGCGCCAACAGCCGCGCGTAGGCGTCGCACAGCGCCGGCTCGAAGCGGTCTGCCAGGCCTTCGACCAGCGTCCCGAACAACGCCCGGCTGGCGGCCCGCGCGACGGCTTCATCGTTCGCCAACGCCAGCTCGGCGAGTTGGGAGATGCCCGCCGCGTCGGGCTCGCGGCCGGCCAGGCAGTCGTCGAGCAATCGGCGCGCTATGTCAGCGGGCGAGATACTTTCCAACCAGCAGCTCCAGCTTGCGGTACGTCGCCTCGGGCACGGTCTTCGGGTCGGTAATCAGCGCCTGCGCCAGCGCGCGGCTGCAGGCGCACGTCCGCGCCTCCAGTCGCAGGTTGCCGACGGCCCTGCGCACCACCTGCGCGGCGTGCTCCGCGTTCGCATTCAGGTTCGCGATAATGTCGCTCACCGTGACCGCATCGTGACCGGCGTGCCAGCAATCGTAGTCCGTCACCATGGCGAGGGTGGCGTAGCACAGCTCGGCCTCGCGCGCCAGCTTAGCCTCCTGCAGGTTCGTCATGCCGATCACATCCATGCCCCAGCTGCGGTACAGATTCGACTCCGCTTTGGTGGAGAACGCGGGGCCTTCCATGCACAGGTACGTGCCGCCGAATCTCACATTCACACCGCTGTCGACACAGGCGTCATAAAGTAGCCTGCTGACCTGCGGGCAAACCGGGTCGGCGAAGCTCACGTGCGCCACCAGCCCCTCGCCGAAAAACGTCGACACGCGCCCGCGCGTCCGATCGACGAATTGATCGGGGATGACGAAATCGCGTGGATGATGCTCTTCCTTCAACGAACCGACGGCGCTGAGCGAGAGGATCCATTCCACGCCCAGCTTCTTGAAGCCGTAGATATTGGCGCGGAAGTTCAGCTCCGACGGGCTGATGCGATGGCCGCGGCCGTGGCGCGCCAGGAAGACCACCCGCTTGCCTTCGAGTTCGCCCACGACATACGCGTCGGAGGGCTCGCCGAAGGGCGTCTCGACACGCTCTTCCCTCTGCCCGGTGAAGCCCGGCATGGAATACAGTCCGCTGCCGCCGATGATTCCGATTCTGGGGTTCAACTGCCTGGACCTCCCTGCGATGAAGTGGACAAACCCTCAGAATAGCGAGCCCGCAGGCACGATTGGGAGCCCCCGCAACGCCATATCCGCCGGCGCTTTCGAGATAATGGGTTCGGCCCGTCCCGCCCGTTCTCGAATATGTCGCTACTCCGTCCGGAAAGCGCCCAGGAACTTGCGCAAGCCTTGCGCGAAGCCGCCGCGGCCCAGCGCAGCATTGCTCTGCGCGGCGCGGGCAGCAAGGACGCCATGGGCGGGCCCGTGCCGGCCGCGGATGTGGACCTGCGCCTCGACAAGCTGAGCGGCGTGTTGCAGTATGAGCCGCGCGACCTCACCGTCAGCGTCGCCGCCGGCACGCCGTGGCATGAGCTGCGCGCCATCCTCGCCGCCGAAGGCCAGATGCTGCCGCTCGATCCGCCCTGCGCCGCAACCGCGACCGTCGGCGGAGTCGCGGCCGCCAACTGCAGCGGCCCGCGGCGGCGGCTGTTCGGCACGGCGCGCGACATGGTGATCGGCATGACGCTGGCGACGCTCGAGGGCCAGGTGATTCAGACCGGCGGCATGGTGGTCAAGAACGTCGCTGGCCTGGATATGCAAAAGGCGCTCATCGGCAGCTTCGGGACGCTGGCCGCGATGGCCGCCGTGAACTTCCGGCTGGCGCCGCTGCCGGAGGCCTCGCGCACATTTCTCATCGGCTGCCGCAGCGCCGAGGAATGCGCCGCCGCCCGCGACCGCATCCTCACGAGCGTCCTTCAACCCGCCTCGATCGATGCTCTGAACCCCGCCGCGGCGAAGATCTGCGGGCTCGATTCCAGCGGCTTGGATGGCTTCGTCCTGGCCGTCGGCGCCCCCGGCAGCGAGGCCGTGCTGGCGCGCTATGCGCGCGAGCTCGATGGCGCCTTGGCGCTCGAAGGCGATCGCGAACATGCTTTCTGGCAGGCCGTCCAGGAGTTCGCCCCGGCCTGGATGAACGGCCCGCCGGAACGCTCCGTCGTGCGCGCCGGCCATCCCTTGAACGCCCTCGCCGATGTGCTCCGCTCGGCCCCCGGCCCCTGCGTCGCACGCGCCGGCAACGGCGTCTCCTACCTCGCCATGGGCGACCCGACGGAGCTCTTCTATTGGATGATCGACGCTGTCCCGAAGAATTGGACGCGCGTCATCGAATGGTCAGGCGCGGAGGTGCCGGCAAGGATCGAACGGTGGGCCGTCCCCAGCGACGATTTCAGCGTGATGGAACGCTTGAAATTGGTGTTCGACCCGCAGCGCCTTCTGAATCCGGGGAGGCTCTATGGCCGCCTGTGACACTCGTGCGCCCTTTCCAGCGGTGCTCGAGGGCCGCAATCCCGATGCCCCGGCGGCCTTCGATCTCGACAGGTGCATCCACTGCGGGCTGTGCCTGAACGCCTGCCCGACCTACCGCGAGCTGGGCCTCGAAATGGACTCGCCGCGCGGCCGCGTCTACCAGATGGTCCAGGTCGCCACGGGCCAGATGGAGATGGGGCCGTCCTATCTTCAACACCTCGATCTGTGTCTGGCCTGCCGGGCCTGCGAGACCGCCTGCCCCTCGGGCGTCCCCTATGGCCGCATGATCGAGGCCGCGCGGGCCGAAATCCAGGCCGCCAAAGCGCAAGGGAAGCTGCCCCAATCGGCGGCGGAGCGCATCCTTCGCCGCCTCGTCTTCGGCCGGATTCTGCCCTCGCCCGGCTGGCTCCGAGCCATCGGCAGCCTGCTTTGGTTCTACCAGGCGATTGGTCTGCGCGCGCTCGTGCGCGGCAGCGGCGTCTTGCGGTTGTTCGGAAAACTCGGCCGTATCGAGCCGCTCACGCCGCCGGCCGAAATGCCGAGCTTCTTTGCCCAGTACGGCCGCGTCTTCCCGGCCGAGGGTGAGCGCCGCTACCGCGTAGCGCTGCTCGGCGGCTGCATCGCCAACATCTTCTTTGCGCGGCTGCACGAGGCCACGGTGCGCGTGCTCGTGAAGAACGGTTGTGAAGTGCACGTGCCCGCAGGCCAGACCTGCTGCGGAGCCCTGCACGTCCATTCCGGCGAACGCGAGCGGGCCCGCGCGCTGGCACGCACGAACATCGACGCGCTCCTGCCCGGTGATTATGACGCCATCATCAGCAACACCGCCGGCTGCGGCTCCACGCTGAAGGAGTATCACGAGCTGCTGGAACACGACCCCGCATACTCGGACAAAGCGCGGCGCTTCGTCGAGCGCATGCGCGACGTGAACGAATTCCTGGCCGCGGCCGGGCTGACGCAACCACCGGGGCGGCTGGAGGCGGCGGTCACTTATCAGGACTCCTGCCACCTGCTGCATGGCCAGAAGATCCGCAACGCGCCGCGCCAACTGCTCGCTCAGATCCCGGGACTGGTGTTGAAAGAGCTGCCCTATAGCGACATCTGCTGCGGCAGCGCCGGCATCTACAACGTCGTGCAGGACGAGATGGCCGCGGCGCTGCTCGAACGCAAGATGGGGCTGGCCAATTCGACCGGCGCGACGATCATCGCCACGGCCAACCCCGGTTGCATGTTGCAACTCCGCGCCGGCGTCGCCCGCCACGGCCACGGCCAGCGCGTTGTGCACGTCATCGAACTGCTGGACGAAGCCTACGGCCACCCTCCGGCGGCGCCGGCCGATCCGGCTTAGCCGCGGTCGAGTCTTGCGGCGCGTGGATGCCGCGGCCGCCGTTGCCGGGCCGCTCGGCGTGAGGGTGGGGGCAGCTACCATGGAGCAGTACGGCCCATGCCCATCGACCACACCACGCGGAAGCGCTTCTACTTCCCCGGCAGCGGCCAGTTCGCGGTCCGCGACCACTTCGCCGTTGGCTTCGAGCCCGTCCATATCGGCTACTTGGGCGAGAATTTTCGCCACGTGTATCTCGATCTGGTGGTCCCGCCGGAGCCGCCGTGCGATTTCGCGACGCGCAACCTGAGGGAGCGTCTCACCGGCCCGCAGATCGTCGAGCGTTTCGGCGCGAATTGCCTGGCGCCCCTGCCCGTCGCCTGGCACCTGCTACTACAGCACGCCGCGGGGCAGTCCGGCGCGCTGCTGACCACGGGGGAGACCAACATCCTGATCCACCCCGGCGTGGACTATACCATCGGGATCTTCTGGTTCCACGGCGGTTGGAGCATCCGCGCCTATCCCTTCCACTCCGCCAAGCCGCGCGGCTGGTTTGCCGGCAACCAGGTGATCGTGCGCAGCACTTGAGGCCCACCATTCACCCCGGCGTTGCGCGAAAAGCAAAAATGGAGGAACAAAGCCAAATGTTAAGTTTGGCCTGTAAATTCATTGGCTTGAAGTGGCTATCTGGAGATAGTTATTCCTGTTTTATTCGCTTTTGTCAAAGAGCAAAGGGTGACGCGAGCGCGCTCTCGTGGCCGATTGGGCCGGAGTTGCGTAAGTCAATCCCTATCAATAGGATAGAGGGCTGTGTCAAGCGTTGCCGGTGGTGGGGCGAAGGTAAGATTAAGCACGGCGGGGAGCCAAATTCGACACTTTTCGACACAAGTGTCGAATTCGGGGGTGAAAACACGACAGGCCGTCGCGGATGATAAGTCTATTGTTTACAGTCAGGAAGCGGAATGGCAGGAGGCCAAACGCGACATTTCGACACGACAGTGCCGCGTGGAGGCGTTGGGGCGGTTTCTTAATGATATGTTCGCCAGGAAGAAGGCGTGACCGGCCGGTGGGTCCGGCAGTGAGGGGGTGGCTGCGGCGCGCGATAGGGCCGGAGGGGACACTCTGCGCGTGCCGCGGCGGCACGCTTGGGTTCCCTCGGCGCGACGTTAACCCGGATGTTTCACCAACAATCGGCTGCGGCGCGCGATAGGGCCGCATCTACTTCGTTGCGCTCCGTCGCCGTCCTCGACGTAGCAGTCCAGTACGCCTGCGGGCGGCTACGGTCGCGCGCCTTGTATCTGCAGCCCTCTCATCGCGCCTCGCTGCGATCGTGGTGAAACATCCGGGTTCAGAGGCTGTCGATCAAGCGCCGCGGGCCTTGGTGTCCCCGTCCGGGAGTGGCCTCATTGCGACCGGACGCGACGGGCTAGACTTATTCCGAAACAGGTCTAGCCGAGGATGTCGCGCAGGTCGCGATACAGACGCCGCGCGGCGGAGGCTTGCCCGCCGGCGGCGGCGCGCGTTTGGCCCTTGCCCACGAACCAATCCCCGCCGTCCCGCGTCACCAGCGCCGCGAATCCGTTGTCGGAGAGCAACCCCGGCGAGCCGACCGCGCCGAAGCCTTCACCCCGCCGCTCGACCAGCACGACGCAATCCTGGCGTTCGAAAACGAAGTGCGTGGGAATCTCCGGCACGCTCAGCAGCCGGATGCCTGCCGCCGCGAGGCGCTCGAGTTGCGCGGCCAGAGTGGGAGTCAACGCCGCCTCTCACATCTTGTAGCGGCCGAGGTCCTCGTCGTTGAGGTTCTCCAGCCAGCGCTTCAGCTCTTCGTTGGTCACCTTGTCGCTTATGTTGTTCGCGCTGCGCGAGGACTGCAGTACCTGCTCCTCGACGTAGATCGGGCAATCCAGCCGCAGCGCCAGCGCCAGCGCGTCGCTGGGCCGCGAATCGACGCTGATCAGCTCGCCGTTCTGTTCCAGCCAGATCACGGCGTAGAAGGTCTCATCCTTCAGCTCGCTCACCACCACTTTGTGGACCGTGGCTTCGACGCCCGTGAGCAGGTTCTTGATCAGGTCGTGCGTCATCGGGCGCGGGGTGGTGACCTTCTCGATTTCGAGTGCGATGGCGTTGGCTTCGTAAACGCCGACCCAGATCGGCAGGATCGAGTTGCCGCTGGCGTCGCGCAGGATGATGATCGGCGTGTTGGTGACCGGATCGACCATCAGGCCCCGGATTTTCATCTCAATTTCCATGGCCACCCCTCCCTCAGCCTACTAAACTCGGCCCGGCGCAACATCCATTCCCCACGCGCCCGCGTGCTGCTCACAATGCCGCGGCACATTCGCCGGCCAGCGAATTCGGCCTGGCCCGCAGCACGCGCACTTCCGCGTAACGCCCCAACACCTCGTCCTTTCGCGGCGCGCTCCCGTCGCCGCGCGGCGCCGCGGTGAAGTTCAGCACGCGATTTTGCGACGTGCGCCCGATCCACTGGCCGGTAGCGCTGTTGAAGCCTTCGATCAGCACCTCCTGCCGGCTGTCAATGAGGTTCGAGTTGCGGCGCAACTGGATGGCGCGCTGCCGCTCCTGCAGGATGGTCAGACGGCGGCCCTTCTCGTCCTCCGGCACGTGGTCGTCGAGCGCCAGAGCGGGCGTGTTGGGACGGCGCGAGTACTTGAAGCTGAAGATCGAATCGAACTCCACCTCGTCCAGCAGCGACAGCGTCGCGGCGAAGTCCTCTTCAGTCTCGCCGGGAAAGCCCACGATGATGTCGGTGGAGATGGCGATGGCGCGACGCGCGTTTTTCATCCACTCAATGCGCCGCAGGTACTCGTCGCGGGTGTATTGCCGGTCCATGGCCCGCAGCACCTTGGTCGAGCCCGACTGCACCGGCAGGTGAACCATGTTGCACAGCGTCCCGGTGCGCTCGATCGCGTCGACAATCTCCTTCACGAAGTCGCGCGGGTGCGACGTGGTGAACCGCACCCTCCGGATGCCGGCGACGCGGCCCACCTCCTCCAGCAGCCGCGCGAAGTCCCAGCCCTCGGGCGTCGGATCACGGTACGAGTTGACATTCTGGCCGAGCAGTTGGATCTCCGTATAGCCCGCCGCCGCGAGCTGGCGCGCCTCGGCCATGACGCTGGCCGACGTCCGGCTGCGTTCGCGGCCGCGCGTGAACGGCACCACACAAAAGGAGCAGTTTTTGTCGCAACCCTCGATGATCGTGATGTAGGCGCGATGCGGGTTGTCGCGCCGGGTCAGCGGCGTTTCAAACGTGTCCTCCGTATCCAGACTCAATCCGGTGACGCGCCGCTCTCCGGCTTCGATGCGAATCAGCAGCTCGGGCAGCTGCGAGTAACTCGCCGAGCCGGCCACCAGTCCCACATGCGGCGCGCGTTCAAAGATCCGCTCGCCCTCCTGCTGCGCCACGCAGCCCAGCACGCCGAACACCTTGCCGTTGTTGCCGCCCGCGTGCTTGAACTGGTCCAGGCGGTGGAACACCTTCTGCTCCGCCTTATCGCGAATGCTGCAGGTGTTGTAGAGAACCAGGTCGGCCTCGGCGGGCGTTTCCACCTGCTCATAGCCGCGGCTCTCCAGCGTGCCGACCACCTTCTCGGAGTCGTGCACGTTCATCTGGCAGCCGAACGTCTCCAGGTAGAATTTCTTCATCTTCGCGCGACCCGGCGAGGAAACTGCTCTTATTATAGAAGATTCGTTGATTCGCCCGCGCGGGCGAACCGTTTCCGAGACCGCGGCCGGGAGCGGTGCTGCGCTGATTCAGCCTCCGTCAACCCTTCAGATCGCGGAACGCCGCCTCGATCTCCTGCTTCGCCTGCGGCCCCACCGAGGTCAGCGGCAGCCGCACCGGCCCGCCGTAATACCCGTTCAGGTCCAGGGCGTATTTCAGCCCCGGAATGCCGTATCGCTCCTCGACCAGCGCCGAGGCCGGCGCAATGCGCTGCTGCCAGTCCGCGCCGGCGTCGAACTCTCTCATCCGGTGCGCTTCCCAGATCGCGATGACAGTGTACGGCGCGGCGTTGGCGTAGTCCGGGACGGCGCCCACAGCACCGGCCGCCAGCGCTTCCGCGAGCGTCCGCGCCGACCCGGTCAGCACCTGAAACTCGGGCTTGGCCTCGCGGATGATCCGCGCTATCTTCTCGACGTCGCCCGAGCCCTCCACAAAGCCGATGATATTCGGATGCGCGCTCAGCCGCAGCACCGTTTCGGCCTGAATGTCCAGGCCCGTCTCCCATGGCCGGTTGTCGACGAGCAGCGGAATGCGCGCCTGGTCGGCCACCGCACCGAAAAACAGCGCCTGGCTGCCCGCGTTGTCGAGCAGGTTGCGATAACAATGCGGCGCACCCACCAGCGCCGCCTTATACCCCAGTTCCGCCGCCTGGTGGATCAGCCGCACCGTCTCGCGCACGCTCTCGGCGCCGGTCCCGCAGAGCAGCAGTTTGTCCGGTGCGGCGTACCGCGCCGCCAGTTCGAGCATCCGCCGCTGCTCCTCCGCGGTGAGCAACAGGCCCTCGCCCGCCGCTCCGCAAACCACATAGCCCGTCACGGAGGTCTTGTTCCACTTCGCGACGTTGTGCTCAACCTTGGCCGCGTACACCTCGCCGTCGTAATTGAACGGCGTCGTGATGGGGACAATAATGCCCTGCAGCTGCATGAGAGTTCTTCTTCAGGGTAGGAAATCGCGGCGGCCGCGCGCTGCGCAGTTCTTCCTGGACGCGCTTGCCCGAGTCTCCGCCGGGCCGCTATCTTGGGAGAACACTGCGAGGGGCCATGCCGCACGCCAGCCTGTTCCAAATTGTCGAACGCCTCGAGCGCCACTACGGTCCTCCGCGGCGCGAGCCGCCCGCCAACCCGTTCGAGATGCTGCTGTGGGAGATGGTGGCGTACTTGACCGACGACGACACGCGCCGCGCGGCGTTTGTCCAGTTGACAGCGAAGACCGGCTGTGAGCCGCGGCGCATTCTGGAGACGCCGCTCGCGGAACTCGAGAGAATCACGCGCCTGGGCGGCTCGATGGCGCCGGGCGAGCGCGCGGAGCGCATGCAAAAGGTGGCGCGGATAGCGCTGGAGGAGTGGGGCGGCGACTTGGCGGGAGTGCTGCGACTGCCGGCGCCGAAAGCGAAAAAGGCGCTGATGAAGTTCCCCGGGACGGGCGAGCCCGGCGCCGAGAAGATCCTACTGCTCACCGGGACGCAGGCGGTGCTGGCGCTCGACTCGAACGGGCTGCGCGTGATGCAGCGGCTGGGCTTCGGCCAGCCGCAGAAGGGCTACGCGGCGGAGTACCGGTCAGTACGAGAGGACGTGCTTGAAGAGCCCGCCCAGGATATCGGCTTTTTCCAGAGTGCGCACCGGCTGCTCCGCGTCCACGGACAGCGCCTGTGCACCCGCAACCGCCCTGCGTGCGCCTCCTGCCCGCTGGCGAGCCTGTGCCCGTTTCCCGGAAAGGTCGCTTGAGACTCAAACGACAACGGCCCGGCTTGCGCCGGGCCGCTTCGTTCAAACCCGCTGTGAGTGAATCCGCTAGGACGCCTTGACGAACGTGAACAGCGCCAGCGACTCGATAAACGCCAGGCCGAGCAGCAGCAGGATGCGGATGGCGCCGCCCGCGCCGGGGTTGCGCGCGGTGCCCTCGGCCGCGGCCGCGATCGCCTTGCCCTGTGCCAGGCCGCACAGCCCCGAGGCGAACGCCATGGCGAACGCCACCGGCAGCACGAATACGCCGCCGCCGGCCGGTTGCGTGCCTTGGGCGAACATAGGAACGGCGATCAGAAATAGGATCGCCAGAATTGCGAACGTGCGAATGTTCATACGTTATACTCCTTCGAATCAAACTGGCTCCAGGAGGTGGTTCCGCGCCGTGCGTTGGGACGCCGGGGGCTCACGCTGGATGCCCGGACACTCAGTTAGCGCTCGCGGGAGCGCTGGAAACTCAGGCGGAGCGGGTTTCCCGTTCACGCCACGCCACTACTCGAGGCGCCGCCCGCAGTTCGGACGGGATCCAATCAGTGCTCCTCCTGCGCCACCGCGCCACCGACATAAGCGATCAGCAGCATCGTGAAAATGAACGCCTGGATCAGCGAAACAAAAATGTGCAATCCCATCAGCACCACCGGAACCACGAACGGCACCAGGGCGATGAAGCCCGTGGTCACCTTCTCGCCGGCGTACATGTTGGCGTAAAGACGGATGGTCAGGGAAAGCGGACGGATGCAGTGGCTGATGATCTCCAGCGGGAACATGAACCACGCCAGCCACCACATCGGCCCGGCGAAATGTTTCAGATACCCGAGCGGCCCCTGCACACGCACGCCCTGGCTGTGGTAGTAGAGGAAGACGCACATGGCGGCGCCCGCCGGCACGTAATAATACATCGTCGGCGCTTCGAACGAGGGGATGACGCCCAGCAGGTTCGAGCTCAGGATGAAAATGAAAATCGTGCAGAAGAAGGCCAGGTAGCGTTCGCTGCCGTGGCCGACAATGTCCTTGCCCTGCTGGCCCAGGAAATTGTAGATCGCTTCAAAGCTCAACTGAAACGTGCCCGGGCGATCCACCGACAACCGCGTGCGCAGCACCGCGGCGGCGGCCATGAGAACCAGGATGACCAGGATCTCCATGGCCACGTAATTGGTCCACGGCCGGCCCTGGACCGGGTGCAGGCCCGGCAAACCCAGCCGGGTCGCGAATTGCAACACCATCTCGGCCGGCCCCGCCAGGTAGCGGTTCAGCAGGGCCGTAAACCACAGTTCATGCTCGTGCATAGATCCACTCGTACAAGGCTTCCAGGGTGATGGAGACAACCGGAACCAGCAGGCCCACGCAAAGGGAGTTGGGCGAAGCCCCGTAAACTCTCAAGATAGCAAACAAGGCGCCCCCCAGCAGCATCAAACGGAAGGCGTGCACAATCATCGACGCGCCGCGCGGCTTGCGTCCCTCCAGCGCCGCGCCCACGTCGTCCACCAAGCGTTTCAGCAGCCAGAAGCTGAGCCCTGCAACACCCGCGCCGGCCAGGAAAGACGCCGCGCTGCGCCGGTTCCCCTGGGCGCCGAAGCCGATCGTGCCGGCCACCGCCAGCACTACGTAAATCTGCCGGATGCGGCGAACAACGGCCGTGTACTCCGTCTCCTGCACAGCCTATTCCGGCTTGCCGCCGCGGAGGCCCGGTCCACGCTTTGGCTGGTCCATTCCCTCGATATGCACAGCCGCGCGGTAGGTCTCGTACATGCCGGCGGCGCAGCCGACCAGCAAACCGGCCAGCGAGACCCACGCCGTGCCCGCGCTATGATCCAGCATCTGCCCTATTTTGTAACAGATCCAGCCGCTGATCGGCGTCACCAAGGCGAGCCCCGAATAGGCGGCGGCCTTGGCGTAGGGTGTCATTTGCGGCATGCGCGAGGCGCTCCCGGGGCTCCGTCCCAAGTATATACGCCGCGCAGGCGACGTGGATTGTGCGGCTAAATCGCGAATATACGCGAGAATTTACGGGCTTTCACACGGTCCTTTTGCGGGATTGAGGAGCTTACGCGCTGGTTCGAATCCGGCGTGGGCGCCGCAGGTCAGATTCGCCTGCGGCGCCGCTCAGAATTTGAAAGCCCGGGGGAGAGGAGGAGGAGAAGCCCCCGGGCCTTGCTGAGCCGGGTGGATACCCGGCGGGAATCAGGCCGACGCCGGAGGAGCGGACGTGGCCACTGCTCCCACTTATATTGAGACACATTTTGGCCAAATTGGTACACGGAGTTTTCATTAAAAACGTACATTCCCGTCATAGATCCCGGCCAGTGTCTCAGAACCCCAGTTCCTTCAACAGATCCCGGGAGCCATAGACATTCCGCAGAGCTTCCACGATGCCCTGACTGGCGACGTGCACGCTGCGCGCTTGGGCGTCCGTGTAGACGAACCGGTTGGGTAGCGCTTCCAGATTGAAATCAAAGAGGATCCCGACGATTGCGCCCTTCGAGTTCAGCGTCGCCGAGCCCGAATTGCCGCCGTGAATGTCGGCCGTGGCGACGAAGTTCAAGGGCGTTTTCAGGTTGATTGCGGATTTCACCTTCAACCAGCGCGTGGGCAGGGCGAAGGGATCCCGGCCGGTGTTCTTGGCGAACAGGCCGGCGAAATCAGTGTTCCACTTCACCGGCTGGCCGGCGTCGTTCCCATAGCCTTTCACCTGGCCATAGCTGATGCGCAGGGTGAAGGTGGCGTCGGGGTAGTCGTTGCCTCCGGAGACGGCGAAGCGGGCGCGGGCCAGCCGCGCCGAGGCGCGCGTGAGGACGCTTTCCACCTGGTCCTCGTACTGCTTGCGAATCCGGCGCGCAGGTTTGTCGATGAGTAACGCCAGGCGGATCATCCCGTCCGCCGATTTCGCCACGGCGTCCGGGCTGGCGGCCAGGCGCTTGCGTTCGGCGACGTCGGCCAGCTTGCTGTGCGACACATATTCCTGCGCCGCGGCGTGCGGCGATTGGCCATGCAGGATCGCCGCAACCAGAGCGTTCTTCGGCCCGAATTCGCGGCTGAGGCAGGTGAAGTATTGCGCCAGCACCTCGACTTCCAGCTCGGGATGAATCGGCGCCGGCGAATACATGGCTTGCTCGAGCGAGGAAAGCCCGGCGTCGGTGTATTCGCGCAGGCGCTCGCCGTTGGGCTTCTTCGTCTCGACGGCGTAACGGGCGACGCGGCGCGCGATGGCGAACAGGCTGCTGCCGGCGGCCGGCGTGGCTTCGACCAGATAGTATTCGGGGTAGCTGTTCGTGAACGCAGCGGTCGCCGCGGCGATTTCATCCCAGGACTTGCCCGCTTCGGCCTTGAGGCGCGGATCAGCCGCGACGGCGGCGCGGAACTTGCGCTCCTCGGCGCGCTTGAGGCCCATCAGGACCGGGTCTTTGAGGCCGCGCAGGAAGCCATTGTAAGCCTTGTAGCTATTCTGCACGCCGAAGATCACCTCCTCCGCCTGGCGATGCTGCTCTTCGCCCTGGGCGGACCAGGCCAGCAGGTCGTCGGCCAGCGCCTTCAGCCGGCGCAGACGCAGCGGATAGTCGGTATCGCGCAGGAACTCGAGTTGCGCCACGCTCATCAGGCGCCCGGTGGTGCCGGGATTGCCGGAGGTGAAGATCAACTCGCCATCGCGCGCGCCCTCAGGGCTGAATCGGAAGTAGTCCAGCGGGCGGGCCGGCCGGTCCTGCTCATACGCGCGGAAGAACGTGATGTCGAGGTCGTGGCGTGGATAGGTGAAGTTCTCCGGGTCGCCGCCGAAAAACGCCATGGCGAACTCGGGCGCGAAGACCAGCCGGATGTCGGTGTACTTCTTGTATTCATAGAGGTCGTAGCGCGCGCCCGCGAACAGCGTGACCACGTCGCAGCGGTTGCCCGTTCTTGTGGCGCACTGCTTCTCGATTTTTGCGATGTTGGCGCGCCGCAGCCGGGCGGCTTCGGCGTCGGGCGTCTTGTCGGCCACGCCCGAGCTCACCTGTGGGGTGATCTCCGTGGTGTTCAACAGGACGTTGACTTCCAGGTCGGGACATTTCCGTTCATCGGCGCGCGAGACTGCCGAGAAGCCGTCCTGGATGTAGTCGTGTCCGGGGGAGGAGAGTTTTTGAACGCAGTCCGCGCCGACGTGATGATTCGTGAACAGCAGGCCGTCGGGTGAGACGAAGCTGCCGGTACCGCCGTTGTTGAAGCGCACCGCCGCCAGTTGCAGGTGCTTCACAAACTCCGCCGACGCCCGGAATCCGTACTTCTTTTCGACCGCCGAGGCGGGAAACTGATTGGGCAGCCACAGCCCTTCGTCCGCTCGCAGACCGGACTGAATCAGGACCACAAGTGCCGGAATGAGCCACGTGACATTCCGTATTTTCATATTGTTAAATTCTCCATAATCGATTGACAATAAATCACTTATTGTCTCCTATCGGTGTAGTACTATTCACAATTGGAGGCGAGTTGTGCGATATTAGGGATTAACCCTTAGTTCATTTTCCATCATGACGCAGCTGGAAGAAGCGGTCGCCCGCTACCACAAAACGCTGGAAAGTGACACGGTCCGCACTTCGGACTGGGTAGCGGAATTGCGCGACCAGATGGCCGCGCGCCGCTTGGTTGTGGCGGGCCGTCCGATTTCGCCCGTGCTGCGGCCGCATTTCCTCAGCCGCCGCCAGTATATCAACGTGGTGAAGAGTGCGGAATCACTCCACACGGCGATTGACCGGCTGCGGCTGCTGGTGATTGAGGATCCGCAGTTGATGGCCCGCATGGAGATGCTGCCGGCGGAGAAGATGCTGGCGGCGGTTGATCCGGGCTATGCGTCGCCGGCCGTCTCGGCGCTGCTGGAGACGCACGTCAACAACGGCACCCTGCAGGTGACCGGCGGCCAAGCGGATCTGCCGCACGGCGTAGTGTACGGCGAGATTTTGAGCGACCTGTTCTACGACCTGGCGCCGGTCAAGGACATTCGCAAGCGCTTCCGCCTGGAGAAGGTGAGCGCGGTCAAGCCGCTGCTGGCGGCGCTGCTCAAGGCGTGGAAGGAGTTCGGCGGCAGGACGGCGCCGCGCATCGCCATCCTCGAGTTCAAGCAGCCGTTCCAGACCGTGAACACGCAGGAGCACCTGCTGCTGGCGGAAGTCTTCCGACGCGCCAACTTCGAGGCCGAGATCATCTCTCCGGACCAGATGGAGTACCGCGGCGGCGTGCTACGCGCCGACGGCGTGGTGGTCGATGTGGTGTATCGCGGCGTCACGGCGCACGAGTTCATGCTGCACTTCGACCTGACGCATCCGCTGGTGCGCGCCTACCGCGAAGGCAAGGTTTGCGTCGTCAACAGCTTCAGAACGGAAATGACGCGCAAGCGGGCGCTGTTCGCGCTGCTGAGCGACGAGACGGTGACCGGGTCGTTCCCCCTGGCCGAGCGCAAGGCGATTGAAGAGGCGATCCCGTGGACGCGGCTGGTTGTGGCCGGCCGGACTCGCCGCGGCGGCGTGGAGATCGACCTGCCGGACTACATCCTGAAACATCGCCACGGCCTGGTGCTGCGGCCCAACGATTCGGACGGTGAACTGCCCACCTTCGACGGCGCCACAATGAGCGACGCGGCCTGGGATCGCGCCTGCCGCCAGGCGCTGCGCCAGAGCTACGTCGTGCAGGAGCGCGTGGAGCCGCACCCGGTGTCGTTCCCCGTAGACCTGTATGGCGACGTGGTGTACCGCGACCTGAACGTCGAGGTGAGCCCGCAAGCCTTCCTGGGCAAGGTGCAGGGTTGCGTGGCCCGCATCAGCGCCGCGCAGGGCAACTACTCTACCGTCTCCGGCTACGCGCCGACCTTTATCCTCGAATCGCGCTAGCGCAGACGCCCTACTTGGCCTTGGCCGGGGCAAAATCCGGCGCCGGAACGCCCACCGCCCAGCAATGGCCCCACACTTCGAGAGTCGCCTTCACCACGCCGTTCTTCACGAACGGATCCTCGTTCACCCAGGTCTGCGCCTCGGCTAGATCATTGGTTCGGATGAGGATCAGCGCCCGGTTGGCGTCTTTCATGCGCCCAGCGGCGACGAATTTGCCTTGCCGCAGCAGCTCGCCGATGTATTTCGCGTGTTCCGGAAACACCTGGGCCGCAGTCGCGAAATTCGGCCCCTCGGCGTAATGCGCCAGAACGGATTCGCCGCACTCGGTGCCCGGCGGGGGCCACGGCGGGTCGGCGGAAGCAGCCATCGAGAAGCAAACGATCAGGAGCGCAGTCCAGCAAGAAGATCTCATGGTCTGCCCAGTGTAATCGAAATTGAAGGAACAAAGCCAATTGTCGACTTTTCTTTTTAGAATGAATGACTTAATTGGCTATCGTTCGATTGATTCTTCGCCAATCGTTCGTTTTTCAAAGAGCAAGAATGGCGGACCGCAAGAGCGGGCTACCACCCTCAGCATAGACCCGCTGTCAAGCTGGATTGAGCGTCCGCGCCCGGCGGGCGGGAAGATCGAATAGCTGCCCAAAAACGTCGCTAGGAGTTTTTCTTGAAGATGGCGATGGCTTCAATTTCGACCAGCAGGTCGGGACGGCACAGGATGGCCTGAATGCCGGTCGAGGCGGGCAGCGGATCGAGACCCTGCTCCTGGAAAAAGACGGTCCGCTCCTCATTGAAGGCGGCGTAGTCGCGGTCGATGTCGCGCAGATAACAAGTGGTCCGGACGACGTCCTTCCAGGTGGCGCCTTCGCTCTCTAGCAACCCCGTGATGTTCAAGTAAGTCCGGCGCTGTTGGGCCCGGAAGTCGCCGACATGGACCGTGTGGCCCTGATCGTCAATGCTCGCAGTGCCCGAAATGAGCAGCACGACAACATCCCCGAACTCGAGCCTTAAGGCCCGGGAGAACGAACTGGGCTGGGCGTACTCGAACGCCTCGTTCAGCACGTTAAGGTTAGTAACCTTCTTTTTCTCAATGGATTGGATGCTGGCGTCGGCGCCCGAAGTTCTTTCGTGGTGCATAAGGATTCAACTCGCGACTGCGTACGGCGGCTAACCTCTGCCATCTATATTAGCGTGTCTGAAAGACCGGCGCAGGGCGAGGCCGGCGTGCCGCAGACCGACCCCGCGGCGGGCGCGTCGGGCGTCTCGTTCAGTGGCCACCGGATCTGTTATTATGGGCGAGACTTGGCCTCCGCCCGTCTTTCTTCAGGCCTGCGTTCGCTATGCCAATCAAGATTGAAACAACCGAAATCAATGGCGTTCACGTGATTACGCCGGATGCGTTTCAGGACCAGCGTGGATTCTTCCTGGAGAGCTTTCGCGAGGATGTCTTCGGCCAGCATGGGCTGCCCACGGCATTCGTTCAGGACAACCATTCCGGGTCCGTGAAAGGGGTCCTGCGGGGGTTGCACTTTCAGTGGGAGCCGCCCATGGCGAAGCTCATGCGGGTGACGCGGGGCAGCGCCTTTCTGGTGGCCGTGGACATTCGCAAGGGATCGCCCACGCTGGGGCGATGGTTTGGAGCGGAGGCCTCGGCCGAGAATCGCATCCAGGTTTATGCACCGGCTGGCTTCGCGCGCGGATTCTGCGTCCTGTCGGACTACGCCGAGGTGCAATACAAGTGCACCGGCCTGTACAACAACCGCTGCGAATCCGGGATCCGCTGGAACGATCCCCAGATCGGCATCCGCTGGCCGGTCAGCGAGCCGATCATCTCAAAAAAGGACGAAGTGGCTCAGACGCTGGCCGAATGGCTGGCGCGGCCGGAGTCGGAGACCTTCGTCTACTCCAGCCAATAGCGGTTGGAACCGGCCCGCGGGCGGCGCCCCGGCGTCGGCTGACCGTGGCGCGGGATGCCGGGCCGAAGGCCGCGGTCTTTTACGGGAGAATGCAAGGAGATGACTCAAGGAGACGCATTGAAAACCCCATCCGCCGCCAGCTCAGCCATCGAGACCCTCAACCCGCGCGCCAGCGCCGCGGCGGCGAAGGTGGTCCTGTTCGATTTCGACGGGACGCTGTCGCTGCTGCGGGCCGGCTGGGCGGGCGTTATGACGCCGCTGATGGTGGAGGAGCTGGCGCGGCTGAAGACCGGCGAGACGGAGCAGCAGCTTCATTCCACCGTCCGTGAGTTCGTCGGCCATCTGACCGGCAAGCAGACCATCTACCAAATGATCGAGCTGGCCCGCCAGGTGGAGCTGCGCGGCGGCCGGCCCGAGGAACCGCTGGTCTACAAGCGGCGCTATCTTGAACGGCTGCAGGCCCGCATCGCGCACCGCATCGAAGCGTTGCGCGAGCGCCGGGCCGCGCCGGAGAAGTACCTGGTGCCGGGATCGATCGAGCTCCTGACGGCGCTGCGCGAGCGCGGGTTGCGACTGTACCTGGCCAGTGGAACCGACGAACCATACATGCGCGAGGAAGCCGACCTGCTGGGCGTGACGCCGTATTTCGACGGCGGCGTCTACGGCGCGCTGGACGACTACAAGAGTTTCTCGAAGCAAATCCTGATCCGGCGGATTCTAGAGCGCTCCGAATGCCACGGCGCGGAGATCCTCGGCTTCGGCGACGGCTATGTGGAGATCGAAAACGTGAAGGCCGTGGGCGGAGTGGCCGTGGGCGTGGCCACGGATGAGCTGGAGTGCCTGCGCGTGGAACCGTGGAAGCGCGATCGGCTGGCCCGCGCCGGCGCCGACCTGATCATCGCCAATTATCTCTGCCACGAACAACTTCTCGCCACTCTGTTTTCCCAATGAACTCGAAATACACCCCATTTGACCGCCGCAGGCTGCGCCTGAAGCCGCTCGCGGAGCGAGTGCACGACCTGCAGACCAGCCACTGGATGAAGCTGGACGACCCCGCGCCGCCGTTCGAACATCCCGACCTGGCGAGGGTGGCGCAGCATCTCAAACAAGCGCAGCAGCGTGGCGCGGCGCGCATCCTGATGATGGGCGCGCATGTGCTGAAGGCCGGCTTGAACCGCTACGTGATCGACCTGCTGGAGCGCGGCGTGCTGACTCACATCGCCCTGAACGGCGCGGGCATGATCCACGACTTCGAGCTCGCTCTGATCGGCGCAACCACGGAGAGCGTGGCGCGCTACATCCGCAGCGGCGAGTTCGGGCTGTGGAAGGAAACGGGCCTGCTCAACGATTGGACCCGTGACGCCGGAGAGCTGGGGCTGGGCGAGGCCGTGGGGCAGCGCATCGAGGCCAGCGACTATCCGTATCGCGAGCTGAGCATTCTGGCCGCCGCCTACCGCTGCTCCGTGCCGGCGACCATTCACGTCGGCATCGGTTATGACATTATCCATGAGCATCCGAACTGCGACGGCGCGGCTCTGGGCGCGGCGAGTTATCGCGATTTCCTGGTCTTCGCGCGCTCGGTCGAAAACCTCGAAGGCGGCGTGATGCTGAGTTTCGGATCGGCGATTATGGCGCCGGAAGTCTATCTTAAGGCGCTGGCCATGGCGCGCAACGTGGCGCATCAGGAAGGACGCGAGATCCGCCGCTTCACCACCGCCGTCTTCGACCTGGTGCCGATCGAAGGCGATATTCACCGCGAGATGCCGAAAACGGAAGCGGCCTACTACTTCCGGCCGCGCAAGACGATTCTGATTCGCACGGTGGCCGACGGCGGACAGAGCTTCTACTTCTGCGGCGATCACCGCGCCACCTTCCCCGCCCTGTGGCGCGCGCTGGGAGAACGGGTTTGAACATCGACGAAATCCTGGCGGGCATTCCGGCACTCTCGGCGCTGGTGGTGGGCGATGTGTGCCTCGATCGCTGGTGCCGCTACGACCCCACGCTGGCCGAGCCTTCGCGCGAGACCGGCATCCCGCGCATTGCTGTCACTGAAGTAGAATGCACGCCCGGCGGCGGCGGGACGGTGGCGGCGAACCTGCGCGCCCTGGGAACGGGCCGCATCGCCGTGCTGGGGGTCCTGGGCGACGACGGACACGCGCACGAGCTGCGCCGCGCACTCGAGCAGCGCGGCATTGACGCTGCGGCGCTAGTGACCTCGGCGGACGTGCAGACCTTCACTTATACGAAGCTGATCAACCAGCTCACGAGCGTCGAGGACCTGCCGCGCGTCGACTTCGTAAACGCCCGCGACCTGCCGGAAGCCGTGCAAAGCGCGGTGGTCGAGCGTTTCCGCTCGCTCGCCATGCAGTTCGACGTGATCATCGTCTCTGATCAGGCGGAGCTGGATCGTGGTGGCGTGGTGACCGCGGCGCTCCGGCAGGCCATCACGGAATTCGCTGAGAAGCATCCACAAACCATCGTGTGGGTGGACTCGCGCACCCGCGGCGAACAGTTCCGCGGCGTGCTCGTGAAACTGAATGAAGAGGAAGCCAGGCAGGCCTGCGCCAAGCTGGGCGCCGGCGCCGGCCCGGAGGCGCTGCGTCGCCACATTGGCTACCAGACGCTGCTGCTGACGCGTGGCCCCGCCGGGTGCGTCGTTGTGACCGCGGAAGGCGAGAACCTGGTTCCAGCGCGCCGCATCGAGAAGCCAGTCGACATCTGCGGCGCCGGCGACGCCTTCAACGCCGGAGCGTCGCTGGCTCTGAGGCTGACCCGCGATCCGATCACGGCGGCTCGCTTCGGCAACCTGGTCGCCTCCATCACCATCATGAAGCCCGGCACCGGCACGGCCTCGCGGGGAGAGGTTCGCCGGCAGGCCGCGGACGCGGATTTCCTGACGGCCTGAATCGTGGGATGCAGCCGGGGGCTGAATCCGCCACGGCGCGCGGCCGCTGCACGTCCACCCACAGGGGAAGTTTCGGAGATAGAATGACGCCATGCGTTGGGACGCCTAGAATCCCGCGCGTCCCAGCATGGAGGTTTACGTGCGCGAAACGAATCGAAGAGAGTTCTTCAAGGGCATGACGACTCAGGCTGCGGCCCTCGCCGCGGCGCCGCTGTTTGTGCCCCGGAGCGCGTTCGGCGCCAACGACCGGATGACCTACGGCGTCATCGCCGCGGGCGGCCGCGGCCGGTACCTGAACAAGAAGTTCCAATTGGCGGGCTGCCAGCCGGTGGCGATGTGCGATGTCTACGAGCCGAATCTGGAAGCCGCGTTGAAGGACGCGCCCGACGCGAAAGGGTATGTGGATTACCACGAGTTGCTGGCGCAGCCCGGCATCGACTTCATCGTGACCGCCGGGCCCGATCATCATCACATGCCGATGTTGTTCGCCTCGCTGGATGCGAAGAAGGACGTTTACGCGGAAAAGCCGTTTTCGATCTCGCTGGCGCAAAGCGAGCAGATGAAGAATTACGTCAACAGCAAGTCGCAGGTGGTCCAGATCGGGCACCAGCGCCGCAGTTCGCCGATGGTCCGCAAGGCGGAGGAAGCGATTGATGACGGCATGCTGGGCCGCGTCGTGCGCGTGAAGGCGGAGTGGAACTGGAACATCGCCGGCCCGCTCGACAACTCGCCGCTGCCGGGCAAGCTCGATTGGGACCGCTTCCTCGGGACCGCGCCCCAGCGTCCGCTCGAACCCATGCGCTTCCGCGCCTGGCGCCATTTCTGGGACTACGCCGGCGGCAACATGACCGACCAGGGCGCCCACCTGATGGACGTCGTGCTGCGGTTGATGAAGTCTCCACCGCCGAAGTCCGCCGTCTGTCAGGGATTCGTCGCTAAAACGACGGGCTGCGAGGACGCCGACGTCTTCACGGCCTCGTTCGAGTTCGATAAGTTCATGGCCGACTGGTCGTTGAACTACTGCAATTCTTACAACGACGGATGGTCGATCTCGTTCTACGGCGATGCCGGCACGCTGATCATGAATGACGACGGTTTCATGATCTATGGCGAGCCGTGGAATCCGAAGAAGGAACCGCTGATGACTTACAAGGGCGGCATCCCGGTGGAGACCCACATCGCTAACTTCCTGGATTGCATCAAGACCAGAAAGCCAACCAACTGCACGGTCGAAGTGGCTCAGCGGGCCATTGCCGGGCCGCACCTGGCGAACGTCGCTTTCCGCCAGGGGCGCAAAGCTCGACTGGCGCCGGACCTGTTGACAGTGTCTTAAGTGACGTCTTATCCGCTCTCTGATGATCAGTGATCCGGCTGCGCCACCGGCTTTTCCAGGAGTACTTTAGTTAGATGCAAACTTCGGGCACCACGGACGGACCATCGGCGCCTCGGCTGCGCCGCGCGCTCACGCTGTGGGATCTGATTCTCTACGGCATCATCATCATCCAGCCTACGGCGCCGATGTCGGTCTTCGGCGTCTTGGCCAAGCGCGGCCACGGCCACGTCGCCACCACCATCCTGATCGCCATGTCGGCGATGCTTTTCACCGCCATCAGTTACGGGCGGATGGCGCGCGCCTATCCCAGCGCTGGCTCGGCCTTCACATACGTCGGGCAGGAGATCAATCCGGCTTTGGGCTACATCACCGGCTGGAGCATGGTCATGGACTACATGCTCAATCCGATGATCTGCGTCATCTGGATCAGCCAGCAGGCCAACGTCTTCGTCCCTGGCATTCCCTACTGGACCTGGGCCGTGTTCTGGGCACTGCTGTGCACGGGCCTGAATGTCCTCGGCATCCGCGCCTCGGCCCGTATCAACACCGGCCTCGCCGCAGGCATGGGAGTGGTGGTCGTGGTGTTCTTCGCGGCCGCGGCGCGCTTCATCTTTCACGGCGCGCACAGCGGCATGGCGTTTTGGACGCGGCCCCTTTACGATCCCGCCACGTTCGATGTCGGCACGGTTCTGGGCGGTACTTCGATCGCCGTGCTGACCTACATAGGATTCGACGGTATCTCGACGTTGTCGGAAGAAGTGGAGAACCCGCGCCGCAACATCTTATGGGCGACGGTCCTCTCTTGCGTGGTCATCGGCTTCCTGTCCGCCCTGGAGGTGTATGCCGCGCAATTAGTGAACCCGACGCCCGATTTGAGTACCGAAGCTATGGTGGACACGGCCTTTGTCCATGTCGCCGCGCAGGCCTGGGCGCCGCTGCTGGGAATCGTCGGACTGACGTTGGTGGTGGCGAATTTTGGCTCCGGCATGGCCGCCATGCTCGGCGCCGCCCGCCTGCTGTTCGGCATGGGCCGCAGCAACGCTCTGCCCCGCTCTTTCTTCGGCGCGCTGGACCCCAAAACCCGCGTTCCCCGCAACAACGTTCTATTCGTGGGTGGTTTGACCCTCGCCGGCGCCTTTCTCCTGAGTTACGATCTGGGCGCGCAGATGCTGAACTTCGGCGCGCTGATCGCATTCATGGGCGTCAATCTCGCGTCTTTCGTGCGCTACTGGGTGAGAGCGGAAAAGAAGACGCTCGCCAACCTGCTCCCGCCCGTTCTCGGATTCCTCATTTGCCTGCTGTTGTGGCTGAGTTTGAGCCGCACGGCGCAGATCGCCGGTTCTATCTGGATGCTCGCCGGCATTGCCTTTGGCGCCTGGAAAACACGCGGTTTCCGCGCCGAGTTAGTCAATTTCGACATTCCTTCGGAGGACGAGCCCTGAGCACGTTTCTTCGACACTCTGGGTCCCAGGCTATTACTCGTTGCTTTGTATCGCCAGTTACTCGTGAGTGGCTGGCCGGGGCATCTATTGCCACGCGACCGGCCCGCTGATCTTTACTGCGCCGCTGACTGTAGTTCCCAGCGTCGCCGTCCCGCCCTGCGTCGCAAAGCTCAGGACGCCATTGGCCGACGCCGCTGTTGCTCCCGAGCTACCCGAACTCGAAATAGTCACAGATCCAGCCGTGCTCGTATTCACATAGTAAGTAGTGTTGGGTACAAGCCCTGCTAAGTAGTGATTTACTGCTCCCGCCCCTTGCGCGAAGCTATAGGTGATCGGCAGGATGGGTAGCGGCGGTGTACAGGTGTTATTAAGGCAATTACCCGCCGCGATCTGTGCGTTCTGGAACCCCGCGACCATGGTAGTTCCAACCTGCACCACGTCGGCGTTATTGGCCGCCAGCGGAGTGAGTGCGGCAGTGTCCACTGCGCTCAGGCTGGCATCGACTACCGTGAGCCAGTTCTGTGAGTCGCTCGACACTCCCGAGCCAGAGCACCAGGAGGAATTGGTCGTGCAGTTGCGCGGATCGTAGACCGCCAGTTGGTAGATGATGCCCGCGCCAGTGGTGGAACTGTTCGTCGTCAGCACGATGTCCTGGAGCGCGGCCGTCGCGTTGGCGGGCTTGATGGCGGTGATCGCGCCGTTGAACTTCTGCACGCTGCCCCCTGCGCCCATCGCGCCGCAGGCGCTCGAGCCATTCAGGGTGAACGTGGTCAGGCCGCTGCTGTTCGACGGCACCGTTACCACCCAGTTGCCGTTCAGGGCCGTGCACGGCGAACTCACGCCGCTGATGTTCACGGCGAAGTTGGTATTCAGGTAGTGATTGGTCGAGGTCGTGATCGTGACCGGCGTCGTGTTGGATATGGACGCGATACTGACAGCGGGCGCTTCGACGTACCATTGCCGCGTCCCGGCTGCCTGCTGGCTGCTGGTTGTCACCTCGACCGGCTTCGCTCCTGTCTTCCAGGGCATGGCGTGACCACCCCACAGGTTGCCAGTGGCCGTTCCTCCCGAGCAAGATGCCGCGCCGGTCGCGCCGGTGCCATTCAGCGCCAGGTTGTTGCTGTCAAGGCTGGTCACGATGTAGGTTCCATTCAGCGCCGAGGCACAACCTGTCACCGTAATCTGCGCTCCGCTGTGGAACGTGTGGCCGCCGCTGAAGGTCAGGATGACCGGCGTGGACGACGTGCCGTCGGTGGAGCTTGTGATCGAGGCCATCTGCGAGTTCAGGTGGTTGCTCAGCAGCCGGTCATACACCAGGAACAGCTTTGGCATCAGGTACAGCACCTCACGCTGATACCCGGCGATGAGGCCGCTCCACCAACTGGGGCTGGTCGGGTTGCCCCTGTAGATGGTCTCGATGCCCACGCCTCGCGCGTAAGCGTAGTTCGTTGTGGATTCCAGCAGATCGATGCGCGCCGGATGCCCGCCCGCCACGCCGATATTGCCCTGGTGGTAGAAGGTGCCGTTGTAGTGGCATTGGCCGCCCTGGATCGTCTGAGTGCCCGATCCAGCCGTGGCAAATGTCAGCGCGGTGCCAGTCGAAGCATAGCCACTCACGGCGCGCACCGTCGGAGCTTTATACACGCCGAACGTCGCGCAGTTGGCTCCGCAGCCCGTCGCGTTCCAATTGATGATGATGTACAGGTTGATATTCGGGCTGGCAGGATTCCAGCCGCGCTGCACGCTCTCCGTGGTGCCGGAACTGCCCGACAGGTAATAAGTCGGCGCCGTTCCCGTCGTCCCCCAACTCAGCAGCACAGGCGTGCCGTTGCCCCATCCGTCCGTGGCGGGTGAAACCAGGTTGACCTGAAGTGTGGCGGATGAGGCCGTGGCCGTGTAAGGTGTTCCGACCGTCCACGGGGAGCCGCCCGCGGTACAAATCGGGATGCTGCCCGCGCCCGCGAAAAAGTCACCAGGAGAGCCATAGGTCGTGTTCGCGTCCAAGCCCTCGTAAGCACCAGACGCAATCGACGTGGCGAACACGATGCTGGCTCCACTCGAAACGCCCGTCGTGGCCGTCACCAGCGTCACCGCGCTCGATGTGACAGTCAGTATGTGATCGCCGGACGGGATGCCTGTTCCGATGGCGATCATGCCGGGGCTCACGCCCGTCGTGGAGGAGAAGTTCAGCACCGCGCTGCCGGACGCGGTCGAGCTGCTGGTCGTCAGCGTCAGCGAATCCACCGTGGCTGTGCCGATAGGCGTTGGCGTCCCGACCATCTGAACGGGCGTGTAGTACGCCGCCGTCGCGCTGGGCAAGCCCGCACAGGTAGACGCCGCGGCGTACATCGCAGAGCCTGCGCCAGATTGAGTCGGTGGTGCCCAACGGTTGCACTCGTTGGGCGGGAACACCAGTAAACTATTGCCGCCGCGTATCAGTGTCATCGATCCGGCCCAGTCGACTGGATCGTGGCCGTTGTTGCCGTCGAAGATCGCCGGCCGGTCGTAGAAGTCGCCATAAACAGCGGTGCTCGTCCAGCCGCTCCGGAAGTAGACGTGGCCGTAACCGCCCGCCGGGTTGTTCAGATTCCCCAGCACCGTCGGCTCGTTGCTCCAGCTCGTCTGCGTGCCGTTCGGGTTCCAGAACAGGAAGTCGCCGGTGCTCCCCTGCGCTGTGTGCAGCGCCGCCATGAAAGATCGGAACTGGTTCGCCAGGGCGGCGTTCTCAACGTCCGCGAGGTACTGAATCGCGTCCGGGACACCCGAGCAATTGGGGCACGGCGGCGTGGAGGGTCCGCCCTGGGAGCCGCGTTGCAACTGCGACTTGCCCGTCGGCTCCAGGTTGTGCTTGTAATACTCCAGTCCGAGAATCCATGAAAACGGCTGCGTCGGATTGTTCACCAGGTCGTCGCCCATCGCCGTGAGATTTGAGAGCATCGTGATGGCGATGTCCCGCACTGCGGCTCCCACATAGTTGAAGCTGTCCATCTGGTTGCCGTTCGGCCCGAACCAGCGGGCGACGTAGGGCTGATCGCTCGCCAGGTGCATGTGATTGCGCCACGCGTCGTACCAGGCCGGGCCGCGCGGATCGTCGTAGTAGGCCGCGATTCCAGCCGCGGCCAGTCCGTTGTAATCGCCCCAGTGATAGTTGCACGTCGTGTCAACGTAATAGCCCTGATCCTGCGCCGAGATGTAGGCCAGGATCTGGCCGCGCGTCCAGGCATCCAGGCTGTCCATCACCTGATCGTGCAGGTTGCTGTAAGCCGTCGGAATGGCCTGTGGATAGTTGCCCGGAGCCGTGGCCGTGGAGTCGGTCCAGGGGTTCGTCGAGGCGTTCCAGGCCGATCCGCCAGCCTTGAACTGGCTCACGATGCTGGAGCCCGCCACGCTGCCATTCACCGCGGGCGTTGCTGCCAGCTGGCTGGCGAGATAGTTCAAGGCCGTCGCCACGCTCTGGGTGCTCAGTGGCTTCAGCCAGTCGTACATCATCGCCGGACCCACAATGAAGGACCGATCCGGGTAGGTCGCGTCATCGTTCTGGTCGTGGTTGTAGTTCTGACCGCTACCCACGATGTTGCCTCGGTAGTCGTGGCCCTGGTAAGGCGCGGCGCAAACTGGAGTTCCGTGGGTGTCGGAGTCGAGAGCAAAGGCGTACCAACTGCTGTCGTTCGACGAGACGTAGTAAGTGCCTCCGTCGAGTGTGGCCAACGGGCCGACAACACCCGTGATAGTGACAGCCGTTCCAGAGGGCGGAGGAGACGTGTTGAAGCCCACTTTGACGTGCATGGTTCCCGCGCCGCAAACCCCGCCTGCCGGGATGTCCACCAGCACGGTGCCGGCTGGAATGTTCCCCGTCACGTTGTTGCTCAGGGTGATGCTGGTGTTAGCCGTGACACTCGTAACCGTGGTCCCGGCGGGGATGTAGGCGTTCAAGGAAGAGGTCGGGATGAAGACCTGATCTCCGACCGCGAAGGCAGCGTGGTTCGTGTTGCCGTCATACCAGGTTGTAGTATTGGTGTAAAGAACATTGGTCCCGCTGTTCGTTTGGGCCGAGCTCACCGTGTCATAGGCATAGGTGTCCGCCGCGCCCCAAACATCGATGTTCGTGTTACCGGGATTCTGGCCAACATCCAACTCATAAGGGTTCAGTGCAGGCATCCAGGCAATGCCGCCCCAGGTGTTCGGAACGCTGCCCGCGGCAGGCGTAACGTGCGCGATGGTCGGCGAGAATTTGTTGAGCAGCTTGATGGCCTGTATCCCGGCCAGCAGCCCGAATTGCTGCGGGCTGATCGACATGCCGCCCCAGTTGTAGCTCCAGCCGGATGGGGAGACCGTGCCGTCCCCGAGCATGAGATAGGCGCCGATCAGGTTGCGGCCTTGATCGAATGCCTCATTGCCCTGGTAATAGGCCGAGTCCGTTCCGGGGCGCATCCATTGGTTGTTTGGCGAGTCGTCGCTCTTGCCCTCCATGCTGGCGTAGACCGGCGGCAACAGGTCGGGCGTGGCCGAGGTGTAGCCCATGTACCCGTTGTTGATGAGGTACTGGAACTCAGTCGTATTCGACGCGGCGCGGCTTTTCAGCGTCGCGATATAGGAGGGTGTCAGGATCATCGTCGGGATGCTGGAACCCACGCTGAAAGTCAGGGCGTTGGAGGTGCCCGCCGAGTCGGTGACCGTGATGCTGCTGAACCCCTTGTTCGTGATGAGACTCGACGTGACCGTCGCCGTGACTTGGGTGGAACTCGCCACCGTCGTCGTCAGAGCGGTCGATCCCCAGTAAACCACCGAGCTTGATGCGAAGCCCATTCCATTCACCGTCAAGGTGAACTGCATTCCACCAGAGAAGGCCAGTGTGGGCGTCATGCTCGTGAGCGTTGGGCCAGAGATGGTATAGCTTGACGCCATGGAGTTACCCGAAGCGCCCTGGACGGTGATGGACGCCGTGCCGCTTGAGCTAATCAGCGTGGACAGCACCGTCGCGGTCAACTGCGTGGAACTGACGACGGTTGTGCTGAGCGCCGTGGAGTTCCAATACACCACATCGCTGCTCACGAAGTTAGAGCCGTTCACGGTGAGCGTGAACTGAGGCCCGCCAGCTATGCCGACGGCGGGGCTGAAGCCGCTGATCGCCGGCCCATAGACTGTGAAGGTTGCGACGGGCGAAGTACCGTTTGCCTCCTGCACCGTGATATTGGCCGTGCCCTGCGTGGCAATCAGGGCGTACGGCACTACGGCGGTGACTTGGGAGGCGCTGGAGTAGGTCGTACTCAGGGCCGTGGAGTTCCAGTACACTGTCGCGTCCGACGTGAACAGGGAGCCATTCACCGTGAGTGTGAACTGGGAGCCGCCCGCCACGGCGGATGTGGGGCTGAAGCTGGTGACGGATGGGATCAGCACAGCCGACTCACTGCCCACGGTTAAGTAGGTGCTCAGGGCGTGGAGGTTGTTGAACTCCGTGGCTAGCCATGGGGCTGACCGAGCGACCCCGTTGGAGATACGGTTTTCGTCCAGGCTCGCCGATGGACTGTACGTGCCGTTCCAGTGGTGCGAACCCGCCGTAATGGCCGCCGTCTGCGCCGCCGTCGAGCTGGGGGCTCCGCTGTGCGTGGCCTTGAGTGTTCCATCCCGGTAGAACAACAGGTTCGATCCGTCCCAGGTAATTGCCCACTGATGCCACGTACTGTCTGTATCCAAGGCAATCCCCGTGTCCCAGTCGGCGGCATCGCCCCACCAATAGTAGTGGCTGTTCTGGCTCATCAGGAAACGCTGGCCAGCGTAGATGTCCGATCCACTCGGCGCGACAAACCCGTAGCCGAAGAATATCTCCAGGTTGACGAAGGCTGAGTTATTCAACCAGCCCTGGATGGTGAACGGGGTTGTCCAGGCCGAAGGCAAATCACTAGGCGAAGTATTCTGCACCTTGGCCTGTGTGCTCGTGCCCAAGCTCACGCCGCCATTCACGATACCGGTGGTAGACGTGGGCGAGCCCGACGCCGTGCCGTTGTTCCCGTAGACGGTGGAATCGTTCACCGAGACAGCCGCGTGGTGCCAGACGACGGCATAATAGCTGTCCCACGCCGCGCCCCTCGCGCCGCCCTGGTAAGTCGTCACGCTGGCGTTGTCGTAGACCGCGTAGAAGCTCCAGTCCGTGGTGTTCGAAAGGGATGAATTCAATACCCAGGCATTGATGATTCCATTGACAGCATCCCACGACTCGATCTCGAACGAATACGGCGTGGCCCCTGCTGCATTCGGAGAAAACACAAGGTCGGCCGGAACCGTCTGGCCGTTGAACGTCACGCTGTTTTGAATCTTGCCGCCGTTGGCCGCACTCTTGAATGAGTTGCCCGATAGCTGGACGTAAACGGTGAAGTTCGCGAGGCTGCCCGATCCGCTCACCATCGTGTGTGAGACGGTGATCGGCAAGTAGTAGCTGTAGGCCGCCCACGCGGGCATCGAAAACGCGACCAGGGAGAGTAGGAAGAGCAGGCGCTTCATTACTGGTCACACTCCAACGTCAAATTGACGAATGTCGCCGCCGACACTGCCTTCAAATTGAACCCCATGAAGTCATTTACGGCCACCGCAGTCGTCCATCCGGTCAGGGTTGTGGAGTGAATCGAGGTGCCGCTGGCAACCGCCGGCGTGGCTGATGCCGTGATTGTGTTGGCGAGTGTGGGAATCGCCGTGCCCGTGGCGACTTTCCACACGTCCACGGTGGCCGTCCCTGTGTCCACGCTCATATTCCACGCGGAGATCGTGCACGCAAACGGTACGGTGAGATAGGCCTTGGCGCCGGCGCTTAAGGCCGCTCCGTTGCCATTGAAACTGTAAGTGATCGCGCGAGCCGTTGACACCGTGGAGACCGTAGCCACATTACCGCTCACCGAGGCTTTCAGCATGCCGGAAGCGAGCGCGCCCAGGTTCACGGCGTTCGCCGGCGCATTGGTGGCCTGGCTCACCATGTAAGATCCGCTTGCATTCGCGCCGGCCGATGACGGCGGCGCGTAGCCGAGGTCGCCCAACGAGCCGTCCGCGTTCCACTTCACGCCGTTGCCGGCGACTCCCACAGCCGTCGAACGCATGAGCATCCAATTGACGCCATTGTAGTCCGTCGTGCGCAGCCAGTGCTGGGCGCTATCCGCCCACAGCACGCGCTGGTTGGTGCTCGGCGTCGCTGGCGCATTGCCCTCGCTGAAGGTGATCTCGGTGCCTCCCGTGCCGGTCGTCTGGAACCCCGCGGCCGTGACCACACCGCTACTGACCGCGATGCCGGAGTCGGCCGCCGCCGAGCCGTTGTAGCTGAGCAGATCGTTGGTTGCGGGTGTTCCGGAGAGGGCCAGACCACCCCCGCCCGTCGCCGCTATGGTGAGTGAGTTGCCCGATTGCGTCAGCGTCACGTTCGAGCCGGCGGCCAGAGTCCCGAGGCTGCCGTCGCCGCGAACGTACTGCCCGGCGGTGCCAATTGTGATCAACGGTTGCTTTGCTTGCAACGCGTTCCAGAGATCCGTCTGGCTCGCCAGGGTCCCGCCGATGGTGCCCCAAGTGCCGCCGTTGCCGGTGGCCGCGAACGCGCCGTTGACACACTGGTAAACACCAACATTCAAAAGGAATAACAGCTCACCCGTGGTGCAAGAACTGGGCAGCGTCGTGGCTATGCGCAAGGGCTTTGTCGTCGATGCGCTGGTGAAATCGACGACCCCGGTAGGCGATGCGCCCTGCCGGATGACTGGGTTCTGCGCGACCAGCGGCAGCGCCAGAAACAACAGAGTCGAACAACGTCTCAAAAAGTGCACAATACCTCCAGGGAATGAAACGGCGGCCGATTGGCCATGGGCCGTTCTGGCTGGACTGTACATCCTGAAGTCAACTCAAGATACCGCAAGCCCTTTGCTTTCAATCCAACAAATGTGTGACTCGGGTCAGGGCAGGATACACAAATGAGTTCGCAGGATGATCGGGCGGCGCGACCGGAAGGGGTCTGCCGAAGGCAAAGAAATAGGGAAGAAATGTCGTAGGATGGCCCGGGGAAGAGCAGATTCTCGACGCTTTGAGGGAGGCCGAAGAGGGGAAAAAGCAGGGCTGAGATTGGCCGTGAAAAGGGGGTGGGCAAAGGGCGCTTCGGGACCGAAAAGGCGCCCCGGCGATTGGGCGAACACAGAACGAAAACAGCTTGTTTTTTGCGGTTCCGGCGAGAAGTGTAAAGTTATCGCTAAGTCCTTTAGAACAGGACAGCTACACGGTTAGAGAGGACGTGGGTGCAAGAACTCACGTGTTAATATTGATAACTCCTTTGATTGCAACAGATCCGCCGTGACGCACGGTGAACGCAAAAAACGGTGTTTTTGCTGTAAAACCGGGGTGGGTTCACGGTGAAATCGTGCACGGCGTTTTGAAGAGAAGGCGAATTAACCAATGAAATTTTGGGATCATGTGCTCCTGCGGCTTCATGCTCGATGGTGGTGATATGGGCCGCCAGGACGAGGGCACTACGGTTTCACGAAGAAAGGAATGTTGGCGGTGGCGCCGTTGCCCTGGCCGTCGGTAGCGAAGACGAAGACGCGATAGGCGCCTTCCTGCGCGGGGGCGGCGAAGGTAAGCTGGCGGCCGGCGGCCTGCCTGATCTGCTCGGGCATCGGCTTCGACCGCTTTTCGCCCATGCCGGCGTACCCGGCACGCGCCACCTCGGCGAGGACCTCCCAGCGCAACGAGATGGGGTCGCCGTCGGGGTCCGACACATCCACCCGCGCGGTGTGTTCGCTGGCAGGCTTCAGATAGATGTTGTCGAGCGCCGCGTGGCCGTCGATGGCCAATTGCGCGATGCGCGGCGCGCGATTGGGGGGCCAGCGGCCGCTCCACAAGAACTGCATCACGTTGACGGCGTCGGTGCGCTCGCCGGATTCGAGAAACATGCCGTACCACGTCTGAGTCCGCTCGTGCCGCCACGTCCAGACGAAGACGTAGGAGCCAAGGCAGCGCTCGAGATCCTTTAGCATCGTGTTCTGATAGCGCGCCAGGTAGCGCTCAGCCTTCTCCGTGCTGGTCTCCTCGATGGACGCGTTCCAAGCGGTGCGAGGCACCTGCCAGTCGCCCGAGGGGCCCCACTCCGTGATCACGTAGGGCTTATTCCAGCCCTCGGCGCGCACCCTCGCCGGCACTGCTTCCAGCCCTTTGTAGAAGTTGATCCCGATCAGGTCCAGCTGCGGGCAGTGCGCGATGATCTCCTGGAAGTCCCCATTGTTGTCATTGACAAAGCTGTCTCCGATCACCGTGAGCGCGGGGTGGTTGGGGTCCACTTCGTGGATCATCCGCGCGATGTCGTTGACCGCGTTCCACACGCGCCTGTTGGTGTAGAACACGGAGAGCTCGTTGCCGATGGCCCACATGAGCACGGCGGAGTGGTCCTTCAGCTCGAGCACGCGGCGCTTCACATCCTCGAACTGCTCGCGCACGGCCGGCTCGTTGCTGTAGTCGAATTTGTGTGCGAACTCCATCTTCATGGGCAGATTGACCAGAGCGGTCAGGCCCAGCTTTTGGGCCGCGTCCAGAGTGCGCCGGTCGGTACCCGTGCGGATCGAATTCGCACCGCGCGAGGCGAGGTCCGCCAGGGGGAACTTGCCGTTCGCGCCGCCGTAGACGGCTCCCTTGATGTAGTAGGGCTGGCCGCCGCGATACAGCCGGAACTGGCCGTTCTCTTTCCTGATTTCAACCTTGATCGGGCCCGGGTTGTTCACATCGCCGGCCAGGCAGTGACAGGCGGCGAGCGCCCAGATCAGGGCCGTTGCGGCCATGAGGAGCCGGGCCGTGCGGTGCACGCGTATCGAAAGCAAGTTCTTCATTCGTTCTGTCCAGCGGCTTGGCATTGAGAATCCAGCGCGGAATCTGCGCAGGCGGAAGCCGCACGAGATGCCGTAGATTGTTACCAGTCCGATAGAGAGTATATCGCCGCCGGTTGATGTAGAATCGACCGCTGACGTGCTGAGCACGATGCGGGCGGCCTGGAGACATTCCAGTGCATAGCGGCTGCATGCTCGCGTGGCGCGACAGGCTGAGGCAGCGGTGATGCCGGCAGGGCAGGAAGGACGTGTTGTGAACAAGAAGCTGTTGATGGCGGCAATTCTGGTGGCTGGCGCGCGGACCATGGCCGCCGACCCCGCGGAGACGGCGAAGCACCTCGATGCAGCGTGGTTTCGCGCCGAGCTGAGGTCCGAGGCGGCGCACTGGCGCGCGGCTGCATTGCGCCCCAACGGGTTCTTCGCAGTGTCGCTCGACCGGCAGTGGCGGCCGGTGGGCAGTGAGGACGGGACACTGGTGTCACAAAGCCGCCAGATCTTCGTCATGGGCGCAGGTTATGAGCTGACGCACGATCCCGCGTACCTGGACGCCATGAAAAGGGGCGCGGACTTCCTGCTGGAGCATTTCCGTGACAAAGAGCAGGGCCTGTTCTTCTGGCGCGTGAGCCCGGAGGGGGCGGTCATCGACCGGAGCAAGGACAGCTATGGACTGGCATTCACGATTCTCGGACTCTCGCATGCCGCGCGGATCACAAAAGACAAACGCTACGCGACCGCCGCGCTCGAAACGTGGGCCCAAATGAAGGAGCACCTGCGGGAGCCATCCGGTTTCTTCAGGCCACAGACGGACCGCGGCTATACGAGAACGACGGGTGAGAACACGCAGAATCCGATGATGCACCTGTTCGAGGCCCTGCTGGCGCTGCACGACGCGACGGGTTCGCCAGCGGTGCTGCGCGATGCGCAGGAGCATGCCGACCATATTTTCAGCAGGTTATTCCAGGAACAAGAGGGCCGCCTGCCCGAGTTTTATGACGCGGAGTGGAAACCGGCCGCGGCCGAGAAGGGGGGACACATCGAACTGGGCCACCAGTTCGAATGGGCCTTTCTGCTGAGCCACGCCGTCGAAAAGGGCTTGCCAAATCGGTATCTCGCGATTGCCGGGCGGCTACTCGATTACGGCATGAAGGTCGCGTATGACGCGGAGGAAGGCGGGATCTTCACGCAGGGCGATTACGACAACCGGGCGGTGCGTGGGCCGAAGGGCTGGTGGCAACAATGCGAGTTCCTGCGGGCGCTGATGCATTGGGCGGTAGTGCGCGGCCGCACGGACCTTTGGCCGGCATTCGACAAGTCGCTGGCCTTCGCCAAACGAAATCTGATGGACGCCGAATTCGGAGGGTGGTATTACTCCTACGACCCGCAGAACCCCACGATACGAAGCGGCAAGGGAAACGAATGGCAGGCGGGGTACCACGTTACGGGAATGTACCTGGAGGGCCTGCGCCTTTCGAAGTAGCGCCGACCAGATTGCCGAGAGCGCGCCCAGGCTGTTGTGCCAGCGGACGTAGCTCGGCGACCTGCTTGCCCGCTGAGCGAGGCGGAGGCGGAGTTTGGGGCGGGATCAGAGCTCGAGGCGCGCCAGGACGACGGTTTCGCCGAGCTCGCGCTGGAGCTTGAAGCCGAGATTTTCGGCGATCTTCTGCATGACTCCGTTTTCGGCCAGGATGTCGGCGACGATGGCCTTCACGCCCTCGCGTTTGCCGATGTCGATGAGGCGGCGCAGCAACTCGGTACCGAGGCCTTGCTTCTGCTGGTCGTCGCTGATGACGATGGCGAATTCGGCCTCGTCCCCGCCGATGCCCTGGAGACGGCCGACGCCGATGATTTCGGGGGCGCCGGTCTGGGGATCGGTGCGCTCGGCGACGAGAGCGATCTGGCGGGAATAATCGATGAAGCAGATGCGCGTGAGGCGCTCGTGGGCGGTGCGCTGGCTCAGGTTCAACATCTGCAGATAGCGCTGATAGACGGTGCGCTCGGAGAGCGTCTGGTGGAACTGGACCATCATCGGCTCGTCCTCGGGTCGGATCGGGCGGATGTCGACCGGCTCGCCGTTGCGCATACGCCAGGGCAGCTCGTACTGCGCCGGATAGGGGCGGATGACGGGGCGGGAGAGTTGCTTCTCCGCAGTCCCGGCGGGATGCAGGACGACGCGCGCGTCGAGCGCCAAGAGGCGCTCGGGCGAGGCCAGCAGCGGGTTGATGTCGATCTCCTTGATCCAGGGCTGTTCGACGACCAGTTGGCTGAAGCGCACCAGCAACTGCTCGAGGCCGGCGAGGTCCACGGGCGGCCGGCCGCGCACGCCCTTGAGCGCCGTATAAATGAGGGTCTTTTCCATCATGCGGCGGGCGAGGGTGGTGGTCAGCGGCGGCAGGGCCAGGGCGCGATCCTTGAAGACTTCGACCAACTGGCCGCCCATGCCGAATAGCAGCACGGGGCCGAACTGCGGGTCGATGGAGGAGCCGAGGATCACCTCATAGCCGTCGAGTTTGGCGAAGGGCTGGACGTTGGCGCCGCCGAAATGCTGGGCGCCGACCTTGGCCGAGACCGAGTCGTGAATCAGGCGGAAGGCGTTGCGGACGGCGTCGGCGTTCTTCAGATTGAGCTGCACGCCACCGACGTCGGTCTTATGCGTAATGGTCTCGGAATGGAGTTTCAGAACGACCGGGTAGCCCATGGAATTGGCGGCGGTGACGGCCTCCTCCTCAGTGGCGGCGATCACCGAGGGCAGGGTCGGAATGCCGTAGGCGGCGAGGACATGCTTGGACTCGAACTCGGTGAGAATCTCGCGCCCTTCGGATTTGACCTTTTCGATGACCGCGGCGGCCGTGGCGTGGTCCGCGCCGTCGCCGCCGGCGGCGTCGCGCGGGGTCTCATACAGACCGCGCAGGTTCTGGGAGTAGCGCCACATATAGTTGAACAGGCGCGCGGCGGTGTCGGGATAGGGATAAGTGGGGATGCCGGCAGCATTGAGAATCTGCTCTCCGGCGGCGACGCCGGCGCCGCCCATCCAGCTTGCCAGGACAGGCTTTTCGCCGAGCTTGGCATAGGGCTTGAGACACTCGGCGGTACGCGTGGCGTCGGTCATGGCCTGGGGCGTGAGGATGACCAACATGCCGTCGCTGTTGGGATCCTTGGCGACGGTTTCGAGAGCCTTGGCGTAACGGGCGGGCTCGGCGTCGCCGAGAATGTCGAGCGGGTTGCCGTGGCTCCAGGCGCCGGGGAGGAAGGTATTGAGCTCGGCGATGGTCTGGGCGGAGATCTCGGCCAGTTCGCCGCCGCCGAGCAGGAGCGAGTCGGCCGCCAGCACGCCGGGACCGCCGGCATTGGTGAGAACGGCAAGGCGGCGGCCCTTGGCACGGGGCTGTTTGGAGAGAACCTCGGCCATATAGAAGAGGTCGGAGATATTGTTGACCCGCAGCACGCCGCAGCGCTCGAAGGCAGCGTCGAGGACATCGTCGGAGCCGGTCATGGAGCCGGTGTGCGAAGCGGCGGCCTTGCTGCCGGCGGCGGTACGGCCGGCCTTGATGACGATGATGGGTTTCATCAGCGCCACTTCGCGCGCCGCGGAGAGGAAAGCGTGGGCGTCGCCGACGCTCTCCATGTAGATCAGAATGCTGCGCGTTTTGGGATCGCTGCCGAGGTAGTAAATCAGGTCGCCCCAGCCGATGTCGGCCATCGAGCCGATCGAGATGAACGCGCTGAAACCGACCATTTCACGCAGGCTCCAGTCCAGAACCGCCGTGCACAACGCGCCGCTCTGGCTGAGGAAACCGACGCTGCCGTTGTGGGCCATGCCGGCGGCGAAAGTGGCGTTGACGCCCGTGGGCGGGATCATCACGCCCAGGCAGTTCGGGCCGATGATGCGGATGCCGGCTTTCTTGGCCTCGACCAGCAGGTCGCGCTCGAGCTGTTTGCCCTCCTCGCCGGCTTCCTTGAAACCGGCCGAGATGACGACCGCGGCTTTGATGCCCACCGCGCCGCACTCGCGGATGATGCCGGGGATCAGGCGGGCGGGCGTGGTGATCACCGCCAGGTCGACCTCCGCGGGAATCTCCTTCACGGACGGATAGGCCTTGATGCCAAGCACGCTGGGCCGCTTCGGGTTCACCGGAAAGACAGCCCCGCCAAAGGGCGAGCTGATCAGATTCCACAGCGTGGTCCGGCCGACGCTGCCGACATTCTCAGTGGCGCCGATGACGGCGATATTGCGCGGCGAAAAGAAGTGCTGGAGCGGATCGGCGCCGTGTTTGAAGATATCGTGGGCCGACTCCGGCTTGGCGGCTGTAAGCGGTTTCATGGATCGGGTCACCTCGCGGATGATTCTAGATAAAGACCTGAATACACTATTATCCCGCCGTCTGGATGCTTGCCGGGGCAGGAATCGGCTTTTTGGGCACGGGGATTGATGAAGCTCCGTTTACGCGTGGCGGGCCTCAATAGCCCATGATGTGGTAGCCGGAATCGACGTACAGGACGTTGCCGGTGACGCCGCGGCCGAGCGGGCTGGCGAGGAAGACGGCCGCGTCGGCGACTTCCGCCGGGTCGGTGTTGCGGCGCAGGGGCGCCCTGGCGGCGACGTGGTCCAGGATGAGGGAAAGACCGGGGATGCCGCGCGCGGAGGCGGTCTTGATCGGCCCGGCGGAGATCGCGTTGACGCGGATGTTGCGCGGGCCGAGATCGGCGGCCAGGTAGCGCACGCTGGCCTCCAGGGCGGCCTTGGCGACGCCCATCACGTTGTAGTTGGTAATGACGCGCTGTGAGCCGAGGTAGGAGAGGGTCATGATGGATCCGCCGTCGTTCATTACGGGCGCGACGGCGCGGGTGACGGCGACCAGCGAGTAGCAACTGATCTCATGGGCCAGCAGAAAGCCGTCGCGCGAGGTCTCGCTGAAGGGGCGGGCCAGGTCCTCGCGGTTGGCGAAGGCGATGGAATGAACCACGGCGTCGAGCTTGTCGCCTTCGGCCAGCAGGATCTCCGAGAGATGGCGGATATCGGCCTCCTGGGTGACGTCGCAGGGGAGCATGCGCGTGACGCCGAGCTCTTCGCCCAGTTCCTCGACCGTATCCTTCTGCCGATCGCCCTGGTAGGTGAGGATCAGATCGGCGCCCTCGCGGCGGAATGCCCGGGCGATGGAGTAGGCGATGCTCCAGCGGTTGGCCAGGCCGAGGACGAGGGTGGTTTGGCCCGTGAGAAGCTGAGACATGAATCCCTTATTCTACCGCACGGATTGCGCAAAGCCGCACAAACACTAGGGTTCGGAGCATCCCGTGGACGGGTGTCAACGGATGGGCGCGGGCGCTCCGCCGGCTTTCGCGCTGCGCAGCGCGGCGTCCATGAATTCGAACATCTCCATGGTTTCGCGTTCGTCGACGGGCGGCCGGCCGGTCGCAAAGAACTTGATAATCTGGACCACGAGTTCGCGGTAGCCGGTGTACAGGTCCTTGTCGCTCGAACGGATCAGCTGCGGCGAAAACGCCGTTGCGCCGTAAGCGGAATAGGGGCGGATCAGGCGCAGAACGCCCACCCGGCCGTCCTTCCAGCGGCCGGTGATGACGTCGGCGCCGGGCGTCGAGACGCGCCATACCTGTTCGCAGCCCGTGCCCATCAGCGTGTACAGCATCTCGACGCCGTGGATGCCGTACCAGCTCAGGTCCAGCTCGTGGTGCGGCTCCAGGGGCCCGGGGGCCCACACGAAGACGCCGTTCAGCCCATCCAGCTTGAGTGCCGCGAGGCCGTCGCTGAAGCGCAGCGCGGACGAACTGAACCACGGCACGCCGGATGCCCGCGCCAGGCGCGCGATCTCGCGGGCATCGCTCAGCGTGGAGGCCAGCGGCTTGTCGATGAACACCGGCTTGCGGCCCTTCACGATCTCCCGGAATTGCGCCAGGTGCGGCCGGCCGTCGACGCTTTCGAGCAGCACGGCATCGACCTTGGTCAGCAGCGTCGCGATGTCGGGAACGAACTCGACGCCGTACTTCGACTGCATCTCGGCGGCGAATTTGTCCACGCGGGTAGCGCTTTCCGGAAGGTCGGGGCTGCCGCCTTTGTAAGCCGCGATCACGCGCGCACCGGCGAGGTGGTCCGGGTTCGAGGCGTCGTTCAGAAGGGCCGTGAAGGCCACGGCGTGGGACGTATCCGTGCCCACGATGCCCAGGCGCAAGTCGGCGCCATTCAACAACGCGACAGTGGAGAGCAGGATGGCGGCGGGCAAGACCATCACTCGCAAGATGTTCATTCGCGGCATGGCGGGAGATCCTCCAGGGTGCATTGTACACTAAGGGTTTCCAGTGGACCTCGCAACTCCGGTCACCTACGTCAAGGGCGTCGGTCCACAGCGCGCCGAAGCGCTGGCCGCCAAGGGAATCGCGACCGCCGCCGATCTGCTGTTTTACGCGCCGTTCCGCTACGAGGACCGGACCAACGTCAAGCCGCTGGCCCAGCTTGCGCCGGGCGAGATGGCCTCGACAATCGCGGTGGTACAGGCCATCAGAACGCCGCGCTTCCGGCGCGGCAACCTGGGCCTGGTGGAGGTCGAGTTCCAGGACGGAAGAGGCGGACGGCTGTTGGGCAAGTGGTTTCACGCGGCGTCGTATCTCGCGAAGATCCTGGAGCCGGGAGTGCGTGTCGCGCTGTACGGCAAGGTCGATTTCGACACCTACTCGCGCGAGCTGTCGATGATGCACCCGGAGTACGAGTTGCTGCACGGCGAGGAGGACGAGGGCGAGGAATCGCTGCACACCGGGCGCATCGTTCCGGTTTACGAGGCCGCCGGGAAGGTGAGCACGCGCGTGTTGCGGGCGGTGCTGAAGCGGCTGACCGACGCCCTGCCGCACATTCCCGACGCGCTGCCCGAGTCCATTGCGCGCAGGCTGCGACTGCCCGCCCTCGAATCCGCGATCCGCGAAGTGCACTTCCCTGCCCCTGGCACGGACCTGCGCCTGCTCAACAACTTCCGCTCGCCGGCGCAGTACCGTCTGATCTTCGAGGAGTTCTTCTGGCTGGAGACGGGCATGGCGCTGAAGCATGCCCAGGCGCGCACCGAGCACGGCATCGCCTTCGCGCTCACGCCGCGCGTGCGCGAGCAGGTGAAGAAGATGCTGCCCTTCAAGCCGACAACGGCGCAAAAGAAGGTCCTGGCCGAGATCGCGCACGACATGGCCTCGCCCGTGCCCATGAACCGGCTGCTGCAAGGCGAAGTCGGCAGCGGCAAGACCATCGTCGCCGCGCAGGCGGCGGTGATCGCCGTCGAAAACGGCTACCAGGCCGTGCTGCTGGCGCCGACCGAGATTCTCGCCGCGCAGCATTTCCTGAATCTGCAGCGCATCTTCAAGCCGATCGATTACCGCGTGATGTCGCTCACCGGATCGATGTCAAAGAAAGAGAAGTTGACCATCAAGCGCGCGCTCTCCACCGGCTTTGCCCAGATCGCGGTGGGCACGCACGCGTTGATCGAGGAGGATGTGGAGTTCCACAAGCTCGGGCTGGCGATCATCGACGAGCAGCATCGCTTCGGCGTGCTGCAGCGCAAGGCGCTGCAGCAGAAAGGATTCTCGCCCGACGTGCTGGTGATGACCGCGACGCCGATTCCGCGCACGCTGGCGCTGACTATTTACGGCGATCTCGACGTGTCGGTGATCGACGGCCTGCCGCCCGGACGCAAGCCCATCCAGACCATCCACAAGACTCACCTGGAGCTCGAGCAGGTCTACAGTTTCGTGCTGAGCGAGGTGCGCAAAGGACGCCAGGCGTACATCGTTTACCCGGCCATCGAAGAGTCGGAGACTGTGGCGATGAAGGCCGCCCAGGAGGCCTACGAGCAGCTTTCCAAACGCGTCTTTCCGCAACTGAACGTCGGATTGCTGCACGGCAAGTTGCCCGCCGCGGAGAAGGAAGCCGTCATGGCGGCCTTTCAGAAAGGCCGCGTGCAAGTGTTGGTCTCGACGACCGTAATCGAGGTCGGCGTGGACGTGCCCAACGCCAGCGTCATGGTGATCGAGGACGCCGAACGGTTCGGCCTGGCTCAACTTCACCAGCTCCGCGGCCGCGTCGGGCGCGGCTCCGAACAGAGCTGCTGCATCCTGGTCACCAACCGGCTGAGCGACACCGGCTACACGCGCATCCGCACGCTGGTCGATTCCAGCGACGGCTTCTACATCGCGGAGATGGACCTGCGGCTCCGCGGGCCGGGGGAATTTCTGGGCACGAAACAATCGGGCCTGCCCGTTTTTCGGATCGGCAACCTGATCCGCGACTCCGAGATCCTCGAACTGGCGCGCAGCGAGGCCCAGAGCCTGGTCCTCAATCCGCCTTCGCCGGAGATCCTGGAGCGGGCCATCCAATACGTGCGCCAGCAATGGCAGCGGCGCTACGGTTTGGCCCTGGTGGGCTGAGTCGAGCAGCCCCTTAGGAGCACTGCCTCGTGCTCACGGGTTGGGGGGGGGAGATCCGGGATTGAAGCGTCGAAGTCATTTGCCATCAATGACATCGCCGCGACGCCCAAAAGTCGATATGAGGAGACACACTTCCCGCTATATGCTCCGGCGCCTGTTTCTGGGGGTGATCCCCTTCAAACGCTGGTTCGCACAACGCCGCCCGCTTGTGCGCCACGCCCCAACGGCCTGACCCGGCGCGCCTGGGAGCCTGGCGCCGCTGATGCTCTCTGCCGTCCACCCAGTCCGCCGATCGCGCGTGCGCGGCCGATCCGGCCCGAGCCGGCCTTAAGCCCCGGCCCCGTACCGCACATCAGGAGCACCCGCATCCTGAGGGCCCGCTCCGCGAAATTGGCTGGACTAGACATTGGACTTCAGAGAGAGCGGGACGCTAGCACACCAGCGAATTGTAAGCACCCTGAGGACTGGCCCCGTTGGGGCTGAGTCCATCCAATGCTTCGAGCGTCATCCGCAGTTCGTGATAGACGCGCTTGAGTGCCGGAGTGCCGGTGTCGGCTTGGATCTCCGGCGTCGCGCACTTGGGCGCATTGCGCCGCACGCGTCCCAGCAGGGTAATCACACCCCCGAGGTCCACTTCCTGCCCGGCCTGGATGCGTTCCAGCGTGCTGATGGCGAATCCCAAGGCGCCGGATGCGGCATCCAGCTCAGCGAGAATTTTATGCTCTTGGATCATTTTGTCATCTCCTTAGTCACGCTCTCGACCTAGCAGACAAGCGAACTATATGCGTGCTGAGCGCTTCCACCATTGGGGTTGGGACCATCCAATGCGTCGAGCGTCATCCGCAATTCGTGATAAACGCGCTTCAGTGCTGGATTGCCGGCGTCGGCCTGGACCTCCGGCGAGGCGCACTTGGGCGCGTTCCTCCGCACCCGTCCCAGCAAAGTGATCACACCTCTGAGGTCCACGTCTTGCCCGGCCCGGATCCGCTCCAGCGTGCTGATGGCGAATCCCAGGGCGCCCGATGCGGCGTCCAGTTCGGCGAGAATGCGATGTTGCGGCATCATAAGGTCACCTCCACATTCACGCTTCCGGCAAGAATCCTCGTGCCCTCCTGGAGCCTCAGATTCCCATTCCGATTTGACAGGTTGTGATTGTTAGTTAGCGAGGTTGCCCGGACGTCGGCGTGGGCCGCAGTCCGGCGGCTCGGGCGAGCCGCTCGCGGGAAGCTGCTTAGATCCAGCAGCAAATACCCGATCCATGAACTCCTCATTGTCTTGTACTCCTGAAAGTGCCTAAATCCGCCGCACTTAAGAAGTAACTCTAATGAGAGGCGGCCCCTGTCTCTTACCTCGCGGGGCCTATCTCTCGAGGCATCGGAAGACCTCCGATGCAAGAATTATAGACCCAAAAGCCGTCATTCGTACTAGTAGTTATGTACCCGATGATCCTAAACTCGGCAAACTGAGGTCCCAGAACAAAAGTACGGAGTTCGGAGGCCGAAAGAGTCCGGGGGAATAGGGATAGATGAAACTTACTACATGCCGCAGTTATAAACGGCGCTTAAGGTAGGCGCCGGTTCACGCGCGATCGCCCGGCATTTATCGGACAGGAGTTCCGGGGGGCACAGGAATGGGGGGACAGGGCAGTCAGCCAAGCGGTCCGCTCCCGTGGAGCGCGTTCCAGCCACTTCTTCCAAGAATCAACGAGGCCCGCCGGCGCTTACTGGCTGGGTGAGACCTGACCGCTGGTCGTGGCCAGGATGGTTCCGGCCGTGGCGCCGGCGACGCCAGCGACCGTGGTGGCTACAACGATGGTAGTGGTCAGCACCGACGTGCCTGCGGCGACCGTCGCGGCTATCACGTTCGCCATCGGAATCGCGCCTGTGGCCGTCGATCCCTGGGACGAGACCACGACATTGATCTTGAACGAGCCCACGACATTGTTGGCCTGCAGCCCGGGAGCGGTGGCCTGCCCATTCGCACCGGTGGTGGTAGTGTAGCTGGTCTGGCCTCCCGGGAAGTGGGCGCCGGGGCCGCTCTTGGGCAGCAGGAATGTTACCTCGGCGCCGTTTACCGGGTTGTGGTTCTCATCGTAAACCACGACCTGGGGTTCTCGCGCCACGCGCTGTTTGACGTTGTTGACGACGTCCGAGCCTTGGACAATTTCGATGAACAGCTTCGGGCGGCCCTTCTTCTCCTGTTTGTCGCTGTCCTGTTTCTGAGGGCCTTGCTGCTCCTGCGCACCCATGGGCAACCAACCGGCGCCGGCCATTACGGCCAGCGCCACGATGGCGACGCGCAGATATCTGATTGCTCTCCTCGCCTGGCTCATCCGCCTGATGCCCCATCCTCGACCGACGATGATCGCATTATTATAACCGTCGCGCCAGTCCACCACAAATAATAAAATCTATCCTGCTTATTTCACTCGAAAGGCCCATCGCCGCCGGCTCTGCGACCCGGCTTCGCCCCACCGCCGGCTCCGGTGGCCCCAGCGGGTATGCTGAGAGAGGAGGAGCAGATCCTGGAATCATGCGTGTCATAGGAGGAGAATTCCGCAGCCGCAAGCTTAAGGCTCCCGCGGGCGACTCCATTCGCCCCACCCCCGACCGACTGCGCGAGGCGCTGTTCAACATCCTGGCTCCGCGCATCGCGGGACAGGTCTTCCTCGATGCATATGCCGGCAGCGGCTCAGTCGGCATCGAGGCGCTGAGCCGAGGCGCGCGGCGGGTCATCTTCATTGAGAAAAGCCGGGCGGCGTTGCGCTTACTGCGGGACAACATCGCCAGCCTGGGCATCCAGGAGCGCTGCGAAGTCCACTCCGAAAGCGCCGCCACCATCATCACCCGCTTTGATGCGGAGATTGTGTTCCTCGATCCGCCTTACCCCCGGGAAATGGAGTACGTGCGCTGCCTGGAGGCGTTGGGTGCGCACCCCAAACCGTTGGTCCTGGTGCAGCACACCTCGAAATTCACCACTCACTTGGCAGAACGCTATGGCGCATTGCAGCGCGTCCGCCTGGTGAGCCAGGGCGATAATTCGCTCAGCTTCTACGAGCCCAGAGTGTAGCGCCGCGCGCCCCGCAGCGAGATCGGGCCAGAGCGCGGCGGGATCCTGTCCCGGCACCCTTTCTCCACGACCGGAATTGCGCTACCATGGGTTCCCGGCGGGGTGCGGGAAGTCGGCTCAGTTTCTCCGCTGCAGCGGGTAGCTTTTCGCGGCCCGAATGGCCGCTGACGTGCCTGTTAAGGGTCGAAGCGAGGTCCAAACCTATGCAAACCGTTGCAGTGCCTGGGTCGGCTCCGGATCCGGGGCAGCGAGTCCGCCCACTTTCTGGACATTATTGTCTACTTCGTGGACATATTGGCTCCAAGCGAATGCCCTGGGTTCTCCTGTTGGCAGCCGCGTTCGTGCCGGCGACAGCGCAGCCAGCCAAGGACGATGCCAAGAGCGCGGACGTCACGCAGCAGATTCTGATCACCGTCGAGCGCGAGACCCCGCAGGGTTGGCAGGTCATCGACCCGGCCATGGTTCTGGACAGCGGCGCGCGGCTGCGTTTCCGCTTCAAGTCGAGTTTCCCCGGTTATCTTTATGTGATGAACCAGGGCAGCTCGGGCGCCTATCTGACCGTCTTTCCGGGTTCCGATTCGGGCGCCGACAATCGCGTCCTGCCCGGTCAGGAGATGATGGTGCCGCAGACTGAGGGCGTCTTCCGCGTCTCCGGTCCGAGCGGGTACGACGTGTTGTACTGGGTGCTGGCGCCGGCGCGCATGACCGCCGGAGCGAATTCCAACTACCGCCCGCTGCCCGCTCCGCCGCGGCCCGGCTCCAAGCTTAGCTCTCTCACGCCGCGCTGCGACGATTCAATGTTCCGCGCCCGCGGCGATTGCGTCGACCTCGACGCCGGGGTCCAGAAGGTGGAGAATCCGGAGAAGCTGCCGGCCAACGTGAGCCAGGCGCCGGGGTTGCAGGCGCGCGACCTCGTTTTCGATAAAGGCAAGGATGTAAGCGTCGTGACGGTTCCGGCCAAGCCGACTGGCCCGGTGGTTTACGAGATGCGGATTGCCCATAAGTGAACGCCATGAGAAAACTGACATTGCTCCTGGTCGCCGGCCTGGCCGCCCTGGCTCAGACCGCCCCTACCCCGCCCGCCAAGCAGGAACGGGACCTGCAGTTTGAGGCTGCCAAGAAAGCGCCCGCCAAGGCCACCGTCGCGCCGGTCATCCCGCGCAGCTACGCGCTGGTGGTGGGCATCGCCCAATACAAGAGTCTGCCGCCCGCGGCCCAGCTCAAGTACCCCGAGCGCGACGCCGAGGCCATTTACTCGATTCTGATCAGCCCCGAAGGCGGCAATTTCAAGGCCGAGAACGTCCACATGCTCTCCGGCCCGAAAGCCACTCTGGCCAACCTGCGCCACGAACTCGAAGAGTGGCTCCCCTCGGTTTCCAAGGACGACGACCGCGTGCTGATCTACTTCGCCGGCCACGGCTTCGTCAAAGGCGGCCGCGCCTATCTGGCGCCCTACGACATCCGCCCCGACGACATCCCCTCCACTGGTTATCCGATGGACCAGCTCGGCCAGGTCTTCGGCACCCAGATCAAGGGCAAATGGAAGGTCCTGCTGACCGACTCCTGCCACTCGGGCGCGATCACGCCGGTGGACGACAACGCCGTGCTGAGCCGCCACCTGATGGACCTCAACAAGAGCGTCTTCTCCCTGACCGCCAGCCGCGATCGCGAGCGCAGCTATGAAAGCGACCAGTGGGGCGGCGGCCACGGCATCTTCACCTACTATGTGGTGCGCGGGCTGGAGGGTTATGCCGACGAATCGGGCGACGGCATCGTCACCGCCGACGAGCTGGCCGAGTACGTCCGCCGCAACGTCCGCGAAGCCACCAACGGCGGCCAGAATCCGACCTCCGACCGCGGCAGCTTCGACAGCGACATGCTGCTGGCCTACCTGCCCTCCGGCGTGAGTCCTGGTGCGCCCCCGCCGGCCAAGTACGGCACGCTGGTCATCGAGTCCAACATGGACGGCGTGGAGGTCTTCGTCAACGGCAAGTCGGTCGGCGTCGTCGATAAGAGCAAGCCGCTCAGCCTGCCCGGCCTGACGCCCGGCGCGGTCACCATCAAGGCCGTGAAGATGGGCTACGAGCCCGACGGCCCGCGCGATGAGATGATCTATCCCGGCCAGGAGACCACCGTCAGCGTGAAGATCGTCATTCCGCGGCGCCGCCAGAAGGCCGCGGTCGAGCAGTTCGATCGCGGCATGGAGCTGTACAACAAGGGCACGCCCGAGGCGTATAAGAAATCGATCGACGAGTTCGAGGCGGCCTTCCGGACCGACCCCACTTACAGCCAGGCGGCGCTGTACCAGGCGCGCGTCTACCAGGCGCTGTTCGACCTGGATAACGCGCGAATGTGGGCCAAGAAGGCCATCGAGATCGACCCCGATTACATGGACGCCCGCGCCGCTTACGGCGGCATCCTGCTCGACGTCGGCGACTACGACGAGGCGGTCCGCCAGTTCAATGTGGTCACCCAGCGCGACCGCTCCAACCAGGTCGCGCTGTATCTGCAGGCGCGCACGTACTTCATGAAGGAGATGTACCCGCAGTCGGTGGATTCGGCCCGCGCGGCGATCGCGATCGCGCCAAACAACGGCGAGGCCCATCTGTGGCTGGCCGAGAGCCTGCGTCATCTCAAGCAGTTCGACGACTCTTCGCGCGAGTACAAGAAGTACCTCGAACTCAGCAATTTCGATCCCAGCGCGGCCGGCAAGGCGGGGTACTATTTCACCCTGGCCGCCTTCGGCGTGGGCACGAAAAAGCGCGCCGCGCAGCGCGACATCTGGAAGGAACAGCGCTATATCGCCAACTTCGGGCTGTGCGAAAACGCCAAGAACCAGGGCCGCTACGGGGAAGCCATCGGGTACTGCCGCGAAGCCCTGCGATACGATCCCGAGGATGCCTTCACGTTTTATGAACTGGGGCTGGCGTATGAATTTCAGGCCCGCGAAACCGGCACCATCGAACTGCTCGCCGCCGCCCGCACGAGCTTCAGCAAGATGCTCAACCTCAACTCCGACCTGGCCGAATCCGACATCGCCCGCAAGAACATCGCCACCATCGACGCCTACCTGCGCGACAACCGTTAGCCGCCCGTGGTTGATATTCCGCCCGTCCGGTTCTCCCCCGAGTCCCCCTTCTTCTGGCCCCTCCCTGGCCGCCGCCCCTGCAAACACAAGCCCATGCCGCGTGGCACACTGGCGTTGAGAGAACCTATGCCGATCTTCATCGTTCAACTTGGGAACCCGCGCCAGCCCGGCGAGGGTCCGCGGCTGGGCACGGTACGGCGGCCTCCGCGCGGCGTTCCGAAGTCTGACTTCGCCCGGCTGGACTACTATGACGTCTGGTTTCCGAACCTGTCGCCCAGCGCCGAACTGGTGCAAGAAGCGCTGCACGCGGCAGATGAGCGGGCGTGGGCCGCATTCACCCGTAAGTTCCGCCGCGAGATGAGCGCCCCCGACCGCAGCCGCGAACTCGACCTGCTGGCGGCGCTGTCGCATCACACGAATCTGTCGCTGGGCTGCTACTGCCAGGACGAGAGGCGCTGCCACCGCTCGGTGTTGCGGGAGCTTCTGGTGGAGCGCGGCGCGGACATCGTCTGAGAGCGGCCCTGCGCCGCGCCAGGGTCCCGCCCGTTGCGCCGCCAGCGGCTCGAGAGTCCCCGCCGTGCGCTGGCAACCGACCCTCGATTATGCTAGCTTTTTAGCAGAAATGCGCTCTTTTCCCGCCTTGAGAACCGGTCTGCTGATCGCCGCTCTCGGCCTTTCGCTGGCGGCGCAAACCACGCCCGCCGGGGAGCCGCAGACGGAATCCAAGGGCCTGCCCCCGCGCGCGGCGCCGGCCGATTATCAGGCCCATGCCCAGGTCGGCACGGTGACGCTGGCGGCCGAGTTCGCGCGCCACACGGTACCCACGATGGAACGGCCCTTTAACGACGAAGATTATGTGGCGGTCGAAGTCGGGCTGTTCGGCCCCGCGGGCGCGCGGGCCAGAATTTCAGCCGACGACTTCTCGCTGCGCGTCAATGGCAAAAAGACGCCCCTGCCGAGCCGGCAATTCGAGCTGGTCCGTAGTTCTCTCAAGGATCCCGAATGGCAGCCGCCGGATGAGGGCGAGAAGAAGTCCAAGGGCGGCATCAGCACCGGCGGCAGCGGCAACGGGGACCCTCCGCCTACGCCCGCCCATATGCCCTTCGAGATGCAGCGCGCCATGGAACTGCTGGTGAAAAAGGCTGCGCTGCCCGAGGGCGACCGCGCCCTGCCCCAGGCTGGAGTGCTGTTTTTCAACTACCGCGGCAAGACCACAGCCATCCGTTCGCTCGAGCTGATTTACGAAGGGCCGGTTGGCAAAGCCTCCCTCACGCTGCAGCCATAGCCTGAGCCCGCCCGCCTGCGGCGCCACTCCGCGCTCAGTTGTGGAACGACACCACGCCGCCTTCGAAATCGGCGCCCAGCCTGACTGCGCCATCTTTCGCGGTCTTGATGCGCCGCCCATTGACGACCGCGAATCGGAACGGGCCGGCCGCGGGAATCTCCAGCCGCAAGCGCCCGGCCCGGAATCGCACGTCAGCGCGCACCGGCGGGCTGCCCGCATACAGCGCCGGTCTCAGCGCCACGGCCCGCTCCTCGAAACGAATTCCGAGCAGGTGTCGCACGATGAACAGGCTGATCTCGGCCGAACTCCAGGGCAGAATGCCCGCCGTGGCGGCTTGTGAGCGTACCAGCGGAATCTCCTCGAACCACGCTCCCGCCCGCCCGCCCTGGACCGTATTGAGCCACTCCAGCGTCCGCCGGCTGCGATCCAGCAGGCCCGCCTCGTGCTGCGCGCGCAGGATAAAACAGCTGGCGAAGCTCCACGGGCCCGGCTGATCCACCTGGCCGCTGGAATGATAGCGTTCATAGCCGCCGCCAAACCAGCGCGCACTCCACAGTTTTTCCAGCTCGTCGAGCGTGTTGCGCGCCAGCTCCGATCGTGGATCCACGATGCCCAGAGCGATCGGCAGCGCCATGCTGGCGTCCGGCTCGGCCAGATGGACCTGTTCCGTTTTCATCGGTACGTCGTTCGCCGATGCGGGAAATCGAATGAAGCGCTCCCACTCGCCGCTCACCGCGCGCCGTTTGATCAGCCGCCCCTGCTCGACCAGCGCGAACTTCGGATCGGACAGCATCGCGTTCTGAATGCGATCCGCCTCGCTGCGCCAGCGTGCGGCGCGATCGGCTGCGCCGAGCGGATCGGCCAGAGCCGCGGCGTCCCTCAGGCCGAGGATCACATAGGTTTGATACGCCAGTTCGCAGCCATCATCGAGCGTGCGTTCCCAGAATTCCCGGCGATTGTGCAGCATCCCGCTGGCGTGGCGGAACTCGGGGCGCAATGGCCGCTCGATCAGGGCCAGCAGTTTGGTCCGATATTGGCGAATCAGAGCATCGTCGCCGCTCCAGTCGCGATACGACCGCAACGCGTGGATCAGCTCGCCCATTTGATCGAACTGTTCGCGGTCGGGCTCCGCAAAGATGCTCCCGATCATGGTCTTGCCGTCGGCATTGACCATGCTTTCCAGGATGTGCACAAACCCATTCCGGGCCAGTTCGAAATACCCGGCGTGAATCAGGCCCAGCAGCGTATTGGATGTGTCCCGCACCCACTGCGCGCCGTATTCGAAAATGCCCGCGTCCATCACTCCGTTGTCAGCCACCATGGCGGGCAGTCCGAATCGGGCTTTGTAGAAAACTTCGCGGACCGTCGCATCCTCCGACGCCAGGGTCGCGCCGGCCGCCCAGCCGGCGCGGGTCCGCTCGAGCGCCGGGCTCAGATCGCCCAGTTGTTCCGGCCACGGGTCCTCGGGCAGGATCCCGGCCCATAAGAACGTGTCCACGCTCAGCGATTCACCGAGGGGAATGGTCAGCGGACCGATTTCCAGATCCGCCTGCTCCGGATGGAGTTTGCTCGGGGCGGAGGCGGCGCATGTCACGGCCAGACGCGCGTGAGCATTGTCCTGAATCAACCAGCCGTCGCGCGCGCGACAGGGGCCGGATGGCAGCGACAGCCGCACATTCACTGCTTCCGCGCCGCCCAGATTCCGCGAGGACAGCGTGATGCGTCTGACAAAGACTCCCGCATCCTGCAACGCAAACAGATCTTCGCTGACCAGCAGTCCGCCCGCCCACCACTCCGCTCGCACCGCCGGAATGCCGTCCAGCACCACCCAGCGCGTCTGCGTCTCATGTCCCAGCGCGGTGAACGCGAAGCCGCCCAGCAGCACCTCCAGGGCGCTTCTGACGAACCCCGTTCCGGCGCCGAAGTTGAGCCCATTCTCCTTGCGCGCCGTCTGCCTGTTGTCGCGCGCATCGAAAGCCAGCCACAAAAACGCCGGCGCCAGGTCAACCTGGTCCGCCTGCGCGATCAGGCGGATGCCCCCGCTGCGAAGAACAAAATACTCACGCCCCTGCACGAACGCGCGCTTCAGATACGCCAGGTCGCAACTCTGTGCCGCCTGCGCGCCCGCAGCCTGTGCGCCGGCCGGTATCCCCGCGGACGTCGCCGCCGCCGCTCCAACCCGTGTCAAAAACTGGCGCCGGTTGGAACTCATGGCTCCTCGCTTCCCAAATCGTTGTCGAAGCCCAGGAACTGCACTTCTGCTTCGAGTTGCAGCCCGAACCTCGCCTCGACGCGCCGTTTCAGCTCGCCGATCAGCCAGCGCACCTCCCGCGCGCTGCCCGTTCCGTCGTTGTAAATAAGGTTGGCGTGGTAGTCGGCCACATGGATGCCGCCGCTCTTCATTCCGCGGCCGTCGGCTTGATCCAGGAACCAGGCCGCAGGAACCTTCCCCTTTTTCACCACGCTCTCCGGCACTTGTGATCGCACCGTCTCCGGCAGTTCGTCCAGGATCAGGTTCTTGAAGATGCTGCCGGCGCAGCGCATTTCAGGCGGATATTTGCGATTGCGCGTGGCCAGGAGTTCGTCCGCCGAGGCCTTCAACGCGTCCGCGTCGCCATTGCGGAGGCCGAAAACCGCCTCCAGAATCAGCCACTCCTTCTGCCGCTTGAAGACGCTGTCGCGGTAGCGGAATGCGCACTCCGCACGCTCCAGCCGCCGTACCCGTTCCCCGTCGAAAATGCGCACGCTTTCGAGCGTGTCCGAGATCGACTGGCCGTAGGCTCCCGCGTTGCCGTAAATGGCGCCGCCGGTGAAGCCGGGAATACCGGTCATGCGCTCGAGGCCTTCCAGACCGTGGCCGATCGCGAAATCGACGACGCTCTGGAGCGGCGCGCCGGCTTGCGCCTGCACTCGTTCGCCGTCGCGAGACAGCGCCGCGCCTCGGAAGCGCAGTACGACGCCCGAGTAGCCGCTATCGCTGACAATCAGGTTCGTGCCGCCGCCGATCACGGTCCAGGCGATGCCGCTCGCGCCGAGCATCCTCAGCGCCTCGACAAAGGCCGGCTCGCTTGCGGTGTCGGCCAGGATTGCGGCCGGGCCGCCCAGGCCAAAACGAGTGTGATGAGCGAGCGGCTCGTCCGGGAATAGCGCCAGGCCCTCGATGCCGGCCAGGCGTGCGGCCATCTCCTTCATTTCCACAGCCTGGGAAACCACTTCGCCGGAAGGGTCGTTCATTCTAATCTGAGTCTAGGCGGTGTAAGGAAATGAAGTCCACGTTCGGCGGGTTTCCCAAGCAGATGCTGACGTTTTTTCGCGGCTTGCGAAAGCATAACAATCGCGACTGGTTCGAGGCGCATCGCGAGACCTACGAGCAGTGCGTGAAAGCGCCGATGGAGGAGCTGACGGTGCTGGTGATGGCCGAGGTGATGCGCTTCGCGCCGGCGTATGCCGGGCAGCCCAAGAAGGCCATCTTCCGCCTGCACCGCGATACGCGCTTCAGCAACGACAAGACGCCTTATAAGACGCACACGGGCGCGCTGCTGCGGCGGGCCGACCTGCCCAAGAACGAAGCCGCGGGCTTCTATTTCGCGGTTTCGGACCGCTGCGTCGAGGTCGCCGCAGGCTGCTACATGCCGCTGCCGGAGCAGTTGCGCCTGATCCGCGCGCACATCGTGGAGCATGGGCCGCGATTCTTGAAATTGATCCGCAACCGCGCTCTTGTGGCTTCGTTTGGCGAACTGCGGGGCGAGCGGCTGAGCCGGCCGCCAAAAGGCTACTGCGCCGAGATGCCCGGGGTCGAGCCGGTGCTGGAATACGTCAAGTGCAAGCAGTGGTATCACTATGTCGAACTGGAGGCGGACTTGGCCTTGAGCGGGAACGTGCTGGAGGAAGTGATCACGCGTTTCCGCAAGGCGCTGCCGGTGGTGGAATTCTTCAACGAACCACTGCTGGCCAGCGCCAAGAAGAACGCGCCTTTAACCACCGGTTGGTTCTGACAAGACGGGCTGGGGCGGGCGCCCCCCAACGGCCGATTTCGGTCGTTTGAGCCCTGTGCGCGGCGGGCTAGGGATGCGCGAACTCGCGGGCGCGGGATCAGTTCGCGGCACACCTGGTCCGGGACACATCAGGACGTCCCCTTTCCCCTGCGTCAGGGCTCGGTGCGCAGCAGAGGCTTTTTGATGTATTGTGCAGGCACGGACAGGATTTGGTCTGGCAGTATTGCGTTGGTGCGGCGACGGCCTACGAGGCGAACGTAGCCGAGATACTCCCCACGATCAGCTTCGAGAGCTTTGATCTCCGCTTCATTGTCGGGGGCTATGTGCCTGTGCCAGTCCAGCCAGAGTTGGCAACCGTCCGGCATCGTATCCGCGATCTCGATGTCCATAATTTTGGTGCGCTCCCAGTGGCGGCGCCACCAGGGTGCAGAGTGCAGGCACCAAAGATCGTTCGTCCACCAATCGTGAAGATGTTTCGGAATAAAGCTATCGATCTCTTGCATGAAGCCAGCCCCGGCGATGCCGATAGCTCCGCCAGGCTTCACGAATCGGGCGAGGTAGTTGAGGTACAGATCGTCGGTCCCGTAGTAAGAGAAGGAATCAAACGACACGATGACATCGAAGAACTCGTCGCTGTAGGGTAGCGACCGGGCGTCAGCATGCACGGGGAAAACGCTGCTTTCGACTCCCGCATCGCGGATTCTCTGGCAGTTCTCCGCGGCACTGAACCACAGGTCTGTGGCCCAGACCTGAACGCCGAATTCGCGGTGTAGGAAGATCGAGGATGTGGCACGTCCGCAGCCGAGGTCGAGTAGCCGCATTCCAGGTCGCAGATCGATCGCGGACGTGAGCCACTCGGCCATCCAGAGTGGATTCGCGGCCCCGCTGATGCTGGCAAGGAGCCATTCCGGGTTGTATTGCGAAGAGCGAGGAAATCGCTCTGAAATCGTGGGACGGTCTGAGATCATATTGGTCTCCGTTCTCGAACTCAAGCCTCTGCTAAGACGAGGGCGCGACAGACTCAGACGACAACCGCGTGTCTGCAACATCTTAGCGGATTGTATCGCTCACATCGTTGCGCGCTTCCGGAAGATGGCGCCGGTGGTGGCATCCCTGAACGAGCCGCTGCTGGCCAGCGCCAAGAAGAGCGCGCCGCTGACGACCGGCTGGTTCTGAGCGGCGCGGCCGGGGGAAAACGGCCGAAACGTCCACTTGCGCCCGGCGCGAGGCGGGCTAAGGGTGTGAGAATTCGCGCGCGTGGGGGATCAGTTCGCGGTACACCTGATCGGGAATCGGAGAGTCCCAATGGCCAGTGGTTTTGGCCAGTAGAACCGCGCCCAGGAACAGCCCCAAGGCACCGGCGCCGATCACCCAACCGGGCGCGGCGCGGCGGGTTGGGACGAAGGTCAGATCCAGCGCGCCTGAGACCGGGCAGGCGGCCAGGCAATCCAGGCAGCCGGTGCATTCGGCGGAGCGGATCTGCACCAGCAAGTCCACTGGCAGCCGAGCCGGGCAGGCCTTGGCGCACTTGGCGCAATCGATGCACTTGTCGGGACTGCGGCGGATGCGGAACGGGCTGAACAGCGCGGCCAGGCCGACCAGAGCGCCGTAGGGGCACAAGTAGCGGCACCAGAAGTTCTGGACGAAAACCGAGGCCAGAACAAGCACCGCGAGTACGAGCGCGGCCGACAGGCTCAGGTAGCGGAAGAAGTCGAGCATTTTCACGTCGGCCACCAGGCCGTAGGGGGAGCCGAGGAATCCGGCCAAGTCACGGGCCGGCATGGAGCCGACGGCGTAGACGAATAACCCGAGCAACACATATTTCAAGCTGCGCAGGCCGATGTCGAGCCAGCGCGGCAGGAAGAAGTTGTGGCCGAAGGTCACGCGGCCGAGTTTCCATAAGTACTCCGAGAAAGTCCCGACCGGGCACAGCCAGCCGCAAAAGGACTTTCTGAATAGCAAAGAACCGGCCAGGAAGGCGGCGAGGAGGAACATCGCCGCCGGGTGGATCAACGGCACTTGGCCAGTAGTCAGAAGGTACTTCAGATTCATCGTGCCGGCGATGGGCAGCCAGCCCTCGACGCCCGCCGGACGAGACAGATGGGCCGCACCCGCCGTTTCGAATTGGCGTACGAAGAGGTAAAACTCGACGCCAATCCAGAGGTTGAGGCCGAGGAAAAGGAACTGGACCATCGCCCGGAAAGCCTGCGCGCCGCCGCGATGAGAACGGCGGCGGTACGGCTTAGCCCGTTTCCCGGCAGTGGTTTGAGGTGTGCTCCGCGGCAACACTGCGGCGGCCTCGGCAGGCGCGGCTTCCATGCTTCTAAGCTACGCCCGGCCGCACGGAAGTTCCGTGACCGCGGTCACGCGCGGGGCGCGAATGTTGCACCGGAAATCCGCCGGGGTGCGCGACAATAGCAGGCATGACTCCCGAAGAACGGCAGATTGCGATACAGAAAATCGAGGCGCTCCCGGCGCAACTGGAACAACTGATCGCCGGGGCGGACGACGCTAAACTGAACAAAACATACGGCCAAGGCAAATGGTCGGCGCGGCAAGTGATCCACCACATCGCCGACTCGCACCTGTTCGCCTTTATCCGGACGCGGTTCATCGCCACCGTGGATCATCCGACGATCCAGCCCTACGACCAGGAGGTGTGGGCCCAATTGCCCGATGCCAAGAGCGGGCCCGTGGCGCCTTCGCTGGAGATTATCAAGGGGATGCACGCGCGGTGGGTCGAGTTCCTGCGGTCGCTGCCAAAGGCGGCGTGGGACCGCACAGGATATCATCCGGAGCGCGGCGTGATCTCGCTCGACGACCTGGTGCGGATCTATGCAGGCCACGGCGCGAAGCATCTGGAACACATCCGCGCGGCGATCGAAGCGTAGGCTGATTGAGACGACTCGAGCGCGACGAGGGCGAGAACCTCAGTTGTTGCCGGCGCTGGCCCGGCGGGGCGACCGTGACGCCGGGCTGCGGCTGCGGCAGTCCTCCGGGCCACCTGCGCCACGATGCAAAAACGCGTTTTTGGAGGAACAAAGCCAATTATCGACTTTGCTTTTCAGATCCAAAGACTTAGAAGACTATCTTTCGGACAGATATTCGCCAGTTATTCGGTTTGCAAAGAACACTCCTGATAGCCCGCAAATGCGGACTCCCTGATTGATCCTACACCTGCGTGTCAAGCAGGTTCGACCGGGGCGTCGGTAGGTCGAAAGAGCAGGCGCTGAAGATGGAACCGGGCTGGGGGGACCAAACGTCGGCACGAATGCCGACGCGGCAGGCACGAATGCCTGCGCCACGATGCAAAAACGCGTTTTTGGAGGAACAAAGCTAAATATCGACTTTGTTTTTTAGATCCAAAGACTTAGAAGGCTATCTTTCGGACAGTTTTTCGCCCGTTATTCGGTTTTCAAAGAACACTCTTGTCAGCCCGGAAATGCGGACTCCCTGATTGATGCTACACCCGCGTGTCAATGCCGCTGCCGACGACCCGGGTTGTTCCGGGCCGTCAGGGGGCGAGGGAGTTGATCAGGCCAGCGCCATTGGGGCTGCCCCAGCCAGTGACCAGGTCGTAGCCCTTCTGGCAGGAGTAGGTGCCATTGTTACCGCTGGTGATGTCGTGGAAGTTGGCGCCATAGCTCGATCCCAACCCGAGCGTGTAGAGCGTCGGGTTGATGAAGCCGATGGCAGGGTCGCCGTGGGAGACAGCCTGTTGATTGGCCAACGCCAGGTAGCCGGCCCAACGGGGCGCGGCGAAGCTGGTTCCGCCCCAGCCGCCGGCGCAGCCGCCGTCATAGCAAATGTAGTTGTCGGTGTTGGCTTCGGCGGCGACGTCGGGGCTGTTGCGCAGAGTGGTGGAACCTTTGTTGGCGGTGGTGATGACTCCGGCGGTCTTCTGGTAGCTGGGGATCTTGATGCCGTCCGGGGAGGATCCGCCGCCGCTGTCAGACCAGGCCCTTTCCGATGCCCAGCTTCCGCCCGCGCCGTTGGTGCTGATGTCCGTGCCGCCGACCGAGGTGACATAGGCATCGTCGGCAGGGTAGACATACCTGGACCGGCTGCGGTATGCGCCGCTGTCGCCGGAGGCCGCAAAGAGATTCTGGCCCTGGGCCGCGAACTCCTTGAAGATCGTGTCGTCGCTGGACGGGTCGGCGGGACTCCAGCCCCAGGAACAGCTCAGAGACTTGGCGATATTGTCCGAGGCCATCCGATTGAAGATGGCGACATCGCTGGTATCGGAGACGTAGACCAGCACGGAATTCATGCCCGGCGCCATGGAGATTGCCACTTCGACGTCCAAGGCCTGTTCGGTGTCGTCGCAGCTCGCGGTGGGGCAGCTCGTGCTGGACCCATCCGCGGATACCAACTTGACGGCGACGTTGAAAGGTTGCCCCACCGCAGTGAAGTAGTTGTGGACGTCGGAGACGTTTAATCCCGCGAATTCCAGCAGCCCGACCGACTGGCCGGTACCGGTGAGCGATCCGCTGCCATAGTAGGCCGCGCGCAGGTCGCTGCCGAGGAAATAACCGTTGGGCCCGGAGCCGGTCTGGCTGCCGCGGGCATTAGAAGCTTCCGCATTCGAGACTCTTTTCAGGCTGGCGGGACGCGGGATGGAGAAGTTATCGAGGCCCGAAATGTGCCACAGCGGCACGGAGAGGTCGGCCGAGGGCTCGCGGTCGGGCGAGTAGAAGGAGCGCGGTTCGTAGGGGTGCTGATAGGAGCCCATGCTCACATGGAAGGCCTGCTCCACGTTGGCGACGGACCCGGCCACATTCACGACCAGACGATTGGGGAAAGTGCCGGTCACCGTCAGGCCGTTTTTCTGGGCGTAACTGATGACCGCAGCGTAGTCGCCGGCGGTGGGACCGAAGCGGTCAGTGAACTCCTCCACGCTGAGAAACTGATGGAACGAGGGGCTTTGGGGATCGTAAAGCTGCTGCAACAGAGTGTCCAACTGGGCCTCATTGCGCAGCGGAAGAGCGATGTTGAGGCTCAAGGACTGAGTAGCGGGCAGCCGGTTCTGGAACTGCGCCTCGCCGCTGAGTACTTCCTGACGCACATGGCGCGTGGCCAGGGATTGGGCCAGCGCCTGGGATTGCAGGACAAAGAGGAGCATGGCTGAGCCCAGCAGCACATGCAGACCTGCACAAACTATCGAGCGATAGCCGGTTCGCGAACGATTCATGAGATTCCTCCGTTAGGCAGGCGCAAAGGCCCAGTATCTCGCCATAGTAGCCGATCTACATTATTTGGTCAATGGCAAGAATGGCCCACTGCGGGCATAGACGAAAGGCGGGGCGAAAGGGGGTACGCTCAGCCGTGGAGCAGGCCGACCAAGGCGTTGAGGAAGAGTGCGCCGAGGGCGGTGGGGATCATGACTTTCCAGCCGATATTCATGAGCTGGTCGTAGCGGTAGCGGGGGAAGGTGCCGCGCAGCCAGATCATGACGTAGAGGACGAGGAAGAGCTTGAGCAGGAACCAGAAGACGGGGGCGGAGGGGACGTTGAAGGCCGGGATCAGGTACAGGGCGGCCAGGGCGAAGAAAGAGAGGCCCAAGCAGACCATGGCGATGGCGTAACCCCGGATGGGCTGTTTTTTGACGAGATACAGGCACATGGCGCCGAAGGCGCCAAAGACCAGCAGCGGGGCACCGTAGTCGAGCGGAACGGCGAGCCAGGCGACATTGGGGAAGGGGCGCAACCAGCCGCCCCAGAAGACGGTGATGGCGACGGAGCCGACGACGAACATGGCGGTGTACTCGGCGAGGAAATAGATGGCGTAGCGGAAGCCGCTGTATTCGGTGGAGTAGCCGGCGACGAGTTCGGACTCGGCCTCGGGAAGGTCGAAGGGAGCGCGGTTGGTTTCGGCGACGGAGCTGATGAAGTAAATCATGAAGGGGACGATCATCAAGCCGTAGTTGTCGAATACGAACCAGACGTGGCGGTGGAGCTGGGCGTTGACGATTCCGGTGAGGGAGAGGGTGCCGGCGGCCATGATGCCGGCGACCAGCGCCAGCGCGAGGGCGACCTCGTAGCTGACGAGCTGCGCGGCGCCGCGCAGGCCGCCGAGGAGGGAGTAGTGGCTGTTGGAAGACCATCCGCCGAGGATGATGCCGAGGACGCCGATGGAGGAAAGCGCGGTGATGAGAAGCAGGCCGACGTTGGCGTCTATGACGTAGAGCGAGCCGGAGTAAGGAATGACGGCCAGGCAGGTGGCGGCGGTGAAGAAGGAGATGACGGGGGCGAAGCGGAAAAGAAGATGGCTGGAGGCGGAGGGGATGATGTCTTCCTTGAGCAGGAGCTTGACGGCGTCGGCGAGGGTCTGAAGGGAGCCGTGGGGACCAACGCGCATGGGGCCGAGGCGGACCTGCATGTCGGCCAAGACCTTGCGTTCGAGAAGAACGACATAGGCGACGGCGAGGGGGACCACGCCAATGATGACGAGGGTCAGCGCCAGGGGGAGGAACCAGGGATTGGAAAGAATGGCTTGCATGGGGCGGAATCTCAGCGGTTGAAGCTCCACTGGGCGAGGCGGACCCAGGGTTCGGGATAGACGCCGATGACGAGCGTAAGCACGCCGGTGACGCCCAGGGCCACCTTCATACCGAGGCTGGAGGAGACCGGGGCTTCACTTTCGAAGGTCGAGGTGAACATGGCGCGCACCAGGCGGAAGTAATAGTAGATGGCGACGGCGACATAGAGGGCGGCGATGACGGCCAGAATGGGATGGCCGGTCTGGAGCAGGGCGAGGAAGATCAGGTATTTGCCAAGGAAGCCGGCGGTGGGCGGGATGCCGGCCAGCGAGAGCAGGAAGACGAGCATCCATAGGGCGTGGGCGGGACTGCGGCGCATCAGGCCATTGAGGTCGTTGATATCGTCGCCGGCGATGCCCTGGCTGGCCAGAGAGGTCAGGACCAGGAAGGCGCCGAGGTTCATGAAGGCGTAAACGAGGAGGTAAATGAGCACGCCCTGAATGCCCATGGCGTTGCCGGCGATGATGCCGAGCAGGATGTAGCCGGCATGGTTGATGGAGGAGTAGGCGAGCAGGCGCTTGGTGTTGGTCTGGGTGAGGGCGGCGAGGTTGCCGATGGTCATGGAGAGGACCGCGGCGCCGATGAGCAGGGGTTCCCAGGCGGCGCGGGCGGTGGCGAGCGGGCCCATGAGCAGACGCAGGATCAGAGCGAACGAGGCGGCCTTGGAGGCGACGGCGAGATAGGCGGCGACGGTGGTGGGCGCGCCTTCATACGCGTCGGGGGCCCACATGTGGAAGGGCGCGGCGGAGATCTTGAAGAACAAACCCACGAGGATCGTGGCGATGGCGAGGAACAGCAGCGGGTCGAAGGGATCGCGGCCGGCGACGGCATCGCCGATGTCGCGCAGCATGGTGGAGCCGGAGATGCCGTAGAGGACGGAGAATCCGTAGACCAGGAAGCCGCTGGAGAAGCCGCCGAGGAGGAGGTATTTCAGCGCGGCCTCGTTGGAGCGCTGGTCGCGGCGCAGGAAACCTACCAGGACGTAGAAAGTGACGGCCATGGTTTCAAGGCCGATGAAGAGGGTGACGAGCTCGTTGCCGGTGGCCAGGAAGAACATGCCGGTCTGGGCGAGCATCAGCAGGCCGTAGTATTCGCCGTGGTGCTCGTCGCGGAGTTCGAAGTAGCGGTAGGAGAAGAGCGCGACCAGGACGGTGGCGGCGAGAAAGATCCAATTGAAGAAGAGCGAGAAGCCGTCGATGATCAAGGCGCCGTGGAACGCTTCGATGGGTGCGCCGCTCTGCTGGACGAGGAAGAGCTGCTGTTTGAAGAGCGCGACACCCGCGAAGGCTTCGCCGGCGAGGAGGAACCAGATGAGATGACGGCGCTGCCTGGGGTCGGGGAAGATCCAGAAATCGAAGAGCAGAGTGGCGCAGCCGAACAGCGCGAGCAGGATGGCAGGCAGGAGGACGAAATGGTCGGTGGCGGTGTAGAAGTTGCTCATCGGATGTGAGCCTCCGCGGCGGGAGCGTTCAGGGAAGCTGATTGAGGAGGGTCACCGCTGATCGGCGTTGGGGGACAGTCAGGTCTGTCCACGAGGGACAGACTAGACTGTCCCCGAGAGGTTACTAGCGGCGTGTTGGCGGACTGGTGGACGCGATGGACGATCTGGGCGACGGGCTTGTCGAGGAGGTCGAAATAGGGCTTGGGGTAGAGGCCGATGGTCAGGGCCCACAGGAGCAGCGGGACGAAGACGGCCCATTCGCGCCAGGTGAGATCGGGGAGGCCGCGGTTTTTTTCATTTGTGACTTCGCCGAGCATGGTGCGCTGATAGAGCCAGAGCAGATAGGCCGCGCCGAAAACGATGCCGAGGACGCCGAAGGCGGCCCAGATTCTGTTGGCCTCGAAAGCGCCCTGGAGGATGGTGAATTCGCCGACGAAACCGTTGAGCAAGGGCAAGCCGGCGCTGGAGAGCATGGCGATGGCGAAGACGATGGCGTAGTTGGGCATGACGCTGGCGAGGCCGCCGAATTGGGAGATTTCGCGGGTGTGGCGGCGCTCGTAGATGACGCCCACGATCAGGAAGAGCATGCCGGTGGAGATGCCGTGGTTGAGCTGCTGGATGATGGAGCCGCTCAGGCCGCTCTGGTTCAGCGCAAAGATGCCGAGCGTGCAGAAGCCGAGATGGCTGACCGAGGAGTAGGCAACCAGTCTCTTCCAATCCTTTTGCACCAAGCTGACCAGCGCGCCGTAGAGGATGCCGATGAGCGAGAGGACGGCGAGGATGGTGACGATGGTCTTATCCGAGGATGCCTTGGGCAAGAGCGGCAGCGAGAAGCGGATGAACCCGTAAGTTCCCATCTTCAGCAGGACGGCCGCGAGGATGACGGAGCCGGCGGTGGGGGCCTCGGTGTGGGCATCGGGCAGCCAGGTGTGGAAGGGGAACATGGGCACCTTGATGGCGAAGCCGATGAAGAAGGCCCAGAAGACCCACTGCTGCAGGCCCAGGGGCAGGCTGAGCTTCATCAGCTCGGAGATTTCAAAGGTGTAATGGCCGAAACGCTGCGCGTATTGGAAATAGAGCGTCAGGATGCCGAGCAGCATCAAGACGCTGCCGGCGAGGGTATAGAGGAAGAACTTGATCGCGGCATAGAGCTTCCGCTGGCCGCCCCAGATGCCGATGATGAAGTACATCGGCACGAGCACGAGTTCCCAAAAGACGTAGAAGAGCAGGAAATCGAGGGAGATGAAGACGCCGATCATGCCGACCTGCTGCAGCAGGAACATGGCGTAGTATTCCTTGACGCGGTCGTTGATCGAAGTCCAGGAACTGAAGATGGCGACGAAGCCCATGACGGTGGTGAGCATGACCATGAGCAGCGAGATGCCGTCGATGCCGACCAGGTACTGGACGCCGAGCGAGGGGATCCAGTCGGCGCGCTCGAGGAACTGATAGCCATCCTTGAAGCGATCGAAGCCCAAGACCAGCGGGAGCGAGACCAGGAAGCCGGCGCCGGCGACGATGTTGGCCCAGAGGCGGATGAGGAACTTGTTTTCTCCGGGGATGAACAGCAGCACCAGCAGCCCGACCAGCGGAGTGAAAAGAACGATGGATAGCATGTGCGATGGCATTAGCGCACCCAGTAGTAGCCGAAAATCAGAATGACGCCGAGGACGAAGATCAGGGCGTAGCTTTGCAGGAAGCCGGACTGCAGAAAGCGGATGGGGAATGAAAGCGCGCGCACGGTGAAGGCGCCGAGATTGACCAGGCCGTCTACGATCCAGGTGTCCCACCACATGGAGAGGGTGGAGACGAGGCGGGTGGTCCAGGCGGCGCCGTTGACGCCGCCGTCGACGACGTCCGCGTCGAAGCGCGCGCAGGCCGCGCCGCCGCCGAGCGTGAGGCCGCGGACGAAGAGCAGATTGTACAGCTCGTCGACGTACCACTTGTTATAGAGGACGGGATAGAGGACGCCGCCGCTGGGGCGCTCGCCGGCTCGGAGCTTGCAATAAACGTGATGGGCAAGCCAGATGCCGCCCACGGCGAGGACGATGGAGACGCCCATCAAGAACCATTCGGCGGCATGGCCGGCGGTTTCGGGGCCGGCGCGCGCCGTGGCGGCCACGGGTTCAAAGACGGGTTCGAGCCAGTGTTCAAAACCGTGGAAGAAAGCGGGCAGGCCGAAGAGCTTGGGCACGCCGAGCCAGCCGGCGAGGGCGCTGCCGGCGGCGAGCACCATCAGGGGGACGGTCATGGTGCGCGGCGATTCGTGAACGTGATGGCGGGTGTGCTCGTCCATGCGGGGCTCGCCGTAGAAGGTCAGGAACATGAGGCGCCACATGTAGAAGGCCGTCATGGCGGCGGTGATCAGGCCGACCACGGTGAGGAAGGTCGAGCCGAGGGGTGAGCTGTAGGACTGCCAGATGATCTCATCCTTGGAGAAGAAACCGGCCAGGCCGGGGATGCCGGCAATGGCCAGCGAGGCGATGAACATGGTCGCGAAGGTGGTCGGGATCTTGTCCTTCAGGCCGCCCATGCGGCGCATGTCCTGCTCGCCGCTCATGGCGTGGATGACGCTGCCGGCGCCGAGGAACAGCAGGGCCTTGAAGAAGGCATGGGTATAGAGATGGAAGATAGCGACCCAGTATGCGCCGACGCCGGCGGCGACGAACATGTAGCCGAGCTGGCTGATGGTGGAGTAGGCGAGCACGCGCTTGATGTCGTTCTGCACCAGGCCGATCGAGGCCGCGAAGATGGCCGTCGCAGCTCCGACGCCGGCGATGAGGAATGAGGTCTCGGGCGTCAACTGGTAGAGCACGTTTGAACGCGCCACCATGTAAACGCCGGCGGTCACCATGGTCGCGGCGTGGATGAGGGCGGAGACGGGCGTGGGGCCTTCCATGGCGTCGGGCAGCCAGACGTATAAAGGAATCTGCGCCGATTTGCCAGTGGCGCCGATGAAGAGCAGCAGGGCGGTGAGGCTGAGCAGACCGAAGTGCGACTCGACGCCGAAGCGGGCGGAGCGCAGGGCCTCATTCACGTCGGTGAACTTGAGCGAATCGGTGATCTGGTACAGGAAAAACATCCCGAGGATGAAGCCGGCGTCGCCGATGCGGTTGACGATGAAAGCCTTGTTGGCGGCGTCGCCGGCGGACTTTTTCTTGAAGTAGAAACCGATCAGCAGATAGCTGCACAGGCCGACGCCCTCCCAGCCGACGAACAGCAGCGGATAGTTGTTCGCCAGGACGAGGGTCAGCATGAAAAATACAAAGAGGTTCATGTAACCGAAGAAGCGGTAGTAACCGCCCTCGTGGCCCATGTAGCCGATGGAATAGACGTGGATCAGGAAGCCGACGCCAGTGACGACGAGGATCATTACGGAGCTGAGCGGATCGAGCAGGTAGGCGAAATCCACCTTTATCAGCGGCAGCCAGGGGAAGAGCGTGACCTGGTGGAGCTTTTCAGGCAGGCCGGCGAGTCGGATGACCGCGCCGAGCGAGAGCAGGAAGGAGACGCCGACCGCGCCGGGGCAAATGAGGCTGATGGCGGCCTGGGGCAGGCGGCGCCCGAAAAAGAGCATCAGCGCCGCGCCCAGCAGCGGCACGAGCGGGATCAGCCAGATGAGGTCGAGAAAGTTCATCGTCCCTTCTTCTCTTGGGGGCTTACCATTTCAGGAGGTCGATTTCGTCGACCAACACTGTTTCCTTGTTGCGGAACAGCGCGATGAGGATGCCGAGGCCGACGGCGGCTTCGGCCACGGCCACGGTGATGACGAAGATGGCGAAGATCTGGCCGTTGAGCGTCTTCAGATGGTTGCTGAAGGCGACGAGATTGATGTTGACGGCGTTCAGAATCAGTTCAATCGACATCATGATGATGACGACGTTGCGGCGCAGCAGAATGCCGAGCGTGCCGATGAGCAGCAGAGCGACGCTGAGAACCAGGTAGTGGCTGGTGGTGATGGGGTGCAAAATATTCATCTCCTCCCGCGCGAAAGTCAGACCTTCTTCTTGGCCATCATGACGCTGCCGACGATGGCCACCAAAAGCAGCAGCGAAGCCACTTCAAACGGCACCAGGTAGTCGCGGAACAGCATGTCGGCGAGCTGTTCGACGTTGCCGGCCGTGGCACCGGCACCGGGCGCGGGCAAAGCCAGCAGGCCGCGGCCCTTGGTCAGAAATGCGACGAACAGCGCGCCCGTGCCCGCGGCGGCGAGCAGCGGGATGAGCCAGTGCCGATGGTAGCGGGGCTGGTGCGCCGTCTGGTCGAGGTTCACGAGCATGATGACGAACAGGAACAGCACCGTGATGCCGCCGATGTAGAGAATGATCTGCACGGCGAACAGGAACTCGGCCTTCAGCAGCAGGAACAGGCCGGCGACACCGGCCAGCGACGTGACGAGTGCGATAGCGCAGTACACTGCGTTGCGCAGCGAGATGGTCAGAATGGCGCCGGCGAGGGTGAGCAGCGCGAACGAGTAAAAGAGAATTGTGTCCAGCATGGGCGGCAAATCCACCAAACGGAGCCGGAGTTTCCAACCGGCCTGAGTCTCCAATGCGAACTACAGAGAGCACGCGCCTAGTATTTGTATTGGACCGGCTTGGGGCCTTCCTCCAGCATCTGCCGATCCCAGATGGCGCCCTCCCGCGAGTAGTTCGCCAATTCGAAATCCTGTGTCAACTCCAGAGCGTCCACCGGGCAGGCGTCCTCGCACAAGCCGCAGAACATGCAGCGCGAAGTGTCGTAAGTGAAAGTCACCAGGTCCTTGCGCTTGGTCTCCGGGTTTCGCTCCCAGCCCACGACGATCAGGTTCTCGGGACAGGCCAGAGCACACAGGTCGCAGGAGATGCAGAGGGTCTCGCCGTTTTCGGGATTGATGTTGAGCCGGGGCGCGCCGCGATAACGTTCGGCCACCTTGGGGCGCGCGGACGGATACTGCTCGGTCACGATTTGCTTGGGGTGCTGGTTGCGGAAGGTGACCCAGAGACCTTCGAGCAGATCCACGAGAAAGATGGTTCTGAGCAGCTTTTTCATCGGAGCGCCTGCGCTGGAGGCCCCGGGGCCTAGCGGTCAACCTCCCCGAGGACAATATCAATGGTACCGATGATCGCCACGAGATCGGCAACCAGAGAGCCCCGCGACATCCTGTCGAGCGCCTGGAGATTCACGAACGAGGGCGGCCGCACGCGCACGCGATAGGGCAGCGTCGAGCCGTCGCTGACGATGTAATAACCGAGCTCGCCCTTGGGCGCCTCGATGGAGACATAAACCTCGCCCACAGGCGGCTTAAGCACCTTAGGCACCTTGGCCATGATCGGGCCCTGGGGCAGGGCGGCGACGGCCTGGCGCATGATGCGCACCGCCTGGCGCATCTCCGCCATGCGAACGATGTACCGGTCGAAGTTGTCGCCGCGGTCGCCGGTCGGGATTTCAAAATCGTACTTTTCGTAACCGCTATAGGGCTGCGCCTTACGCAGGTCCCACTTCGCGCCGGCCGCGCGGAGCATGGGGCCGGTCACGCCGAAGGCCTTGCAATCGGGGATGGTCAGAATGCCGACGTTGCGCATGCGGTCCACCCAGATGCGATTGCCCGTCAGCAGCTCCTCATACTCGTCGGCCTTGGGCAGGAAGACGTCGCAGAAGTCGAGGATGTCCTTCTCGAAGCCGTCGTAGGTTTCGTACAGCAGCCCGCCGATACGGAAGGCGTGCGTGGTGAGGCGCGCGCCGCAGTACTTTTCAAAGATGTTCAGCGCCAGCTCGCGTTCCCGCATGCAGTAGAATAGGGGCGTGATGGCGCCGATATCGAGGGCGTGCGTGCCCAGCCAGATGAGGTGGCTGGCGACGCGGTTCAGCTCGGTGAGGATGACACGGACGGCCTGGGCGCGCGGCGGCGCCTCGACGCCGAGGAGCTTCTCGACCGCCAGACAGTAGCCCAGCCCGTTCGAGACCGCGGCGACATAGTCCATGCGATCGACGTAGGGGGCGAACTGCTGATAGGTCCGGTTCTCGCCTAGTTTTTCGACGCCGCGGTGGAGGTAGCCGATCACGCAGTCGGTTCCGAGAACTTTTTCGCCGTCGAGCTTGACGATCACGCGCAGAACACCGTGCGTGGAGGGGTGCTGCGGCCCCATGTTCAGGACGAGTTCAGTGGAATCGAGAAAGGTCCCGGCCATGTCCTATTGTCCGCTCTCGATCCCCAGGTTTTCCTGAACCCAGCGGTGATCCATGTCGAGGATGGTGCGCTCCTTGCGCAACGGGAAACCAGTCCAGTCGTCCGGCATCAGGATGCGGCGCAGATCGGGGTGGCCATCAAATTCCACGCCAAACATATCGAAGACCTCACGTTCCAGCCAGTTCGCGGTGGGGTATAGGTCCACGGCGCTGGCCGGGCGTTCTCCGTCCTTCACCTGGATCTTCATGCGGATGCGCTGATTGCGGGAGAAGCTGTAGAGCACGTAAATGATGTCGAAGGCCGCATCGCGCTTGGGCCAGTGCACGGCGGTGATGTCGACCAGGTAGTCGAATTCGTGGGAGTCGCGCAGCGATTCCAGCACATCATGCAGCGCATCGGCCCGAGCGAGGAACGAAGGCTGGCCCTGGCAGGCGATGAACTCCGAAACCCGCTCGCCGAACTCGTCCTTCAAGGCGCTTGGCAGATCGCCTTCCCAGGGCGGAGGAGGGGGCGGAGGAGCCGGTGCGGCTGGCTTTGCGGCGGGAGGCTTGGCCGGCGCAGCCTGGGCCGGCGGCGGCGTGGGTTGAGCCGGTGCGGGGTTCGGGCCAGGCGCGCCTTCAGGCCGCTGTTCGTCAGGCATGACGGAATCCAAACTGAAGCTTCATCGTTATCATAGCCGCAAAACCGGCGTCAACGCGGCCCAGGGCAATACCGACACTGAAGTGCCATATTATCAATGAGATCCTGAGTCCCGCAAGTGAAGCTCTTGTAATAGTTTAGCGGTGGCCCCAAGGGGCGCCAGGGTCGGGCTCGACGCCAGGCGCGCAAGATCCGCCGGCTCATCGACATCGGCCCACAATGGAGCGAGTGCGACGCTCAGCCCGCTGCTCCCGCAGGCGGCCACGGTGGCGTCGAGCGTGCGGGGCGAGGACCACGGGACGGCGGCGAACATACCCGCGGCGGCGCGCCGGCAGGCGACGCCCCAGAAGCCGCCGTCCTCGGCCGGACCGAGGCACACGTCGGCGTCCGAGTCGAACAGATGGAGGATATGCGATGCCGGCAGATCGGGAACGTCCGCGCCGAGGATGGCCACGCTTTCCCAACCACGGGCCAGCGCCTCTTCCAGCGCCGCGAGCATACGGACACCGAGGTCGCCCGGGCGCTGCAGCCGGCGCGGGCAGGTGATTTCGGGCCAGGCATCGGTTTCAATGTCGGTGTGCAATTCAATGGGGCAGCAGGATGACGCACGGGCCGCGACATCGAGAACGAACGCCTGATGCAAGCGCAGCGCGAGGGCAGCCCCGAGGTGCTTCGCCAAGCGGGTCTTAACCAGACCGAGGAGGGGCGCCCGGGAGAAAAGAATGACGAGGTTCCGCAACCCGCGATTGTAGAATGAATTGAGCTCAGCATGAAGGAGGCAGCGGAGAGATGAAGAATTATTGCGCGGCGGCCTTTGGGGCGGCGTTGCTGATCACCGGGTCAGGCGCGGCCGCGGACAAGAAGGGCGACGCGGCGAAGGGCAAGGAAGTGTTCGAGCAGTGCAGCGTGTGCCACTACGCGACCACCGACCAGAAGAAGATGGGCCCGAGCCTGAAGGGCCTGTTCAAGAAGCCTAAGTTGGCGAACGGGCTGAAAGTGACGGACGAGAACGTCCTGAAATTCATCAACAGCGGAAAGGGATCGATGCCGGCCTTCGCCAGCGTGCTGAGCGACGAGGAGAGAGCAAACCTGCTGGCATACCTCAAGACACTCTGAGGCCGCTGGTTTGACCGCCGCGGCCGCCGGCCGCTAGTCTTGAATGAGGGGCGGTCCTCACCGCCCTGCAGTCCCCATCGTCTAGCCTGGCCTAGGACACCGCCCTTTCACGGCGATAACGCGGGTTCGAATCCCGCTGGGGACGCCAATTAACTTAGCGATTTCGTGACTTCCGATTTGCGCCCCGGGGAATCTAGCGCCGCTGTGGTGACGGAGTGCGCCTCACGGCGTCGCGGCTTTCATGTTCTCAGGCCAGGTCTCCGGGGAGCGCATCCGGCGGAGAATCGCGAACAGGTTGTAGGTTCCGCATCTGCCATCCCGTTGACTCCCGGCGAAAATATCCCGCGACGCGCGGACTGCACGCACCAGTTTTCGCGCCGCAGCGATCTTTTTCAATCGCGCCTTAACGCAGCTCTTCAGTGAGCGCACGGTAGCAGCAGTGCCGGTAGGGGGATCTTCAATTCCCTCGAGCCACGGATAGCCGAAGGTCTCCAAATGCTCGATTCGGCAGCCGTACCTGCACGCAAGCGCCAGGATGGTCGCAGTGGACAGGTATTGGAGATGGTCGAGATTTACGCGAAATCCGACCCACTGCATCGCACCGCGGAGATCATCCGACGCCTCGCCTCCGTTGGGCGTGAGTATCAGGAGCAGTCCACCGGGTTTCAGTACCTTCAAGGCAGACTCGAACGTGCGAAGCGGTTCGACCGGGTGCTCGATCAGATCACTCATGGCGACGATGTCCATTGCGCCGAATTCAGCGGTGAAAGCCGAATCGTGGAGCGGACCCTGGGAAACCGGGAAGTGCAGTTGCTCTCTCACGAAAGAACAGGCTTCCGGCGAAATGTCGTTGCCGAAAACTGACGCACCACGGCGCCGGGCGCCAACCAGAAACTCGCCGCAACCACATCCAATCTCAAGCAGGCGTTTCCCTTCCAACCCTCCGGAAAGTGCAGATAGACGATTCAATCGAATATCGTCTTCCAGTAACCCTTCATCCGAGATGAGACGGCTCGCAGACAAGGGGGAGAGATCCTTGGGCCGGAACGTAAACCAATACCCCTGATAGAGCTGATGGATTTCCTCCAGAGGGGGGAGATTGGAGACATACCATAACTGGCAACTGCCACAGAAGGCGAGGGGCAGCTTATCCGGACGCATCAGCGAGGGATGATGATCCTCGCCGCACATGGGGCATGCCCGAAATTCGAGCTTCTCCAGAGACCACTTTGGGATTCTCGCATCCAGCGGCGGAAGGAGAGGCAATGAGGCGGTTGTGGGTCCCATTCAGGTGAGGGTCCGGTGCGCGGACGTCTCATTGTACCCTCAGTTGGTTCTCGCAGCGGAAAAGACAGGGGGCCAGGGTGATGCCTGGATGACTGATGAACAGGGCCTAATGCTTCTTGTCTGTTCCTCCTCCGAGATAGCCGAGGCTGCGCAGACGTTCGAGGGTGTTGCGGTCGAGAGGCTTGGAACCGCCCGGACCGATTCGCGCCTTGACTGCGTTCTCCTGGCCAATCCACTTGAGGATTTCGAGCCGCATCCGATCCGCAACGTCGGCGTGCTGTGCAGCCACATCGGTCTTGTCGGCGCGATCGGAGCGGCGGTCGTAGAGCTCCACTTGTTTCAGACGCGCGCGGGCGGCTTGGGGGCGATAGATGAGCTTCCAGTCCGGCTGGACGCGAGCGAATGTGTCGGTCAAATTTTCGGGCACGCCGCCGCCAGGCTTGGCCAACGGGAGCGCGAGCTTGGTGGACATGGCCGGCACGGCGGGCCCATGCGGGGCGTCCTTCCACAAAGGCACGAGGCTGCGGCCTTCGAGTCCGTCCGGCACTTTCAGGCCGAGAAGGTCCAAAACGGTGGGCAGGATATCGATCAACTGGACGGGCTCACCGATGCGGCGAGGCTGCGGGATCAGTTTGGGATTCCACATCATCAGAACGACGTGGATCAACTCAGCGTAGAGCGAATGCCGATGCGCGCTGAGGCCGTGTTCCCAGAACTCCTCGCCGTGGTCGGAGGCGACGACGACCAGCGTGTTATCGAGCACCCCGAGTTCCTTCAGCTTGCCGGTGAGGATCTCGATGCTGCGGTCGTTGTGGGCAATCTCGCCATCGTAGCGGTCGATGGCGCAACGGCGGAACCAATCGGGGTCAATGCCTTTGGAGCGGATTTCATCGCGAGTCACGGTGGCGCCGCCGCCATCGGTGCGGATGTCGCGGAGTCTTATGTAGTCCTGGTTGAACTGCTTCGTTTCGGCGGGATTGGCGAACTGCTTCTCGAACTCGGCGGGCGGACGATACGGGGCATGGGGGTCGGTGGAAAGAACGAACAGGAAGATCGGCTCGTTGCGGTGGCGCTCCAGCCAGGGCAGAATGGCGCGGTTGATGGCGGCGGAGTCGGTACCGCGATCGATCGCATCCTTGGATTGACGCTGGACGACTGGGAACTCCATGACGAAGTCGAAACCCCGGTCGAGGCCGCTGGCGCGACCGGCGAAGGCGTTGCCAAGGATCGCCCCCGTGACGTAGCCCGCAGCCCGCAACTGTTCCGCCATGGTCGTTGCGCCGCGCGGGATCGTGTCGGACTCGTTGACCAGACCGTGGGTGTAGGCCTGAAGCGAGGTCAGGATGGAAGGCACCGAAGCCTTGGTCCAGGAGGCCTGCGAGACCGCATCGTCGAAGACCACCGAAGAAGTGCCGAGCTGCTTGAGGAAGGGGGTGGTCGGGCGGGTATAGCCGTACAGGCTCGTGTGGTCCGGCCGCAGGGTGCAGACTACGTACAAGAGGATGTTGGGCCGGCGCGGCGCAGTACGGCTGAGAACCATCGGATTGGACCAGAAGCCGACCATACCGGCGGCCTGCGCCGAAGTCTCCAGGACGAGGTGCGTGGTGGTTCCGGCGTAGGCGGAGAGATCGGCTTCCGCGTCCTCCCAATGATCGGGATCGCTGAGCGTTTTCGAAAACAGCTCGGTCGCGGACGGCCCGGCCAGGACGCGGAACTTCACGGGAGATTTCCCTGAGATTCCCAGGCCGAAATGCAGCGCGGGGGCAGCGTTGGGCACGGGGACATCGAAGGCCATGGAGGCGGGGGCGCGCGCATACAAAGTACTGCGGTATTCGTCGAGCTTGCCGATCGCAGTCCGGCCGGCGGGGCTGCCGAGCGTCTCTTTCCGCGGAACCAACTCGATAAAATCGATAACCACAGTGGCGCCGAGGTCATCGGTGGGCATGATCGCCAATGGGCGGGTGAAACCGGAAGGAACCTTGGGCAGTTCGAAGCGGTAGACCATCCACTCCATGGGGGGGGCGAGCTTCTGAGTCATCACCGTGTCGCCCAGCCGCACCTTGAGCTCGGTGCCGCCTTCGACGATCATGCGAATGCGCATGGTCTCATAGCGGCTCCAGTCGATGGCGGGACGGGTCCGGGCGGCAATCACGGGCGTGTTGCCCTCGCCTTTCAGAACGAGCATGCCGGGCGGCTTGAAACCCATGCGGCCGCGCAATAGCCGCCAGTCGGTCTTGTGTGCCTGAAAGTGCCACACGGTTGGTTCGGCTTCGAGAATACGGGAGGCGGCGGAGGAAGCGGTCGTAACTTTGGCCGAATCGAAGTGATCATCCAAACGGTACGGCGGGGAGACGCCTTCGGCCTGCCTGGCGGACGGGGGCGGAGCCTGGCGGCACGCTCCCAAGCCGAACGCGATCACCAGGGCCAACCAACCAACGAAACTTCTGGGGGAGACAGTCTTCAGGCGCGGGAGAAGCACTTTGAGATCGATGATATCAGACAACGGCGGTCCGGCCTGAGAGCAGGCAG
>JBKQPG010000046.1:0-71534 GCA_052145115.1 Bryobacteraceae bacterium
TATCAATAGGATAGAGGGCTGTGTCAAGCGTTTCCGGGGGTGGGGCGAAGGATAGATTAAGCGCGGCGAGGGGCCAAATTCGACACTTTTCGACACAAGTGTCGAATTCGGGGGTGAAAACGCGACACGGTGTCGCGTGGAGTAAGTCTATTGTTTACAGTCAGAAAGAGGCTGGGCGGGAGGCCAAACGCGACATTTCGACACGACAGTGCCGCCGGGAGGCGCCGGGGCGGTTTCTTAATGTTATGTTCGCCTGGAAGAAGGCGTGACCGGGGGGGTGGGTCAGGCAGTGAGGGGGCGGCTGCGGGGCACCATAGGGCCGGAGGGGACACTCTGCGCGTGCCGCGGGGGCACGCTGGGGTTCCCTCGGCACGACGTTCAGAGGCTGTCGATCAAGGGCCGCGGCCCTCGGCGTCCCCGTCCGGGAGGGGCCTCATTGCGGCCGGACGCGACGGGCTACACTTATTCCGAAACAGGTCTAATGCGCGGGCCGAGGCGCCAGCCCGTAGCTGGCACAATCAAAGAGATCCCCGTGCTGATCGATCATCTCGGTCAACAGCGCGTCCTCGGCGGGCGGCAGGCCCTCCAACCCGGCTGCTAACCGGGACAACCAGCTCTTCTCCCGCGCGGGCAGAACGAGCTCGCCGCTGGCTTGTGATTGGTTGAGAATCGCCACGGCTTCCCGGCCGGCGGCGACCGTCCGTCCGTAGTCGTCCTCCAGGCTGACGATGGCGCGGGCAAGGCGCAGAGTCGAGGCCGGGGACAGGAGCAGCGCCTGCGGGCTGAGATGCTCATCGGATTCAGTCAGCCAGTCGCGCAGCAGCGACTGCTGGCCATGCTTGGTGGCGGTATTCATGAGGCGGCAATCGTAGGCCAGCAGTTCCGCAAAGGCCTCCGGCGCGTTGCCCGAGAGAAGACGGATGTTCTGGACAGATTCATTGCTCCACAGATCGCACATGGCCGAGGCGATGTTACCGAGCGGGCTGAAGTGGGCGCAGGCCGCCGACTTGCCTTCCATCGAGATCGGACACCCGGTGATCGCCTTGAGCACCGGCCCTTCATAGGCGCAGTCTTTGGAAGGCCCGCGCGCGCCGTGCTCGAAAGCGACCAGGCTGCGCGCGGCGCTCATCGCCCGGACGACGGCGGCCAGGACCTCCGGCAGCATCTTTTGATGGGCCAGTTGCATGGCAGTGTTGGCGAAGCCGCAGGCCGTATCGCCGCCCGGGATGGCGCGCGGCGATGCGGCGCACGCCGCAACGATCCGATCCCACAGCCAGGCCATGTCACGGGGAGCCAGGACACCCAAAGCGCAGACGATGGCGCGGAAATCGCCGTACATCAGGCCGTAGTCGTGCAGTTCCTTGCCGCCGATGGATTCGATGGAGAGGATGTCCGCGCCGGCGGCAATGCAGAGATCAAAGGACCGCCGCAGCCGCTCCCAGGATGGGCCTTCGCGCAGCAGCGGGGGCTTGGCCTGCTCGCGGATGTCGGTAGGCGTCACGCGCAGGGCCGAGCGGAGTCCGTGTTTCTCATGCGCGTCCCGCAAGGCAGTGTGCAACAGGGCCGTGATTTCGGCGCCCCACTCGGGCGTTTCCGTCATGGCCGGCAGCAGCTCGAATTCGAGCACCATGCCCGGGACCTGGAGCGCCAGCGCGCGTCTGATCACTCCCGCGGCGATTTCACGGTAATGCCCCAGCACCTCGCTCCAGGTGGATGCATTCACCTCCAGAGCGGGCAAGGTGAAATTCACTTCGGGGAACACGAGGCCGCCGCCGATGCGCAGGCCAAAGCCGCAATCGAGCGGCCGGGCGGCGATCCCAAAGACCAGATCTTGTGCATCATTGATGGCGAGTTCCCGATAACGGAACCCAGCAGCCGGGGTGTTGGTCATTGCGCTTCCCTCCGCTTCGATCGGGCCTCACTCCGACACCTTTCTTCCACCGCCAACATCGCCAGTCCGACGACCTGTTCCGCGGCGTGGCGCGCGGCCAACGGGTCGTGCCGGAGCAGGGATTCCAGCAGGACTTCGTGAGCTGCCAGTCCGAGACGCACGGACGCCGGAAAGCGCGCGCTCAGCGCCAGCGCCACCCGGAGCGGCCCGCGAATGCTGGCCGACAGTTGCACCAGCAGGGGATTGTGGGAGCCCTCCACGACGGCGGACTGAAAGGCCAGATCCAGATCGATGAGCCTTTCGACCACCGACCGGCTGGCGGCCCTGCGGCGCTGATCCAGGCACGACTCAATGCGGCGGAGATCGCTCGCGGTGGCGCGCACCGCTGCAAAACCCGCGGCCGTCGGCTCAATCGCCAGGCGGACTTCACACAGGTCCCGGGCGAATTGCGCATCGGGCCCCACGGCCGCCTGCCACGACAGGATATCGGGGTCGAGCAGCCGCCAGGCCGCGCGCGGCTTGGAGTGCGTCCCGGCGCGCGGCTTCATCTCGACCATGCCCTTGTCCACGAGCACTTTCATGGACTCCCGCAGAATCGAGCGGCTGACGCCGAGCTGCACGCAGAGGTCGGCTTCCTTGGGGAAGGCGACGATCGAGCCCGCGCGGTCCGACTCGACCACCCGCAGGGCCAACTGCATGGTGATGCGGGAGTGGAGCCCGCCTTCGGGGAACGGCGCAGAGAATGAAGCTGCCATCGGCTGTTAAATCATATCATATGATTTATTGGGTGCGGTTGCGGACAGCGAAAAACTGCCGGAGCACGTTAGAGCAGATTCACAGTTTCTGTGGACTCGGCCGGCGCGGGTTGGGTGGCCGGAGGGGACACTCTGCGCGTGCCGCGGCGGCACGCTGGGGTTCCCTCGGTGCGACGTTCAGAGGCTGTCGATCAAGCGCCGCGGCCCTCGGTGTCCCCGTCCGGGAGCGGCCTCATTGCGGCCGGACGCGACGGGCTACACTTATTCCGGAACAGGTCTAGCGGAAGTCCCTGAAGGTCAGATGGTGCGTGCCGGAATCGAGCGTGGTGCGGACGGCGCCGTCGGGCTGGCGCAGTTCGCCTGAGACGCCCGGGGGCAGGGTCGCGTCGATCACGATATCCTCACCCGAGCGCTGCCAGCGGCAGACGATCCGGCCGCGCGGCGAGTCGTAGCTGGCGCCCGCCGACTGCAGATCGCCGACCGGGTGGGGTTGGAGGATGACGCGCCGCCAGGCGTACGTCCCGGGCGCGGGGGCGATGCCGGCCAGGTACTCGTAGAGCCACTGCTCGATGTGGCCCAGCATGAAGTGGTTCTGCGAGGAGCCGGGATTGGCGTCCCAGGCTTCGGTGAGCGAGGTTGCGCCGCGCGCCAACTGGGAGGCGTAGCTGGGCGCGGTGGGCTCGGTGGCCAAGCGCAAGATGACGTCGGAGCGGCCGCCGGCGGCGAGCGCCGAAAGCACGTAGTGGTAGCCGATGTCGCCCGCGCTGGTGTGATTGCCGCGGGCGCGGACGTCGTCGACGATGTGGGCAAGGAGCGCCGAAGCGGCTTCGGCCGGGGCCAGGCCGACCACCAGCGGCATGGCGTTGGCGGTCTGGCTGGAGCCGGCGTAGCTCTGTTTGGCGGGATCGTAGAAGCGGCGCTGGAACTCGGCGCGGAGCGCGTCAGCCTTTTCGTGGAACGACCACTCCGCCGCGACGTTGCCCAGCAGATGGGCCGCTCCGGCCGCCGCCGTGAGGTCCTGGTAGTAAACGGCCGTGGCCGTGATGCCGCGCGGGGTCAGTTTGGATTGGCCGGGCGCGCCGGGGCCGATGTCGAACCAGTCGCCTAGGCCGTAGGAGAGGATGCCATGGTCCGAGCGGGCGTCGAGATAGGCGATGTAGAGATGGATGGTTTCGAAGGAACCCTCAAGTGGACGGCGGTCGCCGTACCAGGTCCAGGCGTGCCACGGCGCCAAAACCGCGGTCGAGCCCCACTCCGGCGAATCGCGGAAGCCGCCGGCGAAGACCACGTACTCCGGCGCGATGTCGGGCACCATGCCGCTGGACAGCTGGGCGTCGCGCGTATCGGTGGCGATTTTCGCGAGCACGGTGCGCAGGTCGAAGTTGTAGCACAGGCCGGCGGCCATGAGGTGGACCTGCTCGAGCCAGCCGAGCTTCTCGCGGTGCGGGCAGTCGGTGAGGACGTTTTGGAGGTTGCTGCGGATGGCCTGGATGATCAGCTCGTGGATGCGGTTGAGCAGGTCGCTGGAGCTGGTGAACTCCCCGGTGCGCGGCGCGTCGGCGTGCAGGAACTCGCCGCGGATTTCGTCCGGCTTGAGGCCCTCCACCTGCACGTAGCGGAAGCCGGTGTAGGCGAAGCGCGGAGTCCAGGTCTCCGGCGCGCCGCCCTTGAGCGTGTATTCAAACCACACCGGGGCGCCGCCGGAGTGCTGGTCGGCGAGGCCGTTCCGGTCCAGCAATTCGGCGGTGATCAGGCGGACCTTCTGGCCTGCCGCGCCATGCACCTGCAGCAGCGGGCGTCCGGAGAAGTTGTGGCCAAGGTCGTAGACGTAGACGCCGGGGCGGGGCTCGGTCAGGGCGACGGTGGGATACGCTTGCAGGACGCGGACGGGAGGGGAGAACTGCGCCACGAGCGTGCCTCCGGGGGCCTCGATCCACACGGCGCGGTGCCACTTGGAATCGTCGAAGCCGGGCTGGTCCCAGCCGGATATCTCGCGCCGGGCGTCGTAGTCCTCGCCGCCGTAAATGCAACTGAACGTCACCGGCCCTGGAGCGGTTTTCCAGGACGAGTCGGAGACGACGCGGGCGGTCGAGCCGTCGGCGAATTCGAGGGTCAACTGGAAGATCAGCTTGGGCGGGCCGAGGGAGGCGGTGAACTTGGCGTAGCGCCCGCCGACGACGTTGTACATGCCGTTGCCGAGCATCACGCCGGCGGCATTGCGGCCGTTTTTCAGCAGCCGGGTGACGTCGAAGGTCTCATAGTAGACGCGCTTGCGGTAGTTGCTCCAGGCGGGGGCGAAGAGGTGGTCGCTGACTGGCGCGCCGTTGAGCGTGACCTCATGCTGGCCGAGTCCGGAGACGTGGAGCAGGGCGCGGCGGAGCGGTTTGGCAACGTCGAACTCCTGGCGGAACAGCGGGAGCGGGCCGGGGACGAGCGCGCCGCCGGGGACGACGATCCAGGAGGCGTGCCAGTCCGAGGGCTGGAGCAGGCCCATGGTCCACTCGGCGGTTTCGGAGGTTGACCAATGGCCGTTGCGGTCGCGCACCTGCACCTGCCAGAAGCAGAGTTGATCGGAGGCCAGGGCCTGGCCGGCGTATTCCAGATTGACGGTCTCATCGCTTGAAACTTCGCCCGAGTCCCACAGATCCGCCTGGCCCGGACGGAGCAGCTCGGGACGCGAGGCGACGAGGATGCGATACGCCGTCTGGAGCTGGCTATTCTCGGCCGATTCGAGGATCCAGCTCAGGCGGGGCCGTTGGGTATCGATGCCCAGAGGGTTCGAGCGGGCCTCGCACTCGAGGCGAACGGGCTTCAATGCGGCGGATAGCAGGGATCCGAATAAGAGAAGAGAGAGGACGACGCGCATGGCGTCCGATAGTCTATCGCGCCAGCAGGAGGCGGACGTCCATGACGTTGGTGCCGGTGGGGCCGGTCATTACGAGATCGCCGAGGGCGTGGAAGAAATGGTAGGAGTCGTTGCGGGCCAGCGAGGTGGCGGCGTCGAGGCCGAGGGCGCGGGCGCGGGCGAGGGTGCGGCCGTCGGCGAGGGCGCCGGCGGCGTCGGTGGGGCCGTCGGTGCCGTCGGTGCCGGCGCTGAGTACCACGGCACGCGGAATGCCGTCCAGAGCGAGGGCGCAGGCCAGGGCGAACTCCTGGTTGCGCCCGCCGAGGCCGTCGCCGCGGAGGGTGACGGTGGTTTCGCCGCCGGAGATGAAGCACACCGGCGGGCGCGCCGGACGGCCGGAGGCGAGGGCTTCCTTGAGGATGGCGGCGTGCATGGAGGCGATGTCGCGGGTTTCGCCATCGATCAGCGTGGAGAGAACGACGGGCTTGTAGCCGCGCCGGCGGGCGCTGGCGGCGGCGGCATCGACGGCCAGGCGGTTGGAGCCGACGACGAGGTTCTGGACGCGGCGGAAGCAGGCGTCGCCGGGCTTGGGCGTTTCGCCGATCTCGCCGAGCAGGCCGGCTTCGAGGTGATGGCGGATCACGGCGGGGATGCGGTCCTGGAGGGCGTATTTCTCGATGACGGCCCAGGCGCCGGCGAAGGTGGAGTCGTCGGGTGCGGTGGGTCCCGAGCCGATGACGTCGAGCGGATCGCCGATCACGTCGGATAGCAGCAAGGCGACGACGCGGGCGGGCGCGGCGAGGCGCGCGAGCTGGCCGCCCTTGATGGCCGAGATGTGCTTGCGGACGGAATTGATCTCGTGGATGGTGGCGCCACAGGCCAGCAGGAGGCGGGTGGCGGCCTGTTTTTCATCGAGCGTGATGGGCTCGACCGGCAGGGGCATGAGCGCCGAGGCGCCGCCGGAGATGAGACAGATGACGAGGTCGCGGGCGGTGGCTTCGGCGGCCAGGGCGGCGATGCGCCGCGAGCCGTCGACGCCGGCAGAGTCGGGGATGGGGTGGCCGCACTCGTTGAGGGCGATGTGCCGCAAGCGAGCCAGATGGCCGTACTTGGTGTTGATCAGGCCGGATGAGATGCGGCCGCCGAGGAGGCGTTCCAGGGCGGCGGCCATGCGGGCCGAAGCCTTACCCGCGCCCAGGACGATGATGCGGCGGAAGGCGTCCAGGCGATAGCGCTTGCGGCCCACGTGCAGCGTGCCGCGCTCGACGGTCACGTGGCGGCGGATGGCTTCAGCCGGGTCGGCGGCCTGGAGCGCGGATTTGAAAATCGCCAGCGCGTCGCGGCGCAGGGCGGCTTCGGGGGGCATGGATTCCTCCTGCGAGACCAGCCTAGCAGGGTGTGGGAAGAGACGACCGCTGGGTTGAAGACGCTCGCCGATTGGATGGTGGCGCGAGGCCGAACGGCGCAATCGAAAGTCAGGCCGGGCAAGCGTCGACACGAGTGAGTGTCAATACCGGCACATCCGCTGATTTACAGTCGCGGCTCTGTCACACACGGCTCATCGACACGAGGCCGGCGTTACGGCGCGACCGGCAAACGGTCGTAAAGCTGCACCATTTCGGTCAGGCGCGCGGCGATGGCGGGCGTGAGCGCGCCCGGTTCGAGGCGCCACAGCCAGTTGGTGCCGAGGGTCGAGGGCATGTTCATGCGCGCCGGGGTGCCCAAGCCCAGCAGATCCTGGGCTGGAAAGACAACCGTGTTGGCGACGGACGCCATCAGGGCGCGAATGAAGCTCCAATGGATCTCCTCACCGCTGGCCAGGCCGAGATAGCGCAACGTGTGGTCGCGCTCGGCGGCGATCATCTCCGCGGTGCGGGTGGAGTCGCCCGCGCCGCTGGAGGTCCACCAGCCGGCGGTAGTGTCATTGTCGTGCGTGCCGGTGTAGGCGACGACCTCGCGCGGATAGTTGTGGGGCTGAAAGTCAGGGGCCTGCGGGTCTTGGCCGAAAGCGAACTGCAGAATGGCCATGCCGGGGAAGCCGAAGCGGTGGCGAATGGCTTCGACCTCGGGCGTGATGACGCCGAGATTCTCGGCCACGATGGCCAGTTCGCCGAGCTGCGCCGCGACGGCTTCGAAGAACTGGATACCGGGGCCGGGCGTCCAGCGGCCGTTGACGGCGGTCGATTCGCCGCCGGGCACTTCCCAATAGGCCTGGAAACCGCGGAAATGGTCGACGCGGACCACGTCGAACAGAGCGAAGACGGCGCGAATCCGCTGGATCCACCAGCCGTAGCCGTGGCGGTGAAGCTCGTCCCAACGATAAAGCGGATTGCCCCAGAGCTGGCCGGAGGCGCTGAAGTAGTCGGGTGGAACGCCGGATTGCAGGGCCGGGGTACCGTCGGCGTTGAGATGCCAGAAACGACGGGCGCTCCAGACGTCGGAACTGTCGCCGGCGGCGTAGATCGGGAGGTCGCCCATCAGCCGGATGCCGGAGCGGCGGCAGGCGTCGCGCAGAGCGTTGAACTGATCGAAGAAGACGAACTGCTGGAACCTTTCGGCGTCAAGGGCGGCGGAATGCGTACGGCGCAGAGATTCGAGCGCGGCGGGGTGGCGGTCGCGCAGCGCGGGTTCCCAGTCCGTCCAGGCGCACATGCCGTGGGCGTGCTTAGCGGTCATGAAGAGGGCGAAGTCGTCGAGCCAGGCGGAATGCGAGGCGCAAAAGGCGTCGAAGGCGGCGCGCTGAGCGGGCGTGGCGTGGCGGAAGAAAGACTTCGCGGCGCGGTCCAGGAGGGGCAGCTTGAAATCGATTGCGGCGGCATAGGCGGCGCGCCCCTGGAGGAAGCGCGCGCCGGCGAGGTCCGCGGTGGACAAGAGGCCGGCATCGACCAGAGCGTCGAGGGAGATCAAGAGCGGGTTGCCGGCGAATGTGGAAAAGGTCTGGTAGGGCGAATCGCCGAAGCCCGTGGGCCCGAGGGGCAACATCTGCCACAGGGTCTGGCGGGCGTCAGCCAGAAACTGAACGAAGCGCAGGGCCTCCGGGCCGAGGTCGCCGATGCCGTGGCCGCCGGGGAGAGAAGTCGGGTGCAGCAGGATGCCGCTCTGACGGGGGAAGCGCATACGTTAGGAGTTTAACCCGGATGTTGCACCAACAATCGGCTGCGGCGCTCGCATCGCGCCGCGCTGCGATCGTGGTGCAACATCCGAGTTAACGCCTGGCGGGAGGGGGTAGCGCTTGTATGAGGCAGGCGGCCGTGATAGCTTCCCGTCATGAAGCAATGGTTGCTCGTGGCTTGTGCAGGAGTGGCGCTCTTGCGGGGCCAACAGTTTGCCGACGTCCGGCCGAGTCCGCAGCAAATGGCCTGGCAGGACCTAGAAATTGGCGTGCTGATCCACTTCGGCCCGAACACGTGGATGGACCGTGAGTGGGGCGACGGGAAGGCGGATCCGGGCGTCTTCAACCCGGCGCGATTCGATCCCGAGCAATGGGTCCGGGCGGCGCAGGCGGCGGGGGCGAAATACATGATCCTGGTGGCCAAGCACCACGATGGGTTCTGCCTGTTTCCGACGCGCGAGACGAAGTACGGGGTGGCGTCCAGCCCGTGGAGCAACGGCCGGGGCGACATGGTGCGCGAAGTGGCCGCGGCGTGCCGCAAGCACGGGCTGCGATTCGGCGTCTACCTCTCGCCGTGGGATCGCCACGAGCCGGCATACAAAGATGGCGCGGCCTACGACACGCACTACGCGCACCAGGTGGAGGAACTGGCCTCGCGCTACGGCGAGCTGACCGAGTTCTGGCTGGACGGAGCGGGCAGCGAAGGGCACGTCTACGACTTCACGCGCTACATCCGCACGCTGCGCACGTACCAGCCGAACACGATGATCTTCGCCGATGTCGGGCTGCTGCCGTATGCCGACATCCGCTGGGTAGGCAATGAGGACGGTACGGCGAACGAGGAGAACTGGAATGTCGTGGATGCGTACCAGATGCTGCGCTGGCGGCCGGCCGAAGCCGACACGCCGTTGCGGGACGGGCAATGGTTCTGGCATCCGAACGCCGAGGGCAAGCTGAAGCCGCTCGACAAGCTGATGGAGATCTATCACCAGACGGTGGGCCGGGGCACGCAACTGGTGCTGGGACTGGCGCCGGACAATCGCGGGCTGCTGCCGGAAGTGGATGTGAAGCGGCTGGAGGAGTTTGGCGCGGAGGTGAAGAGGATCTACGGGAAAGGTCTCCTGGGGGAGGGGGCGCTGGCGACCTCGGGCCATCCGGATTCCCATATTGGTCCCGAGAACGCGTGTCAGTATGTCATGAGGATGCGAGGACCCGTCACGGTCGACCGCGCCCTCATCATGGAGGATTTGACCGACGGACAGCGCATCAGGAAATACGCGATCCTGGGCCGCGTGGGGAACGATATGCGAACGATCGCCACTGGGACGACCATCGGTCACAAGAAGATCGACATCTTCGCGCCGGTGACGGTGGACATGCTGGTGCTGGAGGTGCGCGGCGCGCTCGGGATCCCGCGCCTGAGGAAGTTCGACGTGTACCTGGGCGGCACGCGCGCGGAGAGTGGCGCGGTTCAACCGGCGTCCGAATGATCGCTGCATGGCACGGCGCATGGGAAGCCGGCGCTTTGGGCCCGCATGGCAAAAGGCGGTATTCAGCAACCGCGCAGGCTTGAGGCTATTCGTTTTCCGCAGGCTCGGCGGGCGGGGGATTGGTCATGCCGAGCCACTCGAAATACAGTTGGTTGCGAAATCCCAGGCGCGCGAGGGCCCGGCCGACGGTGGAGTTGACCAGATCGTCGAGCGTCCTTGGCCGGCCGTAGAACGCGGGGACGGGCGGCATGATGACAGCGCCATTGGCCGCGGCCTGCTGCATCAAACGCAGATGGCCGGCGTGCAGGGGCGTTTCGCGGACCAGCAGCACGACGGGACGCCCCTCCTTCAACTGCACGTCGGCGGCGCGGGCGACGAGGTCCGCGGAGTACGAGTTGGCGATGGCGGAGAGGGTCTTGATGGAACACGGGGCGACGATCATGCCCCGCGTTTCGAACGAACCGCTGGCGATGGAGGCGCCGATGTTGGAGTTGGAGTGGACGACGCTAGCGAGAGCTTCCACGCCCTTGGGCTTCCAATCGGTCTCCTGCGCCATGGTCGCGCGCGCGGCGGGAGTCAGAATGAGATGCGTCTCCAGAGCATGGTCGCGGGCCAGTGTTTCCAGAAGGCGGATCCCGTAGATGACGCCCGACGCGCCCGTGATGGCGACGATCAGCCGCGGCGGATGGCTGCGCTCCGGCATGCTTCCTCCAGATTGCCGCAATCCGGGGTGGCGCTGCAGGAAAGGGAAGCGCCAGGTTGCCTGGTTCGATTGGCAGGCGGGACGGGGAGTGAGGTCACTCAGGGGTGGGCGCAATTGCGGGCGCAGTGACGAAAACGCGGTTGAAGGTGGAGGACCTTCAACCGCTGTAGTCCAATGATTCCCAATGAGATAAATGGTCGGGGCGAGTGGATTTGAACCACCGACCTCCTGGTCCCGAACCTGATCTGGCCTCTTCCGGAAGTCCCTGATTTTCCTGCATTTTCAGACCGTTTAGAATGTGCAAGTTGCGCGCCGCTCGTGGAAGCTGGTTGAGTCGGATGCAGCCTTGGTGCTTTGGCCTATACAAAATCATCCACAGTGCCCTCAGCCCGGCTCACGGCCTTTGAGCATTTCCTGGCAGGCGTTCCTTCGTGCTGAACTGCGAACGTGCCGAACGAGATCTTGCGGGGCCGGTCATCCGCCTTCGCGAGCACGGCCAGCGCCCCGCCGAGTACTAAACGACCTCGGGAATTGTGAACTCTGCCCGGTAACGGGGGCGGAAATACGAGTTCGCTTCCTCGTCGCCAGGGCATGAGAAGGTTGCGGCGTCGAAATTGAGCGTGCGACCGACGCGATAGGAGATGTTTGCCAGGTGTACGAGTGTCGTTGAGATCGCGCCCTCTTCGATCTCAGCGGTGAGAGAAGCGCGGTTGCGCGTGCGAATTGCATCAATGAAGTTCGCGAAGTGGTCCCCGTAGGCTGCCGCCGACGGACCCTTCTCCTGCTTGGGCCCCAGCCAACTCTTGTAGCCGGAGTAGCCGTCGATGGCTAAGTAACCGCTGGATCCGTAGAACAGGTTGCCAATCGTATTGGGGTAGAAGTTGCCGGCTCCGCTGCGGTTCTCCGATATGCCGGCTTCATGGTTGCTGATCCAATGCCGGATCTCGGCCACCATTATCTTCTTCTTGCCCGAGTCATTGAACTCGAATGTGGCCGTGAGCGTATTGGGAGTTTCCTGGTCGTCGTCGAACATGAAGTGGCCGCCGGTGGCGCTTACGCGCACCGGATAGCGGACGCCCAGCCCCCAGCGCGCAATGTCGAGTTCGTGGCATCCCTGATTCCCGAGCTCGCCGTTGCCATAATCCCAGAACCAGTGCCAGTTGTAATGGAACCGGTTGCGAGTGAACGGCCGCTTCGGCGCCGGACCGAGCCAAAGATCGTAATTCACACCCGGCGGCACTGGCTCTTCGATCGCCTTGCCGATGGAATCGCGCCAGCGGAAACACAGCGCGCGCGCCAAGTACAGGTCGCCGATCAGGCCGCCGCGCATCTTGGCGACCGCCTCCTGCAGCGCCGCCGACGAACGGCTCTGACTCCCGTGTTGCACGAGGCGATCGTAGCGCCGCGCCGCAGCGACGATCTGGCGGGCCTCAAACAAGTTATGCGTGCACGGCTTCTCGACGTACACGTCCTTGCCCGCCTGGCAGCTCCAGATCGTCTGCAGAGTGTGCCAGTGGTTGGGCGTGGCGATGGCGACGGCGTCGACGGACTTGTCGTCCAGCGCGTGCCGCAAATCCGAATAGGCGGCCGGCCGCCGCTTTCCTCTGGCAAGTACGTAGGCGACAGATTCCTGAAGAACGGAATCGTCCACGTCGCACACGGCTACGATCTCGACGTTGGGCATGCCCATGTATGCGTCGAGGTGCTCCTTCCCGCGGCCGCGCAGGCCGGCGCACGCCACGCGCACCGTCTCGTTTGGGCTTGACCGCCCGAGGCGCGGCACCGCAAGCGCGCTCGTAGAGGCCATGAGGAAATGCCTGCGGTGCATGCCTGCCGGAATGTCTAGGGCCGTTGTCATGCAGGGCTCCTCATAACCCCGGCGGCCTGGCCGCCGGGGTGGACTTTCGCTGTGTTGATGATCGCGGTCCGAGTTAGAACTCGATGCGCGCACCAACCCAGATGTGCCGCTCGCCGGCGTTGCTCGTGACGCTCGGGCTGAGCAACTCGGAGCTGTTCACGGTGCCAGTGATTTGCCCGAAGCCGGCGCTCAAGTCATTGTTCGGATTGGCCATGTTGGCATGATTGAACAGGTTCATGAAGTTGCCCTCGAACTTCAGTCTTACCTTTTCGGTCAGGTTGAAGCTCTTGTGGATACCCAGGTTGACGCTCCACGCCCCAGGTCCAACCAAGGAGTTGGCGGGACAGTTGCCGTAGGTTCCGGGCGCGGGCACGGAGAAGGACGCCGGGTTCAGATACAGAGAGCTGTTATCCCAGTACCAGTCGGCATGGCCCGTGTAGGGGTCGGCGCCGGCAACGCAGTCTGGGCGGCTGGCCAGGCCGTTGCGGACCTGGAGCCACGACGACCCATCGTAGGAGGGCGAGAAGTAGTTGCCGCTCTGGAACACAGCGAAGGGCGAGAGCTCCCATCCGCCCAAGATGGCGCTCAGGAGCGGCGAGGCACTGCCGCCCCAGGTCTGACCCTTGCCATAGGGCACTTCCCACACCAGGGTCGGGACAAAGCGGTGCCGGGGGATCAGAGTGTTGTCGCCCCAGTCATAGTGGCGGTCGTAGGGGTCGGTGGCCTGGCCGCCCTCGGCGCCGCTGCTGCTGGAGTCGGTCATGGCGTGCGTGTAGGTATAGGCCAACTGGAACTGGAGGCCATGCGCGAACTTCCTATTGACCGACAGATCGATCGCGTGGTTCTTGGCAATCGCGCCATCAGTCTCATACAGGATGCTGCCACCTATCCAGTGCGAATAATTGTAGACGTTGGTCTGGTCCGTGGTGTTGGCTGGCGGCAGGTTCAGATCGTAAGTTACCGGAAGTTGTGTGGTCATCGACCCGCGGTAGGTGGCGCGCGCCACTAGCGAGCGGCCCAGATCGCGCTCCACCGTCAGGTTCCACTGCTGGATCGTGGGCGTCTTCAGATGGGGATTGGTTCCGATGATACTGTCGCCGCAGTCGGCTTCGCTGGCGCATACGCCGAGCCCGGGCGTGGCGTTGCCTAACGGGTTCGGGAACTGCAGTGTCGGTATCGGGGTGGTGTTGTTCAAGCGCAGCGAGGCGGTCGAGAAGACGTCCTGGTTGTCCGGGCCGAAGTTGTCCTGATAAGCCCCGATCAACTCGCCGTAGTAGATCCCATAACCGCCGCGCAACACGGTCTTGTCATTCCAACGGTAGGCGAAGCCCACGCGCGGCCCAAAGTTGTTCCAATTGCCGTACATCAGCGAACGGCCCGGGAATCCTGCCGGAGCGATCTCCACCGGAATGTCCTGAGGGACCGCCATGAACTGCAAGGTCGATTGCGACGGCACTACTACCGCCTGCGTCGCCGGATCCCAATTCACCCGCCGGTCGTTGTTGTCCACCGAGGGCATGAAGTACTCCCACCGCAAGCCCAGGGTGAGGGTCAGCTTTGGCGTGACGCTCCAGGTGTCGTTCACGTACAGGCCGGTGTCCGTCTTGCGGTTGTAGCGTGGTAGCGCCGGGCCCTTGAGCCGAACCGCGGACGGGTATCCCAGCATGAAGTCGGCAAAGCCGAAGCCGGTGTATTCCCCGTTGAAGTTGTATTGGCCGAACTGGTTGTTCTGCTTGTCGAGCCGCGGATCGTTGTAGCGCACCAAGACGCCCATCTTGAGCGCATGCCGGCCCTTGATCCAGCTCACGTTGTCGAGCAGTTCAGACTCCTGGCTATAGTTGGAAGAGATGGGATTGGGGTAAAAATCGAAGAAGCCGCCGCTGATTTCCATGTCCGGCACGCCCGGCGTGCCGGCCGGAACCGTCACGCCGCCCAAGCTAAGCCCGATGGCCTGCAGGATGGTGTTGCCATCCTGTTTGGGGGTTATGGAAATTAAGTCCCGCTCGAAGCCCAGACGGAATTCGTTCAGCAGGGTGGGCGTGAACGTGTGCGTCTCCGAAAGGAAATCATTGGTTGTATCGCGAACCTCGAGGTAGCCGTAACCAGGGACGGGGGCGTTCCAGCTACGTTCCCAGGGATCGTACTGGCGGGTGAAACGGCCCGACAGCACGTCCTTACCGCCAATATACTGGTCGATCTTGGCGTCAATGCGATCAATGTGCTCCGGGCCGGTAATCGTGTTGCGGTAGTCGTCGAGGTAATTGTTGGGATTGCTGGAGGTGCCGGTAAAATTCGGCGCCGGATAGTATTTCGTGGCGAATTTCTGGGACACCGGGTTGACCTGCAGGCTGGAGGCTGCGAAAACGTCGCCCGGAATGGGCGCGCCGGTGAGCGGATTCTTGAGCTGGAGGGATCCGTTCAGCGGGTCCAGCAGCGCGGCGAAGTTGCCGTTTTCGAATGCCTGGGTGGGCACGGTGGTCGTGCCAGTTTGGGTGTTGCCCGCCGCCAGCGGGAAGGTGCGGTGCTCTTCGGTGACCAGAAAGAAGGTCTTGTTCTTCCCGTTGTAAACCTTGGGGATGATCACCGGCCCGTTGAAGCTGCCGCCCCACCATTGCAGTTGGGGCCCAATGATTCCATTGGCGCGATTGGTGCCCGCATTGAGCGGTCCGGCGTTCAGGGCGCTGTTGTCGGTAGTGTAGAAACCACTGCCATGGAGCACGTTGGTACCGCTCTTGGTAACAGTCAGCAGCGTGGCGACACCCGGGAATTCCGCCGAGGTGTTGCTCTCCATGACCTTCACTTCGGCGATCGACTCGTAGGATTGATCGTTGGTCAGCGGGCCGGACTGGCCGCCATAGGCGTTTTGCATGGTCTGAACCCCATCGATCGTGAGGTTCAAGAAGCTATTGCGGTTGCCGCCGATCATGATGCCGTCGCCCAGGAGAGTGGACGGGGTGAGCGCGGCCATTACCATGACGGCGCGTTGGGTGGGGGCCGCCAGAACCTCCTGGCCCGTTTGGAGGGTGGACACCTCGCCGTCGACCGTGTTCATCGCCGTCGGCGTTGCGGTGACCTCAACCGACACCGAAGTATCGCCGACCTGGAGCCTGGCGTCAAAGCGCTGGCTCTGCGCGCCGGTTTGCGTCAGGACGCTGCTGCGTACCTCGCGGAAGCCCGTCGCGGCTACGGTTATCACATAGTTGCCTGGAGGAATTCCGGTGAAAACGTAGCTGCCGTCGGCGCCGGTGGAGGCCTTGCGCGTGACGTTTGTGTTGACCTCGGTCAGCTTGACAGTGGCGTTTGGCACCACGGCCGCCTGCTGGTCCGTCACGGAGACGGTGATCGAGCCCAGCGTGGATTGCGCACTCAGTAGGTCGGGCAGGATCATCAGCCCGACGAATAGTAGGACCCCAAACAACGTAATTCTAAACGCCCTAAACATATGTACTAACTCCCCTTCGCGTGCCGGCGCCGCAGCCGGACGGCTTTCGTCATGTTTCATTCTGTGGGCAGGATCTCAGAACTGCCTCGACCCCCAGCGCAAGTCGTGGGCTTTTACAGCCCGGCGCGTGCGACCCCGGCCTGAACCCAGCACGAGATTACATTGGGCCCATTGGGCTGCCAAGCGGAAGTAAATGGGGGTAATTGGGTTGCCCTTTACCGTAAAACGGCATCAGCAATCGCAGGCCGGCTTTCCCAGGTCGCCAGCCAGATGTTGGATCGAGGTTCTGTCAGCGTGAAGACCATTCGGCCCGCACCCACAGAGATCCAGGATCCCCACGGCGCCAGCCGGTTCGTATGAAAATGTTGGATCGAGAACGGCTTGCCAACGGGATGCTTGGTCCGGGAGTCGAGACGCTGTCCCCACAGGCACCGGTAGTCGTCCAACCGCGAATAGAAGTACAGGCAATTCGAGTCCAAGGCCCAATGCAGCGCTGAAAGATCAGTGCCGAGTTCGAGCCGGATCTCCTTCGCGTTCGACAACGCCCCGCCCGAAAGAGGCAGCAACAACGCGCTGCCAGGCGAAGAAAAGGAGATCGCCGCCCATTTTCGGTCCGGTGACAGCGTCGCATTCTGCAAGCTCCCGACTGGATACGTCATCAGCTCGGAGCGGTTACCAGAATTGCGATCCCACCGTTGAAGCGCACGCCGGTGCACGTCCTCCATCAGAATGCTGTGCCCGTCACTGGACCAGTCGAGAACTCGGCCGCAACGGTCGCAGATCCGCTCGGCGAATGGCCGTCCCCGCTCAACGGAGTAAATAGTCTGCACATCCTCACTTCCGTAGACGAGCAGGGAGTCATCCCCCCAAATCAGGGGTAGGCTCTCTTGTCGCGGGAGGGCTCCCAACGAGGTCTCGCTGCCATCAGCCAGGTCCTTGAGCACCAGGTCCTGGGTTCCCGAGCGGTTCGATACATACGACAACGTCCTGCCATCCGCCGAGAGGCGCGGATACGCACGATCATGAATGAGCGAGGAGTCTGCCGTGAGTTGCCGCGGAACACCCGCGGCCTCACCCGTCCTCGGATCGAGCTGCAGGCTGAAGACGTGGGTCAACTGGCTTTCATTGGTAAGGACCATCCTCCCCGAAGCCGAGCATCGCGGGAAGGTCTCCGCCGCCGTTCCGGCTGTCAATCGCACCGCCGGCCCAGCGACGCGGAGGTTCCTCCTGTCCCAGGGAACCTCCCAGATACTGGCGGCTTTGGCACTTTGCAGCGAGAAAACGATGGAGCCGCCAAGCCAATCTCCCGGCCTGGTGGTCGTGGTAGGAGGCGAAAGTCCCTGCGCGAGAAGCTGGTCCCGTAAGCCCGCCGGGGCGGGCGTGCCGCCTGTCCAAGGCACCGAATACCAGTCGTACTCGCGCCAAGCGCTACCGGCCGGGCGCGGACCTCCGAGGAAGATGAGGTGCGATCCATCGGGGGTCCAGATTGGGCCCCCAATCGCCTCGATCGTCTCCCCAGCGACTTTGCGCGCCTGTCCACCCGTGAGCGGTGCCACAAATACGCCGCGATCGCGACCGACAAAGGAAATCCAGGCACCATCGGGAGAGAACCTCGGCGCCCACGCTTCGCTAGCGATGAGCCGTGCTTCGCCCCCGAAGACCGAAACCACGTAGACTCCGCCTCCGTGCCGGTAAGAGCGAAAAGCAATCAAGGTGCCATCCGGTGAGAAGTCCGGGGAATGGTCGGCAGCCTCGTCGTGCGTGAGTTGTGAGGGAGCCCCACCTTCGATCGGGCGGATCCAGATGTTGAGGTCGCCACGGCCGCGATCCGAGGAATATGCCAACAGCTTCCCGTCGCGCGATATCGCCGGGTTCATGGCCGAACCCGCCTCGAAGGTGAGTTGCACAAGGCGGATTTTCGGCTCTGCTGCCGCGCGCATGTGGCGCCAGAACCATGCACCTGCCAATGCAAGTGCGAGACCGGCCGCGACGATTCCTACCCACCTCATGCGCCACTCCGGCTTGACCTCGGCCGCGACAGACGCCGCCACCGGTGCAACTGCCGGATTCGATTCGCCATTCGTTATGCTCAACCCCGCAGTTGCCGCAGGTGCTTGAGAAATCACGAAATGAGGTGCATAGCCGCCCTTGGGGAATTCGATGCGGAGGGGATCGCCCGCTCCTCGGCTCTCATAGTAATCGGCGAGCTTGGCGCGCAGCTTGCCAGCTTGTACACGAACGATCGGATCGATCCTCGGATCGAAATCCACTCCACGGTCGAATACTTCACGGCCCACGAGGCTCTCCTTGAGCTGAGCCCCCCGGTCGGCGAGCGCTTCTGCGACCGTATATTCCAGAAATCGGATGAGCGTCGGAGAATTCGCGAAATGTTCATCCCTAATCAGCCGCAGAAGCTCAGCCCTGATATCCTCTTCAGCGGGCAAGGCAGGAGGGCCATCCTGATTCCCCGTATTCCGATTGGCCATTGCGGAGCGCCGATGCAAGTATTGTAAGCGATTCACGGTAGATCGGTGACCTTGTCAAAGGACGCTTGACCAAACGCCGTTGCGGGGCAATCGCGATTCCACTTGAGCGAAATTGACGTGCCTGCAAGCAAGCCGGGAGGAGGCCTGGAAGGTGTCGTGGCGCCGGCCGGTGATGGAAATGGTCCAACCGCTGCCTCGTTGCAGTCTGATTCGGAGCACGACGTCGACGGACTGCTCGGCATCCCACTCTTCTGCCGGTCGAATCACGAGACCTGGGGACCGACTGAGGCGTTGTGAAGCTGCTCCACGAACGCTGCAGCCTCGAGGGGACTCAAGGGAAAGCGGCTTACACGTTTTCGGGTGTCAGCGTGCCCCTCTGCCCGGTAGCTCGTGCCAGCACATCACGCATCCCGGCTGCGGACCGCCCGATGTTTCGTGATCGGGCGCATCCAATTTCGCATCCGTTTCCACGCGCACTCCGTTTCGCAGGGCCTACGAGCAGTTCGACGCGGCGGCCCAGCCAAGCGATCCGCAACGACTGCAGCGCGGAGTCCACATCCCTCATCGAGGGGTGCTGATTCTCACGCATGTTGCGGATCAAATCCCTAAGCGATAGCGCAGTGGAATCGGCGCCTTTACCGCGAATCGTGATCGGCTCGGCTGGCTGGCTTTCCCGGCGTGACCAACGGGCCTCTGGAAGATAGACGGATTCTCTTTTGCTGCCTTTCGCGGAGCCAACCGAGAAGTGTCGCGGCGTCGAGCGGCTTCTCCGGCTGGTAGTCGAGGGGCCAATCGGCCGCTCGCGCCAGACGCTGCAACCGCGACGCGTAAGGGTCGCGACAGTCGCGGGCTTGACGGACCAACACGGCTCGGGGAGCGATCGCCCCCACAATATCGGCGATATCCGCCACCGTCAGGACGGATGGGATCACCGAGCCGAAGTCGACCTCATAGGCGCCCGTTGGAATGCGTCCGTGAGCCTGGGCCGAATTCCATAGGCGGCGCAAAGCGGCGCGGTCGCCTGGAGGCACCTGCATGGCTCTCATCTGTGACGCAAAGCTCTGAAAATAACCAGTCACAGCGACACCTTCCACGCGCGGATCGACAGCCGCGGTGAGTAAGGCCGGCAATGCATCATCGCCCAAGCCGGCCACGCTGATGTGCCTTCGGGACAGCTCCGGACGCGTAGCGACGTAGTCGAGCGTCCGCAGCAGGTCGAAAGCACGCATACCTGGGAGGGGCCGCCCGAATAGAATCTGGCTCGATACCAGGCGATAGTTGCCGTCCCACTCCGGGCCGAAGTGGGCCAGCGTTTCTCCACGCCCACGCAGATCCACCGCGAGCACCGCATAGCCTGCGCCGGCCAGTTGCCGCGCCATCGGCTGTTGCGCGAACTGGGCCCGTCCACGATCATCCGCGACAATCAGCACGGGCGCCGGCGCATGCTCCCCCGCCGGCCGCCAGAGTGTCCCCGGCACATACTCGCCGTCCTCGCTGAAGAACCCGATCTCTTCGGCTTGAACGCCCTCTGCCAGCGAGACGACCGTGGCGCGGGGCGAGAGGAACCCCGGACGCTCGGCGGCGGGACGCGTGAGAGAGCCAACCCAGGCAAGCACGCTGTCGCGCGTTGGAGCCAAAGCCGAAATCAGCGCTGAGGCCTTCTCGCGGCCCATGTCCACCACTGTCCTCTGGTGGGCGATTCGCGCGTCTCCCGATCCGCACAGCAGTTGAGGGTCTTGCTCTGGAGATAGATCGAGCTTCGGCTCCGCGATCGGTGAGCCGTCTCCGCGGTGCATGAGCTGAGCCGCCATCCATCCGTAGGCGCGCTCGCGAAATGGCCTCGAGTAGGCATGCGGTTCTCCGGCCAGCTCCTCAAAACGAAAGTTGTTTTGGGCTCTGAGCAGTTCGAACGCTACTTGCGTGTGCGACGCGGCACGCCGCGCGCCGGCAATCGGGAAGATGTCGTCGTATTCGCCCTGCAACAGAAGCAAAGGCCGTGGGGCGACGAGCGACGCAATCTCGAACCACTCCATCGAGCGGAAGATGCCCGGAAGGTGAGTACATGCGCAATGATTGCCGCCGTACTTAATCCAGTTGTTGAACTCGAAAGTGAATCCGACCACGGCGGCCGCCTGCACGCGCTGGTCCAGAGCGGCCGTGAGAAGTGAGTTGAGTCCGCCCCCCGAAACGCCTGTGATACCGATCCGCGACGGGTCCACCTCGGGCAGTGTCTCCAGGTAATCGAGTGCGCGCATGCTGTCCCAGACCATCCATCCGGCGATCGTCTGCCCCAAAGGCAGCAGCGCGTAGCCCGCCTCGTGATGCACATTTCCGGGGATCATCCGTTCACCGTGGCCGATGGCATCGTAAGTGAGTGTGATAAAACCCTCTTTCGCGAGCCCCTGGCAGATTGCTTGGACTTCCGTCGCGGTTTTGCCCTCGGCCAGATAGTGCCCGATCGGGACCAGGATCGCCGGCCGCCGGACGGCGCCGCCGGGCGTCGGTCGATATAGATTGGCTGGAATCGGGAAGTCGGGACGGCTCTCGAAAACGACCGTCTCCACGCTAAACCCTCTGCGTTCTGAACGAGCCACGCTGCGGGAATGGAGAGGCGTTCGGACCGGGAGGGGATCCAGACCCAGCGAACGCAGCAAGGCCCGCTCGACCTCCGGACGACGCTGTTTCCAGGCCACAGCGTCGGTAGGAGGATGCCAGCGTAGCAGGTATTCCGCAGCATCGCCGATCGACTTGACCAGAGCCGGCGAGTTAGGAACGATGTGCGGCTGTCCGAAAAGGCTGTCCCTCGACGCCGGACTTTGCGCCGCCATCGTTGCTTCGCACAGCAGGCATACGAATCGCCCTAGGCGATGAATCTCTGACAAACCGCCCTCCCCAACTCCACCCTGAACCCAGCAGGCGCGTTGGAGGGAGTAAAGCGGCCGTTAAGAGCAGCAGTTTTCGGTAAATTCCCTCGCCAGATCGAGCCCCCTGAGGGCCCTGAGGCCATCCAGATGTTGGCTCTCGACTCGGTGATCACGAACGAGATCCTACCCGCCGCTACCGACAGCCAGCCCGACCACGGAGCGCGTTCATTGCTGTGGAAGTCAACAATCGGCACAGGATCCGAACTTGCTCGTGCGGCTTCGGCCGACGCCGGCCGGCGCCAGAAACAGTTGTGTCCGTCACGCCGGGAAAAATAATAGATGTTGGCGCTGTCCCGGGACCGGCCCAGAAACTGCGGATCCGGATCCTGGACTGCGTGCACCCATTCGTTCCTGCTCGGCGGAAGGTGGGCATCCAAGGGAATTACAAAGCCGCTCGAGCCGGCGATCGCCACCGCAACCCGCTTGCAGTTCGGCGAGAAAACTGCATGCGTGAGATTTTGAGGAGCGTACCGCAACCACTCTGTCGAGATCCCCAACTTCCAGTCCATCAGCATCAGGCTTGTGTTAGCGGGACTATCGTAAAGCAGCCACTTGCCGTCTGCCGAGCAGTCTTCCAGACGTCCACACTGCTCGCACTTTCGCGCTGCCGGCGTCGACCCTGCGGAAGCCGCGTAGATGGTTTCCGGTCTGGCCGGACCTACGCGGAACAGGACCTCCTTGAGATCGAAGACCGCGGACCCGAGCATGCTCTCCTTGAGCCCGTTTCCTTGACCGGCAAGGGTTTGCTCGACCGCAAACTTGAGGAACTTCGACGGACTTGGCGACTTCGGGAAACGAAAGTCGGCGAGGATGCGGTCGAGTTGTCGGTGAACCTCACCCACTGAAGGCTCATCCAGACCTCCTGCTGCGTGGCCATTCGAAGGTATAGGCTTAGCCGGACCCCGATCGGCTTGCGCGCTCATCTGAGGACATTCTAGACGAAGATAGTCTGGGTATTCTAGATTTTGTCGTCACAAGATGTTAGCCCAGATTGCAAGACACCGGATCTCCGCCTAACTGCACGCCCTAACGACAACGCCACCAGAGCTGAACTGATCGTCGCCAGTAGTAGACAGGCTGAGTGCCCTGCCGGAGCTCATGTTTTCATGGCCTTGCAATACCTGCAGGAGATGCAGAACACTTTCCGGGCACAACTCGCCGCCGGTCCCCGACAATTGCACGATCAGCAGGGAAGCAATGGCATTCCATCCGCGGCGCCTTCCGCGATTGGTCCCCCCGCCGATTCCGAGCGAATACGGCACACAAGCTGCGGATCCGGACACACAGGCGCTGATTGATCAGGCGCAGAGCCAAGCCGCGCTCGCACAGTCGCAGATAACTCAGAACGCCTTCGCCCCCGTGCAATAGTGCTTCGGTGCAGAATGACCAGCCTTCGAATTCGGCTTTGGCACCAAGGAGTTGCCTTTGGGGAGCAGCCCCCTGGTGCAAACCCAGGCGGTCGGTGCCAAGCGGAGCAGTTATTTCTGTTTGAAATCAAAGACTTGCAAACATCGGGGGAGGAACTACGCGCAGGGCCTTAGACGATTCTGTAGTCATCAAATCACCAGGTTCCCACATCCGACTCGATGCTATTGCCTGTAAGTGTTTGAAAGGAATGGTCGGGGCGAGTGGATTTGAACCACCGACCTCCTGGTCCCGAACCTGATTTAGGCCTCTTTAGAAAACCCTTAAGAATCTTGTATTTCCAAGTGCTTTGATATCTAACAGTTGCGCGCCCCCTGTGGATATGAGTTGCAGCGATTGGAGCTTTGGTGCTCTCGCAACCACAGAATTATCTACAGTGTGCTCAATTCCCTGGGGGCACCAATCCAATTCCTATTCAGGAATCCGAGAAAGCTCCTTGAGCTTGACGTGCAGCCAGAAGGGCCGGCTGAGCGCGGAGCGGGCGACTCGATTGTGCAACCGCTGGCTGCCCCGGCCCCGGCTGGTGCATCCCTATCCCGACCTGCGCTTTGACGCCACCCATCCGAGGTAGGAGCGGTATGCGTTAGTAGCGCCCGTACGGATCTGTGCGGGGGGCGGTCAGCGACGGCCGTCCCTACCGCGACCCTTTCCCCCTTTCCCAAGTGGCGATCAGCTCCGATCAGACTTCTTGAGGCGACGGATCTGCCACAAGAACAGCATGAGCCAGATAGCCGAAAACAGCACACCGGCGACAATACCAAACTTGATGAACCCTCTCACTAAGTAGACAATAGAGAGAACTACGATTGCAATAAAGAGTACTAATCGACCGGCATTGTCCTGTAACCGCATCTATTTGTTAAGGCTCACTATACTCTCACGGCCACCACGGCGTGAGCGGAATCCGTATCGCTGCATTACTTCCACTTACTCCTGCTAGCCACCACGTGATCTGTAGATGTGGTACATTACCTATTAGCTCGAAAGCATGGTGTGCACTATCGATGGCAATTTTCGTTTGGAGACCAAAAAGGACCCTGCCGGCTGCCAGGGCAGTCCCGGCAGTCGATACACCAACACCGGTGGCAACACCCGCCATGTAGGCGTTACTCTTCGTATTTACACCAGATTGTCCACCGGTCCATCGGTTGATGAGAGTTGTCACTCCGACACTCAACCAGTCTCCGGCTCCAGCCGAGAAGTCAGATACCCCGCTGATTGTTGCCCCACACTGGGAACCACACCAATCCCAGGCATTGCCACCGGTAACTACAGGGGGGGACACGGCCACCAATTGTCCGTTGAATCTTGTTTCGGTCCAAGTGACAGTCATGCCAGACAACCCGAGAAGGTCAAGCCACTGAGAACCAGCAAGTGTTTTATTTTGAAGTGCATATACCTGTGCAACGCCACCAACATAATTTGCATACGACTCGGCCATAGATCCTGAGCCGTTCCCGTTGTAGGTGTAGCAACCTTCGCCCATCCAAGTTCCGTTCGGCCCACATACGCCATCTAGTCCGAATGGATCGACGAAGTTCAGCGGGTCGTTGGCGACGTACGCATAGCGGTTCCAGGTCTGTGGCAAAGTTGGATCAACTGCTGCCAGCCCAGCGGGGTCCGGGCTGATCCAGCGGCCCTCGATCACATTGTGCTCGCGGTAGAGGAAGTCGTAATACTGGACGGCCCCGAGGTCCTGGTTCTGACCGGTGAAGTTGCGGTCTACTATCGTGCCACTCTCGTTGTAGGATTCACCAAACGGCGCATATGAGCCGTCGTAGTCGACCGTCGAAGGCGGCGTCGTGGGCGCAGTGGAAGCCACGCGCGAAGAGCCCAGCCAATCGGGATGGCGGTAATAGCTCAAGGATGTTCCAGCGTACACTGCGGTCGCCCCGGCAGGCAATGGCACAAACATCTTGGTTACGGTCTGGCCGGACATCAGGGCCAGTTTAGCGGCATTTGGAGCGTACAGGATCTCTGTGTACACTCCCCCACTCGACTGCTCGACCCGGCGGCTCAGAGCGTCGTAGGTTTCCGTATTCGAATCGAGCGTCGCCACCATCCACCAAGCTTCGGAGTTCAGGGCCCAGACGGTCGTACTTCACGTACTGCGACACCTTGTTGTACGGCAACCCCGTTTCCTCAGCAACAGCGGCAATCGTGCCATATTTTTTGTAGAGTGCCGTACAAGCATCGATGAGGTCGCGGGAATGCAGGTCGCGGCGGACCAGATTCTCAGTCAGCGAGAGGGCCTTCGCAGTGGCGTCGTCCACTCGCGCTGCCATGACCGTCGCCCGGATGGTCGTGCGCTTCAGTTGCTTGTGTGCCAGGAAGCGGCGTTGCCCCGTCAATATTTCGTACTTGCCCGGCTTATCCGCTGGGCAAACGACAATCGGTTCGAGGAGGCCTACTTTCTGGATGCTTGCAGCCAACTCGTCAATCTCCTTGCCGACATCACGGACCCTGACTTGGCCAGTGCCGATAACGATGTCGTCTAGCGCGATGTCCTTGACGGTATCCATATTGGTCGTATTATAGTACCTTTCAATCCGATTCACTCAAACAGATTTCCGGGGTTGGCGTCACCCCGCAAAGCGGCCTGCATTTGGTCGGTCTGCGAGACCGACAACTGGAGAATCCGACGCAATTCATCCCTCGTGAGCCGAGTCGATTGCCAACTCTCCGCTTCATCGACGTAGCGCTGGAAGAGGCCCTGCTTTTCGTTGAGCAGCTTCGCAATCCGTTCTTCCACCGTATCCTCAACCAAGAAACGTATCGCCTGCAGAGGTGAAGTTCTCCCGTAACGGTGGGCACGTTGAATGGCCTGGTTCTCCACGGCCGGATTCCACCAGCGATCGAACATGACGACGGTGGAGGCCGAGTTGAGGTTGAGACCTACACCACCGGCTTTGAGTGAGATGAGGATCGCCCGTGGACCCGGTTGAGCTTCAAACTCGTTTATCACAGCTTGGCGATCGATCTCGGACAACCCCCCGTGGAATATGGCATGAGGAACGTCAATTCGAATCGACAGCCAGCGGAGGGTCTCAACGTATTGCGAGAAGATGATCACTTTGTCCTCGGCGCTATCCATGCCATCCAAGATCACGCGGAGTGCATCGAACTTGACTGATTCGTTGCTCAACGCGTCGAAATTGCAGATCTGCTTGAGCTTTGTGATCATCGCGAGCAAGTGCACTTCGGATGCGGGAAGGCCGTTGGCTGAGACGAGTTGTGCGCGCGAATTCCAAACGTCCTCGTAAGCCTCCTTCTGCGCGCCATCCAGCTCTAAGGGAATGTCTTGAACGATGATGGGCGGAAGTTCGCCGAGAACTTCGCTCTTCCGCCGTCGGAGAAAGTGGCTACGGATGCGTTCGTGCACCATGTTGCGAGGCATGCCGGCCTGGAGAACGTTAGGCTTGACGAAGTTGAAGATCGATGTCAGATCGTCGGTTGTGTTTTCTACCGGTGTGCCGGTTAAGGCCCAGGACTTGGATCTTGGTAGCAACTTACATCCCAAGGCGGCGCCAGAGGCATCGTTCTTGATGCGCTGCGCCTCATCAAGAACGACAATGTCGAAGTGGAGGCTGCTGTCGAGACTCCGCCCGTCAGTTCGGATCTGTTCGTAGGAGGCAATGAGGACCGGTATCGGAAGCAAGTACGTGGCGGCGCGGTCTCTTGCGTTCCCCTGTACCCTGCGGACCGCCAGCTCGGGCGCCCAATAACGCATTTCGCGCTCCCAGTTCATCCGAAGCGACGCCGGTGAGATGATCAGTGCGCGGTTACAGTTCGTCTTTCGAAGGGCTAGGCGCAGAGCTATTGCAGTCTGTACCGTCTTGCCAAGCCCCATTTCGTCCGCAAGCAGGGCCGAGTCGTTTGACAGAAGGAAGTTGACGCCGTCCCATTGGTAATTCCTCAGTGGGGCTGGGGTTGATAGTCTGCCAATACTGAATTCGTCGAACGCTGGTGTGCCGTCAGTTGCCAATGGGCGTGCTCCATTCGAGCATTCTGCGTCAGCGAGATCGCAAGTCCATTATGATAGCCCTTCTGGTGTGGGGATCGGTGTTGGTTCGTGTTTCCAGATGCCAACCGTGGGGATGTGAAACGTGTCTCCTTCAACGATGTGTGCGGTATGGACGACGTGCACGGTCTCCTGAGGGAAGCCAGCGATGTCGGGTGCAAGCGGCATCACTCTTCTCAGCAGCGCTCCAAGAGCCGCGACGCGATAATCCGCCATATCACGTCACGGCGCCGATTCCGTCACTCACGCCGGTAGCGACTCCGGCATCTTACGTCAAGGTCAACTGCTCTGACCTCGGCGAAAGAACCTCTTAGCCGTTGAATTTGGTAGATCTTGGGGGAAGCGCCGTCTACAAAATTATCTACAGCGGCGATCTTGCGGCGGCGAAATCGGCTGTAAGTGATTGAAAGGATTGGTCGGGGCGAGTGGATTTGAACCACCGACCTCCTGGTCCCGAACCAGGCGCTCTAACCAGGCTGAGCCACGCCCCGGACGCTCTCATTCTAACGGTTGGGCGAGCGTGGCCGCAAGCGCATTGAAAATCAGGGGCTAAGCGGCGGTGCGAGGCGGCACTCAGCAGGCCAACGGGTCGCGCAGTGGGAGGTATTCGTAGTTGCGCGGATCCAGGCCGAGGGCGGCCAGCGCAGCGATACACTCGGCGAGCGAGCGGCCGAGCGCTGCGATGCGGCGCAGTGGCGTGGTCCGCGGGCTATAGATCTCGAAGGCGGCCCAGAGGTCGCGAACCTGGCGCCAGTCCGACGCGCTGAGACCTTCCGGGGTGCAGCCGACAAAGCGGGATGGGATGGATGGTGCAGGCACGATCTCCAGTTTAGCCCGCGCCCGGCGCGGCGCGTCGGGGGCCGTGCGACCGGGCTCCGCCAAAGAGCTGGCGGCGTCTATGATGGGGAGAGGTCCGAGCAGTGCCCACCCTAGCGCTAGTGAAACGGCCGGCAAACCTGCTGCCGCTGGTGATTGTCGTAGTTCTGGCCGCGATTTGCGGCCTGGCAACCTGGTATTTCCTGATCCGCGGCGCGGGCCAGCCTCAAGCGCCCAATCCGCTGACTGCCGAGGCCAAGGCCTATGTGCGCAATCTGGGATTGGCCGACGTGGAAATGAAGGCCAAGGAAAATGCACTCGGCGGCACGCTGGTTGAAATCACCGGCCAGATTACGAACAAAGGAACGCAGACTTTGCGGAGGGTGGAGATCAATTGCGTGTTTTACGATCCGTATGGCCAGGCGATTCTGCGGGAGCGCGTGCCGATCGTGCGATGGAGAGGAGGGGCGGGGCTGAAACCGGGTGAAACACGCGGTTTCCGGCTGCCGTTCGATTCGATTCCGACGGGCTGGAACCAGGCGCTGCCGCAATTGGTCATCGCGGGCATCGAATTTGAAAAGTGAGGGTACGGGATGCGGACGGCAGCGGAGGGGAGTATTTCCCGATTCCCTGGGGAGTGGGCCATGGGACGCCGGAGTGCAAGGATCGTGGGTGAATAGACTGTGCGCGAGCCGGCGCCAGGCCATCGCACTCCCGCAGGCAGTCCAGTTAACCCGGATATTTCACCAACAATCGGCTACGGCGCGCGATAGGGCCGCATCTACTTCGTTGCGCTTCGTCGCCGTCCTCGACGTACTGTCAAGTACGCCTCCGGGCGGCTCCGGTCGCGCGCCTTGTATTTGCAGCCCTCTCATCGCGCCTCGCTGCGATCGTGGTGCAACATCCGGGTTAAGATGGACAATGGAGTCTGGGCGCGATTCGACTACCAGCTTCCACTTGCAGATCCGATGGATTCCATAACCCTCCGCACCCGGCTCTCCGCCTCCAAGAAGCTGTCGCTGAAAATCCGCGTTATTCCCAAGAGTCCGAAGACAGAATGGGCCGGCGTCCTGGACGATGGCACGATCAAGGTCAAGGTGGCCGCGGTGCCCGAGCGCGGCAAGGCCAACGACGAACTGGTCCGCTTCCTGGCGGGCGAAGCGGGCGTTCCCAAGGAGAACGTGATCGTGGTAGCGGGCGTGGCGAGTCAGAACAAGCTGGTGCGCCTGTTCATGTGACTCGCGGGATGGTTTCAGGGGCGCAGTCGTACGAAGTTTCCGACGCCGGCGTCCTGTCGCGAGCATTCAAGAGCGGCGTTATGCGATACGCGATTGTGGGCAACGGCGTGGCGGGGGTGACGGCCGCACTGGGCCTGAGGGCGCGGGATGCGCACGCTTCGATTACCCTGATCAGCGGCGAGGCCGACTACTTTTTCTCCCGCACGGCGCTGATGTATGCCTTCTTGGACCGTCTGTCGCGGCGCGATCTGGAGCCCTATGAACGCGGTGTTTTCGAGGCCCAGCGAATCGAGCTGGTGCGCGGCTGGGTGAAGGATCTCGACGCCCAGACGCGGACGCTAACGCTGGATTCCGGCCGGACGCTGGGGTGGGACCGGTTGCTGATCGCCACGGGTTCGCGGCCCCGGCGGCCGCAATGGGAGGGTCTGGAGAGCGTCCGCGAGGGGCAGGTGCATTTCGTTTCGATGCAGGATCTGGAGGCCTGTGAACGCGCGGTCCGGCGTGGGGCAAAGGCGGTTGTGGTGGGCGGCGGCCTGATCGGCATCGAACTGGTGGAGTGCCTGCACTGGGCCGGCATGGAAGTGAGTTTCCTGATCCGGGAGCCGTGGTATTGGCCCGTGGCGCTGTCCGATGCCGAGTCCGCCATGGTTATCGCGCATCTGCGGCGTCACGGCGTGAACGTGGTGACGGGAGAAACGGTGACGGCGGTGGCAGCGGATGACAGCGGCGTTGTCACGGGGGTGTTGACGGAGGCCAGCCGGCGCTATGAATGCCGGCTGCTGGGCGTCTCCATCGGGGTCGAGCCGGCGGTCGAGTGGCTCCGCGCCGTGACAACCCCGCCGCGGCTGATGCGTGGAATCGTGGTCGATGCGGGGTTCCGGACATCGCTCCCGGATGTGTTTGCAGCCGGCGATTGCGCGGAGGTCGAACTGAGCGGGCGCGCGGCCGTGGTGGAGCAATTGTGGTACTCGGCGAAGCGCCAGGGAGGGCTCGCCGCGCAAGCCATGCTGGGCGACGCGGTGCACTACGAGCCGCCGATTTTCTTCAACAGCTCCAGGTTTTTCGAAATCGAATATACGGCCGTAGGCCGTTTCAGCGAGGCGATGCGCGAGTTCTACCACCGTTTCGAAGGACGGGATGCCAGCCTGCGCCTGGGCGAAGAAAACGGAGCGGTGAAGGCCTGCAACATGCTGGGTTCGCGCTGGGATCACAAGGTGCTTGAAGGCTGGGTGAGGGAGCATCGCTCCCTGGAAGACGTGATGAGCCGGCTCGATGAGGCCCAGTTCGATGTCGAATTCGGGCGGCTGAATCTCGCGCCCGCGCGGGCGGCATTCGAGCACTGGCGCAGGGCGGAATCGGCTGCCGGGAAGGCGCCGGCATGATTCACGCGACGCCGGGCGGCCGACTGGCGCACGACATCACGAACCGCGGCGTAACGGCGTGGATCGTCAGCGCGTTGCTGTTCGCTTTTTACATCGTGCTGTATTTCACCGAGTGGCTCACGCCGCTGGCCCGGGCGCTGCATTTCGGTTCGAAGTGGACGCTGTACGGCACGCTGTATACGCTGGCGATCGTGATTGGCGGCGGCTTCATGATCCGCCGCTACGGCCACAACCGCTACCAGGTGATCCGAACACTTTCCGTAATGTTCGTACAGCTACTATTGGCTTATTCGCTGCCGCAGTTGCTCGTGTTCCTCCAGCAGCCCGAGTTCTACTTCTCCTACTTGTGGCCGCTCAAATTGGATTACCTCACGCCGGGCTACCTGTTTCACTTGCCGCTGCCGTTCATCTTGTGGTCGATGCTGGGGTCGTTTCTGCTGGTGCCGATCCTGGGCGTGTTCTTCGGCAAGCGCTGGTACTGCTCCTGGGTATGCGGCTGCGGCGGGCTGGCGAACACCTTCGGCGAGCCGTGGCGGCATCTGTCGACGAAATCCTCCGCTTCCTGGCACTTCGAGCGGGTTTCGATCCACACGGTGCTGGGGCTATGCGTGACCCTCACCACGCTGCTGTTCGCCAGTTATGCCGTGGGCGGGGTGTATCCGGAGCTGGCGGCGTTCACGTACAAGTACCAGGGCTGGTACGGGCTGATTGTGGCTTCCGTGCTGGCCGGCGTGGTGGGCGTGGGGCTATACCCAATCGCGGGGACGCGCGTGTGGTGCCGCTTCTTCTGCCCCATGGCGGCGCTGCTGGGGATCATCCAGAAGGCCGGGCGGTACCGCATCACGGTGAAGGACGACATGTGCATTTCGTGCGGGCTGTGCTCGAAGTACTGCGAGATGGGGATCGACGTCAGGGCTTACGCGCAGGCCAACACGTCGTTCACGCGGGCCTCGTGCGTCGGCTGCGGCCTGTGCGCCGAGGTGTGCCCGCGGGGCGTGCTGCGGCTGGAGAACGTGGCGCGCAAGGCGCCGCAATTGCAGTTGGTGCAGATCGTGACGCGCTGAGGAGCGGCCTATTGCTGCGGCGTGAATGGCCAGATCTGGGTGGTCGAGCAGCCGCCGTCCACGGCGATCATCTGACCGGTGATGTAGTCCGAGCCGGGCGAGGAGAGGAACACCGCCAGGGGCGCGACATCGGCCGGCGTGCCGGGAACGGGATTGGCCTCCGCGCCGCGCAGCCAATCCCGCATCTCGGGCGCCTCCCACATCTGGCGATTCAGGTCGGTCGGAATGAAGCCCGGCGCGATGCAGTTCACCTGAATGTTGTACTGGCCCCACTCGGCCGCGAGGGCGCGCGTCAGCCCGGCCAGGGCGCTCTTGGTGATGGTGTAGACGCTGATGTAGGGCATGCCCACGAGGGAGCTGAGGCTGCCGATCATCACCACCTTGCCGCCTTTCCCGCGGGCGATCATCCGCTTGCCGACAGCCTGCGTCAGTTCGACGATCCCGGTGAGGTTGGTTTCGAGCAGGAAGCTGTATTGTTCGGGCGTGTAGTCGGTGAAATTGCGGCGGATATTGGTGCCCGCGACGTTGAGCAGGATGTCCGTGTCAGGCAGTTCGCTGGCGAAATGCAGGCGTGAGGCGTGCGAGGCGATGTCGAGTTCCATGGCCTCGGCCTGCAGCCCCTGGGCCTGAAGCTCGCGGGCCAGTGCAGCGAGCTGCTGCACGGAACGGGAAGCCAGGATGGTGCGGGCGCCGGCGCGGGCCAGGGCCTCGGCGATGGCCTGGCCGATGCCGCGGCTGGCGCCAGCGACCACGGCAGTTTTCCCATCGAGGGAGAAAGGGTTGGCCGGTTTCATCCTCCTCAGGCTAGCATGGGGGCATGAAACGCTACTCCATCGCGCTGCTGAGCGGGGACGGCATCGGCCAGGAGGTCGTGCCGGCCGCCCGCAAGGTGCTCGAAGCGGCCGCACCACGCTTCAACGTGCGTTTCGATTTTGCCGATTTCGAGTGGGGCTCGGAGTACTATTTCCGTCACGGGGTGATGATGCCCATGGACGCGCTGGAGCGGCTGCGGGCCCACGACGCGATCCTGCTGGGAGCGGTGGGCCATCCCGACGTCCCCGACCACATCACCTTGAACGGGCTGCTGCTGCCGATCCGCCGCGGCTTCGACCTGTATGCCAACGTGCGGCCGGCGCTGCTGTACGAGGGCGCGCCCTCACCGCTCAAGGGCTACGCGGCGGGGGCGATTGACATGGTCATCGTGCGCGAGAATACGGAAGGCGAGTACGCACCGGCCGGCGGCTTCGTGCATCACCACCAGCCGGCCGAAGTGGCGGTGCAGACGGCGGTTTTCACGCGGCACGGTTGCGAGCGCATCATCCGGTTCGCGTTCGATCTGGCGCGGCGGCGCGGGGGCCAGCGGCGGGTGGCGTCGATCACAAAATCCAATGCCCAGGGCTATGGGATGGTGCTGTGGGACCGGGTATTTCGGGAGATTGCCGAGGAGTATGACGACATCCAGACCGAGTCGCTGCTGGTCGATGCCGCGGCGATGAACTTCGTCCGGCGGCCGGAGAGCTTTGACGTCGTGGTGGCTTCGAATCTGTTCGGCGACATCCTGAGCGATCTGGCGGCGATCGTTACCGGAGGCATCGGCCTGGCTCCGAGCGCCAACCTCGATCCGGCGCGGCGCTGCCCGTCGCTGTTCGAGCCGGTGCATGGTTCGGCGCCGGACATTGCCGGGCAGGGCGTGGCGAATCCGCTGGCGGCGATCCTGGCCGCGGCGATGATGATGGAGCATCTGGAGGAACGCGCCATGGCGCTGGCGCTCGGTGCGGCCGTGCGGGCCGCGTTAGCCAGCGGCGCGGCGTGTACGCCGGACCTCGGAGGCTCGGCCAGCACCGGTTCGGCCACCGCCGCCGTGATCGAGCGCCTGGGCTGAGAAGGACCCGGCGAAGAACTCTCCTTCAAGCTGCCGCCGCGATCTGTCGATGAGCTTTCTGAGAACGGAAGGAAGCTCTGAGAATGGCATTGGACATTCTGATTGTCGACGATTCCGCGGCGATCCGGAAGATTCTGCAACGCGTGCTGCTCCAAGCGGATGTCCCGCTCGGAAAGGTCCACGAAGCGGGAGACGGCATCGAGGCGCTCGATTCGCTGAGGCAGCATCCGGTCGGCCTGATTCTGTCAGACATCAACATGCCCAACATGGATGGCCTGCAACTGCTCAGCGCCATCAAAGCGCAGGTCACGACCAAAGACGTGCCGGTGATCATGATCACGACCGAGGGCAGCAGCACCAAGGTGATGGAGGCCGTTTCACTGGGTGCGGCGGGTTATGTCAGGAAGCCGTTCACGGCCGAGCAGATCAAGGAGAAGCTGAGCGGATTGATCTGAAGCGGCCGGAGCTTCAGCGCTTCCGGCGGCGGGTGGCAAAGGAACGCGGAACCATGACACACGAAAACAAAGTCGCTGCCGTGCGCGAAGCGGCACACAACGTATTTGAGACCATGCTGGGCCGGCAGCTGCTCGATCGAGAGCCGACCTGCGAGGCCGATTCACCGGTCCACATGGAAGGCGTGGTTGCGCTCATCGGGCTGGCGGGCGAATGGGCCGGCACGGGCGCGTTTCGTTGCTCGGCAGACATGGCCAGGAAGGTCAGCGGGTTGCTCCTCATGCAGGAGTTCGCGGCCGTCGACCAGGAAGTCCTCGACGCGGTGGGCGAAATCACCAACATGATTCTGGGCAACGTGAAAACCGTGTTCGAAGAGACTCTCGGCCCGATGGGATTGAGCATCCCGACGGTCATCTTCGGCCGCAACTTCATGACGCGCAGTGTGGGGCGCAACGAGTGGACGGTGGTGCCATTCGAACTCGATGGCGAAGTCTTCGAAATCCAGGTCTCACTCGCCCGGCAGCCCTCCCGACGAGGCTCCGGATCGGGCCCACAGCAGCGTCTCTCGACTGTTGTTTCCATGGAATCCTGAGCGGGATCGCTGCGCGCCAGCCGCGCGGCGCGCGTCGCCGCGTCGGGACAATGCCGGTTGAGCTGGGGTCAGATCCCGCGCAGCGTCATCACCATGTGATCCAGCGAAGGGCCTTTTTGCACGTTCCGGCGCTGCAATCCGATCAGCTCATCGGCAGACGCGATGGCCTGGCGTAGCCATTCGAAGCTGACTCTCGAGGCCAGCCGTTCGAGCTCGCCGGCGATGTCCTGGTTGCGGACCGAATCCCCATGGTGCATCAGCACGAGAAGGTCCTCCAGCAGCCCGTAGAGGATTTTGAAATACAAATCCAGCTTCTCGGACTTGCTACTGATGAGGGCATCCGAGCGCTGCACCCAGTGCGCAAAGGAACCGCCGGCAGCGGCCTCCAGCAAGACCAGCAGAGCGCTGCGCCGCTTCTCATAGGCCGCCAGGTCCATCGCTGTCGCGAGCCCCGGGCATCCGCCCGAAAGCGCGATCCTCCTGGCCGGTTCATTCAGGGCGCGGAACTCAGCGAATGAAACCATCTCCGCGTCCGATAAGGGAGACAGATGGAACTGCACACTGCGCGAGCGGATCGTCGGGGGAAGATCAAACGGGTTTTCCGCGGTCAGAAACAGGATCAGATGCGGAGGAGGCTCCTCCAGGGTTTTCAGGAGGGCGTCCGCGACCTGGTGGCTGGCGCGGTCGAACTGGTCGATCAGGAAGACGCGCCAGCGGCCGCGCATGGGCAGCAACTGCGCGCGCTCGCGCACGAGGCGCATTTGAGGGATCGAAATCTGCCGCAGCGGGCCTTCGGGGCAGAACGTGACGAAGTCGGGATGCGTGCTGAAGAAAAGCGGATCCTCGGTGCGCTTCTCGCCCGTCCAGCGCTCCCGCTCCGCGATCAGCGCCCGGTTCTGTTCGCGGCTGAGATCGTCCTGCTCGATCTTCTCGGCTGATCCCGGCCTCAGGCCGGCGACGCCGGCGGCCTGCGTGTCCAACAGCCGGGCCGCAAACCGCCGCACGAGCGTGGCCTTGCCGACGCCCTCGGGCCCGGACAGCAGCAGGGTCTGCGGAATCCGATTCGCCGCAATCATCCGTTCCAGCGCCTGGGCCGTGCTGGCGTTGCCCCAGAAGTGTTCAAACACGGCCGGCCTCCCAACGCGAGTAGGTCTCCCACACCCGCTCCGCCACATGCTCGGGGGCGCCGTCGCCATGCACGCGCACGAAGCGGTCCGGCTCCCGTTCGGCCAACGCCCTGTAGCCCTGCAGAACGCGGTCGTAGAAGGCCTGGCTCTGCTCGTCCATCCGCGTCCCAGCGCTCGAGAGCTGTGTGTTGCGGTGGCGCGCGCGACTCAGGCTGAGCTCGGGATCGGTGTCCAGCCACAGCGTCAGGTCCGGCGTCCGTCCCCGGCAGGCGATGCGGTCCAGGTCGGCCACGATCTGCTCGCCCAACCGCCGTCCGTGGCCCTGGTAGGCGAAGGTGGAATCCGTCCAGCGGTCCGAGAGCACAATGGCGCCCTTGGCCAGCGCGGGTTCCAGTAACTCATCCACGTTCTGCGCTCGGGCCGCGAAGTACAGCAGCATTTCAGCCGTGAAACCCATGTTGTCGTGAGCCGGATCGAGCAGGATGCGCCGGATCGCGGTCCCGATAGTTGTTCCACCCGGCTCGACGGTTTCGATCACCTCGAGCTCCTGCTGCCGCAGGCGCTCCGCCAGCATTCGCATTTGAGTCGTCTTGCCACTTCCGTCGAGCCCTTCAAACGTGATGAAGCGTCCGCGGCGGGGGTCAATCGTAGACATAGTGGAGCGCCTGTTTGAGGTCTTCCCACGCCTCGCGCTTGGCGTTTTGCGAGTAGGGGCGCAGCAGAAACGACGGGTGGTAGGTCGGCATGACCGGGATGTCCCTCCAATTCTGCCAGTTGCCGCGGAGCCGGGTGATGCCTTCGCGCGTTCCTAGCAGCGCCTTCACGGCCGTGCCGCCAAGAGCGCAAATGGCCTTCGGACGAAGCACCATCAACTGGCGGGACAGGAACTGGCCGCAGATCCCCATTTCGTCCGGCAGCGGCGCGCGGTTCTCCGGCGGCCGGCACTTGACGACGTTGCAGATGTAGACGTCCTCGCGCCGGATTGCCAGGCCTTCCTTCATCGCCGTGGCGTTGATCATCTGCGTCAGCAACTGGCCGGCGCGCCCAACGAACGGCAGCCCCTGCTGGTCCTCATCCGCTCCCGGCCCCTCGCCGACAAACACCAGCCGGGCCCGCGGATTGCCCGAGCCGAAGACGATCTTGTGGCGCTTTTCGCACAGCCGGCAGCGTTTGCAGTCCCCGATGTCTTCCACGATCCGCTCGAGCGTATCGAGTTCTGACGCGAACTCCAGCAGGCTCGGCAACGCCGGTAAAGCGGGCGCCAGTGAGATCTGTCCGGGCCTGGCGGCGGCGGGCGATTCTGTGCGCTGCAGCGTTTCCGGAAGGGCGTTGCGCGGTTGCGAGCGGCCGGGTCCGGCCGCATTTTCCAGCGGAGGAATACTCAGTTGGCTGATGCCCAGATCGCGGAAAAACTCGAGATGACGCTTCAAGGATTCTCGATCCATGACCGTAGCGAACGGAACTCAACTGTCCTGGTGATGAAGCGCCAGCCGCAGCTTCAGGATCTGATCGAGAACCTGGTCCGCGATCACGCGCTTGGGCGCCTTGGCGAGATGCAGGTTCTCGCCTGCCCGCTGGACGAGAACCACCTCGTTCTGTTCGGATTCGAACCCCGTGCCGTCCTGCGAAACAAGGTTCGCCACCACCATGTCGCAGTTTTTCGATTCGAGTTTGCGCCGCGCTTCCGGGACCAAATTCTCGGTCTCCGCCGCGAATCCGATCAGAATCTGATCTTTTTTGCGGCGGCCGAGTTCGGCCAGAATATCGGGCGTCGGCTCCAGATCGAGCGAGTACCGCATGGGGGTCTTCTTGACCTTCTGCCGGGGCACATTGGCGACATAGTAGTCGGCCACGGCGGCGGACTTCAGGACGATGCTCGACTCGTCGAGCCGGCTCATCACTGCCTGGTGCATTTCCAGCGCAGTTTGGACCTGAATCAATTCGACGCCTTCGGGAGGGGACAGATGCACCGGGCCGCTCACCAGGATGACTCGCGCGCCGCGCGCCACGGCCGCCTCCGCCAGCGCATAGCCCATCTTGCCGCTGGAACGGTTGGAGATGAAGCGGACCGGGTCCATCGGCTCGCGCGTCGGCCCGGCCGTGACGAGCACCGTCTCGTGGTCGAAGTCATGCCGTTGGGTGACCATGCGGTAGGCGATGGCCGCGATCCGCTCGGGATCGGGCAGGCGGCCGGGGCCCACCGTGCCGCAGGCCAACGGCCCCGCGTCGGGATCCAGAACGGTGTGGCCGCGCCGCTTCAAAATCTCCAGGTTGTGCATGGTGGCCGGGTGCTGCCACATGGCCGTATTCATCGCCGGGCAGAGCAGCACGGGCCCCTGGAAAGCAAGGTAGAACGTGGTCAGGAAATCGTTGGCCAGGCCTTGCGCGAAGCGGGCCAGCAGGTCAGCAGTGGCGGGCGCCACCACCAGCAGGCGGCTCTCCTGAGCGACCGCGATATGCTCCACCGAACTGGAGAGCACGTCCTCGGAACTGTGGGTGGGAAACAGGCTCGTGATGACCTTTCGTCCGGTCAGCGCCGCGAAGGTCAGCGGTTGGATAAATTCGCGCGCCGCCTCGGTCATCACAGTGCGCACGTCGAAGCCACGTTCCATCAGCGCGCGCGCAAGTTCGGCCGACTTGTAGGCTGCGATGCCTCCGCCGACCCCTAAAACTGCGGGTATGCCGGGCATGAAGATCCCGCCAGCGGTGTCAGAGCTGCTCTTCGGCCGGCGGCTCGGGCGGCTGCACCCCAGGGTCGTACCAACTCACCAGACCGCGCCGCACCTCTTCCATCGCCGCCACGGTCGGTTTCTTCGACGTGCTGGGCAGAAACGAGCGGGCGCCGCTCTGCAGTTGCCGGGCGCGTTTTGCCGCCACGATGATGAACCGGTAAGCGCTCAATTCCGGGTCGTCCGGAATCGCGAAGATGGGACTGCGGGTCGTCCGTTCGGCCATGCTGCACTCCTTCAGGCTTCGTTCCCTCGAAATGTTTCCAGAATCCGTTCCACCCGCTCCGTCACCGCGGGGTTGGCCCGGCGAAGGGCATCCACGATTGGATTAGCGCCCCCTCCGCGTTCCGCATCGACAATCGCCTGCAGCCGTTCGCTCGCCAAATCCACATCGTCGTTGACGAGAACGTAATCGTAGCGGCGAAAATCCTCGATTTCCCGAGCCGCTCCCGCCAGCCTTCGCAAAATCACCTCCTCGGAGTCTTCCGAGCGGGTCCGCAAACGCTTGGCCAGTTCTTCCCTGGACGGGGCCAGTATAAAGATACTGACGGCTTCGGGTATCTTCTCCTTCAATTGTCGCGCACCCTGAACGTCGATGTCGAGAACCACGTCCTTGCCCTCGGTCTGGCCGCGCTCCAGGACGCCGCGATGGGTTCCATAGTAATTCCCAAAGACCAGCGCCCATTCGAGGAATTCGCCGCGGCGGATTCGCGCTTCGAACTCCGGCCGCGTGATGAAGACGTAGTGCTGGCCGTTGACCTCGGTCCCGCGCGGCGCGCGCGTCGTATAGGAGGTCGAGAAGATCAGGTTCTGATCGTGCGCCAGCAGGCGCTTCACCAGCGTGGACTTGCCCGAGCCAGAGGGCGCCGAGATGATGAAAACGCGGCTCATTCCAGATTCAAGGCTTGCTCGCGGATGCGCTCGATACTAGTCTTGATTTCCAGGCCCAGTGCTGTGATCCGCACCCCCGGCTCGCCGGCTCCGGACGTTTTCGAAAGGGTGGTGTTCGTTTCCCGGTTCATCTCCTGCAACAGGAAGTCGAGCTTCTTGCCAAGTTCGCCGCCCTGGTCGAGCAGTTGCTCGAGTTCGCGGACGTGGACGTTCAGCCGGTCCACTTCCTCGCTCACATCGCTGCGATCCACCAGGTACGCAACCTCCTGGGCCAGGCGCTGCGGCTCCAGCGGCATGCCGTTGAACAGCTTCGAAATGCGCTCCTGCAGACGGATCCGGATCGCCTCCGTCACTGCGCCGCGGAGTTCCCAAATGACCTGGGCATATTGGCGGATCAGTTCGTTGTGGCCGCGCATGGCGGCCACCGTCTCCTGGCCTTCCCGCTCCCGGAACCGGTTCAGCGCGTCGAGCGCGTCCTCGGTGGCCCGCACTGCCTCGGCCGCAGTCTCTTCGGGCAGCGGCGCGGCCTCATCCTGGGAGAGCATCCCGGGAATCCGCAAGGCCCGATTGGGGTCCGGATCGGCCAGGACTCCACTGAGATCCGACGCCTCCTTCAGCGCTCGCAGGTAGGCGTCGAAAAGCGTTCTGTTCAGGGACGGGCCGGCAGTCTTTTCGGAGGGCCTGTAAGACAATCGAAGCTCGACGTGCCCGCGGGAGACCTTCCTGCGGACCGTCTGCCGCAGGACCGGGTCCAGCGCGTCAAACTCCATCGGCAGATAGGCGTGCAGGTCGAGCGCCCGGTGGTTGACGCTCTTCAAAGTGGCCGTAATCTCGCCCCAGGCGCCCTGGCGCCGCGCCTGGGCATAGCCGGTCATGCTGCGCACGCTCATGAATCAGTGCTCCAAGTCAACATACTGCAACCGGTGCAGACGTTCATAGATGCCGCCCTGCGCCAGCAGCTCCTCGTGGGTTCCGATCTGGCTGATGCGGCTGGCGTCGAGCACGACGATGCGGTCCGCGCGGCGGATGGTCGAAAGGCGGTGCGCGATGACGATCACGGTCCGGTTCGTCATCAGGTTGACCAGCGCGCGCTGCACCAGCAGCTCGCTTTCGGTGTCCAGTTGCGAAGTCGCCTCGTCCAGAATCAGGATCGGCGCGTTCTTCAGCAGCGCCCGCGCGATGGAAAGTCTCTGCCGCTGCCCGCCGCTCAGCATTGCGCCGCGCTCGCCGACCCGCGTGTCATAGCCCTGCGGGAGGGCGTCGATAAACTCGTCGGCAAGGGCGGTCCGGGCCGCCTGGCGGATCTCATCCAGACTCGCTCCCGGCCGCCCGTACCGAATGTTGTTGGCCACAGTGTCGTCGAACAGGAACGTCTCCTGGCCGACCAGCGCGCACAGGCTGCGCAGCGAAGCCAGCGACGCCGTGCGGATGTCCACGCCGTCGATCAGCACGCGCCCCCGCTCCACGTCGTAGAACCGCGGCACCAGCTGCGCCAGCGTCGTCTTGCCCGCGCCGCTGGGACCCACCAGCGCAACCACCTCGCCGCGCTGCACCGCGAGCGAGACGCCCTCCAGCGCGTGGGTCTCCGCGCCCGGATAGCGGAACCACACATCCTCAAAAACGATGGCTTCCCGCAACCCGGCCAGCTTCTTCGCGCCTTTCACCTCGGAGATGGCCTGCGGACGGTCGGAATACTCGAACACGCGCTGCGCCGCGCCCAGCGCCTGCTGGAAAATGTTCGTGATCCCGGTCAGCCGCTTGACCGGCTCAAACAGCAACAGCAGCGCCATGACGAAGCCAGTGAAATTGCCGGCCGTCATGGCGTGCGACTGGATCCGCGTATGGGCGTAGCTCAGCAGGCCGACAATCGTCACCGCGCCGAGAAATTCGATGATCGGCGACGGCAGCGCCTGCTGGGCGATGTAACGCAGATTGTTGCGTTTGTAGCGCAGGCCGGCGAGCCCGAAGCGGCGGCTCTCGTACTCCTCCGCGCCGAAACTCTTCACCACCGCGTGTCCACTGAAGGACTCCTGGAGAATCTGGTTCAACTCCGCGGCGTTATCCTGCGCCGAGCGCGTCGTCCGCCGGATCCGCTTGCCCAGCCGGGCCGTCGGCAGCAGGACGAACGGCACGACAAACGTGGAAATGAGCGTCAGGCGCCAATCGTACTGGAACATCACATAGAGGTAGCCCAGCGCGCTGAAGGATTGGCGGAACCAGTCGGCCAGCATCTGGGAAACCGCCAACTGGATCTTGTCGACATCGCTCATCAGCGATGACATCAGCCTGCCGGTGGAGTGGCTCTGGAAGAACTCGTGCTCCTCGCGCACCACCTTTTCAAAGGTCTTCTGGCGCAGATCGGTCACCGCGGAAAAACCGACGTAACTGATCAGATAATTGCCCGCGTAGTCGGTGAGACCCTTGATCAGAAAGACCAGCAGAATCGACACCGCCACCAGCGACCAGACGTCGGTCAGGTGGAACGGCACAACCTGGTCCAGGTAGACGATGTGGGGCTTGAACGGCAGCTTGACCAATTCGGCCCGCATGCCCGCCGCTTGCGGGTTGAACACATTGTCGATGACCGCCTTCACCAGCAGGGGCAATGCGGCGTGCATCGCGCCGGCGATGAGCATCAGCACGATGGCCAGGGCCAGAACCGGGGAATACCGCTTCGCGTGTCCGATGAGCCGGAACAGTTCCTTCATGCGCGCGCTCTCAGCTTCTCGACTGCCGCCGTCACCCTTTCCAGGGTTACACTTGCCAGACCCTCCGCGGCGGTGATGACCTCGCTCCGAGTCCGCCATGGCGCCCACACCGTCGCATCCGAAGAGCCGTACAGAACGACGACCGGCAGGCCGAACGCCGCCGCCATGTGGGCTGGCCCGCTATCGTTCCCGACAAACAGCCGCGCTCCCGCGAGCAGTGTTTTCACTTCGCGCAACGGAGCACCTTGCAGACATTCGAATTCTGCGAACGGCGCGAAATGGTCGCCTCGGCCGCCGATGATCACCACTTCCAGACCATGCTTTTGTTTCAGGTAGTGCCCCAGCGCAACAAACAGCTCTGGCGGCCAAGCCTTGTGCGCCGCCGAGGCGAACGGATGCAGGACCGCGTGAGGGGCCCGCTCGCGGCCGCTCTCCGCGAACAGGCAGGCGCGCGGGATTTCAGCGCGCGGAACCCCCAGCCAGAACATCGCCGATGCAATGTGCTCCGCCGTATGAACCGTGCGTTCCTCGCCCAGAATCTCCTGTGCTCGCGGAATGTGGAGATTGTACAGCGGCTGGGAACGAAAATGGCCGAATCCCGCGCGTAATCGCGCCATCGAGGCGGCGGTCAGCACGGCGCTGCGCGGGCCGCCATGCAAATTGAGAGTCAAGGCCGGCCTCCACGCGAACGCCCGGCCCGGCCCCGGCGCGAGAATCGCATCGACATCCGGGTTGCCTTCGAACACGGCGGCGAAGCGCTGTTCCACCATCACCGCCACGCGCAGGTCGGGCCGTGAATTCTTGAGCAGCCGGAGAGCGGGCGTCGTCAGAACGCAGTCGCCCAGGGACCTGAGCCGGATCACGAGAACGCGCGCGGAGGGCGGCAGCGTATGGAGCACCGCCGGCATACGTGCCGTCTCAGTCCTCGATCCGCGCCTCATCCACGAGCATCACGGGGATGTCGTCGCGAATCGGGTACACGCGCCGGCAAGCGGGGCACCTCAGCCCCCCCTGATCCTCGGTCAACTGAACCGGCTCCCTGCAAACGGGACAGACGAGAATGTCAAGCAGATCCTGACTGACTGCCATGCGCCACCTTCCGGGAAACCCCAGTTTAGCAGAGGCCCCCAGCGTCCATTTCACGATGCTCACCCGGCGATGGGAGCGCCCCCGCGGTTCACGCCATCGGGCCCCCACATCCGATTTGGAACCGCACCCGGAGGCCCGAAAGCAGAAGGCCTCGAACGGCCGGGGCTAGCCCTTCATCTCCTCGCGAGCCGTCTTCACGGCATCCAGGAATCGCCGGGCCCGTTCCGTGAAGATCCCATAGCTGCCCTCCCGGATCGTCTTGGAGTCGATCAACTCCCCGCCCACGGCCACGGCGCAGGCGCCGGCCTTCAGGAAATCGCCCGCCGTCGCCAGGCTGACGCCGCCGGTCGGAATCATCTCGATCTGCGGAAATGGAGCCTTGAGCGCCTTGATGTATTTCGGCCCGCCGACGTTGTCGCAGGGGAAGATCTTCACGATGTCGGCACCCGCCTCCCAGGCCGCCAGTACCTCCGTCGGCGTCAGCGCCCCCGGCGTGACCGGCTTGGAGTAGCGGTGGGCCATCTCAATCGTTTTAAAATTCAGGGCCGGCGTGACGAAGAACTGCGCCCCCGCCAGCATGCACATCCGGCACGTCTCCGGATCGAGCACCGTCCCTGCGCCCAGCAGCATCCGGTCGCCGAAATGGTCGGCCAGTTTCTGCAGCACCCGCACCGCGCCCGGCACGGTCATGGTGATTTCGGCCAGACGGATTCCACCCTCATAAATGGCTTCAATCGCCTTGACCGCACTTTCCGCCGAAGGCGTGCGAACGACCGGTACGATGCCGATTTCCCGAATGATGGATAAGATCTCCTGCTTCGTCATACTGCGACGATCCTATCACGCCCGGCCCGCGATTCAACCCCTCAACGCACTACCTCAACGCGCTACGGAATCAGCAGCAGCTTGCCCGTCGACTTACGACTCGTCAAGTCCTCCTGCGCGCGCCCCGCCTCACTCAGCCGATAGCGCGCGTAAATCTGCAATTTGAGATGCCCGTCTCGCAGCCAGCGGAAGACGTCGCCCGCCCGCCACAACACTTCCTCGCGCGTGGCGGCGTAGTGAGTGAGCGTCGGCCGGGTGAGGTACAGCGAGCCCTTCTGGCTCAGCAGCAGCGGCGAGATTGGATCCACCGGGCCGCTGGCGTTGCCGAAGCTCACCATCATGCCGCGCGGCTGGAGCGAATTCAGGCTCTTCTCCCAGGTCGACTTGCCCACCGAGTCGTAGACCACCTCCACGCCCTTGCCGCCGGTCAGCCGCTTGACCTCCTGCTCGAAGTCCTGCTCCGTGTACAGAATCACCTCGTCGCAGCCGGCCTGCCGCGCGATCCCGGCCTTCTCCTTTGTCGATGTGGTTCCGATCACCCGCGCCCCGCGCAGCTTGGCCGCCGCCACGGTCCACTGTCCCGCTCCGCCCGCGGCGGCGTGGATCAGCGCCGTGTCGCCGGGCTTCAACTGGAACGTCGAGTGCGTCAGGTAATGCGCCGTCATGCCTTGCAGCATCGACCCCGCCGCAACCTCCAAACTGATCTCCTCGGGCACTTTCACCAATTGCCAGGCGGGCACCGCGGCATACTCTGCGTAGGAGCCGCGCGCCATCGCGTACGCCACGCGGTCGCCCGGGGCGAACCCCGTCACGCCCTCGCCGATCTCCTCGACGACGCCCGCGCCCTCCAGCCCCAGCACCACCGGCGGCTCGGCCTTGTACAGCCCCGTGCGGAAGTAAATGTCGATGAAATTCACGCCCGCAGCGTGGATCTTCACCAACGCCTCGCCGGCGGCCGGTTTCGGCGCCGGCAGCTCCTCGTAGCGCAGCTTGTCAACGCCGCCCGGATCGGTCACGAATACGGCTTTCATAGCGTTCTCAACCACCTCCTGAAATGAACCTGCGCCGCATACAGCAGCAGATATGTGAACGTGAACGGCAGCACCAGCAGCCCGCCGATCTGCGCCAGCGCGTTGCCGCCGCTCAGGCCCGCGCGGATCAAAATGAACCGCCAGACGATACGCCAGTGCCCCCGATCGAGCCAGAAGTAGTCGCTATTCTCGTTGATCAGGAACACCTTGGAAGGCGCGTGCCAGGCCGCCAGCCATTTCCACGGCGTCATGATCGGCACGCCCGCGCACAGCAGCCCGCAGATGTCGGGCCGGCGGCTGCGCAGTTCCTGGAACAGCCGTCGGCGCGCCCTTCCGCCGCGGAAGTCCTGCACGCGATAAATCCGGCCGCGCTCGGGATCGAAGCCTCGCGGCGCGCCGGAATGGCAGGTCAACAGATCGATTTGCTCCAGCCCGCCGTAATTCCGGTCCAGCGCGGGCAGCAAGCGTTCCAGGACGTGCCGCGGACCGCTTTCGACCAGCAATACCCGAGACGTCGGGGGATGTTCGCGGGTCAGAAAATATCGCATCCCCTATTATTCTGACGCACACCGCGCGCGGCGCGCGGATCACGCTCAGGCACGGAAGCGCGTCGCCTCAGACGCCCCAGCAGTAGTCTTCCACCGCCCGCTCGACCGATTCGTCCTTGTCCGCCAGCCGCATCAGCTCCAGCCGCAGCGCGGACGTCAGCGCGTCCCAGCTCGCTTCGATCACGTTTTCCGAGACGCCCACGGTGGCCCATGAGCGCCGGTGATCGGACCACTCCACGTGCACCCGCACCTTGGCTGCCGTGCCCACCTTCGAATCCAGCACGCGGACCTTGTAGTCGGTCAGCCGCACGTTGGAGATCGCCGGATAGACCGTCGCCAGGCACTGCCGCAGGCACTTGTCCAACGCATGCACCGGACCGGAGCCGGTTTCGATCGCCGAGTAGATCGCATCGTTCACCCGCAGGATCACCGTCGCCGTGGTCACCGCATCGCGATTGCTGATCTTGCGCATCCCCACCTCGAAGTTCACGACCTCGAAGAAATGCACGTTCGGCTGCAGCGTTTCCCTGACCAGCAGTTCGAACGTGCCCTCCGCCGCTTCCAGTTCGTAGCCGTCGTATTCCATCTGCTTGATGCGGTCCAGCAGTACGCGGCGCGCCTTGTCGTCCACGCGGTCGCCCAGCCCGTTCTGTTCCAGCTTGTAGACGATGTTGCCGCGCCCGCTCAGGTCGCTCAACAGGACGCGCTGGTGGTTGCCGACGGTCTGCGGAGTGATGTGCTCGTAGCTGGCCGGCTCCTTCAGCACCGCGCTGACGTGCACCCCGCCCTTGTGCGCAAAGGCGCTCCGGCCGACGAACGGCTGGTTCGAACTCAGCGGCAGATTGGCCAGTTCGGCGATGTAGTGCGCCACCATGGTCAGGCTCGCCAGCCGCTCCGTCCCGACTGTCCGATGTCCCAGCTTGGCTTCCAGAATGGCGATGATCGACGTCAGGTTCGCGTTCCCGCAGCGCTCTCCATAGCCGTTCATCGTCCCCTGCACGTGCGTCGCCCCGCTCTCCACGGCGGCGATCGAATTCGCCACCGCCAGCTCGCAATCGTTGTGCGCGTGGATGCCTATGCCGCCGTCGAAGCGCCGCCGCACCTCGGACACGACCTCCGCCACCCTGGCGGTCACCGTCCCGCCGTTGGTGTCGCACAGCGTCAGCACGTCGGCGCCCGCGTTTTTGGCCGCTTCGAGCGTCCGCAGCGCGTAGTCCGGACTGGCGTTGTAGCCGTCAAACATGTGCTCGGCATCGTAGATCACTTCGCGCCCGTGCTGCTTCAGGAAACGCACGGTGTCGGAGATGATCTGCAGGTTTTCTTCCTCGCTGATCCCCAGCACGCGCCGCACGTGCAAATCCCAGGTCTTGCCGAAAACCGAGACCGCCGGCGTCTCGGCCTCGATCAACGCCCGTACATTCGCGTCCTGCTCCACCGGGTTCTTCGCCAGGCGCGTCGCGCCGAACGCGCACAGCCGCGCATGTTTCAGCTTCAGCCCCTTGGCCCGCGCGAAGAACTCCTTGTCCTTCGGGTTCGACATCGGCCAGCCGCCCTCGATGTAGTCGATGCCCAGGTCGTCGAGCTTCTGGGCGATCAGCACCTTGTCCTCCACCGAAAAACTGATGGCTTCGCCCTGCGTCCCGTCACGCAAAGTCGTGTCGAATGTCCAGATCCTCATGTCGTTGTTCGCCGCCTTGAATTCGAAGGGGAGCCGCCTGCGCGGCTCCCGCGTTGTCGCCTAGTTTGAAGGCGTATCCTGCGGTACGCCCTCTTCCTTCTTCTTCTTGTTGAGGAACGGCATCATGGCGCGCAGTTCCTTGCCGACCGTCTCGATCTGCGACGTCCGCGCGGCTTCCCTCATCGCCAGGAAATTGTGCCGCCCGGTCTTGTTCTCGTTGATCCACGTTTTCGCGAACTCGCCGCTCTGGATCTCGGCCAGGATCTTCTTCATCTCCGCGCGGGTTGCGGCGTTGATGATGCGCGGGCCGCTCACGTAGTCGCCATACTCGGCCGTGTCGCTCACCGAGAAACGCATGTAGCTCAACCCGCCTTCGTAGATCAGGTCCACGATCAACTTCAGCTCGTGCAAGCACTCGAAATAGGCCATCTCCGGTGCGTAGCCGGCCTCCACCAGCGTGTCGAAAGCCGCTTTGATCAGCGCGCTGGCGCCGCCGCACAGCACCACCTGCTCGCCGAACAGATCGGTCTCGGTCTCCTCGCGGAACGACGTCTCGATCACCCCCGCCTTCAAGCAGCCCAGCGCCAGCGCATACCCGAGCGCCGTCTCCAGCGCCTTGCCGCTCGCATCCTGCTCGATTGCCACCAGCGCCGGCACGCCCACCCCCTCGTTGTACAGCTCGCGCACGCGATGGCCCGGCGCTTTCGGCGCGATCATGCTCACGTCCACTCCGGCGGGCGGCTTGATCTGGCCGAAGTGAATGTTGAACCCGTGCGCGAACATCAGCGTCTTGCCCGGGTGCATGTGCTGGGCCAGGTCCTTGTGGTACAGCTCGCTCTGGTAGTGATCCGGCACCAGCACCATGATCACGTCGGCGGCTTTGGCCGCCTCGCTGGCCGTCAGCACTTTCAGCCCGGCGGACTCGGCCTTGGCCCAGTTCGGGCTGCCCTGCGCCTCCGCGACCACGACTTTCACCCCCGAATCCCGGAGGTTCAGCGCGTGCGCGTGGCCCTGGCTTCCGTAGCCGATGATCCCCACGGTCTTACCTTCCAGTGCGGCCAGTGAGCCGTCTTTTTCATAGAAACGTCTAGGCATGAATCGTTACTCCCTTGAATCGATCTAATTCTTAAATCCATCCGCCGGCTTACAGCGAGCCAGTATTCACGGGCTCCGCCGGCTCGGCGGTCTTCGAGACCGGCGGCGACAGCCGCAGTTTCTTCTGTTCCAGTGAGACCGCCACCGTCCCCGACCGCGTCACGTCGATCTCGCCATAGCTTTCCATCACGGAGACGAACTCCTCCAGCTTCTCCGTCTCGCCCGTGACTTCGAGCGCGAAGCCCTCCACGCTCGAATCCACCACCCGCGCGCCGAAGATCTCGGCCTCCTTGAGAATCGCGGTCCGGTGTTCCATCGCGGCCCGTACCCGCAGCAGCACCAGTTCGCGCATCACGGCCGGCGAATCGGTCAGGTCGCTGGCCTGCAGCACGTTGATCAGCTTGTTCATCTGCTTGATCACCTGCGCCCGCAGTTTCGGATCCACATCCACTCCGATGGTCATGCGCGACAGCGTCGGGTCCAGCGTCCGCGCCACCGTCAGCGACTCGATGTTATAGCCGCGTTGCGTCAGCAGCCCCGTGACCCGCATCAGCGCGCCCGGCTTGTTCTCCATGAGCAGCGATATCGTCATCAGCATGTTCGTGTTCTCCTCCCGTCGCCGCCGCTCATTTGTTCCCCACCGGCACCGGCTGCGGCGGCGCCAGCACCATCTCGCTGATCGCCGCCCCGGCCGGCACCATCGGGTAGACGTTCTCGTACTGGCTCACCCGGACGTCCATCAGGTACGGCCCCGGCTCGTCCATCGCTTCCTGTAACGCGCTGCGCAGCTCCACCGGCGTGCGCACAATGCGGCCCTTGATCCCGTACGCCGCCGCCAGCAGTTCGACGTTGGGAAACGAATTCAGCTCCACCGCGCACAGCCGGTTGTTGTAAAACAGCTCCTGCCACTGCCGCACCATGCCCAGGTATCCGTTGTTCATCACGATCACCTTCACCGGCAGACCGTAATTGGACAGCGTGGCCAGTTCCGGCACCGACATCTGGAAGCCCCCGTCGCCCACGATCGCGAAGACGGTTGACTCCGGATGCGCCATTTGCGCGCCGATCGCCCCGGGCAGTCCGAAGCCCATCGAGCCCAGCCCGCCCGAGTTGATCCACTGCCGCGGCCCCTCGAAACGGATGAACTGCGCCGCCCACATCTGGTGCTGTCCCACATCGGAGCTCACGATCGCCTGACCGCCGCTGAGGCGGTCGATCTCGAACATCAGTTGCTGCGGCTTGATCTCGTCGGTGCCGAACACCGGCTGGAGCGGATGCTCTTCCTGCCACCCGCGCACCCTTTGCCACCACTCTCTCCGCGCCTCTTCGTTCTGCTGCGCCGCCTGCGGCCGCAGTTCCTTCAGGATCCTGTTCAGCTTCGACAACACGCGCTTCAGGTCGCCCACAATCGGCAGGTCCACGGCCCGATTCTTGCCAATCTCGGCCGGGTCGATGTCCACGTGGATCACCTTGGCGTGTGGCGCGAACGCCGACAGCCGCCCCGTCACCCGATCGTCGAACCGGACCCCCAGCGCGATGATCAGGTCGCACTCCGTCAGGCCCATGTTGGCCGCGTAGCTGCCGTGCATCCCCGGCATGGAGATGAAATTCGGGTGCGACCCGGGGAGCCCGCCCAGCCCCATCAGGGTGCACACCGCCGGGCAGTCGAGCGTCTCCACCAGCTCCCGCAACTCGTCGTGCGCGCCCGAGTGGATGATCCCGCCGCCGGCGTACACGAACGGCCGCTGCGCATCCCACATCATCTGCGCCGCCCGCCGGATCTGTCCCCCATGGCCGTCGGTCACCACCTTGTAGCCCGGCAGGTGGATTTCATTCACCGGCGTATAGTGCGCCTGGCCTTGCAGCGCGTCCTTGGTGATGTCCACCAGCACCGGCCCCGGCCGGCCCGTAGAGGCGATGTAGAACGCCTCGTGCACCACCCGCGCCACGTCGTTCACGTCCCGCACCAGGTAATTGTGCTTGGTCGCCGGACGCATGATGCCGAACGTGTCGGCCTCCTGGAACGCGTCGCTACCGATCATCTTGCTGGTGACCTGCCCCGTGATGGCCACTACCGGAATCGAGTCCATCATCGAATCCACCAGCCCCGTCGTCAGGTTGGTCGCCCCGGGTCCCGAAGTCGCCAGGCACACGCCCACCCGCCCCGACGCCCGCGCGTAACCCGAGGCCGCGAAACTCGCGTTCTCCTCGTGCCGCACCAGCACGTGCCGGATCGGGTGCTCATACAGTGCGTCATAGAGCGGCAGCGTCACGCCGCCGGGGTAGCCGAAGATCACCTCGACGTTCTCGCGGGCCAGGCACTCCAGCAGAATCCGTGCTCCGCTCATCAGGTTCGACATCGCAGCCAATTCTCCTTTTGGGGATTCCCTTCGGCTCAGCGCCCTTGGGGAATCCAAATCCAACGCTAAACGGAAAGGGCCACCCGGCGGTTTGTTCCCGCCTGGTGGCCCCGGTTTCTATCCGATTCTGGATTCGGCCGACTCAGGCGGGATTAAGGTGCAACCCCGCGATAATAATGCCAGGTACGGCAAGAATGGCCGAAATCGCAACGAGTTCCACGCCTCGCAGAGGCCGGTTGGCTATGCTGGGCGTGTCCCTCATCACCAATAGCGTAATATGAACCCCTAACAAATGCAAGGTCGATGTACTATAAAATCCGCTTATTCGATTACCGGATCTGTTCCTCCTCCATAAAGCGACGAATACCTCGCGCACCCGCGCAACCGTTCTGGCGTATGGTGCAAACCGCATCCGTCAGCGTGGCGCAGGTCAGTCCTCAATGGTCATTTTCGGAGCGCGCTTCACTCCGCCGGGGCCACAGCGCTCCACCAACCGTGCGGCGATCTCATAGAATCCCTTGGCGTTAGGGTCGTCGGGCCCGAGCAGCGCCACCGGGCGGCCCGTGTCGCCGCCCACCCGCACCCGCGGATCCAGGGCCAGGCCACCGAGGAATGGCACGCTCATCGCTTGCGCTGTTCGCTCGCCGCCGCCCTGGCCGAAGACGTCGACCTTTTGCCCCGTCTGGGGAATCACGAGAAAGCTCATGTTTTCAATGATTCCCAGCAGCTCGACCTTCACCTGCTGGAACATCAGCACAGCCTTGCGCCCGTCCTCCAGCGCCACCTCCGACGGCGTCGTCACCACCACCGCGCCTGTGATCGGCGCGCTCTGGATCAAGCTCAGCGCCACGTCGCCGGTCCCCGGCGGGAGGTCGATCAGCAGGTAATCCAGCTCGCCCCAGTCCACCTGCCGGACGAACTGCTGCATCACGCTGTGCAGCATCGGCCCGCGCCAGATCAGCGGCTTGTCGCCGGGGTTGACGAACCCCATCGACATCAGCTTCACGCCGTACTGCTCCAGCGGGATGATGCGCCCCTCCACGGCGTAGGGCGTGTCGCGGATGCCCATCATCAGCGGCACGTTCGGCCCGTACACGTCGGCGTCCATCAGCCCCGTCTTGTGGCCCATCCGCGCCAGGGCGATGGCCAGGTTGACGGCGATTGTGGTCTTGCCGACTCCACCCTTGCCGGAACCGATCGTGATCAGGTTCTTGACGCCGTCGATCGGCAGCTTCGGGGGCTCCATCTGGGGAGGCGTGGACATACGAAGCTCAGTGTATCAGGGCGTCCCACAGCAGCCCGCAGCGCTCCAGGGCATAGCTGCGGTCGCGCTCCAGCAGGAAACGCTGCGCGATCAGCGAATCCACAACCGCCGCCGCGCGCCGCATATAGTCGGTGCGGTCCTCGTAGCGCTCTTCGATTGACACCCGGCTGTCCTTGGTGCGCTCGCGCTCCGCCCGGGTCTTCGGAAATGGGAAAAACGACCCCACGAAGGACACCATCTGGTCCGGCGCGCCGGTCCCCGGAGCGCGGAAATTCCACCCTGTGAACGTGCCCAGCGGGACCGCCACTTCGGGCAGCCGCACGCCGCCCAGATCGTTGCCGTCGGCGTCGGCCTGCGGCACCAGCAGCGGAAACGCGCCCTGCACCGCCGGCGGTTCCTGCGTCGCGTAGCCTTGGGATGCGAATTCCGGGCCATAATCCAGGCGCCGCACCAGCCGCGGATGCTTGGGCAGGCTTACGCCTGGAATGTGCGGGAATCGCACTTCGCTCTCGGGCGTCAGTTCGCCCTTGATCAATCGTGGCATCACCGACGGCGGCGGCAGCGTGTTGTCCACCACCCACAGCTCCAGCGCCCGCAGCAGCGCCCGCTGGAACGGCCGCTGGTCGGTCGGATTGCTTTCGTACCGTTCTCCAACTTTGGACAACGGCAGGCTGCGCGGGCCATGTTGCGCCCCGGTCAGAAAATAGACGCGCGTGTCCGAGTGCAAAGTGGCATCGGCGCGGCCATCCGGCTGGACGTGAATCAGCGCCGCGGCGCGACCCCAGTATTCGTACGATGTGTTGGTCAGGAACAGCTTCGGCGCCACGCCCGCCGCCAGTGCGCGCTCCAGCAGTCCGTCCACCTTGCCGGTCACCGGATCCTTGTCCGGCAGGTCCGTAAATGGGAACACGTCGGTCGGGTAAAAGACGTTTTGCCACGGATTCCCGTCGCGCGAGGCCTGCGCGTAACGATAGTTGAAACTCCCGCGGCCCGCGCCCGCCACGTCCGCCCAGACGCCGTCGAAAACCCGCCGTCCCTGCTCGTCGGCGTTGAACCCCTCATACAGAAAATGCCGCAGAAATCGCCCGCTCTGCGAAATGCCAAATCCAATCGCGTGCTTCAGGTACCGGCTCTGCTCGTTCAGCAGCGCCACGTCGTCCCCGCCGCCGTGCTCCAGGTAGGTGACGAAATCGCGCACTGCGGCCAGTCCCAGCCCTGTCACCACCGGCGCCGCGCCCTGGTACACGAACTCGTACAATCGTCCCGGCTGGAAGCCCTCTGCCAGTTCCACTTCCGTTCCGTTGTCGGCCAGCTTCCACTTCTCTGCCGAGACCTCCTCCGCCGGCGCCTCGGCGCTGTCCCGCACCGATAACCGCAGCGCCTTGCCCACTGCGATCGGCTGATGGCCCCGGTCGCCCAGCGGCATGCGCGTCGTAGGACTGTCGGGGATGAACTCCGACCGCAGCAGGCCCGGAGCCGGGACGTCCTGGCGCAACGCGGCCGGCGCCATGCGCAACACGCCCGGCCGGTTCGGCACGTCCCATTGCCAGCCCACCCAGACCAGCGTGTAGCCTTCCTCCAACAGCCATTTGTCGCCGAAATCCTCGTCCTTCGCCGGGTCCGGAATCCTGCGGCCGAAGCAGAACCGGTACAGCATCGACTTGCCGCCGCGGTTGGGCACTTCCATCAGAATGACGCCGTTGCCCTTCGCCGGGTCGCGCGGCTTCAGAACGTAGACCTCCGTGCTGAACTCCACCTTGCCGTCTTCGTTCGTCACCGCCCCGTCCAGATCGCGGATCGCCCGGTTCGCCGCCAGCTTCGGATCGAGGGTGAACCACGCCCGCGCCTGGATCTTCTCGTACGGACCGGACTTGCCGAACGCCCGGCCCTCCAGCACGTCGCTGCGCTCCTCGACGTGCACCGTCCTCACGGCCGCGATCAGCGTAGTCGCGGCGAGCAAACCAATTCCTAAAATGCGCAGTCGCTTCATGGCGCGTGCAACACTACCTAGATTACAACGCAGGCCGCATCCCGTCAGGCCTGCGCGGCCCACGCTCTCGAGGCTTTTCAGGCCAGCTTCAGGTTGGCCTCGGCCCTAAGCCCCAGGTCGTCCCACTCGCCCCGCTCGAACTTCGGCCAGGCCGCCGCGGCGATCATCGCCGCGTTGTCGGTCGAGAGCCCGGGCGAGGTAAACCACACCGGGCAGCCCACGCGCGACACCGTCGCCGCGTGGCGTAATCCGGCGTTGCAGGCAACCCCGCCCGCGATCACCGCCGCCAGCGCCCCGATCTCCCGGGTCGCCTCCGCCAGCCGTTTCAGCAATTCGTCGATGACCAACTGCTGGAATGAGGCGATCGCGTCCAGGGTCGCCTGCGGCGTGACGCTGAGCCACTGCTCAACGCTCGGGCATGGATGAATTTTAACAAGCGCCCGCCGGGCCACGATTTCGCCCTCCAGCTCCTTCGATTGTGCCCAGCGCAGCATCGCCGTCTTCACTCCGCTGAAGCTGAAATCGAGCGGGTTGCCCTTCATTTTAGCCCTCGTCAGCCGCAGTCCTTCGGCCTCTCCGAACGGGGCCAGCGCGTCCAGCACGGGCCCGCCGGGATATCCGAAACCCAATAGTTTCGCCACTTTATCGTAGGCTTCGCCGGCCGCGTCGTCGCGCGTTTTGCCCAGCAGCCGGTAGCGGTCCGCCGCACTCATCTGAAACAGGTGGGTATGGCCCCCGCTGGCCACCAGCGCCACAACTGGGAAGCGTAGGGGCGCCCCGGCCACCCGCGCTTCCAGGAGCACCGCCTGAATGTGTCCTTCGATGTGGTTTACCCCAATTAGCGGGATTCCACGTACAATACTAATAGACTTCGCATAGGTCAGACCGACCAGGAGCGAGCCGACCAAGCCGGGGCCGACGGTAGCGGCCACTGCGCAAATCGAATCCCATCCGACGCCGGCCCGGACCAGCGATTCGCGCACGACCGGGACAATCGCCCGCAGGTGTTCACGAGAGGCGAGCTCCGGGACGACGCCGCCATACTTGGCGTGCGTATCAATTTGTGAAGCTACGGCACTGGAGAGGATAACGCTGTGCTCGGTGACGATAGCCGCTGCGGTTTCGTCACATGAGGTTTCCAGTCCGAGAATGCACTTGGCTGGCATCGGGGGCCATGAAGAAAGCAGTTTACGAGAGACGGGTGAATGCAGCTCTCTGATTTTGATTATGATCTTCCGGGCGACCTGGTCGCCCAGGAACCCTTGGCCGACCGCGACGCATCCCGCATGCTCGTGATCGACCGCGCCTCGAAATCCTGGTCGGATCGCCTGTTCCGCGACCTGCCATCGTACCTGCGCCCCGGCGATGCCGTGGTGATCAACGATTCCAAGGTCTTTCCCTCGCGCCTGTTCGGCCGCAAGCCGGGCTACGCCCGCGAGGTCGAGATCTTCCTCGTCCGCCCGCTCGATGCCGCGCGGCGCTACTGGAGCGCCCTGGTGCGGCCCGGCCGCCACCTGCACTCCGGGGCCCATGTCGACATTACCCCCACTCTGAGCGCCGAGATCCTCGAGACCGGCATCCGCGGCGAGCGCCGGGTACGCCTGGAATGGAAGGGCGACCTGGACGAGCAGCTCCAGCAAATCGGCCACGTCCCCCTGCCCCCTTACATCCACCGGCCCGATGTCCCGGCCGACCGCGACAGGTACCAGACCGTTTACGCCGAAAAATCGGGCTCCGTCGCCGCCCCGACCGCCGGGCTGCATTTCACGCCCGCGGTGATGGATGCCTGCCGCGCCGCCGGCGCCGAATTCGCGCGCCTGACGCTGCATGTCGGCCTGGGCACCTTCCAGCCGCTGATCAGCGATACCGTCGAGGACAACCATCTGCACCAGGAAAGCTGGGAGATTCCTCCGCCGGCCGCGGAGATCCTGCAACGGGCTGAGCGCCGCCTGGCCGTCGGCACCACCAGCGTCCGCACGCTGGAGACGGCCATCCGCAACGGCGGCCTGCGGCCGGCGAGCGGAGAGACGGACCTGTTCATCTATCCCGGCTTCGAGTTCCAGGCCACGGATGTCCTGCTGACCAACTTCCACCTGCCCAAGACGAGCCTGCTAGTGCTGGTCTGCGCCTTCGCCGGGCGCGAACTCATTTTGGACGCTTACCGCTACGCATCGAAGGAGCGCTATCGCTTCTTCAGCTATGGCGACTGCATGCTGATCCTCTGATGCTCGCCCGGCGTTAACGGGCTGCCGGCCGGCCCTCCGCGGCCAGCGTCCGGGCGTGATCAATGCCGTACAGCGCGGTCGGCTCCCGCCGCCTGTTTCGGCTGCCCTTCTGTTACAGCCTGCTATACTGGTCAATACTGCCGGAGCAGTTGTGTGTCCCTCCAGCACTCCTTCGGGAAGGTTGGGCTCGCACCCTCACTCAAATGTTTGATTCATTGAGCGATAAGCTGCAGCGGGTTTTCAAGAATCTGCGTGGCGAAGGGAAATTGACGGCCGCCAATATGGAGGCCGCCCTCAAGGAGATCCGCGTGGCGCTCCTCGAGGCGGACGTCCATTTCAAGGTCGTGAAGGCGTTTATCGAGGCTGTCAGACAGAAGGCCATGGGACAGGAGGTGCTGAGCGCCTTCAATCCCTCCCAGCAGGTCGTCAAGATCGTCCACGATGAGCTGATCGCCGTTCTGGGCCAGCACGCCAGCCGCCTTCGGACCGCCAATACGCCGCCCACCGTCATGCTGATCGTCGGGCTGCAGGGTTCGGGCAAGACCACCTCCACGGCCAAGCTGGCGCGCTACCTGTCGCACAACGGCCACCGCCCGATGGTCGTCTCGGTGGACGTCTACCGCCCGGCCGCGCGGGAGCAGCTGGCCGTCGTGGCCAAAGGCGTGGACGTGCCGAACTGGGTCGGCGAGGCCGGACAGACTCCACTCGAGCTGGCCAAGGGCGCCCGGCGCGAAGCCGAGCTGAGCGGACGCGACGTGGTGCTGGTCGACACCGCCGGCCGGCTGCACATCGACGACGAGTTGATGGTCGAACTGGAGCAGCTGAAGGCCGCTCTCAACCCTACCGAGCTGTTGTTCGTGGCCGATGCGATGACCGGCCAGGACGCGGTCAGGAGCGCCGAGGAGTTTCATCACCGGCTGGGCATTACGGGCGTGATTCTCACGAAAATGGACGGCGATGCCCGCGGCGGCGCGGCGCTGTCGATCCGCCACATCACCGGCCAGCCGCTCAAATTTGTCGGAACGGGCGAAAGGAGCGACGCCTTCGAGCCCTTCCATCCCGATCGCGTGGCTTCGCGGATCCTGGGGATGGGCGACGTGCTGAGCCTCATCGAAAAGGTCGGGCAGGCCGTCGACACCAAACAGGCCGAGGCGATACAGCGCAAGCTGATCGAGGACGAGTTCACGCTGGCCGACTTCCGCGACCAGTTGAAGCAGATCAGCAAGCTGGGGCCGCTGGAATCGCTGCTCGGGATGGTGCCCGGGCTGGGCGCGTTGAAAGAGCTGAAAAACGCCAAGGTGGATCCGAAGGAGATCTCGCGCACGGTCGCCATCATCGACTCGATGACGCCCCGGGAGCGCGCCAACCACATGATCATCAACGGCGCGCGCCGCCGCCGCATCGCCCGCGGCAGCGGGACCACCGTGACCGACGTGAATAACCTGCTGAAGCAGTACGCGCAGGCGCGCAAAATGATGAAATCGATGTCCGGCGGATTGCTGGGCGGGAAGATGGGCAAGTTTAAGATGCCGTTTCCGGGCGACCTCCGCGGCCTGTTGGGGCGCTGAGCCGGATGGCATTGAAGGGCTATTGGAAACGCTGAGTGAGCAGAGAAGAAAAACGATGCTGATGATCCGACTGGCGCGTTTCGGCGCCAAGAAAAAGCCGACCTACCGTGTGGTGGTGATCGATAAGGAACGCGCGCGCGACAGCCGCGCATTGGAAGTCGTGGGGCACTACAGACCGTGCTCCGAACCGGCCGCTGCCGACCTGGATTACGCGCGCATAGAGCACTGGACCAAACAGGGCGCGCGCCAGTCGGCCACGGTAGCGCGACTGCTGAAGCAGTTTCCCGCTCCGGTCGAACAGAGCGTGGCCTGAGCCTGCCGCCGGGCGGCGCGGGCGCGTTCCCGGCGGGCGGTTGGAAGACGGCCGGCGCAGGCCGGGGAGGTGCGGCAGATGACCGAAGTGAAGGTTCTGATCGAGGAGATCGCGCGGGCGCTGGTGGATGTCCCCGACGACGTCGTGGTCCGCGAGTTGAAGGGTGAACAGGCGACGGTGTACGAGCTGAAGGTCGCCGCCGACGACATCGGCAAGGTGATCGGCAAGCAGGGGCGCACGGCGCGTTCGATGCGTACGCTGCTGGTCGCCGTGGGCGCCAAGCTGAACCGTCGCTTCTCGCTCGAGATCGTCGAATAACGCGCCCCGGCGGCGGGAGAGGTCTCATGACGGCCGTGGACGATGACGCCGGCGCGTGGCTCGAGATTGCCCGGTTGGGCCGCGTGCGCGGCCTGAGGGGTGAGCTCTTCGCTGCCGGTTCTCAGCCGCCCGAGTGGTACACGGCGCTGGCCGGGGTGCGAATCAAGCTGGCCGGCGGAGGCTGGTTCGGGGCGCAGCCCGAGCAAGACGCGGCCGAGGTGAGAATCTCCGCGGCGCGCTTGTATTCGGGTCGCCTGGCATTGTGTTTTGCGGGGATTGACTCGGCCGAAGCCGCCGCGCCGCTGGTGAATGCGACGGTCTTTGTGAGCCGCGGTGCCCGGCCGCCCGCGCCTGCGGGCGAGATCTGGCTGTCCGACCTGGTGGGCTGGCGGGTGGAAGAGGCTCGCAGCGGCCGGGAGATCGGCCGCGTGACCGGATGGCAGGAGTTTGACAGCCCCTTCGTGACCTTGGAAGTGACTCCAGGCGGGGGCGGGGATGCGCTGTTGGTGCCTTACGTCAAGGCCATCTGCGTCGAGGTGGATCCGGCCGCGCGGCGCATCCGCATCGACCCGCCGGAGGGTCTGCTGGATTTGAACGCCAGGCCGGCGAAAGATGGTCCGGCTGGTGATCGTCAGCGCGGAGGAGTTGGGGAAGCCCCGGCGGAGCGGGAATGAAGTTTCACCTGCTCACGATTTTTCCGGAGTTTTTCCGCGGCCCGTTTGAACACGGCGTGGTGGCCCGGGGTGTGGCGGCAGGGCTGGTGGAGATCCGGATCCACAACCTGCGCGACTGGACTTCGGACTTCCACAAGACTGTGGACGACCGGCCGTTCGGTGGCGGGGAAGGGATGGTGCTGAAGCCGCAGCCATTGTTCGAAGCGGTGGAAGCCATCCTGCCGCAACGCGACCCGGCGCGGCAGCGGGTGATCCTGCTTTCGGCGCACGGTCCGCTGTTCGATCAGCGCGCCGCCCGGCGGCTGCTAGAGTTGAAAGAGGTGCTGCTGATCTGCGGCCGCTATGAAGGCGTGGATGAGCGGGTCGGCGAGCATCTGGCCGACGAGGAGATCTCGATCGGCAATTACGTTTTGAGCGGCGGAGAATTGGGCGCCGCCGTGGTGGTGGATGCCGTCTCCCGGCTGGTGCCGGGCGTGCTCGGCAACCAGGACTCCGCGCTTCACGAATCGTTCAGCGATGGCGGCGAAGACGGCGAGTGGGTTCTGGATTGTCCCCACTACACGCGGCCCGCGGTTTTTCGCGGCTGGAGCGTGCCGGAGGTGCTGCTGAGCGGTCACCACGAGGAGATCCGCAAGTGGCGCTGTCGGGCGGCGCTCGAGAAAATGAGCCGGCTGCGTCCGGATCTGCGGGCCGCCGGCGCCGCGGATCGCGAGGCCGGAGAGTTGAATGGGAAAGGAACGGAATTAAGCCATGATCAGCCCCTATCTGCAGAAGATCCTGAATAAGAACAAGCGCACCGACCTTCCGGAGTTCCGGATTGGCGACACCATCCGCGTCCACGTGAAGATCAAGGAAGGCGACAAGGAACGCCTGCAGGCCTTCGAGGGCGCCGTGATCTGCCGCAACAACACCGGCATGGGCGAGACCATCACCGTCCGCAAAACCAGCTTCGGCACCGGCGTCGAGCGCATCTTCCCGCTGCACGCGCCGGTGATCGACCACATCGACATCGTGCGCACCGGCCGCGTGCGCCGTGCCAAGCTATACTACCTGCGCGGCCTCAAGGGCAAATCGGCGCGCCTGCGCGAGCGCGAGCGCGAATAGGCCGCTCCAGCGGGCCCGTTTCCAGGAGCGGCCGGCGTGGGGACCAGTGCGTTGCGCAGCACGCGAAAAACGCCGCGGGATAGCGCCGTCGCTCGCCGGCGGCTGGCTCTGCCCGCCCCGATCTTTGCCCGTTCCCTCAACGGCCGTCCGCACTTTGCCCCCCACGCCCGGGCGTTTCAGGATAAGACTTGAGTTGGCCCGCACTTTGCCGCCCATGCGTTGCACCAGCGAATTTGAGGAAGCCGCCCGGCGCCAGGGGTTCACGCTCATCGCCGGCCTGGACGAAGCGGGCCGCGGCTCGCTGTTCGGGCCGGTCTACGCCGCGGCAGTGATTCTCGATCCGCGCCGCACGGTGAGCGGCCTGGCGGACTCGAAAGTGCTTGCCCCCGCACGCCGCGCCGCATTGGCGATCGAAATTCGGGCCACGGCCGTGGCCTGGGCCATCGGCTCCGCCGACGCCGCCGAAATCGACCGCATCAACATCTACCAGGCCTCCCGGCTGGCAATGAAGCGCGCCGTCGAGGCCCTGCGCCCGGCGCCCGATTTCCTTCTGATCGACGCTCTGACCATCGACTGGCCCGGCCCCCAGCGCGGCATCGTCAAGGGCGACGCCCAGGTGCGTTCCATCGCCGCGGCCTCCATCCTGGCCAAGACCGGCCGCGACGCCTGCCTGGAGGAGTGGGACCGCCGCTGCCCGGGCTACGGTCTCGCGCGTCACAAAGGCTACTGCACGCCGCAACACCTCGCCGCGCTGCTCCGGCTGGGACCCGCGGCCGCGCATCGCCGCTCCTTCGCTCCCGTGGCCCAGGCCTTGCGGGCGCTCGCGCAGGCGGCCTTATGAGCGGCCCCCCGCCGCTGCCGGGCAACGCCCCGCCGCGCCCCTTGCGCTGGTATCACTATGCCGGGCCCGTGGTGTTCGCGCTGTTCTGCATCGAACTCGGCGTCTTGCTGGTGCTGGCCCCGTGGCTGGACGTCTACGAGCACAACCGGCTGCTGTTTCTGTGCCCCGAATGGCGCCCGTTCCTTCTCAGCCATCCCTTCCGCGGCGCGCTCAGCGGGCTGGGCTTCCTCAACTTCATCGTGGCCCTGAACGAGTTCATCGACCTGGCCCGCCTGTCCGGCTCGCGCCGTTGACCGGACCGCTTCCCTGCTGCCCGTCAGGCGGCTTTCCTGAGCGCCGTGAACTCCAGCGCCGCGCGCCTCCCGTCTACATCGGCCCGCACCAGCCCGCCGGCCGGAATCTCGTTGCCCATGACCAGCTTCGCCAACGGCTGCATCAACTGCCGGTGAATCACGCGCTTCAGCTCCCGCGCGCCGTACTCCACGCTCGTCCCCTCCGCCAGCAGGAACTTGCGCGCCCGGCTCGAAACCTCCAGTTCGAACCCCGCCGGCCCCAGCCGCGACCGGATGTGGCTGCGGATCTGCCCCAGTTGCAGATCCAGGATTCCCTCCAGCGCTTCGTGGCTCAGCGGCCGGTAGGTGACGATCTCGTCGATCCGGTTGACGAATTCCGGCGAGAAGCGCCGCCGCACCTCGTTGAGCGCGATCCGGCTCAGCTTGGTCTGCCGTTCCCTGGCCGGCTTGCGACCCTCCGCCGGATAGCCGAATCCCCCGGCGAGTTCATCCAGCATGCTCCGCGCGCCCAGGTTCGAAGTCAGGAAAATCAGGCTGCTCTCGAAGTTCACCTCGGTATTGTCGCCCAGCTTCAGCCGCGCCCGGTCCAGCACGCCCAGCAGGATGCGCGCGAACGACGCCGCTGCTTTCTCGATCTCGTCGAACAACACCAGGCTCAACGGCGAGCGCTCGCTGGTGACGGCGTTCAGCTTCTGTTGCGACAGCATCGGGTGGGTCTCGCGATGCCCCAGGTAGCCCGGCGGCGCGCCGATCAGCTTCGCCACCTCGTGTTCCATCTGGAATTCGCCGCAGTCGATCCGCAGAACGTTGCGCTCACTGCCGTGCAGCGTCTTGGCCAGCGCTTCCACGGTGCGCGTCTTGCCCGTCCCCGTGGGGCCCAGCAGCAGGAAAACGCCGCCCGGACGGCCCTCCGGCGCCAGCCCCGCCTCGTACAGTTCGACGTACGGCACGATGGTCTGAATCGCCTCCTCCTGGCCCAGGACGGCCTTGCCCAGATCGCCGCACAGGTCCACCGCGGGCGTCACCTCGCGCACGGTTCTTGAGGGGCGGATGGGCGGCAGTGGTTCCAGGGCCAAGAGTGTGTACCTCCGCCCGGATTATAGGGCCGCGGGCAAGCCCCCGGCCCGCCTCGCGACCTCACCCGAGCCCCCGTAGAGTCTTACTGCACTTATAGTAACGGTTTAAGAATGAAGGGATTAGATCTTGACCGACAACTTTCGCGCGGTCCGTCAAAGGGTTTGTGAATGTTTGTCACCGCCCCTCGGGCCGCACCTGCGGGGCGGCCCGGGACCGGCCATGCCCGGCAGACTACTTATGTCGATAGGTGATGCGGCCCTTGGTCAGATCGTAGGGCGACATCTCGATCGTGACCCGATCTCCGGCCAATACCCGGATCCGGTTCCGGCGCAACTTGCCGGCCAGGTGGGCCAGCACCGTGCGCTCCTGGTCGAGTTGGACGCTGAACAAACCGCTGGGGAACTTCTCCACCACCGTCCCGGTCATCTCAATGCAATCTTCCTTGCTCATCTTCCTCCCGCACGCTCAGTTTAGACCCACGGCGATCGCGATCGCCAATCCTGCCTCAGTATAGCTTAGCGCCCGGCATTTTTCCGTGTTCTGAACTCGACGGCCTCAAGTTGGACCCCCTCCCGGCCGATACGAAGTCAGGAGCATCTGTGCTGGATGGAATGGTCTCGCTCAAGGCCAGTCTCGCGGCCTGGGATCAAGTCGACGCTCTCTTGCGGAACTCTTTCACCGCCTATGCCGAGGCCCTGCGCCATTTCGAGGAGCAGGTGGGCCGCGCGGCAGCCGGGAAATTCAAGATCGCCGCCCCGAGTTTCGAGCCCCAGCGTGCCGCGCTCACCCGCGCCGGCCTCTCGCCGGCCGAGACTCTGCCCGTTCTGGAGTCCGTCGGCCGCGCGGTCGAGGAGCAGTTGCGCGCCTTCGCCCAGCGGCTGTGCCAGAACGCCTGTTCGGCCGAAGACCTGCGCGATGTGGTGGACGCGCTGAACGGCGCGATTCGCGCCTTGCTCGAGACCGGCTCGCGGCATGAGCAGACGATGCGCACCGTGGCCGGCCGTCTGCAGGCCGCCAGCGAATCCGACAACGTCGCCCTGCTGCGCCTCCTGGTGCGCCATCAATCCGCCGAACTGACCCGCCTGGCCGACGAATCCCAGCGCCACAGCCAGGCCGTTGCGGACCAGCTCCGCCACCAGGTGGCCGAACTCTCCTCGGGCCTCGAAAGCGCCCGCGATGAGGCCCGCCACGATCCTCTCACCGGCCTGTTCAATCGCCGCGCGCTGGAAGAGATGTTCCGCGATTACGAAGGCCAACCCGCGTCGCGCTGTCTGATTCTGCTCGACATCGACCGTTTCAAGTCGGTCAACGACCAGCACGGCTACCTGGCCGGCGACGAGCTGCTGCGCCAGATCGCCGCCCGCATCCAGGCCGTTCTGGAACCCTCCACCATCGTGGCCCGCTGGGGCGGCGACGAATTCATCATGCTCATCGAGGGCGGCCTGCCCGCCGGCATGAAGGTGGCGCGGCACCTGAATCGGGAATTGTGCGCCCGCTATCGGCTGGGTGATGGCAAGGCCGCGAATGTTCTGGTCCAGGCCTCCGTCGGCCTCTCCGAATGGCGCGCCGGCGAAAGCGCCGAAAAGGTGTTGCGGCGCGCCGACCTGGCGCTGAAGTCGTGCAAGCGGCCGCCCGAGCAACGCCCGCCGAATGGGATTCAGTGATGCCCGCCGCGCTCCTCCGCGTTGCTCCACCCCGTTGACATGGTTCCATCCTGGTTGTCATCCTGAGCATGGCCGGTTCGAGTGTGATTTGCTTGTGCGCAATCTCCCGGTGGGTGATCTCAAAGACAAGCGCGTCCTGATCACGGGCGCCGGGCGCGGCATAGGCAAGCGCCTGGCCCTCGGCTTCGCACAGGCCGGGGCGCGCGTCGGCCTGCTGGCGCGTACCCAGGCCCAACTCGACCTGGCCCAGCTCGAAATCGAACACGGCGGCGGCGTGGCCCTCAGTCTGTGTGCTGACGTGCGCGACCATGAGGCGGTTGCCGCCGCGGTCCAGCGCATGACGGTCCGCTTCGGCGCCCCGCAGGTGCTGGTCTGCGCGGCCGGCGTTTTAGGGCCCGTCGGCAGCCTCGCCGGCTCCAGCCCCGCCGCCTGGCGCGAGGCCGTGGAAACCAACGTGCTCGGTGCGTTCCACGCCTGCCGGGCGGTGCTGCCGGCGATGCGCGAGCTGCGCTCCGGCAAGCTGCTCCTGCTGGTGGATACGGGCGCCGAGATCGGCCGGCCCTTCTTTTCCGCTTACGCCGCCAGCAAGGCCGCGCTGGTGCGCCTGGCCGAGTCGCTGGCCGGAGAGGTCGGCCCAGACAACATCCAGGTCAACTGTCTCAACCCCGGCCCGGCCTACACCAGCATGACCGACGAGATTCTGCGCGCGCCCGAGGCCGGCGATGGCGACCGCGCCGATGCCCTCCAGGTGCGCTCGAGCGGCGGCACTGCTCCCGACAAACAAATTCAGCTCGCCTTGTTTCTGGCCTCGGAGCGCTCCAATCACATCAGCGGCAAGCTGATCCACATCACGGACGACTGGCGCCGCCTGGAGTCGTCCACCCTCTCGCGTGAAATCTTCTCGCTGCGCCGCCTGACCCGTCTCTAGCCTGGAGCCCTGCTCAGGGCCGTTTCAGCCGGTTGAAGAATGTGAAATCCCAGCGCTCCGCCCACGGGATCTCGATCCGCTCGCCGGAGACGATCAGCGGCAGCCAGACGTCGCGCGTATCGCCCAGATTGAGCGGGGTCCAACGGTCGGCCAAAAAGATGAAGGCGTCGCGCCGCCCCGGAACCGGGAGCACATAGGTGCTTTGCGAATGAAAAGTGAGCTCCGCGTCGGGGCCCGTGCATGGGTTGCCCTTTACCTCCCACGGGCCCAGCGGGGAGCGCGCCACCGCATACAGCGCCTGGTTCGGCTTCCAGCCGGTGCACTTCGAAGTGATCAGGAAGTACCTCTTGCCGGCCCGGAACATGGCCGGCGCCTCGCGATACTGATCCACGAACGCCTCGGCCGACTTTCCGCTCGGCTTCAGGTAGTCGTCCGTCAGCAGGGAGATGTGCATCGTCCGGTTGCCCTGGGAGGAGAAGATCAGGTACGCCTTCCCGTCCCGGTCCTGGAACACCGTCATGTCGCGGCTCTCCTGCCCGTCGGGCCGCATGCTCCCCAGGTACCGGTAAGGCCCGGCCGGTTTGTCGGCTACCGCGACTGCCGCGCGCGCGTACTCATATCCGTACCACCCCTGCTTGTTGAGGACACTCTTGTCGATGTGCAGCCACATGACGTATTTTCTGGTCCTGCGGTTGTAAATCACCTTGGGCCGCTCGGCGGCATTGGCCGGAGCGAGGTCGTGCGCCGGATCGTCCTTCACGGCCCGCAACGCCAGCCCTTCGTTCTTCCAGTTCAGAAGATCCCGCGACGAGTAACACGCGACGCCCGTCAGCGCCACGTTCTGCATCTTCGCGTCGGTCGGCGCCGACATGTCCTCTCCGAACCAGTAATACGTGCCGTTGCGCTCCAGCATCCCGCCGCCGTGCGCCTGAATCCGGTTGCCGTCCGTGTCCACCCAGGCTTTGCCCGGCTCGAAGGCGGTGACGCGGTCGCCCCGTCCGGCGCCGGCCAGGGGAATCAGCAGCGCCAGGAGAGAAAGGAGGTTCTTATGCATCATCGGCCTGTGAGCAGTTTAACTCACGCGTCGGCCCGGCTCATCGGTCTGAGTATCTGTCGAGTGCTCCATCCGCCCCGCCCAACCGCAGCCGCAGCAGGTTCAGCGCGCTCTGTGCCGCGAACGCGCGCACCCGTGCCCGATCGCCCGGGAAGCGCAGCCGCCGCGCCTCCGTTCCTCCCGGTCCGGCCAGGCCGATCCACACCGTCCCCGGCTCCGCGCCGCCCGCCGCCTCCGGCCCCGCCGCGCCCGTCACCGCCAGCGCCCACGTGGCCTCGGTCCGCTCGCGCGCGCTTTCGGCCAGCGCCCGCGCCACGGCTTCGCTCACCGCGCCTTGAGCCGCGATCAGCCCCGCGTCCACGCCCAGTAGCACGGTTTTCATCTGCGTCTGGTAAACCAGAAATCCGCCCACGAACCACGCCGACGCCCCCGCCACTTCCGTGATCCGCGCGCCCAGCAATCCGGCCGTACAGCTCTCCGCCACCGCCACCGTCTCGCCGCGGCGCTTCAACTGCTCACCGACCACGCTCTCCAGTGGCGCCCCGTCGTTCGAGTAAATCCGCTCGCCCAGCGCGGCCTCGATCTTCGTGCCCAGCTCGGCCACCAGCGCTTCGGCCTGCTGCGGCGTTTCCGCGCGCGCCCGCAGGTGGATCTGGATATCCCCGGCCGCCGCCAGAATCGTCGTCACCGGGTTCGCGTACGGCTTGTAGAGCGGCGCGATCAACTGGTCCAGATCCGATTCGCCCATCCCCGCCACTCTGTAGATGCGCGTCCGGATGCTCATCCGCGGCACGCGCTCCCGCAAACGGGCCACGCACGCGCTCTCGAACATCGGCTGCATCTCGCCCGGCGGTCCGGGCAGCAGCGCGATCATCTTCCCTTCCAGGTCGATCCACTGGCCCGGCGCCGTGCCGTTGGGGTTCTCCAGCTTTTCCGCGCCCGCAATGAGAAACGCCTGCCGCCGGTTGATCTCGGCCATCCGCCGTCCGAAGCGTGCGAAGCGCCGCTCGATCCAGCCCTGGATCTCCTCTGAAAAAACGAGCCCGCGCCCCAGCGCCTGCGCCACCGCCTCCCGCGTCACGTCGTCTTCGGTCGGCCCCAGCCCGCCCGTCACCATCACCATCTCCACGCGCTCCAGCGCGCCACGCACCGCCCCCGCCAGCCGCTCACGGTCGTCGCCCACGATCGTCTTTTGCGTGACTTCGACGCCCAGCTCGTTCAGCCGCGCCGTCAGCCACAATGAGTTCGTGTCGCTGCGCGCCGGCGTCAGCAGCTCACTGCCGGCGGCGATGATCTCGGCATTCATGGGATTGCGAAAATCGCGTCAGGCGCGTCTCAGCCCATCGATCCCCGCCGGGACGCTGTAGGCCGCGTTGGTCGTCGTGATAATCATCTTGCCCCCCGGCGCGAAGGCCAGCCCCACGATGTTGGGCCCGCTCAGGAACAATGTCGCTTCGCGTTCGGGCGTGATCCGCACGATGCCCTTGCGCCCGCCGAGCGACGCCGCCACGTACAGGTTCCCCTGCCGGTCGACGTCCATCCCCTGCGGCCGCCCCAGCCCGCGGTAAAACACTTCCACCTCGCCCGATGGAGTGATCCGCTGCACCGCGTCGTAGCTCGACGTCGTCGGACCAGTGACAAACAGCATGTCCTCCACGCCGAACGCCAGGTGATACGCCGCGATGGAGGCCTCCAGCGTCGCGAAAACGTAGATCTGACGCTCCGGGCCAATCTTGAAAACCGTCCCCGCGCGGTCGCCCACGTACAGGTTGTCCTTGCTGTCGAAGGCGATCCCCGTCGCCACCCCCATCCCTTCGACGTACACCGACAGCTCGCCGCTGCGGCTCGCCTGATACACCACTCCGTCGAAGCGCGACGACACGTGCAGCACCCCGTCGCGGTTGAATGCCAGCCCCGTCGCGTTCATCAGTTCCGTCACGAACGGCCGCAGCACGCCCGCCGTGTCGATCGTATACACCGCCACGGCCGTCTTCTGCCCGCGCGACCCGCTGAACGTCGTGTAGACGTTGCCCTCATGGTCCACCGCCGGCCTGGCCACCGGATGCAGATTGCCGCTCAGCAGCGTGCCCACGGCGATCTCCGCCGGCTCGCTCGCCGCCGTGCCGTTGCTCACCGTCAGCCGCCCCTTGCCTTCCGTCTCCGGTACCCGCGCCACCACGAATTGATCCGAGCTGACCACCAGTTGCGCTTCCACGCCACCGATGGAGACCTGCGCCCGCGCCTCGCGCACGAAACCCTGGCCGTGGATGTGCACGTCCCCGCCCGGAATAGCCGCGGCGGGACTGAGCTTTTCGATGAGCGGGCGTTGTGCGTCGTTTTTTGTAAAGGGCATGCGAGACAAGGCTGCGACCGGCTTCCTATTTCAGATTGAACCATCCCGCCGCCAACTGCAAAACCTGGAGCGTGATCCACGCGTACGCCCCCGCGCCCAAATCGTCCACCACGATCCCCGTCCCTCCCGGCAGCCGCTCCAGCTTCCGCACCGGCCACGGCTTCACGATGTCGAACAACCGGAACAGCACGAACGCCGCCAGCGCCCAGCCCCATGTCCACGCGCCCAGCGCCGCCAGCGCGATCCATTGCCCCAGCACCTCGTCCACCACCACCAGCCCCGGGTCTTTTTTGCCTGTGATGATTTCCGCCCGCCCCGCCGCCCAGATGCCCACCGGCGTGACCGCCGCCGCCAGAACCAGCAACATCCACGGCTGCCAGCCCGCGTATCGCACCAGCAGCCACGCCACCGCCACGCCGCCCGCCGAGCCCGCCGTCCCCGGACCCCACGACCAGTACCCGCACCCGAACCACGTCGCGATTGTCAGCGCCAGCCTATTCAAGCTCACCCCCGCATGGCCCCGCATCTTCGCCCGCGCCGCCGCGCTCCTCTTCCGTCCCCGGCGTCTCGTCCACCACCGGCACGCGATACTCCCCGTCCGCCCAGCGCCCCAGGTCGATCAACTGGCAGCGCTCGCCGCAGAACGGGAAATACTCCGCCCCCAACTCCACCGGCTTCTTGCAGGTCGGGCATTCCACTCGCGCACTCATCCGCGATTGATTCTACTTTGGAACGCGCTCCCGGCGCACTGCCACGCCCGCCCACGGGAGGCATTCGTGCCGGCCGCGGCTCGCGCGCCTGGGTCGGGAGCTGTTCGCTCCTTCTGCGGCTGTCGGTCACCAACCTAAGACGCCCGGTCCGACCGCCGAGTTCGCGTCCGGTTTCGACCCGCCGCGCACCGCGAAAGCACCCTCAAAACACCGCCCGATCGCCGTGCGGCGCAACACGCCACGATTTTTCATAGATCCTTAGAACACCATAGATACACAGTGAAACGTGTTTTTACCCACTAAAATGCGTCTCCTGATGTTTCTAACCCATTTGTTTGCCACACTTTCACCGCAACGCACGGTGAACGATGTTAATGTTGATCAAAATGCACCTGATATTTGCTTAAACCATTTGTTTGCCACAGATCCACCGTGAAGAGCCGTGCCGATCGCGGAAGCCATGTGAAATCAGGTACTTGCGCACACCGGACGCCCGTATTTTCCGGCAATTTCCGCTAAGTCCTTTAGAACAGGGTGCTTACAAGGAGTGGCAAGAACCCGCATTCTCCATGGTCGGCACACAGTAAAAAACCGTGCTTTTTCGAGGTGAATTCGCGCCCGGCGGATGCTGGATCCACGCCTGAATCGTCTCAAATTCATTTGAAGAGGGCGGTGAACTATCGCCGGGACCTCTCGGATCCGAGGCGGACCAGGCGCCTATTGCTCCTCATTCCGCCCGATATTCCGCGGCTGCTCCGGCACCCCAGGCAATCGGCGCGACGGGTGGATGATGAACGTCGCTCGCGCCAGCGTGCTTTCTGTTGTTGTCACCGTCACACTCGTTGTGCCCACCTTCGCGATGAGGTTCGCCGGCACGATCGCGGTCAGCTCTGTCGCACTCATATAAGTGGTTGCCAGTGCCGTGCCGTTCCAGTTTACCGTCGCTCCCGGCGTGAAACTCGTGCCGATGTTGGTGACCGTCAGTGTGAAAGCTGCTCCTCCCGCCGCCGCCCAGCTCGGGCTCAACGTCGCCAGGTTGAGCAAGACCGCATGCTGCAGAGCACCGTAGCTTATGTAGCCCACAACCTCCCCCGCATCGTTGATCCCGTTGGCATACCCAAAGAACCAGCTGGAGCCGGCTGGCAGAAACGAATTCAGATCGATCATGACGCCGTTGGAGTACAAAAAGGCATGAGTGCCGTCGCTTGCTGATCCCGCGTAACCAACGACGGCTCCGCTGGAGTTGATTGCCGCGGCGGCGCTGCTATAGCCCAGCGTGCCCAGATCGGTCATAATCCCGTCTGAGTATAGGAAGGCGTGATTGAAGGCGTCCGCCGCCGAAGAGTAACCGGCGACCTGTCCGCTGTTGTTGATAGCGGTGGCAGCGCTTCCCGCGCCGCCGGGCAGCGTGCCCAGATCGGTCAAGACGCCGTTCGAGTACAAAAAGGCATGAGTGGCGTCGTTTGCTGCACCCATTTGACCAACCACCTGTCCAGAATCATTGATTCCAGCGGCCTGGCTCCAAGTGCCACCGGGCGGCAGGTTCAGGCTGGTGATTCTGCCTTTCGAGTACAGACAGGAATCCCCATTCCCCACCGTGCCGACGACCACGCCGCTGTCGTTGATTCCAGTGGCATAGCTGTCGAGGAAGAGACCGAGCGAGCCCAGATCGGTCATCGAGCCGCCCGAGTACAGAAAGGCATGCGAATAGACGGCTCCTATATATGACCAACCAACGACCGCGCCGCTGGAGTTGATTCCAGAGGCCCAACTGGCGCTGCCACCGAGCGTGCCCAGGTCGGTCATGACGCCGTTCGAGTAGAGGAAGGCATGCGTGAAGCCGTCCGCTCTCACCGAGTACCCGGCGATCTGACCGCTGGCATTAATTGCCGTGGCTTGGCTGGAGTCGCCCCCCAAGGTCCCCAGGTCGGTGAGCGTTTGCGCCATAACTGGCGGAGCCAGGAGAGAGGCGGCCAGACAGGCGGCGAATGCCAGCGCCCCAAAGGCGAACATTCCGATCTTCCTGGCGTAACTGCCACGCGCTCGAAGAGGCGCTGGCCGGGGTTCCCCGCCATAGAAGAACCGAGCGGCCGCCGTCGGCGCGCCGCGTCCTTGTGAACCGGCTTCGACTGCTCGCACGGTTCCCTCCCGTCGCCTCATCTGAACACATCCGGATATCCTATCCGGCGCCCTATCTAATTCCGATCTTACGCCCTGTTTATCGTTTTTCCACGCGCAAAGGTACACACGCCGCGCATGACATTTGCGGATGGTGGCCCAGGCCCATTGTGGGCTGATCGCCACTCCGCTGAGCAACACCAGCGCGCCTTCGCAAGTGGCGGCTCACGTTACCTGCGCTCACCCCGGCAAGGGCCATTTTCAACGCTCAGACGGACCTCTTCACGCCGCGGATCGAGCGGGGCGCGAGGTCAAGACAGTAAAAAATTCCACTGCTGTCCGGTTAAAAGTCGAACAGGCTCAGTTGGTTGCCGGTAGGGGCTGGATTGGGGTTGTATTTGGAGCGTTGCAGGATGTCGGCGCTGGGGGTTTCCTCGTAGAGGTTTAAGCTCGGCATCTGCAGCAGGCCGTAGAGGGAGGTATTGATTCCCAGGCGTTTACGGGCGATGGCGACCAGCACGTAGACGGCGATGGCGATCCAGATCTGGGCTTTGACGGCGTTTTCGGAGCAGCCGCAAAA
>JBKQPG010000047.1:0-61028 GCA_052145115.1 Bryobacteraceae bacterium
CCGCAATGAGGCCACTCCCGGACGGGGACACCGAGGGCCGCGGCGCTTGATCGCCAGCCTCTGAACGTCGCGCCGAGGGAACCCAAGCGTGCCGCCGCGGCACGCGCAGAGTGTCCCCTCCGGCCACCCAACCCGCGCAGGCCGAGTTCACAGAAACTGTGAATCTGCTCTAGCAGGTTGCTGGCAGAGCCCTGTTCCGGACCACTCCACCAGACCCGCCCTGGTGTAATGCACCACCACCCTGTCTGCCCCCCGCGCGTGACCGCGCCGCGACCGCCCGCTTGTGGCGCAGGCACTCTTGCCTGCCGCGTCGACACTCGTGTCGACGCTTGGTCCCCTTCATGGACCTACGGCCGCGGAGAGTCTCCATGGCCCTGCGGGCCGCCAATGGAGATGCAAGTCGCCGCTGCGTGTGGTGGGGCAGACGGCCACGTCTGCGCCGGGCCGCCAGGCCCGGCTGCTTTGCGTGACTTTCGTGTGAGCCTCGGCGCGCACATCAACAACCGGAACGGCCTTCCGATCCGGACCGCGAATTGCTTCCGGACGCCCCGCGCTTCCTCCAGCCGGTAACGTCTCCTCCCGCCCCCGCGTCGTCTGAAGTGCATGCCGCGCCGCTTCCTTCGATTCTGCCTCTGCGCGTGGATCGGCGCCGCCGCCCTGGCGCAGCAGAGACCCGCCGACCCGGCCCTGATCGTCGGCGATCTCGACAAGCAGATCGCACCCCTCGCCCTGTCCTGGCTGCACAGCCCCGATCCCCGCTTCCAGGCCTGGGGCGCGTACCTGATCCTGCGCGACCGGCACACCGAGGCAATCCCCGATCTGTTGGCCATGCTGTCCGGATTCCAGGTCGTGGAAAGCCCAGCCACGGTGGCCGATGGGGACCAGCATGACGCCCTGCTCGGCGTCCTCGACGCCCTGATTCAATTGGGCGCCGACGTGCCCGCCGCCGACGCGCAACGTCTCTACCCCGAGTTCCCCGTCCAGTCGCTGATTCTGCTCTCGCGCTCCCAGGAGAACGCGGCGCCCGCGCTGCTGGAAATCTTCAAGACCGATCAGCGCCGCCCCGGCGCCTGGCTGGCCGCCGGCGACCTGCTGGTGTACCGCACGGACTCGGGCTTTGCCGCGGCTGTGGTCGAAGGGATGACCATCCACGCCGAGGTCACCGTCACCGACCCGAACGGCGGCTTCGGCCGGGGCGGGTCGGCTTTCTGCTGCGGAGCAGGCCCGGCGCCCCACGCCAAGGAGGGCTGGCCGCCGCTGGGCGTCTACGGCCTCGGCGGCTGCGGCGACCGCGTCGAGATCGGCGCCACGATTCTCGCGGCGGGCATCGACCCGGCCTACTATCACCGGCAAGTGACCGACAGCTACGAACTGAGCGGCGTGAGTGGCTGCGGCTGCAATCCCGATCAGGATCTGGTCCGCCAGCACTACCTCACCACGCTGCTCTATGCGTCCCCGGAAGACCCTCCGCTGCGCGCGCATGTGTCGCAGACGATCGTCTGGGAGAGCCCGCAAGCCTACTCGGGCGCCCTGGCCGGCTTCGTCGCCGGCGAGCAACGCCTGTTCGCCGATCTGGCCGGCCGTCTGATGCGCCAAAGCCTGCTGAGTGAGACCGAAGCGGCAACCCTGCGCCCCCAGCTCCAGATCCATATCTTCGACTACCGGTCCTCGCGCGAACCTGCGCTCCCCACCCTCGCCCCCCTCCCCGAAAACGTCACCATCGAGTCCAATTGACCGGGCTCCCTTCTCACTGGGCCGCAACGGACTGGCCCCTCCCTCCACCTCCTCCAGGTGTCCACTTCCATCGTCCCCACAGGCCATCCGGCCACCGCCCCCACCCGGGCTCTTGACCCTTCTCGATACCCGCGCCGCCCCTGAATCCGACATTTCGACACGACACTCTAGCGTCGAATTCTGTCATACAGCCGCTTCCGTTTCCGTCGCCCATCACACCCCCAGCCATCGCCCAAACGCTATTGTAAGTATTAGAAACTAGTAGCTATATTAGTCAGCGGCAGACCGTCCTGCTGCTCTCCCGCCACCCCGTCTTTGCGTCATGCGCCGTATTACAAAATGCGACACTTTGCGACACTAGTGTCGAATCTGGCTTTGATCCTCTTTTTTCCGCGCAGCCCCTCCCCTCACTTCCCCGGGGCCCGCGCACACTGCTACCCCCCCGGCCCGCCGGCCCAGTCGGTTCATCCCTCTAGCCACTACTTACGGGTGCTCAGGATGCCGAGGTACCTCTCGTACGCCCGGTCCCACGCCGCGGTCTTGCCCGCAGCCTCGATCCGCTCCAGCTCGAATGAGTTCCGCACCACCTTGCGCAACCCCTCCAGGCCCTCGATCTCACCCGCCCCCATGGCCTGCACCAGCAGGTTGCCGATGGCCGTCGCCTCGCCCGGTCCGGCCACCACCGCCCGCCCCGTCGCCTCGGCCACGAACCGGTTCAGCAGCCCGTTCTTCGAACCCCCGCCGACGATGTGGATCACCTCGATCCGCCGCCCGGTGACCGACTCCAGGCTCTCCAGCACCTGCCGGTACCTCAGCGCCAGGCTCTCCAGGCACGTCCGCACGAACGAGCCCGGCGTCCGCGGCGCCTCCTGCCCCGTCTCGCGGCACAGCCCCGCGATCTTCGCCGGCATCCCGCCCGGCTCCATGAAGGCGTCCGGGTCGATCACAGCCGCGAACGGCTCCGCCGCCGCGGCCATCTCCGTCAGCTCGGCATAGCTGTATTCCGTCCCCTCCAGCGCCCACGCCCGGCGGCACTCCTGCACCAGCCACAGCCCGGCGATGTTCTTCAGCAGCCGGATCTTGCCCCCGGCGCCGATCTCGTTGGTGTAATTCAGCCCCAGCACGCGATCGTTGATCACCGGCGCGTCCAGCTCCACGCCCATCAGGCTCCACGTGCCGCTGGAGATGTAGCACCACGGGGTATCTCCCAACCCCGGACCCGCGGCCGGCACCGCCGCCACGGCCGCCGCCGTGTCGTGGCTCGCCGAGGCGAACACCGGCGTCTCCCCCAGCCCGCACGTCTCGCGAATCTCCTCCAGCAGCCCGCCCAGCCGCGTCCCCGGCTGGACAACCTCGCCCAGCAGACGAGTGGGCAGCCCCAGCGCCTCCATCAGCTCCGTGGCCCAGCGCGATTCGGACGGGTTCCAGAGCTGCGACGTGCTGACGATCGTCAGCTCGTTCTTCTGCACGCCCGTCAGCCAGTAGTTCAGCAGATCGGGCACGAACAGCAGCCGGCTGGCCGCATCCAGTGCCGGCGCGCCGGAAAGCTTGATCGCGTTCAATTGGAACAGCGAGTTGAACTGCATGAACTGCAGCCCCGTCTGCCGGAAGATCTCGGCCCTCGGCACGGTTTCGCACGTCCGCTCGACCATCCCGTTGTTGCGCCCGTCGCGGTAGTGCCGCGGGCTGGCCACCAGCTCGCCGCGCGCGTCCACTAGGCCGAAGTCCACGCCCCAGGTGTCCACGCCCACGCCGTCCAGCTTCAGCCCGCGCCCCCGCCCGGCCAGCCGCAGCCCTTCGCGGATCTCGTGGAACAGCCGCAGCGTGTCCCAATACAGCCCGTCCGGCAGCCGCACCGCCTGGTTCGGAAACCGGTGCAGCTCCTCCAGCTCCAGCCGTCCGCCGCTGAGCTTTCCGAGGATCGCGCGCCCGCTTTCCGCGCCAAGGTCGAAGGCCAGATAGTGACTCATGTTGGATGCCTGCCTGCCGCGCCGACCGGTTCGCCTTCAAGGCTGATTCCCTCGATGTCGCTATGGCACCGAGGCTCCGGGCTCGCGCGAACGATCAGCATATCGCAGCGAGAGGCGCGATTCCGAGCCGCGACCGGGATGGAGCGGTTGCTGGTTCGTGGTGGGGCAGGCGGCCACGCCTGCGCCGGCCCGCCAGGTCCGGCTTCAGTTCCAGAGGATGGCCGACGAGGCCGTCGGCCGCAGACCTGGCGGTCTGCCCCACTGCGAACGCCCGCGCTCTGGAGCGACAACCGCCAGCGAGGCGCACTACGCCATTCCGCTCAATCCACGACCCGCGCCGTCAGCACCAGCACCAGGGCCTGGTCCGCGCCGCCGATCTTCGACTTGCCGACAACGACCTTTTGAGATTCAGCGATGCTCAGATCGGTTTCGAAGCCGAGATTCATGAAGTCGCTCTTGCCCGGGCCGAAATCGTAAGGAAATGTATAGTCGAAGTGGAAGCCGCTCAGTTCAATCACGCTGCTTTTTTCCCCCGCCCGGACCTGCGCCGACTTGAAACCCATTCTAAAGTGCAAGGGCGCTTTGAGACCATCGCTTAGCCAGTGGGCACTCCCCATCACATCTGCCGCGTGATCCTCCCGCGCGCGAATCAAGGAGGTGTCCATCAACTTGAGGTCCCGGTAGCCGAACAGCGTCCGAAGCTGCTTCGCCACACCATCCAGATCGGGCGGCAGCGCGTCGCCGGCCGTGCCCTTCGGGCTGACCTCCAGAATGTAGGCCGTCACCTCAATGTCGCGCACCTGCGCTGCCGGATGCACCCACGACCAGGTCGCCACGTCGTAACGCTTGACCATCTCCTCGGCCATTTGCATGAACGATGGATCGTAGGTGCCGATTGAGATCGCGTGCAGGTCGGGCTGCGCGATCACGCGATTGAACCGCGGGTCGAGGTCGCCCTGCGCCAGGTTCCCGAGTAACCTGGCCAGCGCGTTGACGTCCGCGTACTTCACGTCGATCACCTTCTGCAGCCATTGCCGCTTCTCCGCTGGCGCCGTACCCGCTTGCACGGTCTTTTCCGTCCCGGCCGCGGGCTCTTGGGCGAAGCCCAGCGCGCCGCAGCAAATCAGCATCATGAACATCCGTTTCATCGTGTTTCTCCCTTCGAATTCATGGCCCACAGAATCACCACATCGGGGTCGTCGGTGTACATCTTGATGAACTCGGTCCGCTCCTGCTGTGGCTCGCCGGACCGTGCCAGCGCCCTGTTTTCACCGTCTCCTGGCCGCGTTTTCACGCTGTTTCCACGACTCGCGCGCGGCGCAATCGCGGCGTTTTCGAGCGGCACTGCCGGCGCCTTGCGGAGCATTTCGATCCCCGGCCCGGCAGGGGCCCGCACGGCCACCTTCAACGCCGGCGCCGGCCGGAACGCGGGCGTCAGGACAATCAGCGCCAGCGCGGCCACCGCCACTCCCGCCGGGGCCCAGAGCCACGCCGCGAAGCGCATCCGCCGCCGCGCCAGCTTCTCCCGAACGCCAGCCCGCACCTCGGCCAGCGCGGCCGCCGGCAGCTCCTCCGAGTGCAGCGCCTGCAACAGCCGGTCGAGTTCGCTGTCGTTCATCGCCATAACCTCCCGACGTATTCCTTCAGCCGCGTCCGGGCCAGCGAAAGGTGGCTGCGCACCGTCCCCTCGGCGACGCCCATCGCCGCTGCCGCTTCAGCCGTCGACAACCCTTCGAGCGAGCACAGCACCAGCGCCGCGCGCTCCTGCGGGGTGAGCCGCTTGAGCCCCTGCTCGACCAGCCGCCGTTTGGCCGATTCCTCCAACTCCTGCGCCGCAGTGGCCGGCACGGACGGCTCCGGCCCTTCCACCGCTTGCCCGCCGCTGCGCCGCCGGCGCCGCAGCAGGTCGTAACACACGTTGACCGTAGTCCGGTACAGCCACGCCTCAAGCGCCGCCTCGGGGACCCGCCCGAGGTGCCGGTACAGACGCAGGAAGACCTCCTGCGAAGCGTCCTGCGCGTCCTCGAGGCGCCCGGTGAGGCGCAGCGCCGTGCGCAGCACCCTCCGCTCGTGCAGCCCCATCAGACGTTCGAATTCGGCCTCCTTCGAGACCGTATCCCACGTCAGATCGGCGCTAAGGCCCGTGAGCGTCACCCATTAGATAAGACACCCCGCGCGGGTCATGCGTTGAAGCAAAAAGTGCAGGGAGTCTTGCGGTGGGGCAGGCGGCTTGGTGGGGCAGGCGGCCACGCCTGGCGCCGGGCCGCCTGGCCCGGCTTCCATTCCAAAGGATGGCCGACGTGGCCGTCGGCCGCAGACCTGGCGGTCTGCCCCACTGCGACAGCGCCTCGACAGCCGAGGCATCGATGTTTAGTGCTAGCTTGCGGCCGTGGCCTGCGCCGCCTCCCAGGCACTCGACCAGCGGGACCGGCTCGCGACGCCCGCCAGTCCCGCTCGCACCGGATTCTCCTCAATGTAGCGCCTGATCTGCGCGAGTTCGCGCCCATCGCGGACCTGATGATCGTAGCCCTCGGCTTGCCAGAAAGGGAGGCCCGTCCGACCCAGAGCCGCATTTGCGCGTCTCGCGGTGTAGCCCTTGAGTGACTTAGTCAGAATCGCGAGCGGGACCAGCGGCTGGATCAGGATGTGAACGTGATTCGGCATGACGACGAAGGCATGCAGATCGTAGTGGCCAAGATGCTCCACGCGATAGCGGATCGCTCCAACGACCATGTCAGCGATAGCAGTCTGACGGAGATAGAAGGGACCCGTGTTGACCTCTTCCAACAGGCGATCCATCGTTTCGAACGCCTGAGCTGAGTTGAGAGTCTCGTTCGGAAAAGCGCGATGTGGCGAAAGGCTCCCGTGAAGGCGCCAGGTTAGAAAGACGCTCCGACCGGGAGTGTCGATGTGCGGCAATCGGCGACGATAAAACACTACGCTGGACTAGTTCTTCGCGCGCCGAAGAGTTCTCATCCTCCAATCGTCTGGTAGGGTGGGCGGCTTGGTGGGGCAGGCGGCCACGCCTGCGCCGGGCCGCCCGGCCCGGCTTCCGTTCCAAAGGATGGCCGACGTGGCCGTCGGCCGCAGACCTGGCGGTCTGCCCCACAAGAGTCAGACGCCGCTCCAATGCTAAAGGATGGCCGACGCAGCCGTCGGCCGCAGACCTGGCGGTCTGCCCCACTGTCCTACGCCCGGAAGATCGGTTCGCGGGCCGAGATCTCAGTTTTCAGCCGGGCCAGTTCCTCCGGCTCGAGCTTGGGCAAGGGCCCGGAGACGATCTCCAGCGCCAGGTCCCACAGGCGCTCGTCGCCCGGCGGGACGGCGGCGGTGATCTCCTGGTTGAGCGTGAAGCGCAACGCCAGGCGTGCCATGGCGTGATCGTCGATGGGCTGATACCAGCACTTCTGATACTTGCGGTCGGCGTGCGGGAGTGATTCAGGCCACTTGCCGAAGGCCAGGCCTTTCAGCGCCATGCGGGCCATGCCCTTGGACTTGGCCTGCGCCAGAATCTGCGGACCGAAGCCGCCGAATTCCCAGGTATTGGCGTTCACCGGGAACAGCACGCTGTCCAGCTCCAGGGCATCCATCAGGCGCAGCGCCGCCGGTGCGCCGTGGGCCGAGAAACCCAGGTGGCGCGCCTTGCCTTCTTTCTTGGCCTTGAAAAACGTCTCGGCCGCGCCGCCGGGGGCGAGGATCCGGTCCACGTCCTCATTCGTCGTGACGGAGTGGAATTGGTACAGGTCGACGTGGTCGGTGTGAAAGCGTCCGAGCGTGCGGTCGAGTTCGGCCTGCGAGCCGGCTGCGCTGCGCTCGGTCGTCTTTTCCGCCAAGAAGACCCTGTTGCGATATGGCCGCAGCGACTGGCCGAGTTTCATCTCGGCCTCGCCATCGAAGTAGCTCGGGGCGCAGTCGAAGTAGTTGACGCCGCGATCCACCGCCGCGGCCACGCGCCGGTCGGACTCCTTCTGCTCCAGCCCGCAGACGACAATGCCGCCCAGGGCGATGATGGACAGCTCGATCCCGTTCTTGTAGGGGCGCTTGGGCAGCGTCCCGGTGGAGGCGTTGAGGTTTAGCCCCGCTCCCAGAGCGGCGGCCGAAGTGAGGAATTCGCGTCGGTCCATGGGCATCCCTTCCTTTGGGTCTATTGTACCCGGCAGGCCGGGGCGCATGGCGCACCGTCGGGCCGCGGGACGCGGGCGAGAGGTTGAATCTGTACCAGCTCGGCTTAGCGCGGCTGGTCGTGGCGGTAGATCTTGCCTTCCTTCATCACGAAGAAGACCTGGCGCATGACCGAGATGTCGCGCAGCGGATCGCCGGGGACCGCGACCAGGTCGGCGAGCTTACCCTTCTCGATGGAGCCCAGGCGGTCACTGATGCCGAGCAGGTCGGCGTCGGCGCTGGTGGCGGCGCGCAGGGCCAGGGCGGGCGACGCGCCATTGGCTACCATCAGCTCGAACTCGCGCGCGTTCTGGCCGTGCTCATAGACGCCGGCGTCGGTGCCGAAGCCGATTTTGACGCCGCGCTCGACAGCGTGGCGGAAGGTCAGGTTGACGCTGGCGGCGGCAATGCGGGCCTTCTGCTTGATGGGCTCGGGCATCTTCATGCCCTTGTCGAAGTTCTCGAGCAGGGAGGCCGGGGCGATGAGCGTCGGCACGAGGTAGGTGCCGCGGCTTTTCATGAGGTCGAGGGTGTCGTCCGTGAGGAAGCTGCCGTGCTCGATGGAGTCGATGCCGGCCAGAACGGCGCGGCGCGCGCCGGTGTCGCCGTGGGCGTGTGCGGCCACCTTGCGATGCAGCGAGTGGGCCTCGTCGATCAGCGCGTTCAGCTCATCCTGGGTCAACTGCGGCGTATCCACATCGTCGGTCAGGGACAGGACGCCGCCGGTGGCGCAGACTTTGATCAAGTCGGCGCCATTGCGGATCATGTAGCGCACGGCGTGTCGGAACTCAGCGGGCGAGTTCGCCACGCCCTGCCGGAAATCGGGCTCGGCGGGAAGCGCGGCGGGGACCACGCCGTCGGCCGGATCGCAATGGCCGCCGGTAGAGCCGAGGGCCCTGCCCGCGGTCAGCATGCGCGGGCCGTCGGTCAGGCCGCGGTTAATGGCGTTGCGCAGCCCGATATCGATCCAATCGTAGGCGCCGACGTTGCGCACCGTGGTGAAGCCGGCCAGCAGCGTGACGCGCGCGTTGGCGGCGGCTTCAAAGGCCTGCTCGGCGGTGGTGGTGTGGAGGCTGTGATACTCCGCCGCGTAGCGATCCATGCTGAAGGAATGCGTCAGATGGGTGTGGGCGTCGATCAGGCCGGGCAGCAGGGTGGCGTTACCCAGATCGACCACATCCGCTCCGGCGGGCGCAGTGCCGCCGACCTGCGTGATCCTTCCATTTTCAACCACCACCAGGCCCGGCGAGATGGTCTGGTCGCCGGCGCCTGCGAACATTCGCGCGGCCTTCACGGCGACGGGATGGGGCTGCGCCAGGGCCAGCCCGGACAGCAACAGCAGCGGCAACAGGTGACGGAAACGCATATTGGAAAACAGGATCGCACAAGCCGGCCACGCCGCGCGGGGCTATTTGACGGTCAGGACATAGGAGCCGGCGGAACCGTCGCGGCCCCAGATGTCGATGTAGTAGGTTTGCCCCGGCGTCGCGGCCGAAGACATTTCCCAGTCGCCGCCGGCGGTGTACGAGCCGTCCTCGGTGATCTTGTTCTTCTGGCCATCAAAGACCGCGATACAGGGCTTCAGCGTGGTCGACTTATTGGCGACGTGGGCGGTGAGTTTGTTGCCGGAGGCTTGCACCTGGTAGTAGTCCGCGTCCTGGTTGTCCATGATGTTAGCTTCGATGGACTGGTTGAGGCCGATCGGCGTGGCCTGGAGGATGGTGTCGTTGGGCTCGTAGCGATCATAAGCGTGGAGCGGCGTCACGGTCAGCTCGTAGGTCCCAGTGCTGCCATTGCGGCCCGAGACCTGGACGTAATAGACGTCGCCGGGACTTGGGTTCAAGGTTGTTTCGAAGTCCGCGCCGGCCGTCCAGGCGCCGTCCTCGCCCAGCCGGTTCTTGCGCGCGTCGTATAAGTCGATCACCGGCGTCAGCGTGGTCGAGGTATTGCGCACCGAGACCTTGAGATGGTCGCGCGGCGGGCGGGGCGCGGTGATCTGGAAGTAGTCAGTGTCGTTGGGCGTGATCTCAGCGGCGACGGGGGTACTGAGGGGCAGGATGTTGGCGTGCGCGGGGTCGTTGTTGGGCTCGAGCTCGCGGTCGCGGACGGCGCGGTTGGCGGGCGCGGCGGCAGCGGTCAGGTTGCTCATGTTGCTCAACGCGGGCTTGAAACCGGGGTCCTTGGCGAGCGCCCGCTGGTAGGCCTCGCGGGCCGCGGGCGCGTCGCCCGCGAGCGAGGCCAGAGCGCCCAGGTTGTTGTAAACCGCGGGGACGGGCACGCTCCCGGCCAGTTGCAGGAACATCTGGCGGCTGGCTTCGTATTGGCCGGCCTTGGCGAGGTTCACGGCGGCCTGGAGCTGGGTCTTCAGGCCGGAGTCCTCCAAGCGCTTGCCGGTGACGGTCTGAAACTGGTTCTCGATGACCGAGATGTTGGTGACGACGGTGGTGTTGTTGGGCAGCTTGATCTCGCCGCTCTTGGGCCACAGCACGGGGATCAGGGCCAGGAGGATGGGCAGGGCAATGCCCGCCGCCCATTTGTAGACGTCGATCTTGGCCTTCGGCGCCGGGGCCGGCTGAGGCTCCGGCGCGGCTGCCGATCCGGCCATGCAATCCCCTCCCGCGATGCGCCCGTAAGGCTTGTGTTCTGATTCTCTACTATTTCTTCCTAAATTCCAATGAAAAGTCGCCAGCGGGGGGGTGCCCGCGGCCAAGGGCGGGCGCGCGGCGACCCGATGATAAGATTGAGGGGACATTGTGGCCGAATCGACCTACCAGGCGCGGCGCGGACGAATGCTGGGGCTGCTCGAGGAGCGGCAGGCGGCCGCGGCGGCGTTCTCACAGCTCTCCAATATCCGGTACCTGACGGGCTTCAGCGGATCGAGCGCAGTGGTTCTGCTCAGCGCGAAAGAGACGATCCTGTACACCGATCCGCGCTACGAATTGCAGGCCGCGGAGGAGACGGGCTGCAGAGTGAAGGTGGTGCGCGGACCGCTGTGGCCGGAAGTGGTCAAAAGCGCGATGCAGCGGCGACTGTGGCAGCTGGGCGTGGAGGCCGAAGCGCTCCCGCAGGCGGAATACGCCCGGATCGGCGAGCAGATGGGGCGCCGGGCCAGGCTGAGTGACGTGAGCGGCCTGGCGGAGCGGCTGCGGGCGGTGAAGGATGCGGGCGAGATTGAGGCCATCCGGCGTTCGGTGGAGGTTTGCGACCGGGCGTACCTCGAAACCGTGAAAGAGATCCGCGTGGGGATTAGCGAACGGGAGATCGCGGCCGAGCTGGAATACCGGATGCGACGGCTGGGGGCGGAGCGGCCGGCGTTTGAAACGATCGTGGCGGCCGGGGCCCGCTCGGCGCTGCCGCATGCGCAGCCGACGGGGTCGCGGGTGCGGGCCGATCAGCTAGTATTGGTAGACATGGGCGCGAGCCGGGAGGGCTACCTGAGCGACATGACGCGTATGAGCCACACCGGCCGCCCGACGGCGCCGACCAAGCGCCTGTACGCGGCTGTGCTGGAGGCGCAACTGGCGGCGCTGGATGCGGTGCGGCCGGGCGCGACTTGCGCCGGCGTCGACCGGGCGGCGCGCAAGATGTTGCAGCGGCATGGATACGCGGAGTTTTTTGTGCATTCGACCGGACACGGGCTTGGCCTCGAGATCCACGAAGGCCCGCGCATCGGGCGCAGGGTGAAGGAAGCGCTCGAGCAGAACATGGTGATAACGATCGAGCCCGGCGCTTATCTCCCTGGCAGGGGGGGCGTCCGGATTGAGGATACTGTCCTGGTGACGGCACGCGGCGCGGAGGTGCTGACGGCGGTCCCGAAGGGATTATTGGTTCTGGAAGCATGACCCTCGAAGAGATTCGCGATCTGATCAAGACCGTTTGCGAAAGCGGCATTGCCGAGCTGGAGGTGCAGCGCGGGGACAACCGGGTGTGGATCAAGCGCGCGGGCGCGACGTTGACGCAGGAGATCGTGGTTCCGGCATCGGCGGCTTCCGGGACGCCTCCGCCGGCTCCGTTCGCGCAGATCAGCGTGCCGGCGACGAACCCCAGCGCGGCGGACACGGCGGCGGCGACGGGAGAACCGGACCTGACCGATCCGACGCTGAAGGCGATCACGGCACCGATCGTGGGGACGTTCTATGAGGCGCCGGCGCCGGGGGCGGAGACATTCGTGAAAGTCGGCGACGCGATCCGGCCGGGCAAGGTGCTGTGCATCATCGAATCGATGAAGCTGATGAACGAAATCGAAGCCGAGGTGGCGGGCACGATCGTCAAGCGGCTGGTGGAGAACGGCCAGCCGGTGGAGTACGGTGAGACGCTGTACCTGGTGAAGCCGGACTAGGGCGGCGGCCATGATGCGCAAGGTACTGATCGCCAATCGGGGCGAAATCGCGCTCCGCATCATCTGCGCGTGCAAGGACCTGGGGCTGCGCACGGTGGCGGTGTATTCGGAGGCCGACCGCTACAGCCTGCACGTGCGGTTCGCGGACGAGGCGGTGTGCATCGGCCCGGCCAAGAGCGCGCTGAGCTACCTCAACATCCCGGCCGTGATCAGCGCGGCGGAGATCACCAACGTCGACACCATCCATCCGGGCTACGGGTTTCTGAGCGAGAATGCGGACTTCGCGGAGGTGTGCCAGACGTCGGGCATCCGGTTTGTCGGGCCGCGGCCGGACGTGATCCGGCTGATGGGGCTCAAGGAACGGGCGCGCGAGGAGATGAAGCGCCACGGGGTGCCGGTTCTGCCGGGCTCCGAGGGCATCCTGAAACACGCCGCGGCGGCGCAGGAGGTGGCGGCGCACATCGGCTACCCGATCATTCTGAAGGCCTCGGCGGGCGGAGGCGGGCGGGGGATGCGGGTGGTACGGGACGTGGCGGAGCTGGCCGGGCAGTTCACGCAGGCGCAGAACGAGGCCGAGGCGGCGTTCGGGTGCGGCGACCTGTATTGCGAGCAATACATCGAGCGTTCGCGGCACATCGAGTTCCAGGCGCTGGGCGACGAGCACGGCGAGGTCGAGATTCTGGGCGAACGCGAGTGCAGCGTGCAGCGGCGGCATCAGAAGCTGATCGAGGAGGCGCCCTCGCCGGTGATGACGGTCAAGCTGCGCAAACGGACCAGCGGCGCGCTGAAAAAGGCGCTGGAAGCGATCGGTTACACCAGCGCGGGCACCGTCGAGTTCATCATGAACGACGAGGGCGAGCTGTTTTTCATCGAGGTCAACGCGCGCATCCAGGTGGAGCACCCGGTGACGGAAGCGGTGACGGGCGTGGACCTGGTGAAGGCGCAACTGCGGATCGCGATGGGCCACAAGCTGCACGACATTCTGGGCGGGCCGGTGGAAATGCGGGGCCACGCCATCGAGTGCCGGATCAACGCTGAGCACCCCGAGACTTTCACGCCGTGCCCGGGCCGGATCAAGGCCCTGAACCTGCCGGGCGGGGTGGGGATCCGCGTGGACACGGCGGCCTACGTGGACGGAGTGATTCCGCCGTACTACGATTCGCTGGTGGCGAAGCTGGTGGCGTACGGGTGCGACCGGGCCGAGGCGGTGGCGCGGATGCAGCGGGCGCTGGACCTGTTCATCGTGGAGGGGGTCCACTCCTCGATTCCGCTGCACCAGCGGATTCTGGCCGACCCGGAATTCCAGGCGGCGCAGATCGACACGCAGTACGTGCAGCGGTTATTCGAACGCGCCAAGGCGGCGGAGACGATTGTGGCCGGGGCGTAGGGACGGGGACAGAATTGTGCGCGCCTGGGACGGACTTGTCAGTCCCCTCTTAATCCCCAAATGACGCACTCTCGCGCAGCGCGGCCGCCGATTGTGGAATTCCGGAACGTGACGGTGGACCACGGAGCGTTCCGGGCGTTACACGATATCTCGCTGGCGATCCACGCGGGCGAGCACACGGCCATCGTGGGTCCGAATGGATCGGGCAAGTCCACATTGCTGAAGGTGCTGACGCGGGAGTGCTATCCGCGGCTGCTGGAGCCGGCGCCGGAGGTGCGGATCCTGGGCAAGGACGTGTGGCGGCTGTTCGATCTGCGGGCCGCGCTGGGTATTGTCACTGGCGAACTGGCCGAGCAGTGCGCCAGGCCATACGCGCTGCGGGAGACGGTGCTGAGCGGGTTTTTCGGCAGCATCGGCGTGTGGCCGTATCACGAAGTCACGGCGGCGATGGAGCAGAAGGCGCGCGAGGTGATGGAGCGGATGGAGATCACGGCCCTGGCGGAGCGCGAGATGACGGCGATGAGCTCGGGCGAGCAGCGGCGGGCAGTGATCGCGCGGGCGCTGGTGCACGATCCGCAGGCGCTGGTGCTGGACGAACCCACCAACAGCCTGGACATTCACGCCACGCGCGAGCTGCGGCGGACGCTGCGGGGGCTGGCGCGCAGCGGCATCACCATCATCCTGGTGACGCACCACCTGCCGGACATCCTGCCGGAGATCGGCCGCGTGGTGGCGTTGAAACGGGGGCGGATTCTGGCCGATGGGCCGAAGGCGGAGATCCTGCGCGCGGCGACGCTGAGCGCGATCTTCGACACGCCCGTGGAAGTGATGCAGACGTCGGGCTACTACCACATGTGGTAGGCGGGCGGGCCGGACCACTGGCAGAATTGCGGATGCCTGCGATGCCGGCGGACCTGAGACCAGGGAGTCGGTCAATCGGCTTCTTCAGCACCCTGTTAAAGAATCAATCGCCAATTCTCCGGGAGCCGGTCACAAAAGTCCGCTGGCGACATGAGTAGCCGCACCACTTGAGAATTATCCAGACAAATCGCGCACCAATATGTTCCAATCCCTGGGCCAATGCGGCACCAGGGTATGCTGAGAATGTCCGACGAGACTGATATAATCGGACCTGAAAGTCTGATAGGATTTGGCCGGTTGGGAGGCGCACGAATGCGCGACAAGGCGTGGCGGCTCAGCCCGGAGCATCTCGGGCGGTTGATCGCGCTCCTGGCGGAGCAAGGGTATGAGGTCATTGGTCCCCGAAAGGATGGCGCGGCCATCCGCTGGGGACCGGTCGGCAGCCTCGAAGAGCTGCCGGCCGGAGTGGGAGTGGATGCGACTCCCGGCCATTACCGGCTGCGCGAGCGCGCGGGGCCGGAGCGGTTCGCGTGGGGCCCCTCGCCGGACAGTGTCAAGCGCTGGCTGCACGTGCCACAGGCGCGCTTCGCGCTGGCGTCCAAAAGCGACGGGACATTCCACATTCTGCAGCAAGAGCCGCCGGCGGCGAAGCGGGCCTTCGTGGGGCTGCGGCCGTGCGACGTGGCGGCGCTGGAGCGGCTCGACAAGGTGCTGCTGGAGGACCGTTTTGTCGAGGAGCTCTACGCGGCGCGGCGGCGCGAGGCGCTGATCATCGCGGTGAACTGCACGGTTGCGCTGGAGACGTGCTTCTGCGCGTCGATGGAGTGCGGGCCGCGCGCGGCCAAGGGATTCGACATCGCGCTGACGGAGCTTGTAACCGGCGGCGAGGCCCAGGCGGGAGTGGAGTACCTGGCCGAGACGGGCACGGCGCGGGGACAGCACCTGGTGGAGGCGCTGGGCGCGCCGCGGGCCGAAGCGGCGTACGTGGCGGAGTGCCGGGAGGCGTGCAAGCAGGCCGGCGCCAGCCAGAGCCGCAAGGTGGACTGGCGCACTGCGCCGGCCGTCATGCTGCGCAGCTTCGAGCACCCGCGCTGGGAAGAGACGGCGCAGCGCTGCCTGGCGTGCGCCAACTGCACGCTGTCGTGCCCCACGTGCTTCTGTGTCAACACGGTCGAAAAGACGAGCCTGGACTGCCAGGCGGGCGAGCGCCTGCGGCTGTGGGACTCGTGCTTCACGCAGAGTTTCACCTACATTCACGGCGGGAGCGTGCGTACCAGCGTGAAGTCGCGCTACCGCCAATGGCTGGGCCACAAGCTGGCGTGGTGGCAGCAGCAGTTCGGCACGGCCGGGTGCACGGGTTGCGGGCGCTGCGTGGCGTGGTGTCCGGCGGGCATCGACATTACGGAAGAGTTCGCCGAGCTGGCGGGCGCAACACAAGGAGGCAAGAGCATATGAGTGGAGCGGAAGTCAAAATCGCGCTGGCGAGCCATCCCTTTCTCGCCGGTCTGCCGGAAGCCGACGTCGCGAAACTGACCGAGCTGACGTTCGAGGTTCGTTTCCAGCCCGAGCAGATCATCTTTCGGGAGGGGGACCCGTCGAGCTTCTTCTACCTGATCATTACGGGGCACATTGCGCTGGAGCTGCTGGCGCCGGGGCGGGTGTTCCGGATCGAGACAGTCGGGGACGGAGAAGACCTGGGCTGGTCGTCGCTGCTCGAAAGCGTCAACAAGCAATTCCAGGCGCGCTGCCTGGAGCCGACACGGGCGCTGGCGTTCGACGGGCCGCGGCTAATCGCGCTGTGCGAGAAAGATCCGGCGTTCGGCTTCCGGCTGATGCGCAAGGTGGTCGCCACGGTGGCCGACCGGCTGCGCGCCACGCGGCTGCAGTTGCTGGACGTTTACGCCAAGCGGGCAGGAGGGCCGGGACAATGACGACGTTTGTGGAGACGCCGGCGGTGTCGCCTCCGAGCCCGTTGATGGAGCCAAGGCCGGGGCGGCTGCTGGGCATTTCCAAGGAGACGCATGACACGTTCACGCTGACGCTGGAGCCGCCGGAAGGCGTGGACGCGCGTTTCCGCCCCGGGCAGTTCAGCATGTTGTACGACTTCGGCGTGGGCGAGCTGCCGATCTCGATCAGCGGCGATCCGGAGCGGCCGGAGCAACTGGTCTACACCATCCGCAGCGTGGGCCCGGTGACGACCAGCCTGGTGACGCGGTCGCCGGGCGAGAGCATCGGCGTGCGGGGACCCTTCGGCACGCCCTGGCCGATGACCGAAGCGCGGGGCAAAAGCGTGCTGATCGTGGCCGGCGGCATCGGGCTGGCGCCGCTGCGCCCGGCGATTTATCACATTCTGCGGCACCGCGGCGACTACAACCGGCTGATGATCCTGTACGGCGCGCGCACGCCGCGCGACATTCTCTATAAGAAGGAGCTGGCGGCCTGGAACCTGCTGCCGGACACGCAATCGCTGGTGACGGTGGATTACGGCGGCGTGAGCTGGCGCGGGCACGTGGGGGTGGTGACGACGCTGTTCCGGTCGATTCGCGCGCAGCCGACGGAAACCATCGCGCTGCTGTGCGGACCGGAGATCATGATGCGCTACGCCAGCCGCGAATTGCAGTCGCGCGGCTTCCCGAAGAAACAAATCTACATGTCGATGGAACGCAACATGAAGTGCGCCGCGGGGTTCTGCGGCCACTGCCAGCTGGGGCCGTTCTTCGTGTGCAAGGACGGTCCGGTGTTTGCCTGCGACGCTATCGAGCCCTGGATGGACCTGTATGAAATCTGAAAAGCACAAGCCGGTTGTGGGGATCTTCAAGTTCGCCTCGTGCGACGGCTGCCAGCTCACGCTGCTGGACTGCGAAGACGAACTGCTGGCGGTGGCCGGGGCGGTGGAGATCCGCTATTTCCCCGAAGCTTCGAGAAACATGGGCAAGGGGCCGTTCGACATCGCATTGGTCGAGGGCTCCATCACGACGCACCACGACGCCGACCGCATCCAGCAGATCCGGCGCCAGTCGCGCCTGCTGGTGGCGCTGGGGGCGTGCGCGACGGCGGGCGGCATCCAGGCGCTGCGGAACTGGAAGGACGCGGGCGAGTTCGTGCGGATGGTCTACGCCAAACCGGATTTCATCAGCACGCTGAAGACGTCGACGCCCGTGGCCGAGCACGTGCCGGTGGATTTCGAACTGCGCGGATGCCCGGTGCAGAAGGCGCATCTTCTCGAACTGATCGCGGCGCTGCTGATAGGCCGCCGGCCGCAGTTGCCGCTGGCTGCGTTGTGCATCGAGTGCAAACGGCAGGGCAACACGTGCGTGCTGGTAGCGAGCGACGAACCCTGCCTGGGCCCGGTGACGCAGGCGGGCTGTGGCGCGCTGTGCCCGGCCATGGGGCGGGGCTGCTACGGATGCTTCGGGCCGCACGAGAACGCCAATGCTCCGGCGCTGGCGCGGCGGCTGCGGGCGGACGGCATGGGCGAGGGCGACGTGCAGCGGAGCTTCCGCAAATTCAACGCCTGGGCGTGGCAGTTCAGGAAGGTGAGCGAAGAGGTGGCAACGCGATGAGTACGACACAACCGGCGGCTCAGAGTGGCGCGGCCAAAATCCATGTCGAGACGATCGCCCGGGTGGAGGGCGAGGGGGCGCTGCACGTGCGGCTGAAGGGCGGGCGCATTCAGGATCTGAAGCTGGAGATCCCGGAGCCGCCGCGACTGTTCGAGGCGTTCCTGCGGGGCCGCCGGGCGGAGGAAGCGATCGACATCACGGCGCGCATCTGCGGCATCTGCCCGTTCGCCTACCAGATGAGCGCCACGCACGCCATCGAGCGCGCCTGGGGCATCCAGATCGACCCGCAGGTGCGGGCGCTGCGGCGGCTGTTTTACTGCGGCGAATGGATCGAAAGCCATGCGCTGCACATTTACTTCCTGCACGCGCCGGATTTTCTGGGCTACCAGGACGCGCTGGAGATGGCGGTCAAGTACCGGCCCGAGGTGGAGCGGGCGCTGCGCTTGAAAAAGCTCGGCAACGAGATCATGCGCGTGTTGGGCGGGCGGGAGATCCACCCGGTGTCGGTGCGCGTGGGCGGGTTCTATCGCGTGCCCTCGAAACGCGATCTGGAGCCCCTGGTCGAAGATCTGAAATGGGCGCTGGAAGCCTCGGTGGAGACGGCCCGGCTGGTGGCCACGCTGCCGTTCCCGGATTTCCAGCAGGACTATGAATTCGTTTCGCTGTCGCACCCCGGCGAATACGCGTTGAATGAGGGGCGGGTGGTCTCGAGCCGGGGCATCGACCTGGACGCCTCGGAGTACGAGGACCATTTCCTGGAGCAGCACGTGCGGCACTCCAACGCGCTGCATTCGGTGCTGCGGGAGCGCGGCTCGTTCCACGTGGGGCCGCTGGCGCGCTTCAATCTGAACCACGAGCAGCTGCCGGACTTGGCCCAGGAGACGGCGCGCGCATGCGGGCTCGAAGCGCCGGTGCGCAACCCGTTCCGCAGTATCATCGTGCGGGCTGTGGAGTTGATTTTCGCGTGCGAGGAGGCGCTGCGGCTGATCGCGCAGTACGAACCGCCGCCGCAGAGCTGGACCCGCTACGAGCGCCGCGCCGGCACCGGCATGGCCGCCACCGAGGCCCCGCGGGGCCTGCTGTATCACCGCTATACAATTGACGAAAACGGGCTTATACTCGCATCAAAGATCGTACCGCCGACCGCGCAGAACCTGAAGCGCATTGAGGACGACCTGTGGGGGTACCTGCCCCAGATCCTCGAAGCGCCGGTCGAGGAGATCACATGGCGAGCCGAACAGGCCATACGCAACTACGATCCCTGCATCTCATGCGCCACGCACTTCCTGAAGGTGCGCGTCGAACGAGAGGACGACACGCGCTGATTGTCTGTTGTGGCAACGCCGACCGCGGCGACGATGGGGTCGGTCCGGCGTGCGCCGATGCACTGCGGCTGCTGGGCTTGGCGGCGCGCTGTCTGCCGGGCGACGCCTTTACGCTGCTGGACGCCTGGGAAGGGCATCAAAGAGTGATCATCGTGGACGCGATCGTGACCGGCGCGGCAGCGCCCGGCACGATCCACCGCTTCGAGATTCATAACGGCGCCGGAGCGGAGCAGTTTCAGGCCCGGCTGGGCAGTTCCACGCACGGCTTCGGCATCGCCGAGGCATTCCGTCTCGGCCAGATCACGAAAAACGTGCCCGAGGAGGCAATCGTTTACGGCATCGAGGCGGCAGGCTTCGAATGGGGCGCGGGGCTGTCGGGCGAAGTTCACGCCGCGGTCCAGCGTCTCGCCACCGCGCTCGCGCGCGAGTCCGCGGAAGGGCCCGGCGTCGGCGCACCGGACAAGCTGGCTTCCGGCCAGTAGGCCCTTCTAAACACACCAACGGTTCAGATTTACACCATCGGCCGGAACTTCCCCACCCGCTCCTGCAAGCACGCCGTGATCTGCCCCAGCGTGCAGCACTCCACCGTGTTCAGCAGTTCGGCGAAAACATTCCCACCGCCGTCCACGACTTCGCCGAGCCGCGTCAGGGCCCGCTTCGCCGCGGCCGCGTGTTTGGTTTTGAAGGCCTTCAGCCGGGCCAACTGGAGGCGCTTCTTGGATGTGGACGTGCGCACCAGTTGGACCCGCGGCGGCGGCTCGTCCGGATTCGCGTAGCGCGTCAGCCCGACGATGGGACGGAGGCCGGACGAGATCTGCCCTTCGATGGCATGGGCGCTGGCTTGAATCTGCGTGCGCTGGTAGCGGTTCTCCATCGCGCCCAGCACGCCGCCGAACTCCTCGATGGTGCGGAACTCCTCGAGAATCGCAGCCGCCACCACCTGCTCCATCACCTTCATGCCGGGAGAGCCCGAGAGCGCGTTCATCATGTGGCGGAACAGGCCCGACTCTTCGAGCAGGATGGACTGCGCGTGCGAGGCCAGCACGCTCCACTCCTCGCTGGGCGTCGTGAAGGGTTCGTCGGCGCTGTTGGAATGGCACGAATTGGTGGCGTTGACATAGGCCAGCATCAATTCCAGAGCCGTGCGCGTGAGGTTGTTCTTGAATTCCGCCGCGATCAGCGAACGCCCGCTGGTCTGGGTGTGCAGCTTGAACAACTGCGCCTTGGCTCCGGCGCCGAAGACGTCGCGCATGCCGATGGCCCACAGTTTGCGGCACACGCGGGCCAGCGCCAGGTATTCGAGATCGAGCCCGCTGTCGAGGAAGAACGACAGCCGCGGCCCGAATAGATCGACGTCCAGGCCGCGCCCGGCCAGCATCTCGACATAGGCGAATCCGTTGGAAAGCGTGTAGGCCGCCTGTTGCACCGGTGTCGCGCCGGCTTCGGCGATGTGATAGCCGGAGATCGAGATCGGGTACCAGCGCGGCATTTCGCGGCTGGTCCATTCAATCATGTCGCACAGGAAACCGAGCGCGGCGCCGACGGGGAAGATGGCTTCATTCTGCGCCTGAACTTCCTTGAGAATGTCGGCCTGGACAGTGCCGCGAAGTTGCGGGACCACCTGCGGCCCGAAGCGCCGTTTGGCCGCGGCGATATACATCGCCATCAGAATCGGCGCCGGGCCCGAGATGGTCATCGAGACGGAGCAATCGGCGTCGCCCAGCGGGAAGCCATCATACAGCCGCAGCATGTCCTCGACGGTGTCGATGGCCACGCCGCCTTCGCCGATTTTTCCGGCGACGCCGTCGGCATCGCTGTCCAGGCCGTACAGCGTCGGACCGTCGAAGGCTGTGGAAAGGCGGTAGCTGCGCTGATGGCGGCTGAGGTAGCGAAAGCGGGCGTTGGTTTCTTCAGCCAGGCCCAGCCCGGAGAACAGGCGCGTCGGCTCCTCCGGTTTCGGCTCATGCGGATCCAGCGGATCCAGGTACATCTCCGCGTACGCCGAGTTGACGTACGGGAACTCGCCCGGCAGGCCCTCGCCGTGCAGGTAGCGCGCGATCTCGCCCGGCTCGTCGAGTTGCGGCAGAGCAATCCGCGGGACTTTCAGGCCCGTCGGCAATTCAACTTGCGGAATCGCGGCGCGGGCCTGTTCCCACCGGGCCAGGATTTCGGAGCGCAGCTTGGCGTCCGTACGCGCGCGCACGGCCTGATTCTCGACCCGGCGGTTGTGCGCGGCGACCGCATCGCATACCTGGGCGAGGCGGCTCATTGGGCGGCCTCCGTCGGTGCGCCGGTCACCAGCCGGAAAAGCTCATCGACGCCCGGGTCGCGGTGGCGGCACGCGGCCGCCGAAACCAACCTCTGCCCGCGCCCGTTCACGGTCAGCCGTCGCCCCACCTCCGCCGCGGCCGCCCTGGCGCGCGGTTGATCGGATTTGTTGACCACCACGATGTCGGCCACGTCCAACATGGCGATCTTCTGCAACTGCAGCCGGGCGCCGTAGTCGGGATTCATCACCAGCACCTTCAGGTCGAACGGACGGGCGCGGAACGGCAGCGCCTCCTGGCCCGTGCCGACGGTCTCAACGAAGATCAGCTCAAAGGCCTGCCTGGTCAGATGCTGCAGGCAGCGCTCAGTAGCTGGGGACAACCCGCCGGCGCGCCCGCGCGTGGCCATGCTGCGCATGAAAACGCGGTCGTGCTGCGAGTTGATCATCGTCGCGCGGTCGCCCAGCAGGGCGCCGTCGCCGACGATACTCGGATCGTGCGACAGGATTGCGATGCGGCCGCAAGGGTTGGTGTGGAGATAACGCAACACCAGTTCATCGATCAACGTGGTCTTGCCGGCCCCGCCGGGTCCCGTGATGCCGATGACGCGGGCCTGGTGGCGACGCTTGGCAGTCTTGGCCGGGCGGGCGCCGTGCGCTTCGATCCGTGTCAGCGCGCGGGCCAGGCGGCCATCCGGCGCAGCCGGCGCGCCGCGCTGGAGCGGCTTGGCGTAGTGCTCGGTAACGAACTTCACGATGCTCGCGAGCGGCGCGCCGGGGAAGAAGATCTCGTCCGTCCCCTGGCGCTTCATCACCCGCGCGTCGGCATCCGAAATGGTTCCGCCGCCGCCGCCGAACAGCCCGATCTGGCGCGCCCCGGCCCGGTCGAGCCCGCGCCGGACGTCACGAAAGAACTCGACGTGGCCGCCGTTGTAGGTCGAGATGCCGACCGCCCGCACGTCTTCCTGGATCGCCGCGCGCACGATGTCGGCCACCGGCCGGTGGAACCCGACATAGACGACTTCGATCCCGTGGCGGATGAACTCCAGGTTGATCGTATTGATGGCGCTGTCATGGCCGTCGCAAATGGGGACGGCGGTAAGCAGCCGGACCGGGCTTTTTAAGGGCGATCGTTTCATCCGAGTAGGCCCAGGCTACGGTCAGCGGCGCATGGTCGGCTCCGGCATCGCGCCACGGGCTGCTGTTGGTTAGATGCAAACCGGCGGGAAATGGTAGCGCTAAGGGGATTCGAACCCCTATTAGAGCCTTGAGAGGGCTCCGTCCTAACCCTTAGACGATAGCGCCACGGTCATTTCTCAATATAGCAAACGGTCGCTTTGGTGCAAGAGAAGCCGGCCGCGGGCGGCTTACTGCTAGCATCGAACCATGCGCTTCGTGACCTACGCCCTGCCGGGCGGACCGGCACTGCCCGGCATTGTCGTCGGAGGCCGGATCCACTGCCTGCAACCGGCGGGTTTCGGTGCAATTCTCGACGTCGTCGCGGGCGGCGCGGCGGCCCTGGCGGCGGTCCGGTCCTATCTGGCTGGCGCGCCCGCGGCGGCGGCCATCCCTCTCGATTCCGTCACCCTGTTCGCGCCTATCCTGAAGCCGCCGAAGATCATCTGCGTCGGCCTGAACTACCGCGACCACGCGGCCGAGGCGAAAGCGGAGGTCCCGCAAGTGCCGACCATCTTCAGCAAGTTCGGCACCGCGGTCACCGGACCCGGCGCGCCCATCATCCTGCCGAGCAATTCGAGCAAGCCCGATTACGAGGCCGAATTCGGAGTCGTCATCGGCGTCGGCGGCCGGCGCATCCCCGCCTCAAAGTGGCGCGAGCACGTCTTCGGATACACCTGCATCAACGACGTCAGCGCGCGCGACTACCAGTTGCAGACGTCGCAATGGCTGATGGGCAAGACCTTCGACACGTTCTGCCCCATGGGGCCGTGGATCACCACCGCGGACGAGATCGCCGACCCGCACGAGCTGGACATCACTTGCGAGATCTACGGCGAAGTGCTGCAGAGTTCCAACACGCGCCACATGATCTTCAAGCTCCCGGCGCTGATCGAGTTCTTGAGCAGCGTCTTCACGCTCGAACCCGGCGACGTGATCTCGACCGGAACGCCCGCCGGCGTCGGCTTCGCGCGGCGGCCGCAGCGCTGGCTGCGCGCCGGGGACGAAGTGGTCGTGCGCGTTCAGGGCCTGGGCGAGTTGCGCAACCCGGTGGTGGCGGAAGCGGCCGGTGACGTTGCGGAAGCGGCCGGTGACGTCGCGGCCGGCAAACCGTGATTCACTTCTCCTCCAGAACGCCCGGCGATTACCGGCCCAACCGGCTGAATGAGGCGCTCCAGGCGCGGCGGGCGGCGGGCCGGGAGGTGCTGGACCTGACTCTCTCCAACCCGACGCGGGCCGGGCTGGCCTATCCGGCGAAGGAAATTCTGGAGGCGCTGAATGACCCGCGTTCGCTGACCTATGAACCTTCGCCGCGCGGCCTGCGCGAGGCACGGGAAGCGATCGCGGCTTATCACGCCGGGCGCGGGCAATCGGCGCATCCGGACCGGCTGCTGCTGGCGGGTTCAACCAGCGAGGCCTACGGCTGGCTGTTCAAACTGCTATGCGAGCCGGGAGACGACGTGCTGGCGCCGCGACCGTCGTATCCATTGTTTGAATGTCTCGCCGTCCTCGATGCGGTGCGGATTGTCGAGTACCCGCTGCCTGAGGAACTGCGCTGGGGGCTCGACCTGGAATCGCTGGAGCGATGCCGGACGGCGCGCACGCGGGCCGTGGTGCTGGTCAATCCGAACAATCCCACCGGCGGGTATCTCAACCGCGACCAGTGGCTCCGGCTGCAGGGATGGGCGGCATCGCAGGGGTTGGCGATCATTGCCGACGAGGTCTTTTTCGACTACGCCTGGCAGGAGCAGCCGGACCGCGTGTCGAGCTTCGACGCCACGGGCGAGGCGCTGGCGTTCACGCTAAGCGGTTTGTCGAAGGCGGCCGGTTTGCCGCAGATGAAGCTCGGTTGGATCCACGCCTCGGGTCCGCGGCGGCTGCTCGCTGAGGCGCTCGAACGGCTGGAGTGGATCGCTGACGCCTACCTGCCGGTGAGCGCGCCGGTGCAGCACGCCGCTGCCGCTTGGCTGAAGCTGCTGCCCCAGATTCAGGCGTCGATCCGGGAACGCTGCCGCGAGAATCTGGCCACGGCGCGAGGCGCATTTTCCGCCACCGGCGGAGCGCGCATCCTGGAGCCGGCGGGCGGGTGGTCGGTGGTGCTCGACGTCCCGCGCCTGCGTTCGGAGGAGGAGTGGGCGCTGCACCTCGTCGAGCGCCACGGCGTGCTGGTTCAGCCGGGGTTCTTCTACGACTTCGAGCGGGAGGCGTTTCTGGTGGCCTCGTTGCTCACGCCGACGGAGGGTTTCAGCGAGGGGCTGGCGCGGCTCGAGCGGGCGTTGCTGGAGCACAATTAGGCTTAGGAGAGGAATCAGAATGGTTTGACCGGACCTCTCCGTCCTCGATAAAATCGGCCTTTCGAGGCAATTTCATGACCGAAAATCAACCCACGAAAGCCGCCGTCAAAGTGCTGCTGCTGCTCGGCCCTCCCGGCAGCGGGAAAGGCACCCAGGCGGAGCGCCTGGCGAAGCATCTCGTCATCCCGGCCATTTCGACCGGGGAGATGATCCGAGCCGAGGTGCGCGCCGGAACCGAGTTGGGCCGGAAGGCCCAGGCCATCATGGTCACGGGCGCGCTGCTGGACGACGCCACGGTGAACGATATCGTCGCCTCGCGTCTGGCGCAGCCCGATTGCGCCGCCGGCTTCATGCTGGACGGCTACCCGCGCAGCGTGCCGCAGGCCGAGTATCTCGGCGCACTGCTCGCCCGGCTGGGCTATCCGCAGCCGACCGTGATCCATATCGACGTGGCCAACGAGCACCTGATCGCGCGCACCTGCCAGCGACGCTTCTGCACGCAGTGCGGCCACATTTACAACCTTCTCAGCCACCCGCCCAAGAAAGACGGCATCTGCGATCTGTGCGCAGGCGCGCTGGCCCAGCGCGCCGACGATCGCGAAGAGACGGTGCGCAACCGGTTGATCGCCTACGAGAAATCCACGGCTCCACTGATTAACTACTACGCCCAGGGCAAGTACCACCGCGTGGACGGCTCCGGAGCGCCGGACGATGTCTTCACCGCGGTCTTGAGAGCGCTGGAGGTCTGATGCCTGTTTCGCTTCCGGGAACGGCTGAGCCGTTACTGGCTGCACGTGCTGAAACGGCGCAGTCAGAAAGGTCGGCTGAGCGCGGAGCGGGCGACTCGATTGTGCAACCGCTGGCTGCCGCGGCCCCGGCTGGTGCATCCCTATCCCGACGTGCGCTTTGAGGCCACACATCCGAGGTAAGGGGGAATAAGCACGTTTTTTGCTTGTTTTTGGCGGTGTTTGGCCGACCGGATGGGGCGCTACGGGCGGTAATTCCAGAGCAGTTCGACCTCGGTTCCGCCGAGGGGATGGGTGTCCTGATAGGCGTAACGGCCGTAGCCGGGCTGGTCGCGCTGGCCCCAGGCGCCGGACTGGGAAGTGGGGAAGCCGGCGAGGGTCCACTGGCGCTTTTCGCGCTCGATGTCGGAGACGTCGAAGGCGAGGTGGTGCAATCCTTCCCCGTATTTCGACAGCTGATCCATGTAGGTGGTCGGGCCGACGGTGGGTTCGATCCATTCATAAACGACGTCGCCGTGGCGCTGCCAGCCGAGGAGCTGGTCGAAGTGGCCGGGCTGGCCATGGTACACCAGGTCCCAAAGCGGCGGATGGGTGAATTCCATGGTGGGCATGCCAAGGCGGACCCAGTAGCTGGAAACGGCCTTGAGGTCGCGGGCCACGAAGGCGTATTGGGAGAGCTGTCGGGCGTCAGGCGGGGCGGCGGGGGCGTCGGGCAGACCCGCGCCGGCGGGAGTGTAGAAGATTCCGAGAACGTATTTGCCCTGCGCGGCGGTGTCGAAGAGGACGTAGCGGCCGCCAGCGCCGAGATCACGGGATTCCAGGACCGCGACACCGGCCTGGTTGAGACGGGCCAGTTCCTGGTCCAGCGCGGCGGCGGTGGGGGCGCGATGCAGGAGCGCCAGGATGCCCTGGCCGTGCCGCTTCTTATAGGCGGCGAAGACGGTCCGGTCATCGAGAGGCTGGATGAAATCGACGACGATATTGCCTAAACGCGCGACCGACCAGCGGAGATTCGGGGCGGCGCCGGGATTGGGGCGCGCCTCGATCATGCCCATCTTTTGCCAACCGGAGACGGTGCGGTCGATATCGTCGACGACCCAGAAGACGCGGTCCACGTGCTTGTAGAAAGCGGGCAATTGGGCGGCCAGGGGCGCGGCGGTCCCCAGCAGCAGAAGCGCGGCGAGGGCGGCTTTGACGATCGTTTTCATTTCAACCCTTATTTCCATTTTCACTCCCGGCTTCCGGTCATCGTATCACGGGCCACCCCCTGTCGATCCTCCACATTGCGGCTCTTGGGTGCGTTTTCTCCGAATGGAGACAGCCCTTTTCCTGAGCGGCGCCGGGCGGCAGGGGAACGATGGGGCAGGGCGGCGCGTAGCATATTGTTGTGAACCCATTGAGGTTGCGGGCGTTGCGCTGGGCTGCAGTGGCGCTGGCGCTGAGTCTGGCGGCGGCGATCGTCGCGTCGGTAACCCTGGCGGAAAATGCATTGCACATTCCTCCGGACGCTCGAGTGCGGGCCGACAGGAGCACCGCGGAGGGATGGGCGCGGGCGGAGAACGCAACCTGGGGGGACGCCACCATCAATGCGGCCGACGGCGTGGTCCTGCGCGCGTGGCTGTTCAAGCCGAAGCAGTCGGCGGGGAAGGCGGTGATCCTGCTGCACGGGGTCGGGGACACGCGGCGGGGCGTGCTCTGGCAGGCGGGGATGCTGCTGCGCCACGGCTACGCCGTGCTGACGCCGGACAGCCGCGGGCACGGCGAGAGCGGCGGCACGATGGTCACCTACGGGGTGAAGGAGGCGGAGGATGTGCGGCGCTGGGCGCAGTGGATGAGCGGCGCCGAGGGGTTCGGCCCGCTGTATGGCCTCGGCGAGTCGTTGGGTGCGGCGGTGCTGCTGCAGGCGATTTCCAAGCCAACCCCGTTCCGGGCGGTGGTGGCGGAGTGCCCGTTCGCCACGTTCGAGCAGATCGGCCTGTACCGGCTGCAGCAAGTGTCGGGTCTGGGCGGGCCGCAGTGGCTGCCGCTGGTGCGCCTGGCATTCCTGTACACGCGCTGGCGCTACGGCGTGGACCTGGATCAGGCCTCGCCCGCACGGTGCGCCGCAGTTTGGCGCGTGCCGGTGCTGCTGATTCATGGAGCGGCGGACACCAACATCCCGCCCTCGCACTCCCGCACATTGCGCGCGTTAAACCCAGGTCAAGCCACGCTGTGGGAGGTGGCCGGCGCGCCGCATGTCGCGGCCTGGGTGACCGCGCCGTGGGAGTACGAATCGCGCGTGGCGGGGTGGTTCGCGGCGTATCCTTAGACGGTCCCGAGAGCGAACGGCGCGGGGGCAGTAGCCGGTGTTGGAGCCGGCTGCAAAGCCGGCTCCAATCGTAGGGCCGCCCCAAACTCGACATTTCGACACGACACTACCCCCTGTCGCATGTCGCCCTCCTACCGGCCGCCCGAGCCCCTTCCTATGCGCTCCGGTCACGACCTTCTCTGGACTTGTATCTAACTGATATTATGGATACTTACTGAAGTATGCAGACGGAATCGCTGACCTCGCGGTGTATCATAGTGCCGATGACTGAGGACTTCTGATAACACCCGAAAACGCGACACTTTTCGACACTAGTGTCGAATTTGGCTTTGTTCAGAACATTTCCCGCGTGCGCACTGGAGAACGGCAAGCTACGCCAGAATCGCGAAGGTCGTTTCGTCGTTGCGCTCGACCCTGCGGTAAGCCGTGTCGCGCTCGACGGGTTCGCGGCCGGCTTCGCGGATCAGGTGCAGAAGCTCATTGCGGCGCAGCCCCTGCGAGGTCTCGGCGCCGGCGTCGTGGTAGATGCGCTCCTCGACCACGGTGCCGTCAATATCGTCGGCGCCGAAGCGCTGGGCGATCTGCGCGATCTTGGGCGTCATCATCACCCAATAGGCCTTGATGTGCGGGATGTTGTCGAGCATCAGCCGCGCGATCGCGATGTTCTTCAGATCGAGAAAGCCGGTGGTGCGGGGGACGTGCTCGAGCGGCGTGTTGTCGGGGTGGAAGGCCAGCGGGATATAGGTGACGAAGCCGCCGGTTTCGTCCTGCACCTGGCGCAGGCGGATCAGGTGGTCGACGCGGTCCTCTTCGTTCTCGATGTGGCCATAAAGCATGGTGCAGTTCGATTTCAGCCCCATTTTGTGTGCCAGGCGGGCGACCTCGAGCCACTCGTTGCCGTCGATTTTGTGGTCGCAGATGATGCGCCGGACGCGCTCGGAGAAGATTTCGGCGCCGCCGCCGGGCATGGAGTCCATGCCCGCGTCCTTGAGCTTCCCGAGCACCTCCTCGACCGGCATTTTGAAGCGCTTGGCGAAGTAGGCGATCTCGACCATGGTGAAGGCCTTCAGATGCACTTTCGGAAAGCGCTGTTTGAGGCCGCGAAGAAGGTCACAATACCACTCCACCGTCAACTCGGGGTGGAGTCCGCCGACGATGTGGAATTCGGTGGCGGCTTCGGCGTAGCCCAGGCCGGCGCGATGCCACACCTCCTCGAGCGACATGGTGTAGGCGGTCGGATCCTTGGCGCGTTTGCCGAAGGCGCACAGCTTGCAAGAGGCGACGCAGACGTCGGTCGGGTTGATGTGGCGATTGACGTTGAAATACGTGACGTTCCCGTGGAGCCGTTCGCGCACCAGGTTGGCCATGTAGCCGATCGAGAGCAGGTCGGCGGAGCGGTATAGCGACAGGCCGTCGTCATAGCCGAGACGCTCCCCGGCCTGAATCTTAGCGAGCGCCGGGAGCAGCCCGGCGTCCTCGATCCGAGGCTGGAGATCGATCATAAGCCCCTCCATTGCAACAGGATATCCGCGGCCCAGAAAGCACAGAACAGCACGCTGATGTAGCCGTTCATCGTAAAGAAGGCGGCGTCGACCCTCGACAGGTCGTCGGCGTGGACCAGGCGGTGCTCCCACACGATGAGCGCCGCGACGACGGCGATGCCGAGCCAGGCCGCGAAGCCCAGGCCGAGCGAGATGGCCAGGGCCGCCAGGCTGCCGAGCATCGCCAGATGGAAGCCGCGAGCCACCCACAGCGCGCCGCCGATGCCCAGGCACGCGGGGAGCGAAAACAGCCCTTCGCGGCAGTCGAATTCATAGTCCTGGCAGGCGTAGATGACGTCGAATCCGGCCGTCCAGAGCGTAACGGCGAGTGTCAGCCAGACGATGCGCCAGTCGAGCGAGCCGCGAATGGCGATCCACGCCGCCGCGGGCGCGATGCCGAGGGCCAGCCCCAGGACCAGATGCGACAGCGAGGTGAAACGCTTGGTCCAGGAGTAGATGAGGACCACGCCGAGAGCCAGCGGAGAGAGCTTCAGGCAGAGCGGCCCGAGCAGGGCCGCGGCGGCGACAAACACGGCGCAACTGGCGAACAGGAAGGCGAAAGCGAAGCCGCGGCTCAAGGTTCCCGCCGGGATGTGGCGCATCCTCGTGCGCGGATTGCGGGCGTCAATGTCGGCGTCGAGCAGGCGGTTGAAGGTCATCGCCGCCGAACGGGCGCCGACCATGGCCAGCACGATGAAACCGAGCCGGGCCGCCAGGCCGGCGGTCTCAAACCCTGAGCCGCGCCAGGCCAGCAGCGCGCCGGTGAGCGCGAAGGGCAGCGCGAACACCGAGTGCTCGAACTTGATCATCTCCAGCGTCAGAACGAACCGGCGCCAGAGAGTGGAAGCAGGTGCGGTTGCCATGCGGAGAAGTTCGAACCACCCGACCCGGTGCATCGACCCCGGGTTCCAGTTACCATCTTAGTCGATGGTCCAGAAGCTCCCTCGGATTTGCGGATTGGCGTACACGCTGGCGCTCGGCGCCGCATTGGCGCTGGGCGGTTGCGGCAGCCGGCCCGACGAGGGGCTGAAAGCGCTCAACCTGCGCGAGGTGAGGCTGCCGGACGGCCAGATCATCCATGTGGAAACGGCGCTCGATCCTGCGGATCTCCAGCGCGGGCTGATGTTCCGCGAGTCGCTGGCGCCGGACCGGGGCATGCTGTTCGTCCACAACGCGGAAGGGCAGTACCCATATTGGATGTACAACTGCAAGATTTCGCTGGACATGATCTGGATGGACCGCGGGCGGCGGATCGTGGAGATCGCCGAGAATGTGCCGCCATGCCCGCCCGGGCCGCCGGAGCAATGCCCCAACTATGGCGGGCACGCGCCGGCGATGTTCGTGCTCGAACTGGCCGCGGGCCAGGCGTCGAAGCATGCGCTGAAGAGCGGACAAGTGATTGGATTCTGATGGTTCTAAAGGAAAATGTCTGGCGGCGCGGGTTGAGCCAGAGCGGGAGAAATGATGGATAGGGATCATTTGAAGTCGCTGTTGGAAGAGGTCCGCGCAGGCGGAATTGAGGTGGAGGAGGCCATCGAGCGGCTGCGCCACATGCCGTTCGAGAACCTGGGTTTTGCGACCCTTGACCACCATCGAGCAATCCGGATCGGCTTGCCGGAAGTCATTTTCGGCCCTGGCAAGACGAACGAGCAAGTGGCGACCATCGCGTCCAGCCTGTTGGCCAGAAGTTCCAACGTGCTGGCCACGCGGACGACCGCCGAGGCTTATGCGTTAGTCAAAGAGCAGTTTCCGGAGGCCGAGTACTACCCGCGCTCCGGCGCGCTGCGGGTCTTTCGGGATCGGACCATCCACGGCAAGGGCCGGCTGGTTGTGATCAGCGCGGGCACGACCGACCTGCCGGTGGCCGAGGAGGCGGCCGTGACCGCCGAGATCATGGGCAACGAAGTGGAACTGGTGCAGGACGTCGGCGTGGCGGGCATCCACCGGCTATTCGGCCACTTTGAAACGCTCAAGCAGGCGCGGGTGATCGTGGTTTGCGCCGGCATGGAGGGCGCCCTGCCGAGCGCGGTGGGCGGGCTGGTGAGCTGCCCGGTGATCGCCGTGCCGACCAGCGTGGGCTACGGCGCCCACTTCCATGGCCTGGCGTCGCTGCTCAGCATGCTCAACAGTTGCGCCAGCAACGTCTCCGTGGTCAACATCGACAACGGCTTCGGCGGGGGTTATGTGGCCAGCCTGATCAACCGGCTGTAGCGGACGGAGGAGATTCAGGCCGTGGCGGCCAGGGCGCTCACGCGCATGTCGGCGGTCTGGGCGAATACGTACATCTCAAACAGGGGCGTCGGCTCGCCGCGGCCCCAGCGGCTCACTTTCCACTGGGCGCGCAGATAGCGTGCTCCGGCGTGCGCCGTGAGGTCGAGCAGCAGCGTGTACACGCCGCAGTAGAATTTCTGCGGGAAAGCGGCGACTGGCTTGTCGCCCCAATTGGTCCCGTCCGGCGAGGCCCAAATCGAAAGATCCAGGCTCTGCTGTTCAATGATCCGCGTGATGCCCAGCGTCAAGTATAAGAACGACGGGGCGTTCTCTCCGAGGTCGATTGCGGGTCCGGCGCTGTCTTGCCGGACTACCTGCTCTTCGAGCAGAAAAGTCGGCAGCATGATTCCACTCACCTCCGGCGTGCAGCCCGTGCTTCGCGGGCGCGGGCGAAACTCGTTTATGGGCACCGCTGATACAGTGCCCACTGGTTCAAGGTTCTCACACCTGGCATCAAAATAATGCGAATAATCTGTTGCAGTTGAAATGAAAATGCGAATACGAGCGACTTTATGGGGATTGAATCGATCCAACGTTAAGAATCGCTGATTTCTGAAATGAGCCTGACGCACAAGAAGCCGGCCCACTCCGTTAGGAAGGACGTTGCGCGGCGGGCTTCTTCCTGCTCGGGGAGGCGGGGGCATTGGTCTTGCCCGAGGCTGGATCCGAGGCCGGGGCAGAGTAGAGCGAGCGGTAGAGTTGCGCGTTGCGCAAGACGATCTGCACGTAGTCGCGCGTTTGGGTGAATGGGATCGTCTCGACGAACTCGCTGGGCTCGTCGTAATGATTCCATCCGCGCCAGGCGATGACGTGGCTGTGGCCGGCGTTGTAGGACGCCAGGGCGTCCTCGACGCGCCTCTCGCAGGAGTCGAGGAGGTGGCGGAAGTAGAAGGTTCCGAGGCGAATGTTGATCTCGGGCTGTGTCAGCATCGAGCTGCGAAAGCCACGCAGCTTGGACTTGCGGGCGAGGTCGCGCCCGGAGGAGGGCAGGATCTGCATCAGGCCAACGGCTTTGGAAGATGAGACGGCCTGGGGATTGAACTCCGACTCCTGGCGGATCAGCGCGGCGACCAGGAAGGGGTCGAGGCCGTTCGCGCGGGCGTACTTTTCGAGCAGCGCGCGATAGGGCAGCGGAAAAGCCAGGCGCCAGAAGCGCGGCGGCGCGCCTTCGCGCGGCAGGAAGAGGTAGTCGGGAATCACGCCTTTGATGTGGCGCAAGGCCCGGTCGGGAGCGCCATCACGGGTGGCCATTTCGGCTAATTCGAGTGCCACGGGCCAGGGCTGAGCGTCCGTCCTGACGGCAAACCGGAGTTCGATCTCGGCCCAGTTTTCGAGCCCCGCGCGTTCCAGCAGCCGCGCTCGTTCGATGCGCCGGGCCGTGGCCGCGTCGGGATTGAAGCCGGCCCGCTCAGGCCGTTCGGGGAACGCGACCACGGCGAGGAATTCCTCTACTGCCCGTGAAGGCTGCAGACGCTGCGATTCCAGCCGCTCGAGCGCAGGTCGCGCCACGAATGTGTAGTAGTAATTGGGGTAGCGGCGAGCCAGGAACCTGTACCAGGCCAGGGCAGCCGCGCCATCCCCCGACCTCTGCGCCAGGCGGCCGAGATAGAAGACCGCGGCTCCGGCCTTCTCGGACGACGGATAGAGCTGCAGGTGCCGGCGCAGAAGCTGGGCGGCGCCGGCATCGTGATGGCGATAGGCCCACCAGGCAGCGCGCCAATGGCACATCGGCGCTTCGCGGGAATTGGGAAACGACTCGGCGCAGGCGGTGAATACGGGCAACTGCCGCGGGTCGTCGTGGACCAGGAACAGGTTGGAAGCGCTGGCGAGAGCGCGCAGCCGCCAGCCGGAAGCGGGCGCGGCGCGGGCCAGCGCATCGAGGGTGGCGGCCAGGCTTTCGTCGCGTTTCAGCCGGCTTTCGCACAGCGCAATGGAGTACAGCCGCTCGGCCTCGATATCGCCCGCCTGCTGAGGCAGCGTTTCCAGCTCCGACAAGGCGGCAGCCGCGTCGCCGGCGTAGTAGGGCGCCGCGGCGGCGCGGACGTTTGCCAGATCGCGGCTGGCCCCGGGGAAATCGGCGGCGATGGAGGCGTACTCCCGGCGCGCCGCAGCCAGATCGCCGGCAGCGCGAATTTCATCTGCGCGCTCCAGACGCAGCTCCACGGGCGTTTCGGGGTATCCGGCGCCGAGCGCGGAGCGGAGGCGATCGAGAGCCGCAGCGGCGTCGCGCGCCTCGGGCGAGTGCGGGTAGCGGTAATCAACAAGCTGGTAGTTCACGGCCGCGTCATGCGCCGAGCCGGCCGCTTCCAGGGCCTGCGCGCGGACCAGTGCGCCTTCCGGAAGGGGCAGTGAGCTCTCCGCGATGCGCGCCAGCAGGGCCAGCGCCTGGCGCGGCTCATTGTTTTCGACGTACGCGCGGGCGCCCAGCACGGCGGCCCGGGGCGCAAGTGGGGAGAGCGGCCGAAACGCAGCCACCTGCTCGGAGCCGGCGGCGGCGGCGGCGTAGTGATGCGCCTGGAACTCCGCTTTGACCAGGAAGAAGGACGCGTAGTCGCCCAGCTCGGGCACAGCGGAACGGGCTTCGGTCAAGGCCTGAATCGCTTGCGGCAGGCGCCCTTCCTCAAGCCAGTGTGAACCGCTGGCGAGCAGAGCCAGCCCTCCGCCTGGAGGCGGCGGCGGGGTTGGCGCGGCGAGCGACGCGCTAAACGAGAGGACCAGGATAATCCGGGCCCAGCAGCGATAGATCGTCATTCGCCAGCGTCCGCACCAGCTCCACGTGGAAGTAATCAATCATCGTCGGGGTGGACAGGAAGTCGTTGCGGAACTGGTCGCGGCCCTGCTCGATCTCCTTCCGCAGCGCCTCGAAAAGATTATGGCTTTCGCGGCCTTCCTTGACGGCCTGGGCCCTGTACAGGCGCATCTCCGCGACACGGACGCGGGCGAAACGCTGGGCCCGGGCGTGGGTCTCCTGTTCGTCCCGCGGCAGCCTGGCCAGATCGGGCACGACGTTGACGGGCACCTTCGGCTCCGAGTCGGCGGCGATGCCCAGCAGGTGGCCGACCCCACCCTTGGCCACCTTCCGTTCGGCCTGCCGCACCTCCAGGGACAGCCCGGCAACGGTAGCCAGCAGTTCCAACGCCGAGACGTTGGCCGGCACCTCATGGCTTGGAATCGCCAGAACCGCCGAAGCCTTGCGTTCCTTGCCGGTGCGCTCGGTGACGATCGGCAAGAGGGACAAACGGCAGGATTCATCCAGGGCGAGAGCCGAGCAGAGAGTTTCGGAGATCTCACCCGGGTTGGCCATGGCGATGACCGTATCCATCGACTCCGCGGCCCCCTTGAGGGCGGGCGCGGAATCGAGCGCGATCTTCAACCCGGCGAGAGCCGGGAACTCCTCGCCCTCGGGAGCGCGAAAGCCCTCGAAGACGAGCTCGCCCGATATCAGGCTGAACAGGAACGCACGGGGCGCCACGGCCGTCGCGCCGTCGAGCACTGCCGCGGTCCACGCCGCCAGATCCTCCGCCAGGTCGAGCCGGCGTCCAATCTGACTGAGATGTTCGCTCCACTTCAGCCGGGCGCTCGAAGCCACAAGCTCGTCCTGCTCGGCGGTGCGGCGATCGCACACGGCGTGGACCTCGTCCGAGAAGCGGGCGTCGAAATCGACGAAGCGTTCCTCGACGATGCGGCCGAGCTGCGACTGCCAATCCTGGCGCAGTTGCTCCTCAACGCGCTCGATGTGGAGTTGCCAGGCGGCAGAGAGTTGCTCGTGGAGCAATTCCTGCTGCTGTACGACAAAGTCTTTTTTCGAAGGCGGGACTGGTTCCATAGTGATCTATCTACTTAGTATTCCCCGAGTACGATCATTAACTGAATTCTAACGCTCTTGGGGCTGATTTCCGCCCTCTGTTTCCAGGCGAAATGGCAGAAAAGTACCCGACAGCCTCAAATTGCGGGCGCCGGCAGTGAGATCGGCGCGCCAGCGGCCATCACCGGAGGAGCCGCCGGAGCCCAAAAACAGGGTCCCATCGTACAGTGCTTCCAGCCCCAAAAAGCGCAGCCGCTGGTCGGATCGCGAGGCGTCGTAGTCGAATCCCAGGGCGACCTGATCCAGCGTTTCCTGGGGGAGTTCCAGACGGCGCGCAGTCAGTTGGCCGCTGCAACGGATCGAATCGAGCAGCGAATCGCCGAAACCGGCGGCGGTGAGATCGAACTCACCATCGACGCTGCCGCGCTGCTCCCATTCCAGGGAGTTCGCCACTCCGCGCAAGCGGTAGCGGGGTTCGGAGCCATCCAGGTAGACGAAGGCGCGGCCCAGGATGCGCCCGCCGGACTGCTCGGCCGCCACGTCGGCTACGTCGATGGAATCGCCAACCCACAGGATGTGAGCCACCAGATTAGAGAGGTCGTATCCCGCCAGGAGGAAGCTCCCGACGGTGACGTGGCCATCCCAACGCCGCGCTGCGAGCCAGGCCGGCGGCGGCGTGCGCCGAAAAGCGAGCGTGCGTTCCAGCAGGCTGGAGCGCACCCCGAGCGACGGCCGGAAGAGCCGTTCCAGTTCCCGCGCGGGGAGCGTGTCCAGTGCCGCCGTGAATCGCAGCGGCTGAGTGGCGGGCGGCGTCCAGGAGGCTTCACCCGTCCAGGCGACGGAGCCGAAATGGCCGGCGGCGCGGCGCAAATGCCAGGCCGGCCCGGCGATGGTCAGCAGGCCGCGATCGAGCCGCAGGGGTTCCGAGGTCCCATCCAACTCGCAGGTGACACCGGCGAGGCGCAATGTCCCGCTCCAACGGGTCTCCGGCTCGGGTTCCCGGGCCGGGCTGGCGACCGCAGCGACGCGCTCAGGACCGGGCTCGAGGCGCTCCAGACGCAGTTCGCCGTCCAACTCCCCGTCCACGCAAGCGCCCAGCCCCGCGGGCATGGGCAGGCCCGGCACCACGGAGAGAGCCGCCCGCAGCGCCTTCCAACTGGCGCGCTTGAGATTGGAGGCGATGGTGATGGCGCCGGCCGGGATGTCCCAGTCGATATCCATTACAGCCGCTGGGCCGGTGGCGCCGGCGAGCGTTGCGCCTTTTAGGGAGAGCCGCATCCCGTCGACCAAAAAGCGCGCTGAATCAACGCGGTACGGAGTCGTCTCGCCGAACCGCAGGAGGCCGTCACGGAGTTCGATGGAACCATGGGCGGGCGAGGTGGAATCGAATTCCAGCGGGCCGGCCAATGTTCCCTCCACGCTGAGACCGGGGGGCACCTGGGCGCCCAGCCGGGCGGCAACCTCGAGCAGCGTGGCGGCGGGCAGGCCGTCGAACAGGAAGCGCGCCTGCCAGGCGATGCGGGTGAACAGTCCCTGGGCCGCCAGATGGAAGCTGAGGGGCAGGCCGGCGGCATCCCTGGGCGGTTCCGTGCCGAGGTCGACGGTCTGCCGGTTGAGGTTGACAACGCCGGTGTAGGGGATGGACCACTCCCGGCCGCGGACGCCGAAAAGGGACGGTTTCTGCAGGTCGCCGAGCCGCAGATTGCCGCGCACCTGGATGTTGTCCGGCGGCCCGGAAAGGTGGGCGCGCGACGAAAGCCGCCCCTGGACGCCGGGATCCCGTCCAGTGAGCAACACGGCCACTTCGGCGATGACGCTGCGCTCCAGCTCCAGATCCAGGTCCAAAATCCCCTTGTCCCCGCCCGAAGGCCGCCAGCGTCCAGTGCCCGAAAACCGGCCGAAACCCTGCGCCGAGCGGTCGGTCCGGGCGGGCGACGCCTCGTAGCTCCAGGAGAATTCGCCGTCGGGCGAAGAAGGCGCAGTGAGATCCAGATCCACCGAGTTCAGAAAGAACGGGGACTTGCGCAGCCCGTCGCGGAAGTTGATGCGACTGTTGCGGACCTGCAGTCTGGTGGCCCGAGCGGGACGCTGCAGGCTGCCGGTCATGCGGGCCAGAGAAACCGCGACATTCCACCCGCTTTCCTCCGTGCGGGCGAGGTTGAGACTGGCTTCATCCAGGCGCACGGAGGAACATTCGAAGCGGCCTTCCAGCAGGCTGCTCCAACGCAGACCGACCTGGATCTCGCCCACATAAGCCAGCGGCTCGATGCCGAAGGCCGTCGAGTCGTGAATCACCAGATTCCTGGCTGACAGCCCAGGCGACGGATAGAGGCTGTAGCGGACGTCGCTCAGTTCGACTGCGCGGTTCAGGGTCCGCTCGAGGGCCTGCTTCAATGCACGTTCAAATTGGGGGGCCGGAACGTATGGAGCCAGCACGATGCCCGCACCGTAGGCCAGCGCCAGAAGGAAAACCAGGAGCACGACGCGCCCCCAGGGGAACCCGCGGCGGAGTGTCGGCGCGCTCGCGGTTTCGGCCGGCTGGCTCACCGCGGAGACCCTTCGCCAGAGGCGCTGCCGGCGTCCTCCTGCAAACTCTTCGTGCCCGGATCGGCCCGCTGGCGCCAGCGTTCGTAGGCGGCGTCGTCGTCGATGTCGTCCAGAATGGCGCTGTCCGGGACTTCGACCAAACGAGTCGCCGGGCGGCAAGCTTGCAGCACATCGCGGGCCGTGGCGCCGTCGGGCAGAGCCAGGAACGCGCCGGCGCAGGATGCGCGCAGCAGCACCGGATGGCCGCGCTGGCCGTCGAATGCGGGGATCACGTAATCCGCCGGCCCGAACGCGCGCATCAAAGCGAGCACGGTATCGCGCCCGATCGCCGGCGCATCGACGGGAGTGAAGAAGACGCCCTGCACGCCGCGCGCGGCGGCTTTCAAACCGCATTGCAACGAGCTGAGCTGGCCGCGGGCCGGATCCGGATTGAGGATGAAGACAATTTCGGACGATCGGCGGACGGAGGCCGCGATCCGCTCCGCGTCGCCGCCGAGCACGGCATAGACGGCGCAGCCGCAGTCCAGAAAAACGCCCGCCAGCCGGTCGAGGAACGTCGTGCCTGCACCCGCGTCGAGGAGCGCTTTCGGCGTTCCCATGCGGGAGGAAGATCCGGCGGCGAGGATCACGGCAGCGAATTCCGGCGCGGCGGGAGTCACTTCAATTGCGCTTTCGGCTCGTCATGCGGCGGGACCAGCAGGCACGGCGCCCGCCCCGAAACCGCCCCGGCAGGCGCGTCGAACTCTACTTGGACGTCGCCGTGTTGCGCTCCTCGATGAATTGCTGGACGTTGTTCTTGTCGATCGGCGTCGCTCCCGTATCGATAAACGTCGGGATCGGAGAAAACGAGTCCTCCTGCCAGTTCGAAGCCAGCGGGGTCAGGGGGTGGTGATGAAGATCGTCGAGCAGCTTCAACCCCGTGAAGGCCATTGTAAACGGCTTCTGGCCGATGGTGGCGCTGATGAGCCCCTTCTGGATGAACTCGAGCGTCCGCTGGTCCGTGTCCATGGCGACGACCACTTTGTCGGTGGCCTTCTGCCGTTCCAGGACGTCGGCGACCTCCGGGCAGGAGATGGCCTCGAGGCAAACGAAGGCATCGACTTTTCCAGGCTTGGCGAGGATCTCCTTGGTCCTATCGAAGGCCACGCGCGGATCGCCCTGCATGTCCACGACTTCCGTGATCTTGATCTGCGAATGAGCTTCCAGGGTATCCTTGTAGCCGTGCAGGCGCTCGTTCAGATTGGCCTGTCCCTCGATCGTGTAGACCACCACGTTGCCCTTGCCATGAAGCTTGTCGAGCAGCACCTTGGCCCCCATAACTCCGGCCTCGTAGTTGTCCGTCCCGATGAACAGCAGCCGCTTGGTGGCGGGCGCGTCTGAATCGATTGTGATCACCGGAATGCCCTGACCGATCGCGGCGTCGATGTCTTCTTTCAGCACGCCGGGATCGCCCACCTGGACCATAATGCCCGTCGGCTTCTTGCCCAGGATGCGCTGGAACTCGGCGTGTTCGACCTTCGGATCGTAGATGTCGGGCCCCACCATCTCGGCTTTCACCTGCAACTGGGCCGCGGCTTTGCTCAGCCCCGCGTAAGCCTGCTGCCAGTAGGGGATCTTCACACTCGTCGCGACCAGGTAGTACTTCTCATCCGCCGAATGTTGCGATCCGCCGCAGCTGAGCGAGGTTAGCATCGAGGCCGCAAGAAGCGAAGCGAACACGGTTTTGCGCATAAACGTCTCCTGAGCGGAGTATAACGCCAGTTTTGTCCGGAGAGGCGTCCCAATCAGTCCAGCACTTTGGTAAAATTCGGCCGCTTTTCCAGGCCGGTGCGGCCGGCGCTCGCGTGCTATCATCCCGATTTGTGTTCGAGGAACTGACACTCGCCCGCGGCCTGGCGCTGATCTTCGATATGGACGGCGTTGTGGTGCACTCAACCGGCATGCACATGCAGGCCTGGGTGACATACCTCGAGCGCCACGGCATTGGGGACACGAGCGTGATCTACCGCATGCTCGGCAAGCGCAACGACCAGATTGTGTACGATATTTTCGGCCACGATCTCGCCGAGCAGGCGATGCTGGAGCACGGCGCGGCCAAGGAGCGGTTGTACCGCGAGCTGATGGCGCCGGTGCTCGAACAGAGCTATGTGGCCGGCTGCCGCGAGTTGCTGCGTGCGGCCCACGCGCGCGGCATTCCACTGGCTGTGGCGACGAACGCCGAGCCGCTGAACGTGGATTTTGTGCTGGATGGATCGAACCTCAGGCCGCTGTTTTCGGTGATTGTCGACGGGCACCAGGTGACTAACGCCAAGCCGCATCCGGAGGTGTTCCTGACGGCCGCCGCCGGCCTGGGCGTCGAGCCGCGGAACTGCATCATCTTCGAGGATTCGCCGGGCGGCGTCCAGGCCGCGCTGAGCGCGGGCGGCCGCGTCGTGGCGCTGTTGACGACCGAGCGGGAGTACGCCCGCGTGCCGCTGGCCATCCCGGACTTCACAGATCCGCGGCTCGTGCCCTGGCTCGCACTGCAACGGCCGGTCTGAGACTGTGGGTCGCGCGCGGGGAGGAATTCCGCTTCCGCACCGGAATCCCGTGCGCCGTTCGGCCCTCACGCAGTGCGCGGCGGCTCAGGCCCGTCGTCTTCCGTTTCGTTCCTCGAATCTTTGCGTTGAGCCTGGCTAGCGCTTCAGCAGTACCGCGGCGGAAAGCCCGCTGACGACGTCGCGGGCGCGCACGCGCCAGGAGCCCGCGGCGTCGCTGAGCGCGAAAGGAATCCGGTAGGCGGCGCGGCCGTCGTGGATGGTCACGTTGCCCGAGTAGTGCCGCACGGGCCGGCCCGCGGGGTCCAGCACTTCGACGTGGACCACGGAAATGTCCACCGGCGCTCCGGCATCATCGGTCAGTCGCAAATTCAGCTTCTGATCGATCGAGAGCTTTGCGATCCGCGACGCGCGTTCGATGAACAGCGCCGGCTGGGAGGGCGAGACCTCGACCTGTGCCGTCGCCAGTCCGCCTCGCAACAGGTCATAGGCTCCGGCCGGCGCGCTCACGGTGGCCGCCTTTACGGGCAGCAGCCCCATCAGCCTGGACTTGCCGAAATCGCGGACCGTCACGAGGAACTCGCCGCCGAAGTCGCGCTTCATGCTCAGGTCCCGCGGCCCGCTGCGCTCAAATCCCGGGCGCCCAGCGCTCCACAGTTGCTCCTTGCGCCAGCGGCAGTGCGAGTCCATTCGCCCGGTCTGGTCGTCTCCGTACACGATGCCGCCGCGATCCATGAACCGTTCGATCGCGCGCGCTTCCTGATCGCTCAGGGCGATGGAGTACGGCAGGATCAGCACGCGGTAGTTGTCCAGCATCCCGGACTCGATCTGCGGCGTCGCCAGGAAGCGGAACTGAATGCCCTGCCGCTCGAGCGCCTTGGTCCAGGCGTCACGGCGTTTCAGCAATTCCCCCGCATTCTTCGAGGATGGATTCCCCTCGTCCAATCCAGCACGGATCCGCCCGTCGGCGATCCAGGCCCCGCGCACGCTGGCCATCGAGAAGTGGATGGCGACGCCGTCCTCGTGCAGCGTCGAGTTCATGAAGACGCGGCCGATTCCGGACTGCAGCCGTCCGAACGCCTCCGCGAGCGCCTGGCCCTGCGCGCTGAGCGTGAGGTCGGGGTTGAGCAGCGTGTAGTGCCAGAAAATCGATGCGCCGCTGTGCCCGTAGAAGAGCCGCTGCCACTGTTCGCGCTGCGCCTGCTCGCCCACCGAGCCGTAGCCCGTGAACCCGGTGATGATGAGGCCCGGCCGGAAAAGGTAATGCATGGGGTCCTGATCGCCATCGGAATAAGGCTGTAGGTAATCGATCTGCTGGTCGATTGCGTACCAGTTGCAGCCGTTATGCGCGGTCGGAGTCTGCGTGCCGGAGATCGAGGCGCGGGCGCCGGGGTCGATCTGGTGCACCAGCGCGCTGGCCTTTCCGAAGGCGCGCACGAACTCCTGCTCCATGTAGGCGCGATGGTCCGCCCAGGGCGCGTAGTTGCCGTGCGCCCGCGCTTCGGCGGCGGTCATCGGAACGACTGCATTCCAGTCCTGGAACGACGTGCCCCAGAACGAGTTCAACGCTTCCAGGCTGGGATACTCGTGTTGGAGCCACTCGCGGAAGCCGGCCAGCGCCTCCGGCGCCCAGCTCACGTCGAAGGCGTCTTCGTAAAACGTCAGCGACGATTCGTCGGCCAGGTAGACGGCCATCGGTTTGAGCTGCGCCAGCGGGCGCAGGCTCTTGTCGAGCTGCTGGCGCAGGCCCGAATCGAAGGACGGCGACTGCAGCTCGATTTCGCGCACCAGGTACTTCTTGTCCCCGGTCCGCGCGTAGTCCGCTTTGCGTTGCAGATACCCGTCGCGGTTGTACCAGTAGATGCCGAAGCCGGGCAGATGGGCGCTCACCATCAGCTTGAAATTCCGGTCCGGGTCGGACAGGGCCGTGATCCCGATCTTGCGGAACTGCTCGTCCACGCTGGGGGTCCACGGCTGATAGGTTCGGGGACCGGACCAGGGCAACATCACTTCGTAGTCGCTCCACTCGCGGGAAGACGCGGCGTAGCGGAGCGGAAGCTGCTCGACGGCCGTGCCGCAGGTGGCGCGCACGAACCCGGAATGGGTGAGCGGACGGCCGGCCGTGAGGTGGACCGCGCCCAGGCCCTCCGCGCGCGCAATCACGCGCTCCAGGCCGTCAATCAGTTCGATGCGCGCAGGCCGCGCGGAGCGCCACGTCACGTCCACGCTTTGCCCCTCCGCGATCACGTCCGCCGAAGAGTGCAGGGCTTCGACCTTGTCCGGCTGTGCCACATCAATTACCGTGATCATCCAATCCGCGGCGGTCTGCTGTTCCAGGAAATGCCGGCCCGGACTGAGATTGGCGAAGCGCGGCTTGGGCCCGTTGCCGCTGTGCTCCATTTCGCCTTGTAGGTTCTTCACCCGCCATGAGGTGGAATCCTGCTCCCAATTGACGCTCGCGGCAGGCTCGCGTCCGGCGGCGTAGATCAACGACCTGCACAACAGTGCATAGAAGTACTCCCAATACGCATCCACGAAGTGCCCGCGCGCCGCCTTCGGCATGGACCAGCTCATGCCTTCATTGCGGTACCCGAAGGCAACCACGCGCCCTTTGCCGAACGGCCGCACGGCCAGGATCGGGCTGCCTGAATCCGTCTGAATGAGAACCGAAGCGCCCGGTTCCGGGCGGTAGGCGAAATTTTGCAGATCGCGGAAGGGGAAGCTCTCCACCGGGATGGCGCGGGTGATGTAGTTGTCGCCGGTGCGGCGCCATGGCGAGGACTCCGTGCGGCCCGGTTGCATCGGCTCCTCCAACTCGCCGTTCTCCGGTTTCAGGTCCAACGGCGTCAGCGGCGACAACTCGCCGGCAAACGGCCGGATCAGCACCAGCCCGCAACCTTCGCGCACCCGCCGCGCCAGCGCCTCGCGGGACGCGGGGGTTAACTGCTCCCAGCCGTGATTCAGGGGCAGTAGGATGGCGTCGAAGTGTTTATCGCTGGTCAACTCGCGTTCCAGGTACGAGTAGATGAGCTTCAGATCGCCCTTCTCGGCCCGCGCACCATAGTCGTCGCCGAAGGCCATGGTCCACTTGTTGACATCCCAGTCGGGGTCGATACTGACGGTGGTGAGGTCGAGCGAGAGGCGCTGGGCCAGCTCGACCAGGGTCCGCCCCTCGGCCACGGTGGGCACTGCCAGCAGACGAATCGGCCCGCCGGCGAGGGGCTTGGCCCACTTGACGTGGGGCGTCTCGATTTCCAGCGTGTACGGAGCCTCGAAGCGTTTCGCGCTGCCCGCGCGGGCCCCCATGGCGACATCCTGCGCCAAGGCCGGACCCATCACCGGCAGCGCGGCCAACAGAGCGACGATCATTCGCATCGGAGCCTCCAGTCAGCGTCCATGCTACAACAAGAGTCATGCAAGCCAACCGAGTAGCGGGTCTTCTTCTACTAGTTCCATTCGCGGGCCTGCTTGGCCAGACGCCTGGATCGCGAGTCCTGTTCTCCTTCCAGCGTGAGCAGGACATTGCGGCGATCCAGGCCGTGAATGTGCGCCTGGAACGCGTCGCCGGGCACGCGGCCGGCAGCGAGTATTCGCTGGCCGTGACGATCCAGCCCGGCGAACGGCCCGGCATCACGCTGAGGCCGGGCGCGCAATCCTGGGATTGGCGGCCGTTCGGCGCGCTGGCGCTCAATGTTGCCAATAGCTCCGCAAGCCCGGTGGAGCTGACCATTCAAGTGGAGGATGCTGCCGGCGTTTCGACCAAGGGCTCCTTCAGGCTCCGGGCGTCGGGGCAGGCGCCGGTCGCCCTGCTCTTGAATTCTCCGCCTCCGCTCGACCTGGGCATGCGCGGGCCGGCCGCGATTCCGCACTACCGACTGGCTTCTTCCGACTATCGCAAAATCGATTTGAGCCGGGTACGTTCGATCGCCATCGAATTCCCCCAAACCACGACGCCGCGTCAGGTCCTGATTAGCTCCGTTCGACTGATCCCGGGCAACAGCTACGACAAAATCGTGGACCCGCTGGGACAATTTGCGTTGGGCGAATGGCCCGGCAAAATGCGGGGCGAATCCGGATTCGCGGCGCAGCGCGCAGCCGAAGAGGCCGCCATCGCCGCCAATCCCGTCCTGCCCGGCCGGGACGAGTTCGGAGGCTGGGCCGCGGGGCCGGCGCTGGAGGCGACCGGCTTCTTCCGCGCGACGAAACGCGAAGGCAAGTGGTGGCTGGTTACACCATCCGGGCACCTCTTCCTCTCCTTCGGCCTCAACTCGATTACGACGACCGAGGGCGACACCATCACAGAGGAGCGTGAGCAGATGTTCCAGTGGCTTCCGGCCAAGGGAGATCCGCTGGCCGCGCACTATGGCGAGAACCGCGAGTGGGAGGCGCTGGAACTGAAGATCAAGCACCACATGGGCCAGTCGTTCAACTTCTACTCCGCCAACCTGCAACGCAAATTCGGCGCCGGCTGGTATGAAGACTGGAAGAAGGAGTCGCTGGCCCGGCTGCGGGCCTGGGGCTACAACACGATCGGGAACTGGTCCGATCCGCAGCTTTACGGCGCCAAGCAGGTGCCCTACACCGCGACAGTGGATCCGTGGCCCGCTGTGACGAAGGGCAGCAAGCCGCAATTCGCAGAAGTCCCCAGCGGCAACGATTATTGGAAGCTCATGGCCGACCCCTTCGACCCGCGCTACGCCGCGGCGCTGGACCGCGGCATTCGGGAAGCGGCATTGAAATACCGCGACGATCCCTGGTGCCTGGGCTACTTCATCGACAACGAGATGTCCTGGGGGAGCATGAAGGACGAGCGCTCCCGTTACGGCCTGGCGCTCGGGACGTTGCATCTGAAGGCGGATTCGCCTGCCAAACGCGCGTTCGTGGGCCGGCTCAAGAGCAAGTACGCGGACGTCGCCCGGCTGAACACGGCCTGGGGCACGCAGTTCGATTCATGGCAATCGCTTCTGGACAAGCCCTTCGAGCCGGTGGGCGCCTTGGGCGATGCCCTGCGCGAGGACCTGCGCGCTTTCAGCTTGGAGTTCGCGCGCCAGTACTTCCGCACGGTCATCGGCACCCTCAAGAAATATGACCCCAACCACCTGTACCTAGGACCGCGCTTTGCCTGGCACACTCGCGAGTCGGTACAGGCGTGCGGCGAAATGTGCGATGTCGTTAGTTTCAACATCTATCGCCCGAAAGTCGTGCCGTCCGAGTGGGCCGTGCTGGAAGGGATCGACAAGCCGGTGTTGATCGGCGAGTATCACATGGGCGCACTGGATCGCGGCATGTTCCACACCGGCCTGGTGCCGGCCGAGGACCAGGCGGACCGCGCGCGCATGTACCAGGAGTACGTGCGCAGCGTCGTGGATCACCCGCTGATGGTGGGCTGCCACTACTTCAAGTACGCCGACGAACCCCTCACCGGGCGGCCCGGCGACGGCGAGAATTACAACATCGGCGCGGTGAGCGTCACCGATACGCCGTACGCGGAATTCATCAAGGCGGCTCGCGCCGTGAATGCCGAGGCCTACCAACGCCGGGCGGGCGTGGACGCGCGTTGAGGCGCGGCGCGCGCGGCTACTGCGCCACGGGTACGGGCGTCGCGATATCCTCGGGGGCGTTGGCGTCGCCCGCGGCCGGTCCGTGCCAGACGCTGCCGCCGTACGTGGTGATGTAAATACTGGCCGGGTCGTCGGGGTCCATGATGACCCGGTGACCCCATTTGAAGTTGTAGCCGCGGATGCGGGTCCAATGAAGCCCCGCGTCGGTGGAGCGGTAGGCGGTGGCATCGAAGCCGCAAACGTACAGCGTGTCCGGCTGCCGGGCATCGATGGTCACGTCATAAACGTGCTGCGACTGGCGAAACACCTGGCGCCACGTTGCGCCGCCGTCGTCGGAGCGGAACACCCCGCCTCCGGTGTCCGCGTCGGCGCGCTCCTGACCCCATGCGGCCAGGTACATCCGGCGGTCGTCGCGCGGATCGAGCGCCAGGCCGTTCGGCCCGTTGCAGCCCTCGGGCAGACTCATGCGCGTCCAGTGCTCCGCCCCGTCGACCGACCTGTAAAGCGCGCCGCCGCCAGCCTCCCCGGCCCGGCCCTCGTTGTTGCGCGCCAGGATCAGGTACAAAGTCCCGCCTCTGGCGCGGACGATGCGCCATGCGAATGGCTTGGGCTCGCCGATGCCGGTGTTTTTCAGCAGCCAGGTTTTCCCGTTGTCGGACGATTTGTAGACCCCGCGGCCGAACCCGCAGGCGTAGAGCGTGCGCCGGCCAACCGGGCTGGCCGGATCGAGCAGGATGTGCGTAACCGACGTTTCGGGCAGGCCGCTGTTGGATGCGCTCCAGTGACGGCCGCCGTCGGTTGAGACGCCCACGCCGCCCACAAAATTGAGCGGATCATCGTGGCGCCACATCTTGGGCCGCGGAAGATCGTGAACGCCGCTGAATGCGCCCCACAGCAGGCCCTTTACGCCGGGATCGAGCGCCAGCCAGTAGGTCGTGTTGCGCCACCGCTGCGGCACGCCGCCCGTCGCGCTCTCCCACGACCGGCCGCCGTCGAAGCTGTGAAATGCCCCGATATCGGTGTAATCGATGAACAGGTGCTGGGCGTCGAAGGGGTCGAAGTGCACGCCGTAGTTCGTCGTAACGTCGAGCCCGCGAGTGGTCCAGCGGTCTCCATCGGCGCGTACGGAGTTGACCTGCGCCCAGCTCTTGCCGCCATCCAGAGTGCGATATGTGCGGAACAGGTCCGAGGCGTAACAGACATCGGGGTTGCCAGGCGCTACCCCGAGGCTCGCCGGGGCGTCGAACCAGATGTCTTGCCCGCCGTTGATCGCGCGTTGCTCGATCCACGAGGCGTCCAGGTTCGTCGCGGCTTGCGTCGACTCGCGGAACACGATCGTCCACTGCCGCCCGCCATCCGTGGTCTTCGCGATGCCATTGTAGCGGTCCTCGCGACGGCCGCCCAATTTGAGACCGCGAAAGCCGGCGTAGGCGACCAGGGCCTGACGTTCGGCGGTGGCCACCGTTTCAAATCGCCCCGACTGCTGGCCCAGAGCCGGCGTCCGCGCTTGCCAGGTGCGCCCTTCGTCCTCGGAGACGTACAGCGCGCCCTTGCGGGATGTTGCGTAAATCAGCGTCTTCCCCTCCGTCTCCCCCGCGCTGGCGTCAGCGATCGTCTCACCGGGTCCGGGACGCGTCTCCCACACGGCGCCTGAACCGGCGTACACGCGTTTGACGCCGATGGCCAGCAGTCCGCGCGCAGTGTGATGCAGCAGCAGAATCCGATCGTCCTGAATCTCGTGCTCGCGCCGGAAGGAAACGCCGCGGTCGGTGGACGCCATCAGCAGCGTGCTGCTCATCCGGTTCCCGAACGCCACATGGATGTGCTTCGAGTCCGCCGGGTCCACGGCGATGGCGGTGATGGTCCCCCCGGGAAGGTACTCTTTGTCACCGGAGGTCAGGCGGTAATCGGAATGATCCCCCAGTTGGTGTTCGACGGTATTGCGCGCGGGATTCGGGAACAGCATGCGCCATAACCGGCCGGTGTCGTCGCTGCGCCACAGGGCCGCGTTGCCCGCATAGATCGCCCGGGGGTCGTGCGGATCGAAAGCGAATGTCTCGACCACGGTCCGCAGGTTGAACATGCGCCACGATTGGGCGCCGTCGAGGGTGATGTAGGCGCCGGTCATGTCGCAATGCTCCACAACCACGTTGGGATCGTGCGGACTGAGGGTCGGCGCGAGCATGGTGCCACCACCGCCCGGGCCCAGGATTGTCCATCGGTCGAGTCTCGGCGCGGGCCCCGGAGCACTCACAGCCGCCAGCGCCAGCATGACTGGTATGAACGCAATCAGCACTCTATGCCGCACGTCTGATTTCCTCCATCCATTCTGAACAACGCTATCAAAACGTCGATCCCGCTGGTCTCGCCAGGCATGCGGAGGGACGGAGAAACAGCGCAGCGATGCGATAAGCCTGCCAGGGCGCAGCAGTGTTGGACGATTCGTGCCAATTGTCCGGCCATCCATCTGCCCGCGGCCGTCCTCTTGCGTCCGGAGGCCTTATTTAATCAGATGCGGCACAGTGCGGCAGTGCCCGCGCGGGCTGGGGCAGCACCGGCGGCGACGGGCCGTCTGCCCGATGCCGGTCCATGGAATGTTATTGGACATTCCAGCTTCCGATGGAGACCCAGTTGCTGGGCGCCAATGCCTCCGCACTGACCGGATAGCCATATACGGTTTTGGTCGCGCTGCCGTCGGTCGTGAAAGTCGACGTGAATTTCAGGTTGACTGTCATGGTCAGATTGTTGCCGGATGTCTTGACGGAGGACCCGCTTCCACTCAGCGTGCACTGCGAGTTGGAAATGCTGGAACTCGCGCCGGGTGCTATGTAGGCAGCCCAATTGGTGCCGGCATCGTTTAGCAGGCCGAATTGTTTTTGGGGGCTCGAATACATGACAACGCAGGCGCTCGTGAGGCTGTCCGCCGAGGTGAAAATGATCTCAACTGTCGACACGTCGCTCGCACCCGCCGCATCGGAAACTGTCAAGGCAAAGGCCTGCGATGCCCCCTGCCCGGATGCCGGGCTCAGGGACGCGACCGTCGGCGCCGTCGGGATGGTCCAAGTTCCGAGTTTGGCCAAGCCACCGGAAGGGCTCTGCCCGGCCGAGTTCGCGGCAGTGCCGTAGACGTTCTTCGTCACGCTGGTCCCGTCCGTGGCGAAAGCGGCTTTGAATTGGAGGCTGACCGTCATGGTCAACACATTGCCCGATGTCTTGATGGAAGACCCGCTGCCGTTGAGCGTGCACTGCGCGTTCGAGACAGTCGCGGCCTGCCCGGGCGTGACGTTGCCCGCATTCGCAGTGCCGGCGTTGTTGATCAAGTAGAGCTTGTTCTTGCTGGCGCCGTAGGTGACCGCGCAGGCGGTACTCAAACTGGTGGAATTCGCCACCAGCAACTCGGCCGAGGCCAGATCGCCCGCCCCGGCGGTATCCGAAGCAGTCAGGATGAAGGTCTGCGACAAACCGATCCCCGATGACGGCGACACGGAGGCGACGGCCGGCGTGCCCGACTTCGGGACCGTCCAGGCCCCCAGCGCCACCATCCCGCCGGACGGGCCCTGCCCCGCCGAATTCACGGGGTTGGCATAGATGGTTTTTGCCGCGCTGGTTCCAACGCTGGCGAACGCGGTGCTGAATTGAAGACTGACGGTCATGACCATCGAATTGCCCGCGGTCTGGATGGACGACCCACTGCCGTTCAGGGTGCACTGCGAGTTGGAGACGCTCGTGGCCTGTCCCGCAGTGACATAACCGGCATAGCCGGTGCCCGCGTCATTGGTTAAGCCAAGATTGTTCTGTTGCGGGATGTAAGTGAGGGCACAGGCGCTGCTCAAGCTGGTGGAATTCGCAAACAATAGCTGAACGGAGGACAGATCGTTGGCCCCGGCGAGATCCGCGACAGTCAGGACGAAGATCTGCGACGAGCCCTGTCCGGAGGATGGGGTCAGGGATACGACCGCAGGCGGGGTTGGAATCGTCCAGATCCCGATCGGGGTCATGCCGCCGCTGGGGCCTTGGCCGGCCGAATTGAGAGCACTGGCATAGACCGTCTTTGCCGCGCTGGTCCCGGTGCTAGCGAAGGTCGTGTTGAACTGCAGACTGACGGTCATGATCAGCGAATTGCCTGAACTCTGGATCGACGACCCGCTTCCGTTGAGAGTGCATTGGGAGTTGGAAACGCTGCCGGCCTGGCCCGGCGTGACATAGCCGGCATAACCGGTTCCGCTGTCGCCGGTTAAGCCGAGCGCCTTCTGCTGGGCGATATAAGTGACCGCACAGGCGCTGCTCAAGCTGGTGGAATTCGCAAACAGCAACTGCACCGAGGCCAGATCGCCGGCGCCGGCCGTATCCGCGACAGTCAAGGCGAAGGTCTGCGAAGTGCCCCCGCCGGATGAAGGAGATAGGGAGACGACGGTGACTGAACCCGGGTTAGGGATGGTCCAGGTTCCCATCGCGACCATGCCGCCGGAAGGGCCCTGGCCGGCCGCAGTCACGGGGTTGGCGTAGATCGTTTTTGCCGCGCTGGTGCCGACGCCGGCGAACGCTGTGTTGAATTGAAGACTGACGGCCATGCTCAGCGTATTGCCCGAGGTTTGGATCGACGACCCGCTACCGGTGAGGGTGCACTGCGAATTGGAGACGCTGGCAGCCTGGCCCGGTGTAACGTAGCCCGCGTAGCCCGTGCCGGCGTCATTCGTTAGGCCGAGGCTTTTCTGTGCAGCGACGTAGGTGACCGCACAGGCGCTGCTCAGGCTGGTGGAGTTCGCAAACAACAACTGGACGGATCCCAAATCGCTCGCCCCGGCCGGATCGGAGACGCTCAAAGTGAAGGCTTGTGAGGCGCCCTGGCCGGAGGATGGCGTCAGGGACACGACGGTAGGCGGCGCTGGGATGGTCCAGGAGCCCAAGGCGGTGATGCCGCCAGTAGGACCTTGGCCGGCCGAATTCACAGGGTAGGCATAGATGGTCTTTGCCGCGCCGGTCCCGATGCTGGCGAAGGCCGCGGTGAACTGCAGACCGACGCTCATGGTCAGCACATTGCCCGAGCTCTGGATCGACGCCCCGCTTCCATTTAGAGTGCACTGCGAGTTGGAGACGCTGCCGGCTTGGCCCGGGGTGACATAGCCCGCGTAGCCAGTGCCCGCGTCGTTGGTTAAGCCCAGGCTCTTCTGTTGAGCGATATAGGTGACCGCGCAGGCGCCGCCGAGGCTGGCGGAATTCGCAAACAGCAGTTCCACCGAGGCCAGATCGCTCGCTCCGTTGGCATCCGAGACGGTCAAGGCGAAGGTCTGCGACAGGCCTTGTCCGGCGGAAGGCGTGACCGAAACGGCCACCGGAGGCTGCGGGGCCGCGAGCGCCCACGCCGCCGCCTTCACAACCGTCAAGGTGTTGCCCTGGTTGTCCGCCGCGGCCACATTGACGTACTTTGTCAGCCCCCCGCCGACGCTAGCGAAGGCCGGGGCGTAGGTCAGGCTGAGACGTATGGCGACCGAGTTGCCAACAACAGTCATGGCCGCGTTAGCCGCGTTCACCGTGCACTGGGAGTTCTGCAGGGTGGCGTTGCTCCCGATGGCTGCGCTGCCCACGTATCCGCTGCCCGCATCGTTGGTCAAAGCGATGGTTTGCGCGGCCACGCCAAAGGTCACTGCGCAAGCGCTCGCGCTTGAATAGGGGTTGCTGACATTCACCTGGATCGACTGGATTGCCAGACCGCCGTTGGGATCGGTGACGACCAGGCTCAGCGCATGGTTCAATCCGGTTCCACTGAGCGGATAGATCCCATTCAGCACCATGTCATCCGACATCGCGACTTCCTGCAGGAATCCGTCGCCATCGCCTCCTGGCGTTGGCTGAACCGCTCCGCTGGTCACGGGAAGATTGGTTGATGTAGTCGCGCCCGCCAGCAGGATTCGATCCTGCATGGCCTGCAGCGCATAGACCGTATTCGTGCCCGAGCCGCCGGCGTAACAGACGGTTTGCCACTGATTGCCCGCAGCGGCCAGAATCGCGAACCAGCCGTCGGTCATGCCTTCAAAGGAGGACTGAAGCGCGTTTTGTACCGGCAGATCGACGGAAGTAGTCTGCCCGGCGACGGCGATATTCCCGCTCGGCTGCAAGGCCATCGCATAGATATAATCGTTGCCCGAACCGCCAATGATGGAACACCAGTTCAGCGCGGCCTGACCGGGACTGAGCATGCAGGCGAAGCCCTTTGTTCCGCCTCCAGTTGTCGTCACGACTCCCGTTGCGGTTCCGGGGAACCCGGTCTGCTCGCTGGTCGAACCAGCCACATACACATCGCCGCTGGAGTCCAGAACGAGCGCCGAAATCTGATCCTGGCCGATGCCGCCCAGGTACGACGAACCGAGCAACGTCGACCCGTCGGGGCTCAATTGCGCGACAAACCCGTCGAGGAAGCCTCCGCTCACGATCTGAAACGCGTCTAAGACCGGGAAATTGGACGAACGCGTGGCGCCCGCCACGGTGACATTCCCGGAGGAGTCCAGACCCACCGCTTGACAGTCATCCAGACCGCTGCCCCCCAGAAAGGTGGAAAACACGAGGCTGGTTCCATCCGGCGACAACTGTGTGACAAAACAGTCGGTCGAGCCCGCATAGTTCGCTTGATAAGCCATTGCCGTGACGGGGTAGTCCGAGGAACTCGTCTCACCGGCCACGACGGCGTGTCCCGCGCCATCCACGGCGATCGCCAGGCCCAGATCCTCGCCGGAGCCGCCGAGAAAGGTCGAGTAGACCAGGTCGCCCGAGGAGTCCAGCTTTATTGCGAACGCATTCCAATCCGCCGGCGCCGTCGTCTGGAAGGCGTTGGCCGTGGTCAAGAAGTCCGGCGAATCGGTATAGCCGGTGGCGTAGGCGCTGCCGCTGGCGTCGACGGCGATGGCCTGTCCCTGGTCGCTGTACGAGCCCCCGATGACCGCGAAATACACGACGCCGATGCCGCCCGGCGCCAAGCGCATCACCACGGCTTTGCCGGAGCCGGACTGCACGCCCGTTGAGCGCCCGAAGAGACTCGGCGAGGCCGTCTGGCCGGTCAGATAGATGCTGCCGTCGGGGCCGAGAGCCATTCCGTAGATCGAGTCCAGTCCCGACCCGCCGAGATAGGTTGAGAAGTCGAAGATCGGGTCGATGAGCAACGGCAGCGCGGGATTCGAGCCTACGACCCGGAAACTCAGGTCGCCCCCCGGACTCAACGCGTAACTGACCGCGACCGGATGCTCCCGGCTGGCCGCGCCAGGCTGAAAAGCCGAAGGTTGGCGGAGCACGAAACTCAGTCCCGGGGCGGTGACCCGGACCCGGCCCTGGGGGTCGAGCTGCGCGCTAGCCCCCTTCCAATGCAGCGCCGGCAGGCGCCATGACTGCCCGGCCAGCACCTCAACGCCAAGCTCCAGCTGGCCGTCACGGATGCGGTAGAACAGGTCCGAGCCGGGCCAGAGATTGGCGAATCGAACCCGCTGGAAATGCCGGGCCTTGGTGCTGGCCCCGGGGCCGTATGATCTGGAGACGCCTCCGGTGGGCAACTCGCCGCGAACGGAGCTCGAACGGGAAGCCCGGCGTGGCACCAGGCGGGCCAACCCGTGGCCGGTGTCGAGGGCCAACGAACCGTCTTTCATGAGGGCCATCGGAACATTGAAGCCGTGGCCGATAAATGCAATATTATCAGCGGCTTGTCCTGTGTTCTCCTCGAACCAAACAAAACGCTGCAGGGAAGCCGCACGGCGCGCCGGGGCAGGTGTGCCGGCGCGGCAGAAGGTCACACTCAACAACAGGGCCAGGGTGATTCGCTGGAGCATCTTCTGAGCGGGCCAGACGCAGCGCGGATGAATCCGAACTGCCGACGGCCTCCATACTCACAATCGGCCGCCGGCCAGAATTCCTTAGAGGGGAGAGGACAAATACTCTGCCCGGGTCCGGCGGCTGTGGCGCAGGGCCGTTTGTGGAGCGTCAGCCGGTGCGGCGGAGACGGCCGGCCAAGCCGCCACAAGCAGCCTCGGTCCGTACTTAACTGATTGATTAATAAAGACTTAAAATGATTTTCCAGCCGCTCGGAGAAGCCCGCTGGCAACTTGGAACCAGCGGCGCCAGCTGGCAAATCCGGTGCTTACAAGATCGAACCGACCGTGGATCGGCGGACGGGGGTGGTACCCCCCAAGGCAGGCGTCTGTGCCATGCCTCCACGCCGGATATACCCAAATGGCGGCCGCTGCAAGGCCAGTGAACGAGTTCCCAGCCGCATGGGGCGAGGCTGGCATTCCGGATAGTGGCGTGGCCGTAGCGCGGCTGGCAGGCACACCCCGGAGGCGCGAAAAACAAAAAATGGGAAACAAAGCCAATTGCCAGTTATTCCTTTTAGAATGATTGACTTGATTCCTATCTTTCGATTTCCCGTCGGCTGCATATGCAGGTTGTCAAAGAACGGGGATTAGCAGGCCGTGGGAACGGGCTATCACCCCAGAATAGACCCGCTGTCAAACTGTGGTTTGACCGGGGCGTCGGTAGGTCGATAAACCAGGCGCTGAGGATGGAACCGGGCTGGGGGGGACCAAACGTCGGCACGAATGCCGACGCGGCAGACAGGAATGTCTGCGCCACGATGCAAAAGCACATTTTTGGAGGAACAAAGCCAAATATCGACTTTGCTTTTTGGATCCAAAGACTTAGAAGGCTATCTTTCGGGCAGGTATTCGCCAGTTATTCGGTTTTCAAAGAACACTCTTGTCAGGCGCGCAAATGCGGGCTCCCTGATTGAGGTTACACCCGCGTGTCAAGCCGATTTGAGGCTCATTTGTGGATTGGATAATGCTGCCGCTGATGTTGCCGCCGGCGGGGCATTCTGGGGCCTGTTCGCAGGAGGCGGGCGAGTCGGTCGGGCGCTGGTCTACGGTCACCAGACAAGCGCGCGTCGTCCGCTCAAGATTGAGCCTGCGGTACCGCCACTCACGCTTGGGCCTGCGGCGCCACCACTCAGGACTACGCCTGCGCGGCCGCGCCCTTGGCTTCCGGCCACAGCAGCAGGATCAGGTGCAGCACACCCACGACAAGGCACGCGGTGGTCATCAGCGGCGAGAACTGGAACCAGAAGAACTCCTCCGCCGCGCGCGAGAGGTACACCAGCGTACCCAGAAGCAGCACCGCCTTGCCCAGTCCGGTGGCCAACATGTCGCGCTGGTGCATCAGGCAGACGTAGGCCAGGAAGAAGATCATCAATGCGTTGGCCAGGTTGAGACCTTGCAGCAGGCTGCGCGGATCTTGAGCGAGGGTGCTTGAAACGCCAATTTCGTACCCCAGGTAGACATGGAACAGTCCGAACAGCAGGTTCAGGAAACCGGTGACGTACAACAGAGTCTTGGGCACAAGGTTCTCCTCTTCCAGCAGTATATGGGTTTCCGGTCTGCTTATCAGCACTTTTTTCGAACTGGCCCGCCGAGGGCTGGCAGCGCTGCGCTGCAGGCCGTTCAGAGGTTATTAGCGGTTATTGACGGTTGTGGTGGGTTCAGTTTCACCTCGCCGATCCCCGTCCCGCTTCTCCTTCATTCCCGTGTCGCCAGCAGCAGCAGCTCTTCCCCCTGCTCGGCTTTGACCTCGAGCTTCCAACCATCCGCCAGCAGCCTCGCTGGCAACCACCCCCCCAGGGCCGCGCCGGTGCCGGCGCCCGCATAGATCCAAAACCGGCGCTGCCCGTCCACGAATGGGCGATACTCCACCACGTGCCCGGGCAATACTTGCCGGGCACCCGCGAGCCCCATCTGGGCGAACGGGCGGAATGTCCGCCGCGAGGTCTCCACATCAGTCAGGAAGTGCAGCCGCGCCGTCACTTCGGGTGTCGAGTAGTGCGCCAGTTGAGGGAATACGCCCCAGCCAAGGACGACGATCGGCAAATCGTCCAGCTTCGGATACAGGCGCGAATCCGCCTTCAGCGCCACCGCACGGCCCTCCCACCGGAGCGGCGGGGCGGGCGTGTGCGCCGCCCACACCAACGCCAACGATGTGCTGAGCACCAGCGGCGCCAGCGCGCGTCCCCGGTACCAGAAGCTGAGCATGCACGGGAACAGGCCCCCGAGTCCGAGCATCGCGCTGATGGCGTACCGCCCATAGAAGCGGTCCGTGGTCAGGGCCGTCACAATCAGCACGCAGACTGGCACAAAAAGGTATGCCGCCAGGGCCGCCGATTCAGGCAACGGCATGGGCGGCCGGGCGGGCTCCTCGCGTGCCTGGTCCTCGACCCGCATCAGGCTGCACAACATCAGCACGACGAAGGCCAGCGCCAGGGGCACCACCACGGGTTGTAGCAGCCAGCCATAGAAACCCGCCAGCGCGGGCAGCGACGGGCGGGCTGCTGCGTGGCCCACTCCCACCAGAGGCGTGTACAAGTTCGCCATGGCCGTGCGGGCGATGGCGGCCATGAATGGGAGCGGCAGGACGCTGAACCCCATCGCTGCCGCCACGCCCCAGTCCACCTTCCTGCGTTCCCACGCACGGATGGCCTCCCCCACGACGAGTGGCAACAGGATCTGAATGCCGTAGAAATGGCTCGCTACGCCCGTCGCCAGGCTGGCCGCCAACACCGCCAACCACGCCGGCCGGCGGCGGCCTTCCGCCGCCGATTGCCACGCCAGCAGCGACACGCCCGCCATGCCAAGGACGATCCCGTACGGTCGCGCCTCGAAGGCGTATTCGTAGGCGACGGTCCCCAGCGGCAGCACCAGCGCCAGCCAGGCGTAGGCGGCGGGACAGCGGCGGCGGACGAAGAAAAACAGGCTGATGCACAGCAGCCACACGCAGATCATCTCGGGCAGCCGCACTGCCAGGCTCGATTCGCCGAAGAGCCGCATCGAGGCGTGCGTCAGGATGTGAAACAGCGGCGGCTGCCCCTCGTTCATCGCCACGGGCGACCACTGCTGCGCCGTCGGCAGCCGCGAGATGTAGAACGTGAACAGCTCGTCAATCCAAAGCGGTTTGTCGAGGCAGCGCGCGAGAGTCGCGGCGGCGTAGGCCAGGCTGAACAGCAGCAATCCCAACAGCGGGTGCCGCTCGGCGGCCTCCGCGATGCGCTCCACCGCGCGTTCGATCCACGCCGCCAGGTGCGCGATCCCTGTCGTGATGCTCAATGCTTCATCCCTTTCCCCGGACGACTGTGGCGGCTGGCGTGTCAGGTCCGCGACTCCTGGTCGACGCCGCGGCACGGCGAGCCACTAACCATGTTAGCCAGGATTTCCATTTACAGCGCCGACGCCGTTGCAGACGGAAATATGAGTTCAGATCCAGACCCTCTCGGCCGGGCCGGCGATCCGGGGCGACGACTCGGCGGCGGCATCGAAGAAGTACTGCGCGTCCAGCTTGGCCAGGTAATAGAAAGGCAGGGAGCCGAAGCTGGCGGTCTGTGGGGTAGGCTGGTAGATCAGTACGGCCAGGCCGACCACCTGCGCACCTTTCTGCTCGATCATGGCGTGCAGTTCGGCCAGCTTGCTGCCGCTGCGCAGGATATCGTCCACCAGCAGCACCTTCTCACCCGGAACGGGGTGCATGTGGGGCCGGAAACGCAACCGCCCGCCCTGGTCGGACGGTTCGGCCCAGTAGACCTGGTGCGCGCGCAGGGCCTCGCATACTCCATAGGCCACAGGCAGGCCGCCGGTGGCCGGGGCGACGATGCTCAGCTCGGGGATGATGGCGCGGATCTCAGGATGGGCCCGCAGCTTGCGGCTCAGGGCCACGCTGAGCAGCTTGGCCGACTGGTAGTGGCGCATGGCCAGCGCGGGCTGCAGGTACATATCGGAGTGCAGGCCGTTGGGGTATTCGAAGTGGCCGTAGCGCAGCGCGCCGGTCGATTTCAGCAGATCGATCACTTCCTGCTCGGTAGGGATGAGTTCCATGGTTCTAATGTGCTCCTCGCCCGGTCACAACGCGCGGGATGGTGCGCAACAGGATGGTCCAGTCCAGCGCCAGCGACCAGGAATCGATGTAGGCCAGGTCGAGCCGCATGGTCTCCTCAAAACCCAGGTCGTCGCGGCCTTCCAGCACCCACAGGCTGGTCAGACCGGGACGCATGCGCAGGCGGCGCCGCTGCCAGCGTTTATATTGTTCCACTTCGCGGGGAAGGGCGGGACGGGGGCCAACCAGCGCCATTTCGCCGCGCAGGACGTTCCACAACTGCGGCAGTTCGTCCAGCGAGAATTTGCGCAGCCAGCGTCCCACTGCAGTCAGGCGCGGATCGTTGGGGATTTTGAAATTGACCTGCTTCACGTTGAGGTGCTCCAGTCCGGCCTGGCGCTGCTCGGCATCGGCCACCATGGTGCGGAACTTGAGCAGGGTGAAACGCCGCCCGTTCAAGCCGCAACGCTGCTGCCGGAACAGCACCGGACCGGGCGAACTGACGCGGATCAGCAGCGCGATCAAGGCGCACAGCGGCGCCAGGAGGAGCAGAGCGAGGGCCGCGACGACGAGGTCGGTGAGGCGTTTGAAGAGCAGGCGGACTTCGTCCGACGGGGTGCGGGAAAGCGTCAGCAGTGGCGTGGCGCCCAGAAGCTCGAGCGAGACCGTGCCGCGGCGGTGGGGGAAAAAATCGAGGCACAGCCGCACGCGGACGCCCTCCTCCTCGCACACCTGGAGCAGATCCTCGAGCTGCGGCAGAGCGGCGCCGTCGACGGCCACGATGACCTCGTCCACAACCGCGCTTTTCAGGCGTTCAGGGAAGGATTCGAGGGGAAAAACGGGATAGCTGCGGCGCAGCGCCAACTGGCCCGGGGCAGCGCCCAGAAAACCGTCCAGGAGCAGCCCGAAATGGACCGATTCTTCAATCAGGGCGCCGATGCGCCGGGCCTCCGCGCCGGTACCCGCGACATACAAGTGGCGCGGCTCGGCGAGACGGGTCCAGTAGCGCCGGGCCAGCAGATCGATCAGCAGACGGGCGAGCGCGGTCAGGACGGCGGCGTAGGCGCAGAGCAGGGCAAGAAAGGGGCGGCTAAGGTCCAGGCGCGTGAAGTACTCAAAGACGATGAGGGCGACGAGCAGGCCCAGGGCGTGTTTCAGGGCGCGCCAGGCGATGCTGAGTGGAGGCTCGAGCAGCGGCCGGTCATAGACCTCCAGCCACAAGCCCACCATCGGCCAGGCGGCCAGGGTAAACAGAAGGACGCTGGCGCGGACGGGGGGGACGAGGAAGAACACATGCTCCAAGGGCAGGGCGGCGCGGGTGCGGTAGGCGAGTTCGAAGGCCAGCCACAGCAGAGACAGGTCGGCGGCGAAGAAAAAGGGCCGAAGCGAGCGCTGCTGACGGCTGAGCACGGTCGCCAGACAGCATAGCACGGGCGGGAGAGGGGTGGAAGTCGCGGAGGACAAGCAAGTTGTGGTCCAAAGACAAAAGATTAATGTTAATTCATGTTGCAGTTTGTTGCCAGGGCTGTGGCGGGGGTGCTACGCTCGGTTTGTACGGCGAGCGACATTTGCCAGGGTTAGCAGAGTTCATTGGGGTTGCGAAAGCGGCCTGGATTTGTTAGTCTGGCAGATGGGCAACGGCAAGCCGCGAGTGGGGGTCTGAACGCGAGAGCGATTGGCCTGCTCGATTGGCGGCCGGATTTAGAGTTTCCCAAGTTTCGACAACCAGGCCGGGTTTTGAGAAAAGTCCGAGCCGTTCTGTTGTCGATCAGCTTTCGAGGCCGGCAGGGTGCAGATCTTCGAAAGATCGTCTGTCTCTGCTCAGATCTTTGAAAATCTGGTTGAACGCAAAGTCAATTTTCGATCAGTCTTGAGTTCCGACCGGGTCCAAGATCAACTCTACAAATTTAAATGAGAGTTTGATCCCGGCTCAGAATCAACGCTGGCGGCGCGCCTAACACATGCAAGTCGAGCGAGAAAGGGAGCAATCCTGAGTAAAGCGGCGCACGGGTGAGTAACACGTGGATGATCTGCCCTTTGGTGGGGAATAACCTTGGGAAACCGAGGCTAATACCGCATAAGTTCGAGAGAAGAAAGCCGAAAGGCGCCGAAGGAGGAGTCCGCGGCCGATTAGCTAGTTGGCGGGGTAAAAGCCCACCAAGGCGACGATCGGTAGCCGGCCTGAGAGGGCACACGGCCACACTGGCACTGAAACACGGGCCAGACTCCTACGGGAGGCAGCAGTGGGGAATCTTGCACAATGGGGGAAACCCTGATGCAGCGACGCCGCGTGAGCGATGAAGCCCTTCGGGGTGTAAAGCTCTTTCGGCGGGAACGAAACCTGACGGTACCCGCAGAAGAAGCTGCGGCTAACTACGTGCCAGCAGCCGCGGTAATACGTAGGCAGCGAGCGTTGTTCGGAGTTACTGGGCGTAAAGAGTATGTAGGCGGTTCTGCAAGTTTGGTGTGAAATCTCCCGGCTCAACTGGGAGGGTGCGCCGAATACTGAAAGGCTAGAGTGCGGGAGAGGAGAGTGGAATTCCTGGTGTAGCGGTGAAATGCGTAGATATCAGGAGGAACACCGGTGGTGTAGACGGCTCTCTGGACCGTAACTGACGCTGAGACACGAAAGCGTGGGTAGCAAACAGGATTAGATACCCTGGTAGTCCACGCCCTAAACGATGCATATTTGGTGTGGGTCATTCAGTTGATCCGTGCCGGAGCTAACGCGTTAAATATGCCGCCTGGGG
>JBKQPG010000048.1:0-26422 GCA_052145115.1 Bryobacteraceae bacterium
GTAGGGCTTGCCCTACCCGCCTCGAGGGGACGGCAAGCCGTCCCCCTACAACTCTCAAAGCCCGGTTCTGGCTGGTCTTCGCTCACGCCACCGCCACCGCTTTCTTTTCATACGGGCAATAGCCCAATTTCAAATGCTCTTCAAACTCGGAACGAAACTTCTTCAAGATGCTGATGGTCGGCATCGCCGCCGCGTCTCCCAGCGGGCAGAGCGTTTTCCCCAGCATGTTGAGGAAAACGTCCAGGGCGGTATCGACGTCATCCGCAAGCCCGGCGCCGGAATGGAACCGTCCCAGCAGCGACTTCAGCCAGGCCGTTCCTTCCCGGCAGGGGATGCACCAGCCGCAGGATTCGTGCGCGTAAAACTTCATGATGCGCGCCAGGAACTTCACCATGTCGGCGGTTTCGTCGAGCACCACCATGCCGCCGGAGCCCAGCATCGAGCCCGCTTTGGCGAGCGAATCATAGTCCATGGGAATGTCGCACTCCTCGGCCTTCAGAACGGGGCACGAGGAACCGCCGGGCACGATGGCCTTCAGCGCCCGGCCTCCTGCGACGCCGCCGGCGAGGCCGTTGACCGCTTCGAGCATGTTCATGCCGAGGCGCACTTCATAGACGCCCGGGCGGTTGACGTGGCCGGAGATGCACAGCAGGCGCGTGCCGCCGTTTTTGGGCGTGCCGAGCTGGGAGTAGAAGCGGCCGCCCTTGAGGATAATGTCCGGGACGGCGGAGAAGGTCTCGACATTGTTCAGGACGGTAGGGCACTGGAAGGCGCCGACCTGCGCCGGGAAGGGCGGTTTCAGGCGCGGATTGCCGCGCTTGCCTTCCAGCGATTCGAGCAGCGCGGACTCCTCGCCGCACTCGTAAGCGCCGGCACCGGATTGCGTCGCGAGATCGAAGTTCATGCCCGTGCCCTGGATGTTGCGGCCCAGCCAGCCGCGCCGGTAAGCGGTGTCGAGAACCTGGTTGAGATGCTCGATCAGGTAACGATATTCACCGCGGACGTAGATCCAGCCGCGCTCGGAATCGATCGCGCGGGCGGCGATCAGGCAGCCCTCGATGAGCCGGAAGGGATCGTACTGCAGGATGACGCGGTCCTTGCAGGTGCCCGGCTCGGACTCGTCGGCGTTGACCACGACGTAGCGCGGCTTGGACGACTTGCGGTCGACGAAACTCCACTTCATGCCGGCCGGGAAGCCGGCGCCGCCGCGGCCGCGGAGATTGGAGGCCTTGACCTCGTTGATGATCTCGTCGGGCGACATTGCGAGGGCCTTGCGGAAGCCGGCGAAGCCCTCATTGGCTAAAAAGGTATCGATGGAAGCGGAGTCCTCCAGCCGGAAGCGGCGGCTCAGCAGGATCGTCTCCAGCGGGTGCGGCGCGTGAAGCAATTCTTCCATGCGGTCGGTTCCTCTTAGCGCTTCCTCAGGGCGCTCACTGCGGCGTGGCCGCGCGGCGCAAATCGTCGACGAACTGGTCGAACTTTTCGGGCGTCATGTGGTGCTGGAACTCGTATCCGTCCTGTATCGCCGGAGCCCAGGAGCAGGCGCCGATGCATTCCACCTCTTCCAACGAAAACAGGCCGTCCTCGGTGACCTGCTTGTGGCCGATGCCGAGCTTCCGGCAGGCGTGCCGCCACAGCTCATCCCCGCCCGTGAGCTGGCACGAGATGTTGGTGCAGATCTGGATGTGATGCCGGCCCAGCGGGCGGCGATGGAGCATGGAGTAGAACTCCACCACCTCATCCACTTCAATCGGCCTGAGATTGAGACGCCGGGCGATCTCCTGAACCAACTCCGCGCTGACCGAACCGACCTCGTCCTGAGCGTAAATCAGCATCGGGATGAGGGCGCCCTTCTGCCGGCCAGGCGGATAGTTGCCCAGCATTGCGGCGAATCGGGCTTCGAGTTGGGGCGAGAAGGTCATCGCTGAGTCACCGGTTGGATGGGCGGCGCGGGAGGGTGTCGCATCTCAGCGGTCCACGTCACCCAGAACGAAATCCATGCTGCCCAGGGCGGCTACCGAGTCGGCCACGAGATGACCCTCGAACAACGCCGGCAGCGCTTGCAGATTGGCGAAACTGGGCGTGCGCATAAACACCCGTAGAGGCTTCGCCGTGCCGTCGCTGACGACCAAAAAACCGATTTCACCGCGCGGCGACTCGGTCGGCACGTAGGCCTCGCCGGCCGGCACGCGGAAGCCCTCGGTGACGATCTTGAAATGATAGATCAGCGCCTCCATCTGGGTTTTCATCTTCTCGCGGTCGGGCAGCACGACATGCGGAGCGTCGGCCTTCCAGGGCCCGCCGGGCATGCCTTCCAGGGCCTGACGCACGATGCGCTGGCTTTGGCGCATCTCCTCCAAGCGCACTCGATACCGCGTCCAGACGTCGCTTTCCTGGTACACCGGCACGTCGAAGTCGAAATTCTCGTAACCGCAGTACGGCTCGGCCTTGCGGATGTCCCATTGGAGGCCGGCGGCGCGAATCATCGGACCCGTGACGCCCAGCGCCAGCAGACGATCGAGCGGCACGTGACCCACGCCCTGAACACGGCGCATGAAGATGGGATTCGCGGTCAGCAAATCCTCGTATTCGTCGATCTTCGAGCTCAGCCCGTCGATGAACTTCCGGACCGCCTGCTGCCATCCGCGCGGGGGCTCCAGCGCCAGACCGCCGATGCGGATGTAGGAGGTCATCATGCGCTGGCCGGAGAACAGCTCGAAGATCCGCAGGATGTCCTCGCGCTCGCGGAAACAGTAGAAGTAGACCGTCATCGCGCCCAGGTCCAAGGCGTGCGTGCCGAGCCACACCACGTGGCTGTTAATGCGCGAGAGTTCGGTCAGCAGGACCCGCATCCATTGCGCCTGGGGCGGGATTTCAAGCTGCAGGAGCTGCTCCACCGGCAGAACGTAGGCCAGGTTGTTGCCCAGGTTGGAGAGGTAGTCCATGCGGTCGGTGATCGTAACCACCTGCTGCCAGGTGAGGGCCTCGGCCTGCTTCTCGATGCCGGTATGGAGGAAGCCGATTTCCGGTTCGGCTTGGCGGACAATCTCGCCGTCGAGTTCGAGGATGATGCGCAGCACGCCGTGCGTGGAGGGGTGCTGCGGCCCCATATTCAGGACCATTCGGCGAGTGGTGGGCGGGGGCGCTTCGTGCTCCGCCTGGACCGCCACAGTGCTGCTTTCCGGATCGCTCATGCCTGCCTCGGGGTGCGCCTCAAGTCTCGCGGCTCCTACTCATTTTGATAGGTGTACTTGTGCCCGTGGACCGGAAAATCGCGGCGTAGGGGGTGGCCTTGCCACTCCTCCGGCAGCAGGATGCGCTTCAGATTGGGGTGGCCCTCGAACCGGATTCCGAACAGGTCGAAGGCTTCGCGCTCGTACCAGTTGGAGCCTTCCCAGACCGAAGTAACGCTGGGCAGCGCGGGGTCGGCGCCGGGCAGGGCGACCTTTAACTTCAGGCGAATGTTGCGCGCAATTGAATGCAGCAGGTAGACCGCTTCAAAGCGCGGTTCCAGGGGATAGCGGTCGATCGCGGTCAGCCCCGAGAGCCGCTCAAAACCCTGCTCATCCCGCAGATAACGGCACACATCGGCGATCCTGGCGGGCTCGACCCAGATGAGCAGCTCGCCCGCGGCGGCAGCCGGCCGGCTGAATGCATGGCCATCCCAAGCCTCCAGCGCGGCCAGGAGCGGGTGGGGCAAGGGTGCGTCTGGCAGCATGATCAATCACCGTTGGGGGAGTTTGTCCGGCGCGTTCTCGTCCACCGCCCAATCCAGCACACCCTTCTTCCAGATGTAAAAGAAACCCGCCATGATCAAAATGATGAACAGCAACATCTCGAAGAAAGCGAACAGCTTGAGTTCGCGGTACACGACTGCCCAGGGATACAGGAAGATCGCTTCTATATCGAACAGAATGAAAAGCATGGCTACCAGGTAGTACTTCACGCTGAAGCGTTCCCGGGCGCTGCCGACGGGCGTGAAGCCACATTCGTAAGGGGTATCCTTGACGCGGTTCTTGACCCGCTTGCCGATCAGGACTCCGGCCCCCACCAGGCCGGCCGCGACGGCCATCGCCACCAGGACCTGTACCAGCACCGGGAACCAGGTTTCGAAAACGGATGTGGACATAGGAGTAATGTTAAGCCCCGGCCGTATAGAAGGCCCTGCCTTCGGGTGATTTCAATTCACTATAGTGAGGCCCGCCGAGGGGTGTCAAACCAGCCCCGGTCGCCAGGACGGGAAGCTTTCATCGCTCCGCGCAGCCGAAGCGAATGCGGCGCTAGGCCGGCGCGGCGGCGTGGCGGAGGAAATAGGGGGGGAAGGGTCCAGTTAACCAGCGACGGAACCGGCCGGTTTGATCGCCACCTCACCACAAAATACATGAGTATTGTTCCAATCGGCCCCAGATTTTGCGGATTGACTCCTTCTGCCCCGCACGCAAGAATCACTTTGACGGCCAGTCCGAACACAACGGGGAAAAGATGTTCAAAACAAAACGAGCAGATGCTGACGGCGCGGTGGAAGATAACGTCTTCTCCTCGACCGATGTCAGCCGGCTTTCAGGCGTCAGCCTGCGCCAGTTGCAATGGTGGGACGAGCAGAAGGTGGTCTCTCCGCGCCATGCCGGGCACCGCCGGCTGTATTCGCTGGAGGAGGTGGTGGAGGTCAGCGTGATCGCTGAACTTCGCAAAAAGGGCTTTTCCCTGCAGAAGATCCGGCGTGTGCTGCGGTTCTTGCAGCGCGAGATGGGCAAACGGCTGGCCGACGTGCTGAACCCCGAGAGCGACCTGCATTTGCTGACCGACGGGAAGACCGTCAGCATGGAGCAGGACCGCGACCGGATGGTGGATGTGTTGAAAAACGCCAAGCAGGCGATGTTCGTGGTCGGGGTTTCCGACCAGGTGCGCCGGCTGACGACGATCCCCAAGAAACCGGTCAGGAGCGAGTCCCTGGCGGCGGCGGCGCCGAAGAAGGCCCGCGCGTTCTGAACGGGACTAGGGCCTGCTCACGCTACCCGGACGGTGGCGACGGGAGCCGGTTTTTGAAGAGTTCCAGGAGTGAGGAGCGACGCATACCGGGCGTCTGCGAGCGACCCAACGACGCGGAAATCGGGGAAACGGCGCGCGTCCCTGCGGGTTGTGGCGAAAACCGCCTCAGCTTTCGTTGTCGTCCTCGCTTTGGAATGGCCAAAGTCATCGTCCTCCGCCTCGTCTGAGACGCTTTTCGCGCGCAACGCCATCCGTTCGGGTAGCGTGAACAGGCCCTAGTTACCGGGCGCTCACCTCTTTGTTGTCGATCTCGCGCGCCAGGATGTCCTGGCGGGCGTCGATCATGAGCCGTTTCGGCTTCTGCGGCAGTGCGACGCGGAATTCCTTTGAAGCGGCGGCGCCGTGCAGCGCCAGGCGGCCCATGCGCACCGGCCCGGAGCCGAAATCGCAGTACACCGGCACGACCATCCAGAATTTATCGGAGACGCCGCTTTGCTGCACCGTTCCGCGCAGCAACAGCTTGCCGTCCGGCTGGGGCGTCAGCGAATACTCGAAACGATAGCTCGGCAGTTCAGTTCCGCGCACCCATTCGTCAAAGAACCAGTCCATCCGGCCGTGCCCGGTGGGGTCCATGCGCGGATCGATGTGCTTCTCGACCATGCTCTGGAACTGCTCGGTGGAGGCGTTGTGGCCGTAGTAGGTCTGGACGAAGTCATGCATCATCTCAATGAAGCGCTGGTCGCCGGTCTTGGGGTCCTGCATCATCATCTGGAGCATGTGCAGGATGTAGGCGCCTTTGGGGTAGACCACGCGGTTGTAGGCGCCCGCCGTGCGAAACGTGTTGAGCCGCAATCCGGTCCACACGGGACCGGCGTCGTTGGGGCTGATCCCGTATTCGTTCTTGTCGGTGATGTGCTTGCGGAGGCGATCCCAGAATTCTTTCGTCTTGGCGGGATTGTTCCCAATTGTGTCGGTGAACAGCCCGGCCGAGTACTCGGCGAAGCCTTCCGACAGCCACTGATCGTGAAACGAGGCCCACCCTACCATGTGGCCCCACCACTGGTGCGCCACTTCGTGCGGGGTGACCTCCTGGATGAATTCGGCGAAGCGGAACGTATTGCCGCCCATGAGGCTATAGCGCTGGGTGGCGTCGAGGAAAGCGCTGACGGGCAGGTAGACCAGCGTGGGCCAGGACTGGCCGAAACCGAAGGCCGGCTGCTGGGTCACGGCGATGCGGCCGTATGGCGCGTCGCCAAAATAGGCGCGGTACAGGCGGATGGCGTTCTCGGTGTCGACGAGCGCATTCTGGGCCATGGCCGAAGGCGTCATCGCTCCGAAGCCGTGATCGCGCAGGTAGGCCGGCACCTCCTGGGTCGCATAGGCCTCGACGACGTACCTGGTTTGCGGATCGGTCTGTTCCTTCTTCCTGTACAGACCGTAGTTGAAGCCCGCCACCGCGAGCGGTATCTCGGACACCCAATGGGCGGCGCTGAAGCCTTCTTCCCTCCACTCCTTTTCGAGCTTTCCCACGGCGACCAGCGTGTATTGCTTGGGGAATTTGAAGGTCAGATCGAAAGTTGAGCGGTCGCTGAAGGAATTGAGACTGGGATACCAGCTTGTCCGGGCCTCGACCGAGAAATTGCCCGAGCCCTCGTCGTGCACGACCTGATTGCCTTCGTACTCGATTTTGGCCTTATAGCGGCTGCCGGTGGTCAGCCGTTCGGGCCAAATCACGTAGAACGACCCGTCGCGCTTGCGGCCCTCCTGGATGTAAGGGATCTCCCGGTTGTTGGCGCTGACGCGCGTGACCCGAAGCGCAGGCAACAGGCCGAACTTGATCAGGCGTTCGCCGTCGATCACGGGCGTGAATGTCAGATCGGCGACGGCCGACAGACGGTTGCCGCGGCCGATGACCGTCTCAATCGAGTAATGCTCGGCATGCACCGCGCGCTTGTCCTCATTGGAACTGGCGACACCGGCCTGGTATTCGCGCTCGAGGTGCGCCAGGTACCAGATGCCCTCCTCCTTGCCCTCCACGTCGACGTTGATCACGGCCACTTCCTCCGGCGCCAGCAGGCTCAGCAAGGCGCCCCGCGGGCGCACCTCGAAGCGCAGGTCGGAGTGCTTTTTGCCCTCGATGTAGGCGTTGAAGAAGCCGGCCCGGCCAGGGTTGTATAGATCGGCCAGAACGTCGGCGTCGACGTTATCCATCGATTCGTCCGTGAGGAGGTACTCGAGCTGGCTGCGCGGCCGCTCCTGGCGCTGGCGCAGGCGCTCGCGCAGGCTGTTCAACGCGTGCATTTCCGGCGCGCCGCCCTCTTTGCGCGCTTTTTGCGAGATTTCGCGATAGGTGTCGTCGGTGAAAACCAGGGCCAGCCGGTTGAACTCTTCGTGGATGGCATCCTCGCTGGTGAAGTGGCGCAGATACTCCACCTCGCTGGCGGGCAAGGGCGCGAGCGTGAATTCGCCGTTGCCGGAAAAGGACGCCATGGTCACGCGGCCTAGCACGGCAGAGGTGAAGCTGATGCGTCCCTGGTGCAGCACCAGCACGCCGCGGTCGCGCTTGATGGTGAGTTCGTTGACGCTGTAGGTTTCCACCGTTCCGGCGTCGCGCAGCGCCCGGTAGTTGGGGTCGTTATTGGCCAGCGCGCCGGCATGGGAAGTGACTTCGATCTCTTCCTGGCCGGGCGCGAGAGCCAGAGTGATGGCGATCTCGAGTGGCCCGGCGTCGGCGACCTCGACCGCCCGTTCGACGGGACTGAAGCCGCGCAGCGTGATCCGCAGGGTGTAGTGCCCGGCCGCGAGGGCCGCGAATTCGGCCTTCCCATCGGACCCGGTTTTCAGGGATCCGGCGGGCGCGCCCGAGGCAGCGAGCAATTCCACCTGCGCGCCCAGGGCGGGGGCACCGCTGGGGTCGCTCACCTTGACCGTAAGAACGGCCGCGTTGGCGCAGAGACAGTTGGCACAAAGAAGTGCAACCAGGGCCAGAGTCTTTGAGAATTTCGGGAGCATTTCGGAATTCCAGGAATCTCGATTATGCTCCGTGCATAGGACGCCCGACGAAGAGTTAATTGAAGATCTTATGATCAACAATCAGGCTGATCCGCGCGGCCGAGGTGCAGCGCCACGACGCCGAAGCTCAGGCGTTCGAACTCGACGTTGCGGTAGCCGGCGGCGCGCATCTCGCGGGCGAGGGCTTCGGCGCCGGGGAATTTCAGGACCGATTCGGGCAGGTAGGCGTAGGCGTCGGAGTGGCCCGAGATCAGCCCGCCGATGCGCGGCAGAATGTGGGTGGAATAGAAACCATAGAGGCGCGCGAACAGGGGCTGCGGCGGCCGCGAAAACTCGAGAATGGCCAGCAGCCCGCCAGGACGGAGCACGCGCCGCAACTCCTCGAGGCCCTGGCGGTAGTTGGCCAGGTTGCGCAGGCCGAAGGCCACCGTGACCAGGTCGAGGGAGGCGTCGGCGAGCGGGAGCCGCAGGGCGTCGGCCTCGAAAACGACGGCCGGACGGCGGGCGATTTTGCGGCGCGCCGCGACCAGCATGGGATGGCAGAAATCGGCGCCGTAAACCAGCCCTCCACGGCGCACGGCGAGGGCCAGCAGCAGGTCGCCGGTCCCGCAGCACAGGTCCAGCACGCGCGCGCCGGGCCGGCTGAGGACCTCCGCTACGCGCCGCGCGGTGCGCGCCCGCCAGTAGCGATCCAATTGAAAGGAAAGCAGATGATTGAGCAGATCATAGCGTCGCGCCACGCGGCCGAACATGCCGCGGACCCAGCGCGCGGCCTGTTCCTCGCCGGCCGCGCCGGGCGGCGCGGCGCCCTGCGCGGGGCTCATTCGAGGGCCTTCCGGAGCGCCTCGAGTATCAGGCTATCCTCCAGACCGGAAACGACTTCCGTGCTGCCGATGGCGGTGGCGAGGACGAAATGGACGGCGCCGCGGACGGTCTTCTTATCCGCGCCCAGGCGCGCCAGCAGGCGTTCGGGAGAGAGGTCCGCCGCGGAAGGGATCGGCCCGTACAAGTCCACGGAATCGACGATCTGGCGGGTCACTTCGGGGCTGCAGCGCCGGGCCAGCAGGGACAGCCAGGCGGAGGCTTGCATGCCCAGCCCGACCGCTTCGCCGTGCAGGTAGCGGGTGTAGCCGGTCTCGGCCTCGATGGCGTGGCCGATGGTGTGGCCGAAGTTGAGGATGCGACGCAAGCCGTGTTCTTTCTCGTCGCTGGAGACGACCTCGCACTTGATGCGCACGGACTCGGCGATCATGCGCTCCACCACGACCGGGTCGCGGCGGAGTACCGGGGCGGGATCGCCGGCCAGCAGGCGGAACAGCGGCTGGCTGCGGATGACGCCGCATTTCAGCACCTCGAACAGGCCGGCGCGGTACTCGCGTTCAGGTAGAGTGGCCAGCAACGAGGGATCTGTCAGAACCGCCAGCGGCTGGTGGAACGCGCCGATTAAGTTCTTGCCGGACATCAGATTAGCGCCGGTCTTGCCGCCCACGCCGGCATCCACCTGGGCGAGCAGTGTGGTGGGCACGGAGAGGAACGGCACGCCGCGCATGAAAATGGCCGCCAGAAACCCGGCCAGGTCGGTGACGATACCGCCGCCGAAGCCGATGACGACGCTGGATCGATCGCCGCCCAGCGCGACCATCTCCTCGGCCAGGGCTTCGACCGCGGAGAGCCGCTTGTGCTGCTCGCCGCCGGGGAAAAACAGTGTTTGGAAGGCCCGTCCGGCCATGGCGGCTGTGAATGCCGGGCCGTACAACTCCCACACATCGCGTGTGGTGACCGTGAACAGCCCGCCCGCGCGCTGGGGGAGGAACTCCGGTAGCCGTGCCAGCGCGCCGCGTTCCACGATCGCTTCATAGCGCTCGGCGGGCGTGGTGACGGCATAGGAAGGCATAGCTTTCTTGTAACACGCAGGGCCGAGCCGGAGCGGGGCTTGCCGGGTGTCATGACGTTGTAGCATGGAGGGTATTACCGGCGTTGTTGAACAGGTAGATACGGATTTTCTGGTGGTCGGGGCCGGCGTCGCGGGGCTGCGCGCGGCCATCGAACTGGCGCCTTCCGGGCGGGTCCTGGTGGTGGCCAAGGACAGCCTGAAGGAATCCTCCTCCCAATACGCGCAAGGCGGCATCGCGGCGGCCCTGGCCGACGACGACGAGATCTCGCTGCACGAAGCCGACACCATCGCCGCGGGGGCCGGATTGTGCCGCGCCGAAGCCGTGCACGTGCTGGTGGAAGAAGGGCCGGAAGAGGTGCGGCGGCTGATTGAGTGGGGCGCGGATTTCGACCGCGACGGCGACAAACTGCTGTTCGCCCGCGAAGGCGCGCACAGCCGCAGCCGGGTGCTGCACGCGCACGGCGATTCGACCGGACGCGAGATCGCGCGAACGCTGTGGCGGCAGGCGGCGCAGTTGCCGGCGGTCGAATTCCACAGCTTCTCGGGCGTTCTGGACCTGCTGATGGACGGCGGCCGGGTGTGCGGCGCCCTGGCCTGCGAGGAGCGGATCAAACGGCAGGTCCGCATCCAGGCGGGCGCGATTTTACTGGCGACGGGCGGGATGGGGCGCGTGTTCACCGACACCACCAATCCGGACGTGGCGACCGGCGACGGCGTGGCCGCGGCGTGGCGCGCGGGCGCGGTGGTGAGCGACCTGGAGTTCATGCAGTTTCATCCCACGGCGCTGCATGTGGAGGGCGCACCGCGTTTCCTGCTCTCCGAAGCGCTGCGCGGCGAAGGCGCGCATCTATTGAATTCGAAGGGTGAGCGTTTCATGGAGCGGTACCACCCGCTGAAGGAACTGGCGCCGCGCGATGTGGTCTCGCGGGCCATCGTGGCGGAGATGCGCCGCGACAACTGCTCGCACGTCCGGCTCGACCTTTCGCACCGCGGCGCGGATTTCGTGCGGCATCGGTTCCCGCGCATCCACGCCACCTGCCTGGCGCTGGGCATCGACCTGGACCTGCAGGCGGCGCCGGTGGCTCCGGCGGCGCACTACGCCATGGGCGGCGTGGCCACGGATCTGGAGGGACGGACGACGCTGGCCGGCCTGTACGCCGCTGGGGAAGCGGCCTGCACGGGAGTCCACGGGGCCAACCGGCTGGCCAGCAACTCGTTGCTGGAAGGACTCGTGTTCGGGGCGCGCGCCGCCCGCACGATGGCGGCGGAGATCCAAGCGCCGCGCTCCGGCGGCGCCCTCCCGGAAGCGTTTCAACTGCTGGCGGCGGGCGAAGCGGAGATCCGGCGGATCGCCAGCGAACAGTGCGGCATTCTGCGCTGCGGAGACGGCCTGCGCGAGGCCATCCGCCGGCTGGACGGCGTGCCGCGGTCGGAAGCGCCGCTGTTGACGCGGGCCCAATCCGAGTTGCGCAACCTGCATACGCTGGCCCGGCTGATGGCCCGCTCGGCGCTGGCGCGGGAGGAGAGCCGGGGCGCGCATCAGCGCACCGATTTCCCGCAAACCGTGCCTCAATTCGCCAAGCACTCGCGCCTGCAGCGGGCGGCCGATGAGGTCGAATTCGTTTGAAGCATGCGGACGGGCTGAGGCCGGCGCGGCGGTGAACGGGGCGAAATGCCTGGAGTGCGAGCGGCCAGCACGTCGCACGGCCAGCGGGCGATATACTGGCAGGCCTGGAGAATCCGGCCGCAATCCCCATAGCCGCGCGGCGCGCTGAGGCAGCGAGATCCGAGGCAACTCATGAAGACACGAATTCTATTCGCTCTGCTGGCCGGGCTGACGCTTTCGGCCCAGGATTTTACGCGCGGCGTGGGGGTGTATCCAGGCGATCCGAAGGAGGATTTCGGGCCGCGGTTGCGCGTGGATCCGGCCAGCTACCGCAACCTGGCGCTGCATCGCCCGGCGTACCATTCGAGCAGCTACGACTACAACCTCACGGCGCAACTGGTGACCGACGGCATCACGGAGACGAAGTTGCCGCGCTGGGAAGCGGTTTCGACCAGCCAGCAGGGCACTCTGAAAAAGAATGAACGCCAATGGATGTTCGACAACAATCCGGTGACCAGCGTGGAGCTGAAGGGGCCGCGCGCGTGGGTGCGGATCGACCTGCTGGGCGGCGAGGCGGCGCCCGAGGTGGATCGCGTGGAGGTGGACGCGCGTCTCAACGGCAAGGGGGCGCAAGGCAGGATCTGGACGTGCATCGTTTCGGGCTCCGACGACGGCCTCGCGTGGACCGAACTGGGCCGCGCGCCCAATCCGCCGCGGCCGCTGGAGGGGTTCCGGCCATCGATTGCAGCGGTGCCATTCAGCGCGCCGTCGCACAGCCGGTTTTACCGGATCGATTTTGAGGCCGAGAGCGACGTTACCTGGGCAGTCGGGGATGTTTCCTTCTTCCGCCAGGACCAGAGGCTGGGCATCGGCGGGCCGTACGAGTTCTCGAGCGCCTGGATGAGCGCGGGGAGCGGCGAGGAGTGGGTGTACGTGGACCTGGGCGCGGTGTGCCAGTTCGACCGTGTCGCGCTGCACTGGATCCGGCGGGCGGCCCAGGGCGCCATCCAGGTGTCGGACGACGCCGCCAGCTGGCGCACGCTGCAGGCGCTGCCGGCGACGGACGCGGCGTCCGATGATATCAAACTGGCAACGCCCGGCCAAGGCAGATACGTGCGCATCCTGATGACGCGGCCGGCTTCGCCCGAGGGTTACATTCTGAGTGAGTTGGAAGTATTCGGTCGCGGCGGCATGGCGGTGGAACCGCGGGCCGCGGCGGGCGTGCGTCCCGATGGACGGCTCGACCTGGCGGGCGGCGCATGGCGGCTGCAGCGCGATTCCCTGGTTGCGGCCGGCCCAGAGGCGATCTCGCAGCCGGGATTCGCCGATCAGGACTGGCTGGTGGCCACCGTGCCGGCGACGGTATTGACCAGTTATCTCAATGCCGGCGCGCTGCCGGACCCGAACTACGGCGACAACCAGAACATGATTTCGGATTCGTTCTTTTACGCCGACTTCTGGTACCGCGACGAGTTCGTCGCGCCGCCGTCGGCCAGCGGAAAGCACTTGTGGCTGAATTTCGACGGCATCAACTGGAAGGCCGACGTTTATCTGAACGGTGAAAAGCTGGGCCGCATTGAGGGCGGATTCATGCGCGGGCGGTTCGACATCACGGGCCATGTGCGGGCCGGGAAAAGGAACGCGCTGGCGGTGCGCATTCTCAAGAACGCGACGCCGGGCAGCGTGCGGGAGAAGAACTGGCACAGCCCCGACAAAAACGGCGGTGCGCTGGGCCGTGACAACCCCACTTACCACGCCTCAGTGGGCTGGGACTGGATCCCGACCATCCGCGGCCGCAACACCGGCATCTGGGGCGGCGTGTCCATCACGACGACCGGGGCCGTGACACTCGAGAGCCCATTCGTCCATACAGCGCTGCCGCTGCCCGACACCTCCACGGCCGACGTGAGCGTGGAGCTGACGCTGGTGAACCACGACGCGCGGCCCGCCGCCGGAACGCTGCGTGGGCGGTTCGGCGACAGCGCATTCGAGACGCCGGTCCAGTTGGCGGCGTCCGAAACGAAGGTTGTCAAGCTCGCTCCCGCGACGCATCCGGAGCTGCGGTTGCAGCACCCCAAGCTGTGGTGGCCGGCGGGTTACGGCGAGCCCAGCCTGTACCCGGTGGAGCTGAAATTCGAGACTGGGCGGCGGGAGGTTTCAGACGCCAAGTCGTTTCTGGCAGGGGTGCGGCAATTCACCTACAGCGAGGAGGGCGGAGCGCTGCAGCTGTGGATCAACGGGCGGCGCTTCGTGCCGCGCGGGGGCAACTGGGGCTTCGGCGAATCGATGCTGCGCTACCGCACGCGCGAGTACGACGCCGCCGTGCGCTACCACCGCGAGATGAACCTGACGATGATCCGCAATTGGGTGGGGCAGATCGGCGACGACGCGTTTTATGAGGCCTGCGACCGGCACGGCGTCGTGGTGTGGCAGGATTTCTGGCTGGCCAATCCGTGGGACGGCCCGGACCCGGCCGACAACGGGATGTTCCTGCGCAACGCCCGCGACTTTGTCCTGCGGATCCGCAACCACGCCTCCATCGGGCTGTATTGCGGCCGCAACGAGGGCTTCCCGCCCGCGGTGCTGGACGACGGCCTGCGCGCGATGCTGGCCGAGCTGCATCCCGGTCTGCACTACATCGGAAGCTCGGCAGACAACGTCGTCAGCGGCCACGGGCCGTATCAGGCCATGCCCACGAAGTTCTACTTCAGCCAGCGCGCTACGACGCTGCTGCATAGCGAGCTGGGCATGCCCAACATCGTCACGCTGGACAGCCTGCGGCTGATGATGAGTGAGCGGGCAATGTGGCCCCAGGGCGACATGTGGGGCCTGCACGATTTCAGCCTGGAAGGCGCGCAGGGCGGCAGATCGTTTCTGGAGCGGATCGAAAAAAGCTATGGCGGAGCGGACAACGCCGCCGACTGGGTTGAGCTGGCGCAATTCGTGAACTACGAGGGCTACCGCGCCATGTTCGAGGCGCAAGGCAAGAACCGCATGGGCCTGTTGATCTGGATGAGCCACCCCTGCTGGCCCTCCTTCGTGTGGCAGACCTACGACTACTACTTGGAGCCGACGGCGGCCTACTTCGGAGTGAAAAAGGCGTCGGAGCCGCTGCACATCCAGTGGAATCCCGCGAGCGACGACGTCGAGGTGGTCAACTACAGCGCCGGCGCGGTGCGCGGGCTGAGCGCGCAGGTTCAGCTTCTGAATATGGACGGGTCAATGCAGTGGGAGAAGACGGCGGCGCTGGACAGCCCGGAAGACAGCATGCTGGCGCCGATACACATGGAGTATCCGTCTACTTTAAGCGCGGTGCATTTCCTGCGGCTGCGCCTGTCGCGCGAGGGCCGGCTCATCTCCGAGAACTTCTACTGGCGTGGAACCGAGGAAGGCAACTTCCGCGCGTTGCGGGAACTGCCGAAGGCGCGGCTGGAGGCGGCGACGCGCGTGGAACGTCAGGGCAGCCGCTGGCTGATGAGCACCCAGTTGCACAACATTTCGCAGTCGCCGGCGCTGATGGTGCGGCTGAAAGCCGTGCGCGAGAAGAGCGGCGACCGCATCCTGCCGGCGATTTGCAGCGATAACTATGTGGCGCTGATGCCGGGCGAGCGGCGCACGGTGGTGACGGAGGTGGAGCAGGCCGACACGCGCGGGGAAAAGCCGCGCATGGACGTGGAGGGCTTCAATACCGGCGAGGTAGTGAAACCGTAGGGCCCGCTGCGACGCCACATCGTTCGATGGGCACCGACGTCGTCGGATTAGAATCTTGGCTAGAATCGGAATGAGATCTCATTTGCAGAGGAGAGCGGGTCAACGGTGTCGGTGCGGTGGCCATCATTCCGGCGTGGGCTAGGCGTCTTCCGGACGCTTGCTCCCCTGCTGCTGATCGGTGTGCTCGCCGTGGCATCTCAACCAAAGCCGGACATGGCGCGGGAATGCCTCGCCGCCAGTCTCCGCTGGCGCCAGTTCGGCTGCGCCATTTCCGATCTGGATGGCGACAACCAGGCGGATTTCGCGTTCCCCGTCCAGGCCTACGGCTGGGCCGGCCGTCCGGCTTTCCTCTCGGTTCACTTGAGCAGCACGCAGGCGTCGTACGAATTGCCGCTGCCGGCCGACCGGCCGGCGCTGGCGTTCGTGCTGCGGGATGTGAATGGGGACGGCTTCGTCGACATCGCCTTGATCGGCGGATTGAATCAAACCGTGGGCGTATTCCTGAACGATGGGTCCGGCAGGTTTGAATTCGACCGGCTGGACCGCTACGTCACCGCGCCCAGCACGGACTTTTCACAATTGAGAAGCCCAATCCGCTACACGGCGTGGCTGTGCGAGGCCTGGAGCAGCGGCTCTCAATCCGCGGCCCTGCGCGGTGCGCAGTGCCTGGAATTTGTGAAAAGCGCTGAGGTCCCCCGGCCGGATAGCGACCCGGTCTGTCTCCCGCGTTGGTCCGATCCGCCTCGCAGCCGGGCGCCGTAAGTTCCTTCAGCCGCCCTTCAACAAGATCGAATCCGGCTCGCGGACCAACGCGCGGGGGTGGGAGTGGACGGAGCGTCTGCGAAGGAGCGTGAGCGGTTCGTCTTATCGATATTACAATGTGTGAACGCGGCGAGCGGTCTTGCCGCTAGGGAGAACTTGGGGGATACCGAAGCGGCACGCGCCGCGGATGGCATGCCCGCGCCAGGCGGACCGGTGGCAGCAAGACGCGGGGAGGCACAGCGAGTGAATCGGATGTTTAACGCAACGGATTGCATGAGCCGACAAAATGTCCCACTGGCGCGGACCGGCTGGCGGCGCACGGCGGCCCGTGTGTTGCCGGCCCTGCTGGCGGCGATCTGCGCGTCGCCCGCCGCCCGCGCGCAGCAGAGCTACACCTGGCAGGAACTGCGCGACAAGTTCATCGCCACCAATCCCACCTTGCAGGCCGCCAAACTGGCCGTGGAGGAATCGAAGGCGGAGGAAATCACGGCCTACCTGCGGCCCAATCCCGACATGACGGCGTCGCTCGACCAACTCGATCCCTTCACGTGGAACCCCTACCGCCCGCTGGGCTACACCTTTCCTCTGCTGTCCTTCAGTTATCTGCATGAACGCCAGGGCAAGCGCGAACTGCGCCGCGACAGCGCGCGGCAGGCGACGCTGATCGCGGATTTGAGCGCCTCGGATCAGCAGCGCAGCCTGCTGTTCAACCTGCGCGCCGCCTTCGTGCAGACCTTGCAGGCCAAGGGCGTGCTGCAGGTGACGCGGGAGAATCTGGCGTATTGGGACAAGGTGCTGGCGGTCAGCAGCGACCGGCTGAGGGCCGGCGATATCGCACAGATCGACCTGGACCGGCTGGAGCTCCAGCGGGTGCAGTTCGAGTCCGATGTCCAGACCGCCGAGGTCAACCTGCGCACGGCCAAGATCCAGCTCCTTCAACTGTTGAACGACCGCACGCCGATCGAACAATTCGACGTGACGGGGCCGTTCGATTTCGCCGAGCAGACCATGCCGCTGGATGAGTTTCGCCGAATCGCGCTCGACAACCGGCCCGACCTGAAGGCCGCGCTCCAGAGCGCGGAAAAGGCGGTGATCGACCACAAGCTGGCGGTGGCCAATGGAACCACAGATCCGACGTTTGGGATGGATGTCGGCCGCAACCCGCCGATTCCGGCCTACTTCGGCGTCAGCGTCAACATTCCGCTGCGCATTTTCGACAAGAATCAGGGCGAGAAGCTGCGCACGGAGATCGACATCCGGCGCAACCAGCGCCTGGGTGAGGCGGCGCGCGCGCAGGTCTTCAGCGATGTCGATTCGGCCTACGTCATGCTCAACAGCAACGTCGTTCTGTTGAAGCCCTACAAGGCCAGGTACCTGCAGCAGGCGGTCCGTGTGCGCGACACGGTGGCCTTCGCCTACCAGCGCGGCGGGGCCACGCTGCTCGATTTTCTGAGTGCTGAAAACGATTACCGGAGTGTTCAATTGAATTACCTGAATCTCGTGGGCGCTTACCTGACCGCCGCGGGCCAGTTGAATCTCGCCGTGGGCCGCGAGGTGATCCAATGAAACGCGCGACTCGGCTGGGCCTGTTCACGACTGCCGCGCTGGGGCTGCTGCTGACCGGCTGCGGCCAGAAGGCCGCACCGGATCCGGCCGCCGGAGCGCCTCCGCCGGCCAGCGTCGAACGCGAGACCGACTCGTCGATCGTCAAGGTCGACCATCCCGAGCAATTCGAGATTGCCACCGCCGTCGCCTTCAAGACCGCCCCCGAGTTAAGCGTGACGGGCGTGGTCAATCCCGACGTCTCGCGTAGCGTGCCGGTGATCTCGCTGGTTTCGGGCCGGGTGGTCGAGATCGACGCACGCCTCGGTGACGAAGTGAAGAAGGGCCAGCTGCTGCTGAAAGTCAGAAGCTCGGACGTCGCCGGCGCGTACTCCGACTACCGCAAGGCCGTCGCCAACGAACAATTGGCGCGCGTCCAGCTGGAGCGCGAGAAGACTCTGTTTGAGAAAGGCGCCGCCGCGGCCAAGGATCTCGAAACAGCTCAAAACACCGCAGACAACGCCAAGGTCGACCTCGATACCACCACCGAGCATCTGCGGCTGTTGGGATCCGACCTCGACCATTCGACCGGCATCGTGGAAATCCACGCGCCGGCTGCAGGCGTGATCACCGACCAGCAGGTCACCAACGGTGCGGGCGTGCAGGCCCTCTCGGCGCCCAACCCGTTCACAATCTCCGACCTGTCGCAGGTCTGGATCCTGTGCGACGTCTATGAGAACAACCTGTCTCAAGTGCGGGTCGGAGAGCCCGCCGACATCACGCTGAACGCCTATCCGGGCAAGGTCCTGCGCGGCCGCATCAGCAACATCGCGCCCGTCATGGATCCCAATCTCCGCACCGCCAAGGTGCGCATCGAAGTGCCGAACCCCGGCCAGATCATGCGCGTCGGTATGTTCGCCACGGCCACCTTCCACGGCCAGACGCTGGAGACGCACGCCTCCGTGCCCGCCACCGCGATCCTGCATCTGCACGATCGCGACTGGGTCTACATGCCCGCCGATGGCGGCCGCTTCCGGCGCGTCGCAGTGGTTGGCGGGAAGATGCTGCCGGAAAACCAGCAGGAGATTGTCTCGGGGCTCGCGCCGGGCGCGCGGGTGGTGCGCGACGCGCTGGTCCTGCAGAACACGGTGGACCAGTAATGATTCAGCGACTCGTCGATTTCGCGCTCGGCAAGCGGCTCTTCGTTCTGGGTCTGGCGGCGGTGCTGTTCGCGTGGGGCATCCTGTCCTTCCGCGCGCTGCCCATCGAGGCCTACCCGGACGTGGCCAACAACTACGTGAATATCATCACGCAGTGGCCCGGCCGCGCCGCCGAAGAGGTCGAGCAGCAGGTGACGATTCCGTTGGAAATCGCGATGAACGGCCTGCCGCACCTGGAGCATCTGCGCTCCACTACGCTGTTCGGCCTGTCGAGCATCATGCTGATTTTCGACGATGAGTCGGCCAACGATTGGAACCGCCAGAAGGCGCTGGAGCGGCTGGCGCAGGTGACGTTGCCGGCGGGGCTGCAGCCGCAAATGGGCACCGACTGGAGCCCCGTCGGCCAGATCTACTTCTACACATTGAGAAGCACCAACCCGCAATACGACGTGATGGATTTGAAGGCCCTCGAGGACTGGGTGCTGGAGAAGCAATTCAAGTCCGTGCCCAACGTCGTCGACGTGTCGAGCCTGGGCGGGATGACGCGCGAATACCAGGTGCGGCTCGATCCCAACAAGCTCATCTCCTACGGCTTGAGCATCGGCCAGCTGGAGCAGCAACTGGCGGCCAACAACGTCAACGCCGGCGGGAGCTTCATCGAGGCCGGCCTGCAGCAGGTGAACGTCCGCGCCGTGGGCCTGGTAAGGGACGTCCACGACATTGAAGAGACGGTTGTCACGACCAAGAGCGGGACGCCGCTGCGCATCAAGGACCTCGGCGTGGTGGAGCAGGGTCCGAAAATCCGGCTGGGACGGAACGGCAAGTCGATCCACCGCTTAAACGGCAAGATCGTCGACAACGATGACGTGGTGGAAGGCATTCTGCTGCTGCAAAAAGGCGCCGAGGCCGACGCGACGTTGAAGGGCATCCACGCCAAGGTCAAGGAGCTGAACGAGCGCATCCTGCCCCCGGGCGTGAAGGTGGTTCCGTTCCTCGACCGCAGCGATCTGGTGCATTTCACGACTCGCACCGTGGAAAAGAACCTCACCGAGGGCATGCTGCTCGTGTCGGTGATTCTGTTTCTGTTCCTGGGTAATATCCGCGGCGCCCTGATCATCGCCATCACGATCCCGTTTTCCCTGATGTTCGCCGCCATTTGTCTGGACCTCAGCAAGATCCCGGCTAACCTGCTCTCCTTGGGCGCGCTCGATTTCGGCATGGTCGTGGATGGTTCCGTGGTGATGATCGAGAACATCATCCGCCACCTGGGCAGAGAGGAAAGCGGCGGACTCTCCGTGCACGACAGGATACGCGCCGCGGCGCACGAAGTGCAGCGTCCGGTGTTCTATGCCAAGGCCATGGTGATCACCGCCTTCCTGCCGATTTTCACCTTGCAGCGCGTGGAGGGCCGCCTCTTCCGTCCCATGGCCTGGACCGTGGCCTTCGCCCTGCTGGGCGCGCTGGTCTTTTCGATTCTCATCGCGACGGTTCTGGCCAGCTATGCGTTTCGAAAGGGCGTCAAGGAGTGGCGCAATCCGATCATTGAATGGATTACCGGCCAGTACCGCTATGGCGTGACGTGGGCCGTTCATCACCTCTGGGTCGTCGTCGGCCTGTCAGTCGTCGGCATCGGCGCGACCGTGCTGCTCCTGGTGAGCGGCCTGATCGGGTCGGAGTTCCTGCCGCACCTCGACGAGGGCGCCATCTGGGTGCGCGGAACGCTGGCTCCCAGCACGGGTCCTAGCGAAGGCATCCGCGTCGCCGACCAGGCGCGCGTATTGCTGGCCAGGTTCCCCGAGGTCACCGTGACCACCAGCCAGGTGGGCCGCCCCGATGACGGCACCGACACCACCGGGTTCTTCAACACCGAGTACTTCGTCGATCTGAAGCCCAAGAACCAGTGGCGGCCCGTCTTCCATGAGGACAAAGAGCAGCTCATTGCCGCCATGAACGCCGAACTCTCGAAGATCCCGGGCGTGAATTGGAATTTCTCGCAGCCCATCGCCGACAACATGGAGGAGGCCGTCAGCGGCGTGAAGGGCGAGCTCGCACTGAAAATCTTCGGCGACGATCTGAAGCTGCTCGAGGCCAAGGCCGACGAGATCGTGGCCATCATGCACGGCGTCCAGGGCATCGAGGATCTGGGCGTGTTTCGCGTGATCGGCCAGCCCAACCTGAACGTGACTGTCGACCGCCAGCGCGCGGCGCGCTACCAGATCAACGTCGCCGACGTGCAGGACGCCATTCAGACCGCGGTCGGCGGCAACGCCGTCAGCCAGGTGCTGCAGGGCGAGCAGCGCTTCGACCTGGTGCTGCGCTACCAGACGCCGTACCGCGACACCAAGGAGGCTATCGCCAACATCCGCCTGCTGGCGCCCTCCGGCGAGCGCGTCTCTCTGGCCCAGCTGTGCCGCATCGAGACCACCGACGGCGCTTCCGAGATTTATCGCGAATCCAATCAGCGCTTCGTGGCCGTCAAGTACAGCGTGCGCGGCCGCGACCTCGGCAGCACCGTCGAAGAGGCGATGGCCAAAGTCAACCGGCAGGTAAAGCTGCCTCCCGGCTATAGATACGACTGGGCTGGCGAGTACGAGAGCCAGCAGCGCTCCCAATCCCGCCTGGCGGTCATCGTCCCGGTCACCATCCTCATCATCTTCCTGATCCTGTACAGCGCCTTCGGCAGCGTGAAATGGGCCTGCCTCAATCTCATGACCCTGTTCATCGCCCCGATCGGCGGGCTCTTCGCCCTGCTCCTCACCGGCACCCACTTCAGCGTCTCCTCGGGCATCGGCTTCCTGGCCCTGTTCGGCGCTTCGGTGCAGATCGGCGTGATCATGGTGGAGTACATCAACCAGTTGCGCGCGCGCGGGCTTTCCATTGTCGACGCCGCCGTGGAAGGCGCGGTGCGGCGCCTGCGGCCGATCATGATGACCATGCTGGTGGCCACGCTGGGCCTGCTGCCGGCCGCCACGTCCCATGCGATCGGGTCGGACTCGCAACGCCCCTTCGCCATTGTCATCGTCGGCGGCCTGGTCGCCGACCTGGTCGTGAGCGTTTTCCTGCTGCCGACGTTCTACGTGTGGTGGGCCCGACCGACCGACAAGCTGCCGCCCATCGAGGCCGCGGAACCCGAATCCTAGCCGGCGCGATCGCCGCACCGCGCCTGCCCGCCCGCCGGAGGCGCTTCGGGCCTTTGATAGAGTAGAATCCGTTTTGTTTTAAGGTCCAACAGCGTGGAGACGCGATGAAACTGGATTCGCATGTTGTGAAGAGCACCGTGGTGGCCGCGCTCGGCGGCCTGCTGTTCGGATTCGATACGGCGGTCATCGCCGGTACCACCAAGGCCCTGACCGACACCTTTCACCTTTCGGAACGCGCGCTGGGCTTCACCGTCGCCAGCGCGCTCTGCGGCACCATCGTGGGCGCTTTGTTCGCCGGCGTTCTGGGCGACCGCCGCGGACGTCGCGGCGCGCTGCAGCTCATGGCCGTGCTGTATTTCATCTCCGCGGTGGGCTGCGCCTTCTCCTGGGACTGGTATTCGCTGGTCGCCTTCCGCTTCATCGGCGGCCTGGGCATCGGCGGCTCCTCGGTGCTCGGTCCGATGTACATCGCCGAGATCTCGCCGGCGCGCAGCCGCGGCCGCCTGGTGGGCTTCTTCCAGTTCAATATCGTCTTCGGAATCCTGGTCGCCTACTTCTCCAACTACCTCCTCGGCCTGGCCGGATTCGGCGACCTGGAATGGCGCTGGAAGCTGGGCGTGGCCGCCTTCCCGGCGGTGGTCTTCTTCCTGCTGCTGATCGGCATTCCGCAGAGTCCGCGCTGGCTGGTGAAACAGGGACGCGTGGACGAGGCCCGCGGCGTGCTGCACGACATTGGCGAGGCGGACTGCGAACGCGAACTGGCCGAGATCGTCGAATCCATCGACGCCGCGCACAGCCTGGGCGACGAGCCGCTGTTCCAGGCCAAATACCGCCTCCCCGTCCTGCTGGCGATTCTCATCGGCATGTTCAATCAGCTCTCCGGCATCAACGCCATTCTCTATTACCTCAACGACATCTTCGCCCGCGCCGGTTTCGACAAGGTCTCGAGCGACCTGCAGGCTGTCGCCATCGGCGCCACCAACCTGCTGGCCACCATCCTGGCCATGTCGGTGATCGACCGACTGGGCCGCAAGCGCATGCTGCTCATCGGCTCCGTCGGCACCGCGCTGTGCCTGGCCGGCGTCGCCGCCATCTTCGCGACCGAGCGTCACGAGGAGCTGCTGGTGTGGCTGCTGGTCGGCTTCATCGGCTTTTTCGCCTTCTCGCAAGGGGCCGTGATCTGGGTTTACCTGAGCGAGATTTTTCCCAACCGCGTGCGCGCCAAGGGCCAAAGCCTGGGCAGCTTCACGCATTGGTTTATGAACGCCCTGATCGCCTGGACCTTCCCGCAAATCGCGCGCTCATCCGGCGCGGCCCCGTTCATGCTCTTCTCGGCCATGATGGCCCTGCAGTTCTTCGTCGTGCTGTTCGTGTTCCCCGAAACCAAGGGGCTTTCACTCGAGCAGATGCAGAAGAAACTGGGCATCCATTAGCGCCCCTTGCGCTGGACCGCCTTCTGGCCCTCCGGCCGCGGCAGCCACATGTCCTGCCATTGCAAGCCCGCCGCCCGGATCATCTCGATGCAGTACTCGTCGCGGCCCATGTCCAGGCCCGCATTGTTGGTGCCGCACGTGAACTGGATGCCGGCCTGCTTTGCCAGCCTGATAAAGGCCAGGCTGGGGATCTTGTAGCGGTTGTTGATCTCAATGGCCACGCCGCTCGCCCGCGCTGCGTCAATGACGCGCTGCATCCGCCGCGGCGTCCACAGCTGGTCGTACTCCTTGGCCATCGCATCCGGCAGGAACGTGGCGTTCACGTAGATGTCGATCGGCTCGTTGGTGATCACTTTCACGATGCGGTCCACGATCGTATCCATGAACGCCTCGTGGTCCTTGATCTCGCCGACCTCCTCCGGGATCCACAGCCGCATGCGCCGGCCGTTGTCGTCGGTAAACGTCATGGCATCGGTGAAGATGTAGTCGAACTGCTCCAGCACCCCGCGCGAGAACGTGCCCGGCCATTCCCGCCCCTCCCCTTGCAGCGCCAGGAACACGGGCTGGCCTTGCAGCGGCTTGAGCGCCGCCAGCAGTTGCTCGTCATTGGTCACCGGGAAGCCCTTCCCGCCGTTGATCGCGATGCCGTACTGGATGCCGTCCTTGCGCGATTTCTCGAGCGCCTGCCCGATCGTCCAGCCGCCCTTGAGATGCACGTGGAAGTCCACCAGCGGGTAGTTCGCCGCTTCCAGGCTCAGAATCTGCCGGTCGGTCTCGTCCCATACAGGTAGCGCAACCTGCGGCGCGGCATCAGGCAACGCCCGCACCCTCACGCTGCGGAAAAATACCTGCGCGCCCGCATCGTGGGCCTGCAACGCGAAAGTGCCGTGGTCCAGCACCCGGCCGCCATGCTCGCCCGCCTGCGGGTGTTCGGGTTCGATGTAGTCCACCAGTAGCGTGCCGTTCAGCCGCACCTGCACGCGCTGGCCCTGCACCACGATGTTCATCCGGAACCACTGGCCGTCCTGGACCAGTTGCTTGTAAATGTTGCGCACGCCATACAGCGAACCTGTCTTCTTGCGCTCGATGTAGCTGCCCTCGCCCGTGCAGGTGTTGCAGATCTGCACCTCGAAACCCTTCTCCGGCCAGCCCTCCTGCTGGTATCGGGTGTGGAAATAGACGCCCGAGTTGGCTCCGTGCCGGGCCATCGCCTCCACTTCCAATTCGAAGTTGCGGAAGTCGGCGTTGTGCGCGGGGCCCGCATAGAACAGGTGCGAGCGCGGCCCGTCGGCCGTCAGCAGCCCGTCCATAACCTTCCACGTCGCGGCGTGCTCCGCCGCCTTCCAACTATTCATCGTCCGGCCATCGAACAGATTCATCCATCCGGCAGCGGATTGCGCGGAGGCGGCCGTAGCCAGGCAAAGCATGAGCATTAAAGGTCTGAACATAGGGGAATTCCAGCCACGAGTCTATCGCCGCCGGCCGTGCCGGCGCTCCCCAGCGGCGCTCAGTTGGGTTTCTGTTTCGCGTCCTCGAGGATCTTCTGCAGGTCCGGCTGCAGGTCGCTCATCAGCTTCTGCATCATCGGCATCAGGCGCTGCATCAACTGCGGCGTCTTCTCGAGCATTGCCTTGCCCGCCGGGGACTTATAAAAACCCACCATGCCGTCGATCTCCTCTTCGGTGAAGACATCCATGTAGAGCTTGATGAACAACGGTTTGACCTTTTCATAGCTCAGGCGGTCGGCGAGCAGCGCCATCGTCTTCTGCTGGAGCTGCTCGGATTGCGCCCGCGCTTCGGGCGTTTCGAGCTTCTTGAACTGCTCCAACTGCATGCTCTTCATCTGCTCCAGCGTCTGCTTCATCACCCGGTCGTAGTGCGTGAGCGCCAGCATTTGCTCGATCTTGGCGGCCTTGGCGGCATCGTCGGCCAGTATCGGCGAGGCACAGCACAGCAGTGCGATCGTGAGAGAAAGCAGGGTGGCGAGGGGCTTCATGCGACCATCTTAGCTTTTTCTCTGTAACGGCAGCCGGGCCTGTTTCGTGGTGTGATGGTCTGCATCGGAATCTCATGAGGAGGCCCGCTGTGAACTGGACCCGCAGAGAATGGCTGGGCGCGGCCGGCGCCGCGTCGCTGTCCGCGCAAACCGCGCGTCAGTGGAAAATCGCAATCTTCTCGAAACATCTGCAGTTCGTTCGCGGCGAGGCTCTAGCCCGTGCCGCGCTGGAGGCCGGCTTCGATGGCGTGGACATAACCGTCCGCAAAGGCGGCCACGTGGAACCCGATGCCGCCTCCGCCGATTTGCCGCCGCTGGTCGCGCTGCTGAGAAAGAGCGGTCTGGAGGTGCCCATGGTGACCTCCGGCATCCTCGATGCCTCGACGCCCGGCCTCGCGGATTTCGTCCGCCTGCTCGCCGGGCTGGGCATCCGCTACTACCGCTGGGACGGCTTCCGCTACGATCCCGCGCAGAGCTTTCCACCACAGCTCGACGACTTTCGCCGCCGTTCCGCCGCGCTGGCAGCCCTCAACGCCCGCCACGGCGTGATGGCCATTTATCACACCCACTCCGGCATGCCCAACGCCGGTGCCTCCATCGTCAGCTTGCGCGAAATGTTCCGCGACGCCGATCCGCGCGGCGTGGGCATCAACTACGACGTCTCGCACGCCACCATCGAGGGCGGACTGGCCGGCTGGATCGAGTCCTTCCGCCTGTGCCAGGAGCGCATCCACGGCGTCGCGGTGAAGGACTTCCTGTGGGCCCACGACGCCCGCGGCGTCTGGGATGTGCAGTGGACTCCGCTCGGCGCCGGCATGGTCCACCTCGGCCAGTTCGCCGCCATGCTCCGCGACAGCGGCTTCGACGGGCCCATCCAGTTGCACGCCGAATACCCGCTCGGCGGCGCCGAAAACGGCCGCCGCGAGATCTCCATCGCGCCCGCGGCCGTCATCGCGTCGTTGAAACACGATTGCGCCCTGCTGCGCTCGGCCTTGCAGAAAAGTTAGACCTGTTCCGGAACAAGTGTAGCCCGTCGCGTCCGGTCGCAACGAGGCCGCTCCCGGATGGGGACACCGAGGGCCGCGGCGCTTGATCGACAGCCTCTGAACGTCGCGCCGAGGGAACCCAAGCGTGCCGCCGCGGCACGCGCAGAGTGTCCCCTCCGGCCACCCAACCC
>JBKQPG010000049.1:0-5313 GCA_052145115.1 Bryobacteraceae bacterium
CCGTGAAGCATACTCCAGTCGGAACTGACCAACGGGTCGCTGCCCTTAACCCGGATATTTCACCAACCATCGGCTGCGGCGCGCGATAGGGCCGCATCTACTGCGTTGCGCTCGGTCGCCGTCCTCAACGTACCGCCAAGTACGCCTGCGGGCGGCTCCCGTCGCGCGCCTTGTATCTGCAACCCTCTCATCGCGCCTCGCTGCGATTGTGGTGAAACATCCGGGCTAGTAGTGACGCGCTCCCCGGTGCCGCCGGAGTGGCAGCCGGAGCTGCTGCACAAGGCGGTTGCCGATTTCACGCACGTCATTGAATTGCACAAAGACCAGTTCGGCAAGCTTCCGGAGCATTCGCGAGGGGAGCTGCTGGCGGCGCTGGCGGACGGGTACGACCGGCTGGGGGAGAAAGAGAAGTCGCGGGCCGAGCTGGAACGCATTGTCAAGGAGCTGCCGGGCACGGAGTACGCGAAGCGGGCCGGGGCGTGGATGGACAATCCGGCTTATCCTGTGGAACAGCGAACCTGCGTGGGCTGCCACCAGGCCGCAAAGTGAGCGCCATGCAGAACGTAGACAATTGCCGAGATAAGGGCACCCAAGGGAAGAGGTGGCAGTATTGGCGGTTGGGGCCGATGCTGCTGGTCAACACCGGGCTGGGGATGGGGCTGATGGGGCTGTTCGCGGTGTTCGATTACCAGGGCATCGTGCAGCACTTCTGGCGGCAGCTATTGTATTTTCAACTGTACACGCACTGCACGGGGGACCTGGCGATGATTGCGATCCCGCCGGTGGCGGTGCGGATGGCGCACGTGCGGGGTTGGAAGAAGTGGCCGCCGTACGTCGTGCTGCTGATGGCGATAGGGATGGCGGGAGCGGCGCTGGCGACGGGCATTCTGTTTGCGGCGGGGCTGGTGGAGCGGGCGGAGCTGTGGCTGCAATTCGCCTACAGCGCGCGGATCGGGGTGCTGGTAACGATCATGGTCGGTGCGGCGGTGCATACGATCGAGACGCTGAAGGGGCAGGTGCAGGCGACGACGCTGCAACTGCGGACGCAGCAACTGGAACGGGAGCGGGCGCTGAAGCTGGCGGCGGAGGCGCGTCTGGACTCGCTGCAATCGCGGCTGCAGCCGCATTTCCTGTTCAATACGATCAACTCGATTCTGGCGCTGGTGAGGGAAGACGCGCCGCGGGCGGAGGAGATGCTGCAGCGACTGGCGCGGCTGCTGAGGTTCGCGCTGGATACGCAGCAGGCGCCGGTGGTGCGGCTGAGCGAGGAGCTGAAGCTGGTGACGGATTACCTGGAGATCGAACGGACGCGCTTCGGCGGGCGGCTGAGGTTCACGATTGACGCGCCGGCCGAGCTGGGGGCGATCGAGATCCCGGCATACGCGCTGCAGACGCTGGTGGAGAACAGCATGAAGCACGCCATCGCGCCGCGGCGGGACGGGGGCACGATCAGCATCCGGGTGAGGCGGGAGGAGGATGCGCTGGTGGCCGAGGTGAGCGACGACGGGCCGGGCTTTTCGAGCGCGGCGCTGCGCGCCGGACACGGCCTGGATATGCTGGAGCAACGGCTGGAAGCGCTGTACGGCGCGGCGGCGTCGATTGAGATCGGGACGCCCGAGAAGGGCGCCTGCGTGCGGTTCCGGCTGCCGATGACGGCCCTGGTATGAAGCCACGCGCGTTTCTGGTGGACGACGAGCCGCTGGCGCTGCGGCGGTTGGAGCAACTGTTGAAAGAAGACGGACGGGTGGAGGTGCTGGGCGCGGCATCGGACCCGGAGCGGGCGTCGCTGGAGATCGAACTGCTCGCGCCGGACGTGCTGTTCCTGGATATCCAAATGCCGGGACTGACGGGTTTCGACCTGCTGGGGCGGCTGGAACGGGAGCCGCTGGTGATCTTCACGACGGCTTACGACCAGTACGCGCTGAGGGCGTTCGAACACCATTCGGTGGACTACCTGTTGAAGCCGATCGAGCGTGAACAGCTCGAACGGGCGCTGGGGAAACTGGAGCGGGTGCTGGGCGGGGCGGAGCCGCGGCCGGAGATGCGGACGCTGCTCAAGCAGATTACGACGGCGCTGCAGGCGCAGCCGGGGGCGGGCGCGGGGCGGCTGGAGCGCATTCCGTCGCGGTCGGGCGAGCGGGTGCACTTTCTGGAGCTGCGGCGGATCACGCATTTCTTTGCCGAGGACAAGCTCACGTTCGCGGTGACGGCGGAGAAGAAGTGGGTGGTGGACCGGACGATCGCGGAGCTGGAGCAGAAGCTGGACGGGGCGCGATGGGTGCGGGTGCACCGCTCGACGATCGTGAACCTGGAGTACGTCGACGAGCTGTACAACTGGTTCGGCGGGCGGATGATGCTGCGGCTGAAGGATGCGAAGAAGACCCAGATCGCGGTGTCGCGGGAGCGGCTGAAGGAACTCAAAGACCGGCTGGGTCTCTGAAGGCCAGGACGGCGTTCAATCCACCAAAGGCGAAGGAGTTGGAGAGCGCGGCGCGCAGGCCGGGCGCGGGCGTGGGAGAGCTGATGAGGTTGACATCGCATTCGGGATCGCGCTCGACGAAGTTGGCCGTGGGCGGAATCTCGCGGGTGTGGAGGGCCATGACGGTGGCGAAGGCTTCGAGCGCGCCGGCCGCGCCGAGGGCATGGCCGTGGACGGATTTGGTGGAACTCACGGGCACGGAGCGGCCGTGTTCGCCGAGGGCCAGGACGAGGGCGCGGGATTCGGCGACATCGTTGGCCGGAGTGCCGGTGCCGTGGGCGTTGACGTAGCCGATGTCCTCGGCGCGGAGGCCGGCGTCGGCGAGCGCCATGCGCATGGCCGCGGCGGCGCCTTCAGGCAGAGGCTGAGTGAGATGGTGGGCGTCGGCGGACATGCCGAAGCCGCAGATTTCGGCGAGAACGGGCGCGCCGCGGGCGCGGGCGCGATCGAGAGTTTCGAGAATCAGCACGGCGCCGCCCTCGCCCAGAATCATGCCCTTGCGGTTGCGGGAAAAGGGGCGGCAGGTATCGGGCGCCATGACGCGCATGGCCTCCCAGGCGCGCCAGAAGCCGGGATTCAGCGGGGCTTCGCTGCCGCCGGCGATGGCGGCATCGGCGAGCCCGTGGCGGACCATCCAGAAGGCCTGGCCGATGGCGTGCGACGAGGAAGCGCAGGCGGTGGAAACGGCCCAGGCCGGCCCGGTGAGGCCGTATTTCATGGCGATGTGGCTGGTGCCGGCGTTGGACATGGTCTTGGGAATGGTGAGCGGATGGACGCGAGGATTGCCCTTGCGATAGAGCTCGACGAAGCCTTCGTCGATGGAGGCCTGGCCGCCGCCGGAGGTGCCCATGACGATGGCCGTGCGGGGGCCATCGAAGACGATGCCGCTGGTGCGCACGGCTTCGGCGCAAGCGGCGAGGGCGAACTGCGCGAAGCGGTCGAACATCACCAGTTCGCGGGCGTCGAAGTGCTGTGCGGGGTCGAAGTCGCGGGCGACGGCGGCCACGTGGTACTTGCATTCGCGCGCCCAGTCGTGCTCCAAACGCCCGATGGCGCTGCGGCCGGCGCGGAGGGAGGCCCAGGTTTCATCGGCCGTGGAGCCGGCGGCGCAAACGACACCGGCGCCGGTGACGGCGACGCGGCGTTTCAAGCGGGGGTCTCCCCGGCGTCGCCTTCTGGCGGCGCTGGAGCGGCATTTTGCTGGGGCGGGGCAGCGGCGGGCGCGGGCGGTGGCGGATCGGCCTTGACGGCGAGCAACGAGCCGATGCCGGCGACGATGTCGGCTACGCTGCGCATTCGGGGCAACGAGTCGTCGGGGATGTCGACGTCAAACTCGCTCTCCAACGCGAAGGCGATGTTGATGCCATCGAGCGAATCGATGGCCAGCTCGTCGAAGGTGCTGGAGGGCTGGACGCGCCCGGCGGGCATCTTCATGGTGCGTTCAATGACCGCGATTATGCGTTGTGTGAGTGGGTCGTCGATGGCCACAGGAGCTCCGAAACAGTGAGGAATTCATAGCCCGCGCCGGCCCACCGAGGCAGTAGAAGCTCGAGCGCCTCGAGGGTCGCGCCGATATCCGGATTGTGCCGCAGTTCGCGGCCGTCGTGAAAGCAGAGGATGGCGCCGGGGGCGGCGCGAGGTTCCATGCGGCGGGCCACGGCGACGCCGTCGAGCACCCAATCGCGGGCGATGTCGGTCCACATGACGGCGGTGAGACCGAGCTGGCGCAGTGCATCCCGCAAGCTGAACCAGCTGGCGCCAAAGGGCGCGCGGAAAAGGCGCGGGGCGAGGCCGGTCACCTCGTGGATGGAGACCTGCGCGCGGGCGACCTGATCGAGGATGAAGGACGGCGAGCGGAGGTAGAGCGCCTCGTGGGTATCGGTGTGATTGCCGATCTCGTGGCCAGCGCGGACGATTTGACAGGCGACATGGGGCAGGCGGCGGACGTGGTGGCCGCACAGGAAAAACGTGGCTTTCACATCGTGGCGCTCGAGCAGCTCAAGGACGCGGGGCGTGGATTCGCTGGGGCCGTCGTCGAAGGTGAGAGCGAGGGCGCGGCGGTTGGCGGGACCGCGCCAGGCGGAAGCTCCGAGCAACCGCGAGCGGCGTCCACGGACGGCCCAGGCCATCAAGAGGACCGCCGAGGCGACGATGAGGAGCAGGATGATGGCTACGGCCATAGACTCCTATTCTCACCCGCGGGAGGGTACGGCGGGGACGCGGCGGCGCGGGCGGCGGTGCATGGTCATGGCTTGATCACCGTGATCTTGGCGAATCCCTCGCCGGTGGAGGGCGGCGTGAGACGGGCGGCGAAGCGGCGCATGACGTCGCCGGGCACGACGCGCGAGCGGGCGGCGTTGCGGGCCATGCAGGTATCGAGGGGCGTGTCGAAGAAGACGGCTTCCGAGGAGCAGCCGAGGGCGGCGGCGAGGCGGATCCAGGAACGGCGCTCTTTGGAGGTGAGCGAAGTGGCGTCGATGATGGTCACCTCCGCGCCGGCGCGCAGGCGCATCTTCAAGAGGAAGCGCAGGGTCTGGAAGACCAGGGGATTGACGGCCTGGTTTTCCTCGCTGCCGGTGAGCAGAGCGCGCACGGCGTCGGAGGAGAGCACGCCCGCGGGCTGGCGGGCGGCCCAGAAGGATTTCCCCGAGCCGGGCAGTCCGACCAGCACGACAATGCGGGGGCGCGTGCTCACCTCACGAAGATATCGCGAACGGGCCGGAGCCGCCAGTTGCGGGCGGCGGCGTTAGAGCAGATTCACAGTTTCTGTGAACTCGGCCGGCGCGGGTTGGGTGGCCGGAGGGGACACTCTGCGCGTGCCGCGGCGGCACGCT
>JBKQPG010000050.1:0-41200 GCA_052145115.1 Bryobacteraceae bacterium
GACCCGCTCGACGACCATAGCCTCCAGCGCCGCGACTTCTTCAAAGGCGCGGGCACGCTGGCCGGCCTGATCGGCGCTGGCGCTCTGCCCGCGCGCCTGGACGCCGCTTCGGCAGAGGACGTGCCCCCAGCCGGGCCCGGCCCACTCCTGCCCGTAGCCCCCTTCGGCAAATACAAAATCACGCGCTTAGTCGCCGGCGCCAATCCCATTTACGGCTATTCCCATTTCAACTACGTCTTCTCGGCTCACATGACCGATTACCACACCACTCCGCGCGTACTATCTTTCCTTCGCGAACTCGAGCGCGCCGGCCTCAACACCTGGCAGGCCAGTTGGAGCGAGCGCCTCGAGACCGACTGGCTTCGCTACAAGCAATCCGGCGGCAACCTGCAGCTTCTCATGCTCTCGCGCCCCGGTTTCAACGATGAACCCGACATCCTCAAGCGCGCCATGAAACTCCAACCTATAGGTATCGCCCAGCACGGCGTCAGCACCAATAAGTTCTGGGATGCGGGCCAGTTCGATAAGTCGCTCGACTATCTCAAGCGCATCCGCGACACCGGGGCCATGGTCGGTCTCTCGTGCCACAATCCGCTGGAAGTAGAGTACTCCGAGGAGAAAGGCTGGGACGTCGACTATTACATGACCGCCCTGTATTACATGATTCGCCCGCGCGCCGAATTCGAGAAACTTCTCGGCGGTCAGTTACCGTTGGGTGAGGTCTATCTGCCGTCCGATCCGCCGCGCATGTTGGCGACCATTCGTAAAGCCAGAAAGCCTTGCTTCGCCTATAAAGTACTGGCCGCGGGCCGCACCGTCGATTCGCCCGACCAGGTCAAGCAGCGCATGGCCGTGGCGCTGCACGGCATCAAGCCCACCGACGCCATGATCATGGGCCTGTACCAGCGCTTCAACGACCAGATCGGCCAAACCGCACGGTTCGTCCGCGAGATTTTGGCTTAGGCCGGATCTCCGCGCCCGGGCAAGGATGTTCGAATCAGGAATTTCCTTCCGGCATCTTCGTCCGGCCGCATTCTACGCCCCGGCCGGCTGGTTGGTAACCGCAGCCTGGCGGCAGGGGCGCGCGGCGAGCATTCCTGGCGCCGGTGTTCCCGCACGCGATCGAGGCCACCGCCGCATGGTCCCGTTGCCCCGCGTGGCAGCCCTCCGGTACCGAGCCCGGCGAGCGGGCCTTACAATGAAGATTCACCGGCGTGCGGCGCGGTGCGGATCCGTCTGCCCGGCTGGGGCTGGAACATTTTGAAAAAACAGACATTTCCATGCACGAACTGAATCATTTTCGGACCCATCTGGAGGCCATTGCGGCGCGACTGGCGGAGCGTGGTTTCCGGCTCGATGTCGAGGCTTTTCGCGCCGCCGACACTCGCCGCCGCGCCGCGGTCACCGAAATCGAGCTGCTGAAGGCCCGCCGCAACGCCGAATCGCAGGTCATCGGCAGGCAGAAAAAGGCCGGCGCTGACACCACAGAACTGCAGGCCGGAGTGCGCGCCATGGGTGAGCAGATTTCCCTTTTGGATGAACAAGTTAAGGTTATCGACGATGAGTTCCGGCTGATGCTGGCCGGGATCCCCAACCTGCCTCACGAATCGGTGCCTGTGGGCCTCACGGAAGCCGACAATGTGGAAGTCTCGAGATGGGGCGCGCCGCCGCAGTTTGATTTCGAGCCGAAGGCCCATTGGGACCTCGGCCCGGAGCTGCAAATCCTTGATTTCGAACGCGCTGCGAAGATCACCGGGGCGCGTTTCGCGGTCTATTTCGGGCTGGGCGCGAAACTCGAGCGCGCGCTGATCAACTTCATGCTCGATCTGCACACGCAAGTGCATGGTTACACGGAGGTTCTGCCGCCGTTCATGGTTAATTCGGCGAGCCTGTTCGGGACCGGCCAATTGCCCAAATTCGCGGAGGATCTGTTCAAGTGCGAGGGCTTCGACCTATGGCTCGCGCCGACGGCCGAGGTCCCGGTGACTAACCTCTTCCGCGATGAGACTTTAGAGGGAGAACGGCTGCCCATCCGGCTGGCCGCCTACACGCCCTGTTTCCGCAGCGAAGCCGGCAGCCACGGCCGCGACGTGCGCGGCATCATCCGCCAGCACCAGTTTCAGAAGGTCGAATTGGTGGCTTTCGCGCGGCCGGAAGAAAGCTACGCGGAGCACGAGCGGCTGACCCGCTGTGCCGAGGAAGTACTTGAAAAATTGGGACTTCCGTACCGCCGGATGCTGCTGTGCACGACTGACACGGGCTTTGCCTCGGCCAAGACTTACGACCTCGAAGTGTGGCTGCCCGGGCAGAACGGCTACAAGGAAATTTCATCCTGCTCGAACTTCGAGAGTTTCCAGGCGCGGCGGGCGGCTATCCGGTTCAAAACAGGAAAGAAAACCGAATTCGTGCACACGCTGAACGGCAGCGGACTGGCGGTCGGGCGGACGTGGGTGGCGATTGTCGAAAACTACCAGCAGAAGGACGGCTCGGTGGTGGTGCCGGCGGCGCTGCGGCCATACCTCGGCGCCGAGGCGATCACCCGCGACGGCGGGCTGAAATAGCGTCCCGGTGGTATTCCGGAAACCGGCGATCAGAGCGGGAGAATGGGCCCATTGGGGGCCTTTTGGGCTCCGGGCGCGAGGGCGTTAACGCCCCCAAGCAATAAATCAGGATCATCGCAAGTTATTGAAAACCAGCCTCTTTCGTTCACCGGGCGGACGCGCAGGGGCGAAATCCGCTTGCCTGCCGGTCGTAGCCTTGGACAGAGGACCAGGGCGATGGATGCCCGCAGTCCGGGCAGGCGAAACGAGGCGAGGAGGGCAACAGGGCGATGCAGGAGACAGGGGCGAGAGCGGGCCGGGCGGCAGTGGTTTTGACGGCGCTGATGTGGGCCGCGGCGGGGGGGGCCGAGGCGGCGCCGCCGCTGACGACGATCCAAGACCAGTTGTTCCGGGCGGACGGCACGCCAGTCAACGGGACGCTGATTATCTCGTGGAAAGCGTTTGTCGCGTCGGACAATTCGAACATTCCCACCAACTCAATCCGTGTGCCGGTGAGCGGCGGGACGCTGCGCGTCAGGCTGACGCCAACGACGACGGCGCAGACTCCGGCCACTTACCTGGTGCAGTACCTGATCGACGGGAAGCTCAACGACGTCAATATCTGGGCGGTGCCGCCGAGCAGCACGCCGCTGACGGTGTACGGGGTGACGGTACCGCCGGCGACGGGTTCGGGGTCGGGTTCGGGGTCAGGCTCGGGTTCCGGGGGCGGTGTGACAGTGCAAACAACGGTTCAAATGTCGGACGTGGCCGGGCTCACCGACGCCCTGGCGGAGCGGCCGACGATTGGGGCGGACTACCTGATCGGACGCGTGCTGGTGCCGGACATCAACGGCGCGCTGAGCGGACTGATGGGCACGCCGGACCAATGCGTGCGCGGCGACGGCTCACTGGGGCCGTGTGGCGCGAACCTGGTTTTCGTGGACCTGGAGACGCCGGTGGGCACTGTGAACGGCACGAATACGACATTCGCGCTGAGCAACACGCCGGCGCCGAGCGCGAGCCTGCTGCTGTTCCGCAACGGGCTGCTGCAGCAACAAGGCGTGGACTACACGCTGGCGGCAGCGACGGTGACGTTCCTGGCGGGCTCGGCGCCGCAGCCGGGGGACTCGGTGCTGGCGAGTTACCGGGTGGGGCAGTAGCGGGGCCGTAAAGCACGGCCGAGCCGCACGGATTTCCGGCCTTTCTAGCGGATTGGCGGAGGCGTTGCGGGCGTGGCCGAGAGGGTGCGGCGCTTGAATTCATAGCCGTGGAGGTACGCGGTCAGGTCGGCCATGTCATCGCCGTCGAAGCGGGGCCAGGGGATGTTTTTCCGGCGCATGGTCTCATGCATCGCTGGACCGTGCTTCCAAAGAGCGGCGGCCATGTCAAACGAAGTCATGCGGCCGGCCATGTCGGAACGGCCGGGCGTCTGGCCGGAGGGGTTTTCATGGCAGGCGACACAGCGCTTTTTCTCGAACAACAGATGGCCGCGCCCCGCGTCTCCGCGCTCCGCGATGAACTGGATTGACAGCAGATAGCCAGCCAAGAGGCGCATTTGCGCGGTATTGATGGGCACCCGTTGCAGCGGGGTAGGGCGGAGATGATTCCACATCGCGGCGGCGAAATCGTCGAGCGTGTAACGGGTAGGACGCCCTTCCAGGGCATCGCTGCCGTAATGGCAGGAGGAGCAGCCCTTGGTGCCGAAAAGCTGCCCGCCCTCGGCCGGCGACCCGGGCAGGAGGGTCACATCCCGGCGTCGTCCCTGGACCGAGCGCAGATAAACCGACATGTCCGTGAGGTCCTGAGCGGTGAGATGCGGGAGCGGGGGCGCGGGCTGGCCGGAGGCGCGCGGCAACGAAGTGGGAGGGTGGTTCCACATGTGGAGGGCGAGCAGGAAAGGGTGATCGAAGGGCGGCCAGGCGCCGACGGGCGCGACGCCGGGCTCGAACGGAGCGTTGACGGCGTGGCATTGGGCGCAGTTCATCGATCGAAAAACCCGTTTGCCGCGGCGGGCATTGCCGGGCTGTTCAAAGGAGCGCAGGGCGAAGAAATAAGCGAACAAGTCCGCCGCCTGCTGGGGAGTCAACTCGGGCCGCGCAATGCCCATCCGGTCCAGTTTCCTGAACATGGCCGGGGCATGGTTCCACAGCAGGGCCGAAAAGCGAAAGGGGGTAAAGCCGCGCTCGACCATTTGCGCCAGGTCCGGGCCGATCCTTCCGCCCTGGCCGTTGACGCTGTGGCAGGTGACGCAACTGTGCGTTTCGAACACCTCCCGGCCGCGCCCGGCGTCGCCGAGCAGAAGCTGCCTGGTGGCACAAGTGGCGGTGCCGGCGAGCGCGAAGAGTCCGATCAGGCTGGCTGCGCGGAGCATGCGAATCCGGCGGGGATTTACGCCGTCTGAAAACGAAAAGGCACCGCGGGAGCGATGCTCTCCGCAGTGCCTTACCACCAATCACACTATAGCGCGTTCAAATGAACGGCTTAGCGGGTGGCCACGAGTGTCACGGTCTCAACCTGACGGGATGATGCGATCTTGACCGCTTCACGCTCGGCCTTGGTTGAAGGGAGTTCCAGAACCGGAGCTTGGCCTTCGCCCGTCGAAAACTGCTCCAGGAAGTACTGGTTGCCGTAACGATGGAAGACCAGCGCCGGCTTCTCGCTGGAGGCGCTGGCCGCGCCACCGTGCGTCATGGTGAACAGCGTCGAGTGGCCGTCGGCGGATTGGATTTCAACGAGCCCGTTCCGGTTGCTGCCGAGAACAACCTCGTATTCGCCGGCCGGCAGGGTCTTGCCGCCGACAGCGAATTCGAAGGGGACGTTGAACCTGGTTGGTAACGACTGCGCGCCAAGCGAAGCAGTCATGATGCCACACAGGCTCGAAATCACGAAAACCAGCAATGTTCTCATTCTCATGTTTTTTCTCCTTGAAAGTTCTTTCCGATCGAAGAAGCTCCTGGAAGGCTCCGCGCGCCCGGCGGGGTAATTTCTGGACTCGACCTGGAACCCTCTCTCATCTGGGGAAAGGTTTTCAGCGCAGTGTCTGAGAACCTATTTAAAAAAATCCCAGTCGCTCCTTCTTCTAGTCTGAGTATGAGGGGATAGGAAGGTTTGCGGAAGGTAACGGCAGGCATCGTCAAAGAAACAAGAGAGTGTCACGTATGGATTCACCATTAATCGATGCGATCAATAAATTCAATAGGGGAACTATGGACGCGTCCTTATCGTCTATTCAAGGTACGCTTATTGTAATGGCGCCTGAATTCCGACTCCCAAGCGTCCCCCGGGGGCCGCAGCCCCCCGCTTCCACGGAGGTGCGGGCGCAACTGGCCAAGATCCTGAAAAGCAGGGGCTTCAGCCGTTCCGACCGGGTCTCCGAACTGCTGCGTTACCTGGCCGAGAGGGGCCTGCAGGAAGAAGTCGATCGACCCAAAGAGACGGTGCTGGGCGTGGAACTGTTTGGCCGGATGCCGGGTTACGACACGCAGGCGGATCCGGTGGTGAGGGTCACGGCGCGCCGCCTGCGAAACAAGTTGAAACAGTTCTACCGGGACGAAGGCAAGGACGACGCCGTGGGGATCGAACTTCCGCCGGGCAGGTATGCGCTTGAGTTTTCATACTGGCAACACAGCGGAGGGCAGGCAGAGTCCGGTGTTATGGAGCAAAGCGTCGCGTTGGACGCGGCGCTGCCGCTGGGGGGGACGGGCAAGGCGCTGTTCCACCACTTTCGAACTCCGCAGAGGGCCACGAGGGGTCTGGGGCGCAGCACGGGGCCAGATGCGCCCGCGCACCCGGTTTTCAGTCCGGACGGGCGTGCGATCGCCTTTGATTGGAGGGGCCCTGGAGACGCGGTGGAAGGGATCTACGTGCAGCGGGTGGACGCCGACGGGCCGGCGCGTTTCAGCCGCTCCTCGGCGCGGGAGCTGCGGCCGGTCTGGTCGCCGGACGGGGGACGAATCGCGTTCCTGCGCACCAGCGGCGAAGCACGGTTCGAGATCTGCGCGGCGCCGGCGTTTGGAGTGGGAGACAGGCTGCTGACGGAGATCCTCACGCAACCCGGCGACGTGCCGCGAGTGGAGTGGAGCCGGGACGGGAAGGTGCTGGTCACGTCGGGCAAAGTGTATCCCGAATCAGAAGATGTCCTGCTGCTGATTCACCTGGAGGGCGGAGAGCGGCAACAGATCACCGCGCCGCCGTTTGGCTGCTGGGGGGACGACGAAGCGATCTTCTCCCCGGCGGGCGACATGCTGGCCTTCCGGCGGAGAACCGGGGAGCGGAACGGCGACATTTATCTGCACCCCATGACGAGCGGCGTCGCGGAGCGCCGGTTGACGTGGGATGATTGCGAGATAAGCGGTATCGCGTGGGGCCCGGGCGGGGACCACCTGATCGTCTCGTCGCGACGGGAGGGAGATGCCCCCAGCCTGTGGTGGATCTCACTGTCCGACGCCGCCCCCGTGCGCCTGACCGACGGGCGCGAGGCGGTCACATGGCCAGCGGCGTGCCGCCGGGGACCGCGGCTGGCCTACGTGCGACAGTCTACCGGCTCCGGGACGGGCGAGCCGCGAGCGCTTACAAGCCAGATTATGGTGGCGGAAGACTTCCGCTAAGGCTATTGTCAGGGGCGTGACGGGCGGGGATAGATTGTCCCATTCATAAGATCCGGCGGTAGAATCGGCGAGCCGGCAAAAGAACTCTAAACACCATTTGAAAAGAACTTACAGCACTGTTTTTCATAGTTTCAGTCCTTTTGCAACTTCTGAAATTCGTTCGATAGCGAGCGGAGCTCACAGCTCGCGATTCATTTGTCCACGCCGGCGGCGGGGGAGCGTCCCGGGTAGAAATTCGACGGAGCGGACGGCCGGGGAGGCCGGGGAGTGAGCAGGCCGGCCGCGAATTGATGGTGGTCCGCCGGGCGCGCTCAGCGGCCGACCGGGACGACGGAGGCGCGGGCGGCGCGCTCGAAGGCCCAGCCGCGAATATGTTCGATCTGCTCCTTCATGGTGCGCGAGAGCGGAACGGTCCGGGCGGCGAGGGTGACGAGATCGCGCTGGGTCACATCGCGATCCTCGATCCGGCCCTGAGTGAGGGCCGAGACGACGCACTGCTCGACCTCGGCGCCGGTCCAGCCTGTGGTGAATTCGATCAGTTGTGAAAGATCGAAGCGGGCCGGATCGACGCCGCGGCGGGCGAGGTGGATCTTGAAGATATCGATGCGCTCGTCGTCGTGGGGCAGGTCGACGAAGAAGACCTCGTCGAAGCGTCCCTTGCGGATCATCTCGGCGGGGAGCAGGTCGATGCGGTTGGCCGTGGCGGCCACGAAAAGCCCGCGGGTCTTCTCCTGCATCCAGGTGAGAAAGAAGGCGAAGATGCGGCCCTGCTCGCCGCTGGATTCGGTCGAAGTGATGCCCATCTCGATTTCGTCGAACCACAGCACGGCGGGCGCCAGGTCCTCCATCATGTGGCACGCGGAGACGAATGCGCCTTCGGGTTTCCCGTGCCGCCCGGAGAAGATTTCGATCATGTCGATGCGATACAGGGGCAGCTGGAAGCAGTTGGCGATGGCCTTGACCGAGAGGCTTTTGCCGCAGCCCGGGATGCCCATCATGAGCAACCCCTTGGGCACGATCTCAGCCGACAGGCTCTCGCGCATCTGGAACAGCTTGCGGCGCTCAAGGAGCCATTTCTTGAGGCCCTCGAGGCCCCCGACGTCGCCCAGGCTGGTGTCGATAGTAATGAACTCGATGAAGCCGGTGCGGTTGACCAGGAGGCGCTTCTCCTCCAGCAGGGCGGGCAGGGATTCGGGCCCGAGCCGCGGGTGCACGGCCAGGGCGCGGCGCAGGGCGTAGCGGGCCTCATCGAGGGTCAATCCCTGCAAGGCGGTGGCGAGCTGGTGGAGCAGCTCGTCGCCCAACTGGCCTTCGCCGCGAGGGAACAGGCGCCCGGCCTCCTCGCGCAGATACGCCGCCATCTCGACCGGGTCGGGCGGCCGGAGATCGAGAAAGACTAGGCTGCGATCGAGCTCTTCCGGAATGAACCGGACGGGGGACGAGATGACGACGAACTTACCCTGGTCGAGGCACTGCTGGTGGACGTCGCGCAGGCGGCGGCGGATCTCCGGCGAGTCGCGCAGCGGCTCGTGGAAGTCTTTGAGGTGAAAGATGGCCGGGCCGCTGTAGGCGGCGATGAAATCGAGGGCTTCGCGGGCCGTCCGGGCGGCCGTGGAGGGGGCTTCGCCGTCGCAATTCATTTTCTCGGTGAGGCTCCAGGTCCAGACGGGCATGGGGACATGCGAGCGGCGGCTGACCTCGCGCAGCACGCGCGCGAGGCGCTGTTCCTCGGTCGAACGGATGTAGGTGAGCGGCCGGCCGGATTCGAAGGTCTCGCGAATCATCCGGGCCGCGCGGCTCTCGGCGGATTGGGGTTGTGCAGAAGCGTCCATAGAACCAGCGCCACACTTAGCCTAGCGGCACAGCGCCCGGCGCGGGCGTGAGCCGGCTTACGAGCCCATTATCGGCGAACGGGTGAAGGCTCGCTTTCTTAAGACGCTTTTGAGCGCGAGAAAGCCTGTTCGAGTGTAAAGAATTGGGGCGCGTGGTGGGGATCGAACCCACGACATCCAGAACCACAATCTGGCGCTACTACCAGCTGAGCTACACGCGCCGCGACACTCTCAAGATAACATAGGGACGCGTTGGGGAGGCCTCTGGAACGGCCCTGAATGGGCCTGCACAGGCATTGTCGAGATCCCCGGACAGGCCCCGGAGCAGCAGGCGGCGCGGCGTCGAATCAGGCCGCGGGCACGAGCTGATAGAGGCGTCCGGAGCCGAGCAGCAGGCGGGCGGCGCGGGCCGGGGGTACGGTTTCAAGGCGGCAGCGCTCGACGGTGGAGCGGCCCTCGACGCGGATCCCGTCGCGGCCATGGCGGAGTTGCCAACTCATGAGGGCGCCGCGGCTCCAGGTGAGGGAATCGAGGGGCGTATCAGAGCCGGCGATCATTTCCAGGCCGCCCTCGGGGCCGATGAAGATGGTCCAGTCGGAGGAATCCAGGCCGTTGTGGCGGGCCTCAACGGCGGTGTCCAGGATGCGTTGCGCGTTTTCGATGAGAGCCTGCACAAAGGGCTTATCGCGCGCGCCGGGGCCGGGCTTGAGGGGAATGCGCCGGGGCGTGGGGGTTTTTCAACGGGCGGCGGGTCAACCGAGACCCAGGCCGCCGTCGACCTGCAGGACCTGGCCGGTGACGAAATTCGAGGCGGTCAGGAAGTAGAGGACCGCGGCGGCGATGTCGTCGCCCGTGCCGGGACGGCCGGCGGGGGTGGAGCGCGCCATGGCCTGGATGCGCGGCTCGTCGATTTCGTCGAAGGGGATGACGCCGGGGGCGACGGAGTTGACCGTGATGGCCGGGGCGAGGGCCTTGGCGAGAGTGCGGGTTAAAGAAACGACGCCGGCTTTTGAGGCGCAGTAATGGACGTGCTCGGGCCAGGCGAGGAAGGCGCCCATGGAACTGATGTTGACGATGCGGCCCGCGCCGGCGGGGTTGCGGCGCATCAGCAAGGCGGCCTGCTGGGAGCAGAAGAAGACGGCCTTGAGGTTGACGGAGTGGATCGAGTCCCACTGCGCTTCGGTCAGCTCGAGAGGATCGGCGGCGGTGAAGCGGGCGGCGTTGTTGACCAACGCGTCGAGGCGGAGCTCGCGCGCGGCGATGGCGGCGAACAGCGCTTGAATTTCGGTGACGCTCTCGAGGTTGGCGCGATACAGAGGAGCGCCGCCGCAGTCGGCCGCGGTGCGGGCGGCGTCGGAGTGAGAAGTGGAGTAGTGGACCAGGACGCGCGCGCCTGCGCGGTGCAGCCGGAGGGCGAGGGAGCGGCCGATGCGATGGGCGGCGCCGGTGACGAGCACGATCTTTCCGGCGAGATCGAAGGCGGCGGATGGAGACGGCGCGTCAGACATGGACCTCGACCTCCTCTCCGCGCTCCGGCTCACGGCCTTCGAGCGCCGGCTCGGGCAGGCGGCCGGTGAATTGCGCCCAGCCCCAGAAAACGGCAGTCAGCGAGCTGAAAATGCCGGCGACGACGCCGATGGTGCGCGGCGAATGGGTTTGTGAAAAGTAGCTGGCCACGGAGAGCGATAACATCATGGTCCCCCAAACCATCGACTCCATGGTAGATGTCACGCGGCCGCGATAGGCGTCGGGCGTGTGGCGCAGGACCTGGGTCATGTTGAGGACGTTGTTGACGGCGATGGACAGGCGCGAAAGGCCGATGAAGATCAGCGCCAGGGCGTAGACGGGGCTCAGGCTGAAGAGGATATAGCTGCCGCCGTGGATGGCGAAGCAGATCACGACGAGCCATTTGTAGCGCTCGAAGGTGAGCCGGCGGCCCCACGTGTTGGCCAGGATGCCGCCGAGAATCAGGCCCACGCCGGCGCAGCCCCAGACCTCGCCGATGCCGGCCGCGCCGCGGTTGAAGACGACCTCGCCGAAGAGGCTGAAGAGGATCTGCGCCGCGCCGCCGCCGGAGGCCCAACCGACGCCGGCCAGGGCGATCGCGAACAGCAGCGGGACGCCGCGGATGTAGCGCAGACCGTCGATGTAATCCTGCATGGGATGACGCGGGGGATGCTCGCCGGCGGCGCGCACGGCGGTGAAGCCGTTCGCGGCCGGCGCCCGCAGCCGGCCGATGAAGAAGGCCGAGAAGAGAAACGAGAAGGCGTTGAAGATGAACGCCACGTGGAAGCCGAACCAGGAGGCGACGGCGCCGCCGAGGAAGCTGCCCAGAGCGACCGAAGTCCAGGCGGTGGTCTGGGTGAGCGAGTTGGCGGTGTGCAGCTCATCGTGCGTAGTGATCAGCGGCAGGATGGAGGCGCGGCCGCTGGTGAAAAAGGGCGAGGCGAACATCAACAGGCCGCTGAGGAATAACAGCAGGCCGACATTGCGTTCCTGGATGGTCAGCAGAAACGCGAGCGCGATGAGGAAGCGGACCAGGTCGCTGGCGACCATGATGCGGCGGCGGTCGAAGCGGTCGAGGACGACGCCGGCGATGGGCCCGGCGAGGAGGATGCCGACGGCGCGGGCGAGCATGACGCCGCCGACGGCAAGGCCGGAGTGGGTCTGCTTCATGACCAGCGCGAAGACGGCGATGTTGTTGAAGTTGTCGCCGACCTCACTGACCACCTGCGCGGTCCACAGTGCGCGGTAGTTGCGATTCGAGCGTAAGAGATGGAGGAATCCAGCCAACGGATCAGGCCCTTGTTTTCAGTTTCGCGAAGTCAGCCAGACGCCCGCCAGGACCATGGCGCCGCCGAGGGCGACGGCCGCAGTCACGGGCTCGGCGAGGAGCCACCACGCGGCGAGGGAAGCGATCAGCGGCTGGGCATAGCTGAACGAAGCCACGCGCGAGGCGGGGAGATGGCCCAGCGCATAGCTGAAGATCATGTAGCACAACACCGACGAGAGAGCGGCCATGTAGGCCAGCATCCACCAACCGACGGCGGGGACCGAGGCGAAGTGGAAGTCGCGGCCCAGAATCCACACGGGCGTGATGAGCAGGAGGGTGCTGACGGCGTAGCCCAAGGTGTTGATCGGCACGGAGCCGTAACGCCGCAGCCGCTCCTTGGTGAAGACGGTGTAAACGGCGAACGAAAAGGCGCACAGGAAGACCAGGAAGTCGCCCAGCAGGGAAGCGCCGCGGGCCGAGCGGCCGGGCGAGAGGTTGAGCGCAGCCACGCCGGCGACGGCCAGGGCCATGCCGGCGGCCTTGAGGCGCGTGAGGCGCTCCTGGCGGCGCAGCCAGGCCAGGACCAGGACCTGAACGGGCGTGGTGGCGATGACCAGCGAGGCGTGCGCCACCGAGGTCCGGTTGATGCCTACGACGAAGAAGATCTGGTTGCCGACCATGCCCAGGACGCCGACGCTCGAGACAATCAGGAGATCGCGCCAGGGCCATTTCTCGATTGCGGCGGCGGGGCGGCGTCGAATCCAGACGACATAGACGGCGGTCATCATAGCGCCGGCGATCATCATCCGCAGGCAGGCGAAGAAGACCGGCGGGAAGCTGCGCAGGGCGATCTTGGCGACGACGTAGTTGAGGCTCCAGATCAGCGTCATCAGGCAGACGAGACCGTAAATGCGGACCTGCGAGGGTCCCGTCTGCGCGGCGCGAGGCATGGCTGGGAGGGAAATCACCGGGGCCGCAGCGTCTCCAGCGCGACACGCACCGAGGCCAGAAAGTCGAGGTCGAGACTGTAGCCGAAACCAGGCTGATCGCCCACCTCGATAGTGCCGCGCGGCGTGACCTCGACCCACGGCGCAATCACGTCACGCGTCCAATAGCGGCGGCTGGCCGAGACGTCGCCGGGCAGGATGAAACCGGGCAGCGTGGCGAGCGCGATGTTGTGCGCGCGGCCGACGCCGCTCTCGAGCATGCCGCCGCACCACACGGGGATGCCATGGCTGAGGCAGACGTTGTGCACCTGGCGCGCCGCGGCGAAGCCGCCCACGCGCCCGAGCTTGATGTTGACGATGCGGCACGCGCCGATTCGGATGGCCTGCGCGGCGTGATGAGGGGTGCGGATGCATTCATCCAGACAGATGGGTGTGCGGAGGGCCTGCTGCAGCGCGGCGTGGTCGATGATCTCGTCGTGCGCCAGCGGCTGCTCGATCATCATCAGGTCGAACTCGTCCAGGCGCTTCAAATGCTCGATGTCGGCCAGCGTGTAAGCCGAATTGGCGTCGGCCATCAGAAGGACGCGCGGGAACTCGCGGCGCACCGCGCGGATCACCTCGACATCCCAGCCGGGCTTGATCTTCATCTTGATGCGCTGATAGCCGGCGGCGATCTCGGTGGCGATCTTGGAGAGAAGCTGCGGCACGCTGTCCTGGATGCCGATCGAGACGCCGCAGGGGATCTCGCGGCGCGCGCCGCCGCCGATCGCTTTCCACAGCGGCAAGCCGGCCGCGCGCGCTTCCAGATCCCAGCAGGCGGCTTCGAAACCGCCGCGCGCCATGTTGTGGCCGCGAATGCCCTGGGAGAGCGCGCCGGCCTCGGCGGCGCTCAAGAGGGTCCAGCCCAGAGCAGCGGGCGCGATGTAGTGTTGCAACAACAACCAGGCGGCGTCAGTCCACTCCTCGTTATAAAAAGGATGTTCGCCGCAGGTGACTTCGCCCCAGCCCGAAATCCCGCCCGAAACAACTTCGACGAGAATGATCTGGCGGCTGAAGGTGCGGCCGAAGCTGGTCTCGAAGAAATGCACCAAAGGCATCTCGAGACGGTGCAAGCGGATTTCGTCTATTCGGAAGGACATTTTGCAAACAGGTAGACGGCCGCGTCGGGCGTACGTTCCAGTCCCGTGACCGTGAGCCCGCGGCTGAAGTTTTCGATGAATCCATTGCTGACGCCCTGTTGGATGGTTCGCGCGCGGGCGTAATCCGTGCTGCGGATAGCGGCGATATCGTTCGGCACGCCGACCCGCGCCGCGACTTCGCCGTGCGGCGCTGGCCCGCCCGCCGCGACGCCGCACACGCGCTCGCTCGCGAGGTCCCACTCGGCCACGCAGCGGTCGGTGGGCAGGCCGCCGTGCAAGGGGCTGCTGGTGGCGCCGTACTGGTTGAGCACGAAGCGGCGCACGCGGGCGCCCAGGCGCTCGATGTTGAAATAGGCGTTCTTGATCTCCAGCGGATCGAAGGTCCACTCGACCAGCCCGATGCCGCGCTGCAACGCGTCGTCGCGCTGAGCCAGCTTCAGCCGGCGCCCGACGCCGAGATTGCGGTAACGCGGTTGCACGCCCATCATGTGGCTGTGCAGATACGCGCGGTCCTTTTTCAATCCGGGAATGGCCAGCAAGAAGCCGATCATCGGGCCGCCGGCGGCCGATTCGTCGAACGCGCCGATGACCTGCCCGCCCACTTTCCGCGCCACGACGAACAGCCGCAGCGGCAAAAGCTCGATGTCCTCGAAGCCCCAAATCTCCTTCTGCAGCGTGAGCGCCTCGCGGAATTCGGGGAGAGTTTCCAGCGGCCTCAGCGTGATTCGGGAAGCGTCTTGGCCTGTTGCCACAGCGTCTCCATCTCCTCGAGCGTCGATTGTTCGAGAGTGCGGCCGCGCTCCGCGAGCGTCCGTTCGACGTGCGCGAAGCGGCGGCGGAATTTGGCGTTGGTCTGGCGCAGCGCCTGCTCCGGATCGACTTTCAGCCAGCGCGCGACGTTGACCAGAGTGAACAGCAGGTCGCCGATCTCGCCTGCGATTTCGTCCCGCGATCCGTGCGCGCGAGCGTGGTCGAGCTCGCCGAGTTCCTCGCGCAGTTTCTCCAGCACCTGCTCGAAGTCGGGCCATTCGAAGCCCGCCCGGGCGGCCTTTTTCGAAATTTCATGGGCTTCCATCAACGCCGGCAGCGCACGCTGGACGCCGTCCAGACGGCCCTTCGGCGTCTCGCCCTTCTCGCGCTTCTCTTCGCCCTTGATCTCGTCCCAGCGCGCCAGCACTTGGTCCGGAGTCCGGGCGTCGCCGGCGGCGAAGACGTGCGGATGGCGGCGAATCAGCTTCTCATTGATGGCGTCGAGGGAATCGCCGATCGAGAAGCGGCCCTCCTCGCGCGCCATCTGCGCGTAGAAAACGGCCTGGAGCATGAGGTCGCCGAGCTCCTCGCGCAGTCCGGCGTAGTCGCGCCGGTCGATGGCATCGAGCACCTCGTAGGTCTCCTCGAGGGTGTAGGGTTTGATGGTGTCGAAGGTCTGCTCGCGGTCCCAGGGGCAGCCGCCGGGCGCGCGCAGCCGCGCCATGATCTCGACCAGGCGCTCGAATCTCTCTCCAACGCAGGCTTGAGCGGACCGGTTCTCAGTGGGCGAATCCATCTCGAGGGGGAACTTTGAGCCTAACATACGATGAATCTTCGCCATCGGAATCGCCACGGCGGCGGGCGGGCGCTACACTGTCGGACAAGATGACTCCGCAGGAACTGGTTGAGTCGCTGGAACAGGCGCGCCTGCAATTCGGCGCGGGCCAGGAGGCGCGGCTGCGGCGGCTGCTCCGGCGTGTAGCTGGGGCGCGGTTCGAGGAGGCGGCGCTCGTCGGGCGGCTGCACGAAGCGCTGCTGTTCGTGCGCGCCTACCCGGCGTCGGCGGAGATCCTCGAACGCGCGGAGGAGGACCTGGCCGGCTTCGCGGGGCGCGTGGCCTTGGTGGATGCGTCGGAACTCGAAGAGCCGGAGGTTTCCGGCATCGCCGGGACGGGATTGACGGCCGTATTCACCTGCGCCGTGGCACGGCATCTGGCCGCGCGGCACGCGCCGCAGGCGTGGATCGAATGGGATGCCTGCGATGACGACACGCCGTGGTTCACGCTGCTGCCGCACCTGATTCCGGTGCTGGAAGAGGACGCCGCAGTGGAGGCGAACGTGCCTTACCGGGAATGGGTGGCGGCCGCGGCCCGGGGCGGGCCGGAGCTGGTGTGGCTGATGCGGGCGCTTGAAAAGCGGTTCCCCGACGAGCGCGAGCGCGCCGACCGTTACGAGGCGCTGAACCTGCCGCTGCGCTGGGAATTGGGCGAGAGCACGGCGTCGCGAACGCTGATGCGGCTTCCGGTTAGGATCCCGTTTGTGCACGCGACACCGCTCATCCGGCGCGCGGAAGTGTCGCTCGCGGAGATCCCTGGAATGGCGCGTCTGCCAGAACGAAAGCTCGATCGCAAGGAGGGCGCGGCGATGCTGCGGCTGGCGCTCGACACCTCGGCCGCGCGCTACCGGCAACTGCTGGGCTTCAGCTACGGAGATCCCAGCTCGGTGGTGGAAGTGGAGGCCGGGCGCGGGGTCGTATTCTACTTTTCGGGCGTCGTGGCCGCGCGGCGGCTGCCGCTGCGGGATTACCTGGCGGCGACGATCTGGAAAAACGGCGTGCCGATCGGGTACTTCGAAGGCCTGCTGACGGCCGACCGGCTGGAGGCCGGTTTCAACACCTATTACAGTTTCCGCGACGGCGAGACGGCGTGGATTTATCGCCAGTTGCTGGCCGCCTGCCACCAGCGCACCGGCGCACGGTACATCGTTGTCGATCCGTACCAGATCGGGCACGGAAACTCCGAGGCGATCGCATCGGGCGCGTTCTGGTTCTACCGCAAACTGGGCTTCCGCTCGATGGATGAAGCGACCCGGCAGCGGACCGCGCGCGAGGAGCGGCGCATCGCCGCGCAGCCGGGCTACCGCTCGTCGGCGCGAGTGTTGCGGCGGCTGGTGCGGCATCCGATGGTGTACGAAATGCCGGGTGCGACGGCGGGCTTCTGGGACGGCTTCAGCGTGCGGAATCTGGGCCTGCACATTGTGCGCGGAGGCTCCGGGGCGCTTGAGCGGGCGCGCAAGCAACTGCAGCTTGGCAGGCGCGATCCGAACGCACTGCGGGCGTTCCGCGATGCCGGGCGGGGCGGCGTCTGAGCGGCTCGCCGGCGTATTTATGCTACGCCGAGCCTAACGCTTTGGCCGTTTTTCGCATGTCGGCCGGCTCGACGGCGATGAGCGCGCCGTAGCGGCCCTGGCCCGCGCCCAGGGCATGCACGGAGGTCACATTGATGCCCGCTTCGGCCAGTTTGCGCATCAGTTCGGCGATCACTCCGGGACGGTCCGCGCCGGCCGCCAGGAACGCCCGGCGCTTCTGGCCCAGAGTGAGGCCGGCCTTCCTGGCCGCCGCGCCGACGCCGGGCGTCTTCTCCGCCAGGACGACAATGATTTCGGCGTTCCAGGCCGTCTTCCAATAGCCCAGGAATCCCAGCAGGTTCATGCCCGCGTCCTGGAAGGCCGCCAGGATGCGCGCGGCTTCTCCGGCCTTGTGCGGGATCGCCGCGACGTAATACTCAACGATGGAAATCTGGTCCGCCATTGCCGCTCTCCTTTCAACAGCCTATGCCAATCAGAGATGGGTGCAAGCGGTTGATTGGATTTCGGGATAAAGCCGCAAGAGGATCCCGTGGGGGATCCTCAAGAGTTGGCTCCTGGAATGAGGCCGCCTCGGCTAGCGGCGCGCTCGCGCGCTGCCTAGCCCAGATACTCTTTCGCGTTGGCCGGCATCGAGAGCAGCACCGGGCGCTCGGACAACGCCGCTTTCAGCATGTCGAGTTCGTCCGCCGCCGCAGTCAGCGGCAGCGCGACCTGTCCGCCCGCGGCGGCCGAGCGGCACAAAGCCATGGTGATTTCGAAGCCCTTGTAAGCGCTTTCAAAATTGCACGGGTGGACGCGGTCCGGGTGGTCCAGCCAGTCGGCCATCTGCTGGATGTAGGGCGGCATGTCCAGCTCATAATTCATGCAGCCCTGGCCGGAGGAAGCGCCGCTTTTGGTCACCGCGCGCCATCCGCCGCCGGTGAGAACCTCGGCGAAGCCGTCGCTGCCCTGCGCGCCGATGCGGCACTTGCGCCACCAGTAATCGACCTCGGGCACGTCCGGCGCTCCGGCGCCGCATTCCACCACGCCGCGCACGCCGTTGGCGAAGTGGATGAAACCGGCGATGTAGTCGGGCGAGGGATGGGCGTCGGCCAGCTTGCCGCGGCCCGCGGCCTGCGCCATCACCCACTCGGCTTCGGCTTCGCCGTTAAACCAGCGCATGTAGTCCACCAGGTGGGAGAGCATGTGCATCATCCAGCCGGTCGCTGTCCCGTAGACCGTGTGGACGCGGCCCAGCGCGCCGCTGGCGATCACATCCTTCACCGCCCGGTAGTGCACGCCGTAGCGATGCTGATGGCTCACCACGGCCTTGACGCCGCTCGACTCCAGCAAGCGGCGGACCTCGAATCCCTCAACGCTCGACAGCGCCACCGGCTTCTCCATGGCGATCAGCCGGGCGCCGCTCTCGATGCCGATGCGGATCATCGACGCGCGCACGGTGGGCATGGTGCAGAAGCAGAAGACATCCGGCTTCGCCGCCAGTGCCACTTCGCGCGCATCGGCCGACTTCAGCGCGACGCCCAACTTGGCGGAGGCGGCATCCAGGCGCGCCGGATCGATATCGCAGATGCCGGCGAGGTCGAAGCACGGGTTGGCCTGGAAAGTCGCGGCATGGTGCATGCCGCGCTTGCCCATGCCGACGACGACAACCTTATATTTCCTGTCCATCGTCTGCTCCCGGGGCCTAGCCGGCGTAGCGTTCCCATTCGAGGACTTTTTCGATCGTGTAGTCCACTTCCTGCTCGGTCAGCTCAGGGAACATGGGCAGGGAGACGCAGCAGGCGGCGTTGCGCTCGGAGTTCGGAATGGGGCCGGCGATGCGCGCCTCTTTGCCCCACGGGTAGCCTTCCTGCTGATGGATCGCGATGGGGTAGTGGCACTTGGCGTCGATGCCGTTCTGGTTGAGGAAGTTCAACAGCGCGTCGCGCTGCGCCGCCTGAGGCGTCTCGATCACATAGAGATGGAAAATATGGCGGGATCCGGGCGCCTCATAAGGCAGCGTGAGCGTCTTGGCGCCCTGCAGGCCGGCCGTGTAGCGGGCCGCCCACTTGCGCCGCAGATCGTTCCATTCGTCGATGTGCTTGAGCTTGGCGCTGAGCACGGCGGCGTGCAGATCATCCAGCCGGCTGTTGAAGCCGTAGCTGTGGCAGGAACGCTTCTCGGAGCCGTGGTTGCGCATCCGCCGGACCGCGCGGTCCACCTTTTCATGGTTGGTGACCACCGCGCCGCCGTCGCCGAAGCAGCCCAGGTTTTTCTGGATAATGAAGCTCGTGCACACGGCGTCGCTGAGTTGGCCGACCTTGAAGCCGGCGCCCGCGGAGCCGATGGCCTGCGCGTTGTCCTCGATCACCAGCAGGTTGTGCTGGTCGGCGATCTTGCGCAGGGCGGCCAGGTCGGCGCACTGGCCGTACAGATGCACCGGCACCAGGGCCTTGGTCCGGGGCGTGATGGCGGCCTCAATCTTGGAAGGATCGATGCAGTTCGTCCGCGGGTCCGAGTCCACGAAAACGGCCGTGGCGCCGGCGATCCAGATGGCCTCGGCGGTGGCGAAGAACGTGTTGGTAGTGGTAATGCACTCATCGCCCGGCCCTATTCCCAACGCCATGAAAGAGAGCCACAGCGCATCCGTGCCGTTGCCGACCCCGATAGCGTATTTCATGCCGTGGTAGTCGGCCAGCTCCTTTTCGAAGCGCTTCAACATCGGCCCCATCACATACTGTCCGCTCTCCAGCACCTGGTGGATATTGGCGTCGATTTCGGCCTTGATGTTGTGGTACTGGCGCACATGCCCGTAGAAAGACACTGTCATTGCGAATGATCTCCTTGTAGTGGACCTCGGAATACTCCGGCGCATCGGCCCGGCGTGCACTCCGGGGACCTGGCTGGCGCACAGAATCCGCACGCCATCTGTATTGACTTTAAGATACCTCAGAAGACGCGATGGCGTGAACGCCGGCCCAGCGCCCGGGGTGGGCGCCGGCCCAGGCTAGGCGCGCCGCGCGGAGACGGCATAGCCCAACGGATCCTCGTCGGCGCCGGTTCCTAAGCGATTCGACAAATGAGCTGCGCCCAGGAAGACGAGGCTCAGCGGCAGAGTGAGCAGAGCAGCGGGAATGGACCACAACGCCCGGCCAATCGAAGCCGGCCGCAGCAGCCGGATCGACAGGATCAGGAGCTTGTTGGCGATCACGGCGACATCGCTGCCGCGCTCCTCGATGCGCGCGTCGACAAAGCCGCTTTTTTCCAGCAGAACCGCCAGGCCCTCGCGCGTGAAGCGCTGGAAATCGTAGGGGATGTGGTGGCGGCGGGCCGACCAGGGGACGGTCAGGATCAGCGCTCCTCCGGGTTTGAGGACGCGCGCCAGTTCGGCCATGAACTCGGCCGGGGATGCGGTGTGCTCCAGCACCTCCACGCACAGGACATTGTCGAAGCTCCGGTCGGGGAATGGCAGCCGCCGCCCGTCGTAATAAACGACGGCCGCGTTGGGCCGCATGCCGAAATGGCCAGCCGTGGCGACGTCGGCCGCATAGTACTCGGTCCCGGGAGGAAGCCACGCCCGCCACGGCGATTCACCGGCTCCGACATCGAGCAGCGTGCCTTGGACCGACGAGAGCCTGCGGCGCAGAAAGCGCGCGATGGTCGCCAATTGCAGGTCGAAAAAGCAGCGCAGCGCAAAGCGCGCCGGATGGGCGGCCGGGGCCGTGACCGGGATGGGCTGGAGATGTCCCGTCATGCACTCTGCCTGGCGCTTCCGTCGATCCGCGATCCCATCGTACGCTTCAGCTTAACTGATGTTATAACGCGCGGACCGCCGTCGCGCGGCGCTGTTTTGTCGGGCGTCCATCCGGCCATTGCGGCCTTTCAGCCGCCACCATGCGAACGCGTGGTGAGAGTAGGATGGCATATGGGTTGCCGGCTTCCGGCCCCTTCCGGGTGAGACCGATGGATCTCTCCACCGAGCGTTTTTTCATCACCGGGGCCACGGGATTCGTCGGCGCGGCGCTGGCCCGCCGTCTGGCCGCGTTGGGCTGTGAGGTCCACGCGCTGGTTCGCCCCGGCGCGTTGAAGTGGAGGCTGGCCGGCGTAGAGGACCGGATCCGGTTTCACACCGGCGATCTGACCGACGCCGCGGCATTGCGAGGGATGGTCAACGCCATCGAGCCCAGCGTCATCTACCATCTCGCCGTTCACGGAGCCTATCCGCACCAGACCGACGCCGACCAGGTGATTCTGACCAACGTCTTCGGCACCTGGAATCTGCTCAAAGCCTGCGCCGAGGTCGATTACCGGCTGTTCGTGAACACGGGCAGTTCTTCCGAATACGGGGCCAAACAGTTTGCCATGCGGGAGACGGACCTGCCCGAGCCCAGCAGTTACTACGCCGTCGCGAAATGCGCCCAGACCCTGGTCTGCGCGCACACCGCCCGCGCGGAGCAGCGGCCCATCTGCACCTTCCGGCTGTTCTCGGCTTACGGCCCGTATGAAGCCCCGACGCGGCTGATTCCGACGCTGGTCACCCGCTGCCTGCGCGGCGAGGAACTGGACATGGTCACGCCCGACACGGCCCGCGATTTCATTTACGTCGACGACGTCGTCGACGCATTTTTGCAGATCGGGCAGCTCAGCCTGCAGCGCGGAGAGACCTTCAACATCGGAACGGGCACGCAATCCACCATGCGCGATGTCGTCCGAGCCGTGATGGAGGCCGCGGGCTCGCGGGCCAAGGTCAATTGGGGACGCCTGCCGCGCCGGCCGTGGGACTCCGAGACCTGGGTGGCCGATCCCAGCAAGGCCCGGCAGATCCTGCGCTGGCACGCCGCCACGGGCCTCGGCGAGGGGATCCGCAGGACCGTCGAGTGGTGCCAGGAGAATCCGGGCGCGTGGGCTGCGCGATGAACATGGTGCACACGCTGTGCGCCATCTGCCACAGCGACCGCTGGGACCGGCTGCTGTATCCCGAATCCCTGGGCGAGCGGGCGGCAACCGCCGAGCGCTTTTCCGCGCGCCGCACGCCCGATCGCGTGCATTATCGCGTCGTCCGATGCGGCCGCTGCGGCCTGCTCCGGTCGGACCCGATTCTGAGCGAGGAGGCGCTGCTGAGCCTGTATCAAGGCAGTCATTTCGACCACCCCGTGGAATCCCGCTTTGCCGCGGATAACTACGCCCGCTACGTCGCCGCGCTGGCGCCGCTGCTGCCCGACCGGGACTCGCTCGTGGAGATCGGTTGCGGCGACGGCGCGTTCCTGGCCCGGGCGCTCGAGATGGGCTTCGCCGAGGTGGCCGGAGTGGAGCCCAGCCGCCGCTCGATTGAGTGCGCGAGGCCGGACGTTCGCCCGCGGATCCTGAATGAGGGCTTCCGTGACGGCCTGTTCCGCCCGGGTTCGTGCTCGCTGGTGTGCGCCTTCCAGGTGCTCGACCACCTGGCCCGTCCGGGCGAGGCCGTCGCGGCCTGCCGGAACGTTCTCAAGCCCGGCGGCGTGGCTTTTTTTCTGAATCACGACGCCGCCGCGTGGACCAACCGGCTGCTCGGCCGCCGCAGTCCGATCATCGATATCGAGCACATTTACCTGTTCGATCGAAAAACAATTTCGATGCTTTTTGAAGCGGCGGGATTCGACGTGCTGCGGACCTTCCGCGTGGTGGACCGCCATCCGCTGGCGTACTGGCTGCGGCTGGCGCCGCTGCCGCGCTGGTGCTCGGGGCCGCTCATCGGCGGCCTGGACCGCCTGGGCGCGGGCGGGCGCCCGGTGGCCTGGAAAGCGGGCAACCTGGCCATCGTCGCGCGCCGCAAACCGGAGGCCGGACACTGATGCCTGCCACTTACACTGAAATCGCCGAGGCCGCGCGCCAGATCCGGATCCGCGTCCTCCAGATGGCTCACGCGGCCCGCACGCCGCACGTCGGCTCGGCTCTTTCCTGCGCCGACATCCTGGCCGCGCTGTACTTCCGCGTCCTGCGAATCGATCCCGCCGCTCCGCGCGACGAGCGCCGGGACCGCTTCCTGCTGAGCAAGGGGCACGGCTGCACGGCGCTGTATGCGGCGCTGGCGCTGCGCGGTTTCTGCTCCCCCGATGCGCTGGCCCAGTACGCGCGCAATGGCGGCGGGTTGCCCGAACACCCCGCGCCGGGCTGCCTGCCGGGCATCGAATTCGCCTCCGGCTCGCTGGGACACGGCTTGGCCGTCGGCGCCGGCCTGGCTCTCTCGGCGCGGCTGCGCGGACTGGATTTCCGGGTCTTCGTACTGTTGAGCGACGGGGAATGCTACGAGGGCAGCGTGTGGGAAGCCGCGATTCTGGCCTCGGCGCGGCAGTTGGGTTCGCTGACGGCCATCGTGGATTTCAATAAATGGTCGGCGGCCGGCCGCACCGAGCCGGCGCTGCAGCCCCTGGCGGCCAAATGGAGGAGCTTCGGATGGGCCGTCCGGGAGGTCGATGGACACAATCCGCACTCGCTGGTGCGCGCGCTGGCGGCGCCGCCCGACGCTCAGCATCGGCCGCGCGCCATCGTGGCCCGCACCGTCAAGGGCAAGGGCGTCTCGTTCATGGAAGATGAGCTAGAATGGCACTACCGCCCGCCGAGTGGGGATGATCTCGAGCGCGCTCTGGCCGAGTTAACGCGATGAGAAACGCCTTCGTCTCGGCGCTTACGGAACTGGCGCGAGCCGACAGCCGCGTAGTCTTCCTGAGCGCCGATCTCGGTTTCAAGATCTTCGACCAGTTCGCGCAGGAATTCGGCGGCCGGTTCATGGATGTAGGCGTGGCGGAAGCGGCGATGATCGGCACGGCGGCGGGCCTGGCCCTGGGCGGGATGCGGCCCTTCGTCTACTCCATTGCGACGTTTGCCACGCTGCGCTGCCTGGAACAGATCCGCGACGATTTGTGTTATCACTCCCTGCCCGTAACCGTCGTCGGAGTCGGCGGCGGCTACAGCTACGGCCACAACGGCGCGACGCACCACTCCCTGGAAGACATCGCCATCCTGCGCGCCCTGCCCGGCATGACGGTGGTGTGTCCCGGCGATCCCGTGGAAACCGCCGCCGCCGTGCGCGCGACTCCCGGCCTGCGCGGGCCGATGTACCTGCGCCTGGGCCGCGCCGGCGAGCCGCGGGTCCACGCCAATGCCGATAGCTTCCGGATCGGCGAGGCCATCCAGGTTGCCGACGGAGCGGATTGCACCATCATTTCCACCGGCGCGATCTTGAGTGTCGCCATGGATGCCGCCGCCCAACTCCGCGCCGCCGGCGTTGGTTGCCGCGTGCTCAGCATGCACACCGTGAAGCCGCTCGACACGCAGGCCCTGGAACGCTGCGCCGCCCAGACGCGTCTGCTCGTCACCCTCGAGGAACACAGCGCCATCGGCGGCCTCGCCGGGGCGGTGTCGGAGTGGCTGGCCGCCAGCGGCCTGCGCTGTCCCTTCCTGGCCTTGAACGCCGGCGACGCGTTCGCCCATTGCACCGGCAGCCAGGACTACTTGCGGACGGCCCGCGGCCTGTCCGCGCAACAGGTCAGCCGCGCCATCGGGGAAGCTCTGCGGAATCAGGTCCCATGCAGCAACAGAGATCCATCTCAGTCGTAGTCGCCTGCTACCGCGACGGCGGCAATGTGCGCGAGATGCACCGCCGCCTGAGCGCCGTTCTGCCGGCGCTGGCCGCCAGCTACGAGATCATCTTCGTCAACGACGCCAGTCCCGACAACGCCGAAGAGCTGCTCAACGAAATCGCCGCCGCCGATCCGCGCGTCACCGTCATTTCGCACACCCGCAACTTCGGCTCGCAGATGGCCTTCACCAGCGGCATGCGGCAATCCATCGGCGACGGCGTGGTGCTGATGGATGGCGATCTGCAGGATCCTCCCGAAGCGATCCCCGCGCTGGTCGAGGAGTGGGCCAAGGGTTACGACGTCGTCTACGGCGTCCGCTCCCGGCGCGCGGAGAGCTTCCCGATGCAATTTGCCCGCAAATTGTTTTATCGCCTCTACCGCCGCCTGTCCTACATCGACGTGCCGCTGGACTCCGGCGACTTCTCGCTGATGAGCCGGCGTGTGGTGGACTGCATGCTGCTGATGCCCGAGCGCGACCGCTTCCTGCGCGGCTTGCGCAGTTGGGTCGGATTCCGGCAGACCGGCGTCGACTACGTCCGCGGCGCGCGCTTCGCCGGCGAGTCGACCAATTCGCTGCTGGACAATTTCCGTTGGGCCCGCCGCGGCATCGTCTCTTTTTCTTATAAGCCGCTGGAGCTGATTTCCATCCTGGCGTTGATCTTCACCGGGCTGGCCTCCGTGGCCGTGGTGGCCTATGTCGTGATCTATTTCGTCAAGGCCGACGCGCCGCCCGGCTACCTGACGATGCTGGTGGCGATTCTGGTCCTCGGCGCGGTGCAACTGATCTGTCTCGGCGTGGTCGCCGATTACCTGGGCCGGATCTTCGAGGAAGTGAAGCGCCGCCCGCAATACCTGGTCCGCGCCGTGGTTAACGATCATCGGCCGGAGGCGCCCCCGCCGCCCTCTTCCGCGCCTGCGGAGAACTGATTTGAAGGCCAGGTGGTTTGCCGCCGCAATCACCGTCTACCTCTTCGTCCTGAAATTCGTCTTTCCCGGCGCCATCCGGCCCCTCTCTCCGTATCACAGCGATTTTTATATTCCTCCCGGTCTGGCCTTTTACTCCTTTTGGCAGGTACTGCATTTCCCCCGCCCGGCCGGATTCCTCCTGCTGCAACTGGCCGGTCTTCTGGGCCTGCATGGCTGGATCCTCGTTTTCATCCTCATCGCCTTGCTGAACGTGGTGGCCGTGGTCCGCCTCTCGGAACGGCTCACGGGCAGGCAAGCGGCCCCGGCCTGGGCGCTGCTGTACATGTTCCTGGTTCTGGCGCACCCCAGCTTCTACATGGACTACGTCCACGACGCCCTCGCCACGGCCTCGTTGCTCTACATCCTGCTGGCCATGCACGCCTGGCTTTCCTTCAAGGAAACCGGCCGCCGCCTCTACCTCGGCCTGTGCCTCGTGCTGTTCCTTCTGGCCTGGACGACCAAGGAGACCTATTTCCTCTCGGCACTCGTATTCTGGGGCGTCGAAGCCATCCGGGCTCGGGATAAGAACCGCCGCGCCGCGCTACTGGCGCTGGCCGCTCTGGCCGCCACCTTTGTCGTCGGCATGCTGCTCCAGGCCTTCTCCATCAGCCCGTTTTTCAGCCCCCACGCGAGCCCCGGCAGCGCGTACTACATCAATCTCGCCCCGGCCTCGGTGGCGCACTGCTGGTCCCGGCTGCTCCACGCTCTGTTCACGCCGGTCAGCCTGGCCATCGTCCTGGCGGCGCTCGGCGCCCTGTGGCGCAACCGCTCCGCGTTGCTCTATGGCGGCACGCTTTTCGCCGCCGGGCTGGTGGCCTTGCTGCCCAATTCGGTCCTCCCGAACCATTTCGACGTGATGTACGCCTGGACCGGCGCCTGCCTGGTTTTCTCGCCCGTGCTGTTCGTCGATTGGACTCCGCCGGTGCGGCGCCGCTGGCGTTTCGGCGCATCGTTGGCCGTCGCGCTGTTGCTCGGATGGGCCTCGGTGCGCGCCAATCGGCCCGGATATGAACACTGGAAGTGGGGTCTCGAGCAGGAGCGCAGCAACCGCAACATCGTCCGGTCTTTTCCCCTCCTGAAACAGGCCCCAGGGCGGCATTTCCTGGTGACCGGCGTCAGCGGGCCGTATCACCCCTGGGCCGTCGACACCTTCATCCGCGTCGAGTTCGGCCCGGACCGCGACTGGACCGTCATCCTGCCCCGCGAACGCCACATCGCCTCCCAGCCGCCGGTGGTTTTCGTGGATGCCGCTCAAGTGGACATCACCCGTTTCGACCACGCTTTCGCTTACGCCGCCGACGGCCGCCTGCTGCGCGAGTGGAACGCGGCGGAGCTGCGCCAGTTGGCCGCGGACGGCGCTGCGGACCGCGTCCGCCTGCCGGCCTTGATTGGGCCGCTCGATGCGCTGGCCAAGGATCCGTCGAACTGGCTGTCGTTGATGAACGTTGGGAACGTTTATTCCGAATGGGGCCAGTTCGATCAGGCCGAGCGCTACCTGGCCCGCTCCTGCCAGGCCAATTCCGGCCGCAATCCCTATCCGCCGTACTTTTACGGCGCCGTGGAAGCCGCGCTGGGCAAAACCGGCGCTGCCATCCCGCTGTTCGAGCAGGCCATCGAGATGGATTCCAAGCCCGGCAATCCCGCCTTCGCCGAAGCCCTAGCCCGGATGTTGCACCACGATCGCAGCGAGGCGCGATGAGAGGGTTGCAGCTACAAGGCGTGCGACCGGAGCCGCCCGCAGGCGTACTTGGCGGTACGTTGAGGACGGCGACGAAGCGCAACGAAGTAGATGCGGCCCTATCGCGCGCCGCAGCCGATTGTCGGTGAAACATCCGGGCCAGGCCAGGCCCGCGCCAAGCTCCATCCCTGAGTCGGGCGGGCAATGATCCGGCTCGCTTGGGATCAGCTCGCGCCGCCGCCGCGCCTTGAATCGCGTTATTATCACGGCGGATGCGTTTCCTTCTAGCGCTCTTGTTGGCCGCCGCAGCTGCCGCCCAGCCGCTGCAGTTCACGCTGCTGAAAGAGAGTGTCCTCCAGGACCGTCTCCGCCTCGCCCAACCGGACAATCCGGAGCGCTATCGGCGCCTGAAGACGCTCTTCGCCACCGCCGGGTGCGTGGGCGAAGCCTATTCCGAGCAACGTTTCCACGGCTCGAAGGAGCCGAACATGATTTGCCGGGCCGGCGGAAGTGCCGAGCATCCGCGGAAGATCATTGTGGGAGCCCATTTTGATGCGGTCGGTGGTGACGGCGTCATCGACAACTGGTCCGGCGCAGTGCTGCCGCCAACGCTGTTCGAGTGCCTGGGCCATGCCGACCGGCGACATCCCATTGAGTTCATCGCCTTTGCCGCCGAAGAAAAGGGGCTCCTGGGCTCGCAGGCCTATTTGAAGTCGATCCCGAAAGAAGACCGTACACAGATCGCGGCGGTCATCGTGATGGATTCCCTCGGGCTAACGCCCACCAAGTGCTGGGTGAACGGCTCAACCAGGGAACTGGTGGTCGCTGCCGCTGCCATAGCGGAGTCGCTGAAGCTGGACTTCCAAGGGGTGAACGTGGACCGGGTAGGCACAACAGACTCGCAGCCATTCAAAGACGCGCACATCCCCGTCCTGTGTCTGCACTCTGTTACGCAGGCGACTTGGAAACTGATCAACGGCCCTAGGGACGTCTGGGCGATTGTCTCCTGGAAGGATTACTACGACAGCTACCGGCTGGTCTCGGCAATTCTCGTCTACCTCGATCACAACCTCCCCTAGCATCGCCCGCGATTGGCAACTGCCCTGCGGCTAGCGGCCCGCCGCGGGAGGCCGGCTGCGGTAACCGCATATTCTTTATAGAATCTCCTCCGCTTTCAAGTATTTACGGAATCCGGCCGGACTCCTGGCCGCGCCGCCGTGCGACCATCGCGTTGCGGGTTTTGCCCGTGCAGGCGCCGCCTGCGGATTCAACCGAATGAAGGAAGCTTAATGTTTCTCTGTAATCAATTGAAACAATGTGGGATAACACCAAATTGGCTTTGTTTCGCAAAAATGCTTCTTGCGTTCCCTGGCGCGCCCGACATGCGCCCATCCGCCCTTTCGGCCGGGCCGCTGAGGCACAATGAGAGGGGGTCCCGCATGCAGCCCTGGATTGACATCAGCCTGCCCATCCGCTCCGGCATGGTCGTTTGGCCCGGCGACCGGCCCGTGGCCGTGGAGCAGACCATCTTCATGGATCGGGGCTCCGAGTACAATCTGACCGAGTGCCATTTCTCGGCCCACACCGGCACGCACATGGATGCCCCGCGCCACTTCCTGCCGCGCGGCGCCGCCATCGATGCCATGCCGCTCGAGGCCGTCCTCGGGCCTTGCCGCGTGGTCCGCATCCAGGATCCCGCCGCGATCCGCGTGTCCGAGCTGCCGGCCCGCTTGCAGGCCGGCGACAGGGTTCTTTTCCAAACAGCTAACTCATTTAATTACATTAACTTAAACACATTTTCCGAGAACTTCGTGTACCTCTCGAAGGAGGCCGCTGCGGCGCTCGCCGCGGCCCGCGTCCGCACCGTCGGCATCGACTACCTCTCCGTCGGCGGCTTTCACCACGACATGATTGAGACACACCAACTGCTGCTGAAGGCGGGCATCTGGATCATCGAAGGGCTCGACCTTTCGCGCGTCGAAGCGGGGGATTACGAGCTGGCGTGTCTGCCGTTGAAACTCGTTGGCGCCGACGGCGCCCCGGCCCGTGCTGCCCTGCGCCGGATCGAACGCGGCTCTACAAATTAAACGGGCGCAACCGCCTGGCTGCGCCCGTAAGTTCTGGTTCCTGAGCGAGTTTTCAACGCACGGAGTGCCCGCCGCCCGACGGAGCGCCGGCGTGCGCCGAGCCGGCCGACGTGCTGAGCGAACTCAAGCCAGCCGTCGAACCGCTGCTGGCGGGGCGCGCTCCATAGCCGCCCAAGCCCGAACCGCCCGACCAGCCGTGACTCACCACAGCGCCCCGGGTCACTGCACTCGTGTGTAGCGCGGCGGCCGATGTAAATGCGGGCGTCCGGACGACATTCCCGGCCGGCGTGACCACCTTTCCGGGCTTTCCCGGAACTCCCGGTGTGACCGGCTGCACCACCGGCGCATTGGCATACACCGGCATCACCGTAATAGGCGTGTAGAAGGCGTAGCCGAACGGCGACCAGGCAGTGCCTCCGAACGGCAGGAACGTGTACATCCCGAAATACGGGTTGAACATCCAGTTCCCGCCAAAGCCTAATCCGTAGCCCATGCCACCGTAGCCGAAGCCGCCATAGCCTAATCCGCCATAGCCAAACCCGTTCAAGCCGTAGCCGCCCCAGCCATAGCCCGCCGCCCCGTAGATCGGGTCGGAATAGCTGTTGAAGCCGTTGCCGCTCTGGCGCGCCGCCGAGACGTTCGCCACAGCGACGTCCTCGGCCCGCCGCTGGCTCCAGCGGTACAGCGCATCGGTCTCCTTGGTGTCGAATCCCGACTGCGTCCAGGCGTTCCCGGTGAAAGTCAACTGGCGGCCTTCCTTCACCCGCTCATTCTTCTCGCCCGGCAGCACTGCGGTGGCTTCCCCTTTATACACGCGCAGCCGCACGGCGTCGGCATCAAAGGCGAACAGCCCACCCCTGGTGAGCTCGAAATCGGCGTTGCCCAGCCGCACGTTGATGGCGTTATCACCAATCATTTCAGTGATTTCCACGAGCGCCTCGCCCTGCGCCACCTCCAGCCGCACGTCGCTCAGGCGCGTCGAGACCATGCGGAAACTGCTGTTGTCCCCCATCCGCAAGAACGCTCCGGGGGTCAACAGAACCTCCGTCCGACCCTCCCCCGTACGAAGCAGGTCCTGGTCCTTCAGATCGGTAAATACGGCGATCTTGGTCTGGATGGGCTTGTCGTTGACCAGAACTTCGCCGTCGGCGACCTGCACGAGGCCGGCCTTCGCCGAGATCGCGTTTTGCGCCGTTGCCGTCGCCCAGGAGCCGCAGATCACAGCGGCACCGAGCCAGCAGCTCAGTTTCGCCATATCACACCTCCAACCGCCCAGATTCGCCCGGATCTTTGACGCTTGCCAATTTCGTCCGGTTTCCCTGATTAGAGCTTACGCCCTTTTTCCGCTTGGGATCATTAATTCCATGCCACTAGCCCCAAATGGCCATCGCTTGCGCCTTGTCCTTGCAATCTGCTACGTAGTGTAGGATATCTTGAAGCTCTCCCGCGCTTCCGGAATCGTGTGCCGGGTCGCATGAAAAAGTCAGGCAAGACCAACGAACCGCAGTCCGCAGTGGCCCTGGAGCCGCTCACCGACGCGCGCCGCCACACGGAGTGCTTCGCCCAGGGCGCCAAGCTGTTCGCGCGCGGAGAGTTCGCCCAGGCGCGCGAGATCTTCGTATGGGCCTCGCAGGGACCCGTGCTCTCGGTCAACGAGTCGGCGTTGATGTACCGCCGGATGTGCGACCAGCGCCTGAACCGCCAACGGCTGGAATTCGCGACTCCGGAGCAACAGTACGGCCACGCCATCGGCTTGTTGAAGCAGCGGCAGTTCACCGAGGCCCTGCCGGTTCTGGAATCCATGCTGCGCTCCGAGGACTCGGCGCGCGTGCGCTACGCGCTCACCCTGGCCTGCGGCCACATCGGCGACGCCGGTGCCGCCTCCCGGCATTTCAAACGGGCCTGCGATCAGGATCCCGGGCTGCGCGTCACGGCCCGCAACGACGCCGATTTCCAGCCCCTGCTGCAGTTCCCCGAGCTGCGCGAGGCGCTGGTGGAGAAAGCGTAGCGCAGGGCCGCGAAGCACGCCGGTTCCCAGCAGTTCGCGCCTGCTCGCCGGGTGCTAAATTCGGATCAGGCTTTGGCGGAAGTGGCGAGCACACCGGATTTCCGCCAGCGGAGAGGACCGCCTTTGCCAGACCCATCCACTTCCGTACTGAGCGTGCGCCGCTCCCGGCCGGATCCGTTGCGCATCGTCTCCATCGGCGGGGGAACAGGCCTCTCCACCCTGCTCAAGGGTCTCAAGAAATTCGCCCTCCATCCGGCTTTCGGCCAGCCTCCGGGCTGGCCCGCGGTCGAAATCTCCGCCATCGTCACCGTCTCGGACGACGGCGGGAGCTCCGGCCGCTTGCGGCGCGAGTTGGACATGCTCCCGCCGGGCGATATCCGCAACTGCATGGTCGCCCTGGCCGAGGACGAATCTCTGCTCACGCGCCTCTTTCAATACCGCTTCGCGGCCGGCAAGGGGCTCAAGGGGCACAGCTTCGGCAACCTTTTCCTGGCCGTGATGAGCCAGGTGACGGGCGATTTCGCGCGGGCCGTGCAGCTCAGTTCCGAGGTGCTCGCCATCGCCGGCCGGATCTTCCCCGCCACGGGCGAAAAGGTGCGGCTGCGCGGCCACCTGGCCGGAGGCCGGATGGTGGAAGGCGAAACCCGCATCAGCCGCAGCACCGCGCCGATCGAGCACATTGAACTGCTGCCCGCCTCCTGCAAGCCCTTGCCCGAGGCGCTGGAGGCGATTCGCAACGCCGACCTGATCACCCTCGGGCCGGGTTCGCTGTATACCAGCATCGTGCCCAATCTGCTGGTCAAGGGCGTGGCCCGCGCGATCGAACAAAGCCCCGCGCTGAAGGCCTGCTTCATCAACCTCATGTGGCAGCCCGGCGAAACCACCGGGCTGACCGCGGCCGACCACATCGCGGCCATCGAACGTCACGCCGCCCGCCGCCTGGTCGAGGTCGCCGTGCTCAACACCGCGCCCATTCCCGAGCCACGTCTGCGGCGCTACGAACGGAAAGCGGCCCGCCCGGTGGAGACCGACCTGGCGCGGCTGATGGCCTTGGGCGTGCAGGTGATTGCCCGGCCGCTGCTGGCCGAGGGCACCAAGGTGCGCCACGATTCCGACCTCACCGCCGCGGTGGCGCTCGACCTGGCGCGCCGCGGCCGCCGCCGCTCCCAGCGTGCGCTGGCCCTGACCCGCTGATTGCCGTCTGCGGCGGCCTGCCTGCGCCTCGTAGAATCGTTACTTCGGAGCGTGTATGTCTTCAACCCCCGTTTCCGTCGTCATTCTGGCCGCCGGCCTCGGCACGCGCATGCGTTCGCGGCTGGCCAAGGTGCTGCACCGCGCCGGCGGCGCCTGTTTAATCGAACACGTAATCGATGCGGCGCTCGAGATCGCGCCCGCCGAACGCATCGTGGCCGTGACCGGCCACCAGGCTGACCGCGTGCGCGCCGAGGTCGAGCACTCCGGCGTGCGCTTCGCGGTGCAGACCGAGCAGCTGGGCACCGGTCACGCCCTCGGCGTGTGCGGTGGACTGGAAGGCCTCGGCGCGGGCCGCATCGTCGTGCTGTACGGCGATTGCCCGCTGCTGCGGCCCGAGACCTTGCGCCGCCTGCTCCAGCGTCACGAGGAGTCGGGGTGCGCCGCGACCCTGATCACGACGCTACTCGGCGATCCCACCGGCTACGGCCGCATCATTAGATCGAAAGACGGGCCGGAGGGGGCCGGCCAGGTCCTTGAAATCGTCGAGGAGAAGGCCGCGACCGCGGAGCAGAAGCAGATCCGCGAGATCAATTCGGGCCTTTATTGTTTCGAAGCGGCGCCGCTGTGGCAGCACCTCTCCGGCCTCCAGCCCAATCCGGCCTCGGGCGAAATCTACCTCACCGACATCGTCGCCGCCTTGCGCGCCTCAGGCCACGCCACGGCGGCCTGCCTGGTCGACGACCCGGCCGAGATCCTGGGCATCAACACGCGCGTCGAACTGGCTGAGGCCGACCGCATCCTGCGCCAGCGCAAGAACCGCGAACTGATGCTGGCCGGCGTGACCATCGAACGCCCCGAGACCGTCACGATCGACAAGCACGTGACCATCGGCAACGACACGATCGTCGGACCCTTCTCGCAGCTCCTCGGGAAAACGCGCATCGGCTCCGACTGCCGCATCGGCGCGGGCGCGATCCTGCGCGACGCGCGGCTCGGCGACGAAGCCGAGGTTCTGGCTTATTCCGTGATCGACGATTCAACGCTGGAGGCACGGGCGCGCGTCGGTCCGTTCTCGCGGATGAGGATGAATGCGCACGTCGAGGCAGGCGCCCACGCCGGGAACTTCGTCGAGCTGAAGAACACGCGCCTGGGCGCGGACTCCAAGGCCATGCACCTGGCGTACCTGGGCGACAGCGTGATCGGTCCTGACGTGAATATCGGCGCGGGCGCCATCACCTGCAACTACGACGGCGTGAAGAAACATCAGACGCAGATCGGCGCGGGGGCCTTCATCGGCAGCAATGCGACGCTCGTGGCGCCGGTCGAAATCGGCGTCGGCAGCTATGTCGCCGCGGGCAGCGTCATTACCGAGGCCGTGCCGGAGGATGCGCTCGCGCTCGGCAGATCGAGGCAGGTGGTGAAGGAAGGCTGGGCCAGGAAGCGCCGCGAAAAGGCGGGCAAGTAAGCGCGCGTTACAGCACCAGCATCGGGTGATATACGTTCGGCATCACCGCCTCGCCGATGGCGATTAGTTCGCCTTCGCGCGACACCGCCTTCACCAGCTTCACGCCGTCGCGCACGCGGAACGGGGAGACGCGAAAATCGCGTCCCTGCCGGATCTGGCTTTCGCTCAACTGGTCTACGATCTCGTTGGGAAACTCCGGCAATAGCTGCAGCGCCGGGATCAGCGCCTCGCTGAGCCGCTCCTCGGCGGCGAGTTGCGCCAGCTCCTCCAGCGTCCGCGCCTGCGAGATCGTGAACTGGCCGGACTGCAGCCGGCGCAGCGACTTCAGGTGCGCCCCGCAGCCCAGCGCCTGCCCGGCGTCGTGCGCGATGGAACGCACATACGTCCCGGCGCTGCAATCCACCCGCACGCCCACCTCGGACCCTTGCACCCACAGCAGCTCCAGCGACCGCACGAGGATTTCCACCGGCTGCAGCGCGACGGCGATGTGCTTTCGCGCCAACTCATACGCCGGCCGGCCCGCCACTTTCTTGGCCGAGACCGGCGGCGGCGTTTGCAGGATCAGCCCGCGGAAGGCGTCGAACAGCTCCTCCAGACGCTCGCGCTCCAGCGCCGGCTCGGTCTGCGGCGAGGCCGGCTCGCCGTCGGCGTCGTAGGTGAGAGTCGACCAGCCGAAGCGGATCACACCCTCGTAGACTTTGTCGTTGCGCGTGAAGAACTGCGCCAGCCGCGTGGCGCGATTCAGCAGCAGCGGCAGAACGCCGGTGGCCGACGGATCGAGCGTGCCCAAATGGCCGATCTTGCGCGTGCCCGCGATGCGCCGCATGCGGTTTACGACGTCGTGCGACGTCCACTGGGCCGGCTTGTCCACCACGATCGCGCCCGTCATTGGTCTGAACCGGAATCTGAACCAGTCTCAACCCAATCTAGCGCCATTGCCGGCCGCGCCCGTGCCGCGGCCCGCCGCCACCCCCACGTTACACTGTAGGGAAGTGGAAGAGCGCGTCTCGACGAAAAGTTATGACCGGCGCCAGTTGGGGCGGCTTCTGGCGCTCTCGCTGCCGTGGTGGCGGCCGGTCGTGGTGGCCACGCTGTGCCTGCTCCTGGGCTCATTCCTGCAGGTCGTCACCCCGCTGCTGACCGGGATCGCCATCGACCGCTACATCGTTCCCTCGGGCCAGCCCATCTCCTTCCGGCTGGAGCACTATCTGGCGGCCGGCCGCGCCGCCGGCCTGGCCGAGATCGCGCTGCTCTACCTGCTGGCCCTGGTGGTCGGATTCGGCGCCGATTTCATCCAGCAGTTCCTGATGCAGCGCACCGGCCAGCACGCCATGTTCGAGCTGCGCCGCCGCGTCATGGCCCATTTGCAGGAGCTCGACATTGCCTTCTTCGACCGCAACCCCGTGGGGCGCCTGGTCACCCGCGTCACCACTGACGCCGACGCCCTGAACGAGCTCTTCACCTCCGGACTGATCACCGTCTTCGGCGACGTGCTGGTGCTCGTGTTCGTCTTCGGCGCGATGCTCCGGTTGAGCATCTCTCTGACCGTGCTGATGCTGGCCATGATGCCGCTGGTATTCGCCGTCACCATCGTTTTCCGCCGCGCCGTCACGGCCGGCAACCGCCGCATCCGTGTCGCCGTGGCGCGCATCAACGCCTTTCTGCAGGAGCACATCACCGGCGTCACCGTGCTGCAGCTTTTCAACCGCGAGCGGCGCGCCTGCTCGGACTTCGAGCAGGTGAACCGTGAGCACATGGAGGCCTACAAGGAGACCATCATCGCTTACGGCTGGTTCTACCCGGCGGTGGAGTTCCTGTCGCTGGTGGCCATTGCCGGCATCCTGGCGCGCGCCGGCTGGCAGGTGCGCCTGGGCACGCTCTCGCTGGGCGTGATGGCGGCGTTTTTCCAATACGCCTCGCGCATCTTCCGTCCGATCCAGGACCTGAGCGAAAAATACAATATCCTGCAGGGCGCGCTGGCCGCCGCCGAGCGCATCTTCGGCCTGCTTGACGAGCCCGTGCGCGTGACGCCGCCCGCCGCGCCGCAGCCCTTTCCCAGCGCCCCCGCGGCCATCGAGTTCGACCACGTGTGGTTCGCTTACAACGATGAAGATTGGGTGCTGCGCGACCTCAGCCTGCGCATCGAACCGGGTGAGACGCTGGCCGTGGTCGGCCACACCGGGGCGGGGAAGACCACGCTCACCAACCTGCTGCTCCGTTTCTACGATGTCCAGCGCGGGTCCATCCGCATTGGCGGCATCGACATCCGCGCGTTCGACCCGCGCGACCTGCGACGCCACTTCGGTATCGTGCTGCAGGATCCGCACCTGTTCACCGGCACGCTCGAAGCGAATATCCGCCTGGGCGACGAGATTGAGGCCCACGCCATCGAGGCGGCCGCCGGCCAGGTGAACCTGGCCGATTTCCTGGCCAGCCTGCCCGAGGGCCTGAACCATCCGGTCCGCGAGCGCGGCGCCGGCCTCTCCACCGGCCAGAAGCAGCTCATCAGCTTCGCCCGCGCGCTGGCCCGCCAGCCGCGCTACCTGATCCTCGACGAAGCCACGTCCAGCGTCGACACCGAGACCGAGTTCAAGGTCCGCGACGCCCTGGACCGCATGGTAGTGGGCCGCACGTCCATCGTCATCGCCCATCGCCTGTCGACCATCCAGCGCGCCAGCCGCATCGCCGTGATGCACAAAGGTCAGCTGCGCGAGACCGGCACGCACCAGGAGCTCCTGGCCGCCCGCGGCATCTATTGGAAGCTCTACCTGCTGCAGTACAAGGACCAGGAGGCGCGGCTGCGCGTTTCCTGACGGGCGCCGCGCGCCATTGCGCCGCGCCGGTCTGTAGAATAGGCATCGCCAGGCAACGCCGCTGCCGCCAAGGACCAACAACCATGCCATTCAAAATGACGATGAGCACCGACAACTGGCGCCCCGACTGGTGGGGCGTCGAGAGATGTTTTCAGCGTTTTCACGAACTGGGCGAGAAATACGTCGAGCTGACCACCGCCACGGGCTTCAACCTGCTCGAAGGGCTCGGCTTCTCGCCCTACGTGAGCGTCGACGACGACCCCTATGTGATCCGCGATCTGCTGCGCAAGTACGAGCTGGAACTGGTCTCGATCGACTGCGACTACCCCATCTGGAGCCATCACTCGATCGACGTGCTGATCAAGTCGATCCTGTGGGGCGACATGATCGGCTGCAAGCTGTTCATCACCACCGACAGCGGCAACTACCCGCCCGGCCGCACCGACGAGCAATGGTTCAACGCCATCAAGTACCACTTCGAATGTGTCCTGCCGGTGGCCGAACGCCATGACGCCTTCGTCGCCATCGAGCCGCACGGCTATCTCACCACCAAGCCCGACGGCCTGTGGCGGCTGGCCACCCAGAACGGCAGCGACCGCGTGGGCATCAACTTCGATACGGGCAACTCCTTCATCGCCGGCCAGGACCCGGTGGCCTTTCTGGACCAGGTCAAGGAGCGCGTCGTGCACATGCACATCAAGGACGTCAGCCCGGCCCTCGCGCAGGTCATGCGCGGCGCGGAGACCGGCATCGCCAGCAGCGAGGAGTTCGTCGGCGGAGGCGCCAACGCGGACAACATCCGCCGCTGCCTGGACATCATGCAGGCCACCGGCCGCGAGATCCCTATCTCCCCGGAGGCCGCCGGCGACCGTCTGATGCTGCCCAGCATCGCCTGGATCAAGGACTATTTGAATAGCAGAAGGTATGCTTGGCGCTGACACGCCGGCTCAGCAAGGAGGGTCCATATGCTAACGCGTTCTGACGCCGCCCGCGGCGGCATCGGATTGGGGACGGTCATCGCGGTCGCCATCTCGTGGTCGCTTCACAAATCCATCCTGTGGGCCATCTGGCACGGCTTCTGCGGCTGGCTGTACGTCATCTTCTACGCCTTAACGCGCGACCGCACGGCCTGAACGGGAACCGGGCTGTTGGTCGGCGCTGCTCGGTATTGCGCCGCATTTCCATTTTTTGCTGGACAATAATCCGCAATTAGCCGCAAAATCATTGGTATTCGACTGGGCTTAGCTAAAACAAGGTAGCCTTTTGTCATTGGAACGGCGCGCTTTCGCGCTGCCGGGGAGGATTCATGTCCGCGGCCCTCGACCGCCTGAAGCACGTCGTCGTGCTGATGATGGAGAACCGGTCCTTCGACCACATGCTGGGCTCGCTGCACGCCCAGGATCCGCGCATCGACGGGCTCACCGGATCCGAATCGAACCCCGACACCACCGGGGCGAACGTCCAGGTCTCGGCCCAGGCCGAATTCCAGAGCCAGCTGGACCCCGATCCCGGCCACCATTATCCCGACGTCGACCTGCAGCTGTTCCCCGGCGCCGCGGACCACTCCGCCCCGCCCTCCATGCAGGGCTTCATCCAGAGCTACTTCCAGCAGCGCCAGGACGTCGCCCACTCGCACAACATCCTCAACTATTTCCCGCCCGACAAGCTCCCCGTGCTCACCACGCTGGCGCGCGAATTCGCCGTCTTCAACCGCTGGTTCGCTTCCATTCCTGGCCCCACTATTCCAAACCGTGCCTTCGCCCACTTCGGAACGTCCTTCGGCAAGGTCGACATGAGCCTGTTCTACCTGGGTGAGCCGTATCTGAGCATTTACGAGCGTCTGCTCCAGGCCGGCCATACCGCCAAGATTTACTACTACGATCAGCAGAGCTCGACCATGGCCCTGGCCTTTCTGCTCAAGAACCAGCCCCAGCTTTTCGCCACCTACGAACAGTTCCTGGCCGATTGCGCCGCCGGCAATCTGCCCGACTACAGCTTCATCGAGCCCAACTATACCGACCATGACGCGGACAACGGAGCTGAGCTGGCTTCCGACCAGCATCCCGACCACGACGTCCAGGCCGGCGAGCTCTTCATGGCCTCGATTTACAACGCCATCCGCGGCAATGAGGCGCTGTGGGAAAGCACCGCGCTGCTGATCGTCTACGACGAGCACGGCGGTATCTACGACCACGTGCCGCCGCCGGCCTGCCTGAGCGATGGATTCCAGGATCAATCCACCGGTTTCCAATTCGACCGGCTGGGGGTGCGCGTGCCCGCCGTCCTGGTCTCGCCCTGGGTCGGCGCCGGCACGGTCATCTCGCCTCTGAACGCCGCCGGCACGGGCGTCGACAACCCCCGTATCTTCGAACACGCCTGCATCCCCGCCACGGTCACGAGCTTCTTCATCGGCGCCTACGACGCCCGCTCGCCGCGCGAGAAGGCCGCCGACACGTTCCTCGACCTGCTCTCCTTGGACGCGCCGCGCACCGATTGTCTCTCCTTCAACACCGGCTCCAGCGCGCCGGCTGCCACTCCGGCTTTCGCGGCGCGCATGGCGGCTGGAGCCGGCGCCGCAGCTCTCCCTGCCGCCGCGCCGGCCGCGCCCACTGCCGCCCGGACCGTTGCCGTCCCCCGGCCCTCGCCCACCGCGATGAACCGCGACCGGCCGCTCTCCACGCTATTGCAGGACCAGATCCAGCATCTCCACAAAGCTGAGTTGACGCTGCCGCCTAATCAACAGACCGGCGTCGATGTCCACTCCATCGCGACCGAGTCTCAGGCCGCTGACTATTTCCAAAAAGTGACTTCGCGGCTGCATGTCCAGGCCGCCCGGGCGGGCGCGTGAGGACGCGAGTCGTGGGCCGTCTGCCGGGCCTCCGCGTCCTCGCCGTGCTGGTCGCGACGGGCGCTTCGCTCCAGGCGCAGCAATCTCAACTCGGAGCCGACTTCGCGCATGAAGCACAGGAATTCAGCCAGGCCTGCTCTGGCTCCTTTTTCAAGGCCGTGGCCGGCTGCGCGCAGGATCTGTTCACTGACAACCCGGTGCACATCGGCATGGGCAGCCTCGCGCCCGGCAACGGCTTCGGCGCAGGTCCGGCGTTTGTCGCCCACCACACCCCCAACGAGCGCTGGCGGCTGAGCTGGAACGCCGACGCCGTCGCCGCCGGCAACCTGTCCTGGCGTGCCGGCCTCTACATGACGGCCATCTACATCCCGCGCATTCAGATCACGCCCGTGCTCCAGCCCGCCGCCCCGGCCGCCGCCCCGCGCAAGGCCGATCTGGTCGTCCAATACCCGGTCATCAACGCCTATGCGCAGACGACGACGCTGAACACGCTGCAGATCTACGGCCTGGGGCCGGGCTCGTCCATTCTGGGCCAGGCGCAGTACGGCCTGCGCGAAACCATCACCGGCGCGAATGTGCTGTGGCCGGTTGTCCGCCGTTGGAAGCTGTCGTTGTTCGGCGAGCTGAACGGGCGCTTCGTCAGCCTGCGCAATACCGCTTCGGGATCCACGCCGTCCCTCGAACAGAGCTACACCGAGGCCACTTTGCCGGGTCTGATCAGCCAGCCCGGCGTGTTGCAGCTCGGCGCCGGTGTCCGCTTCACGCCGGCGCTGATCCGCGACTATCTCAAGCTGAACTACGCGCTCACCTTGCAGCAGTTCGCCGCGCCCGGTTCCAACGCTTCGTTCACGCGCTTCACTGCCGATCTGGGGCACGACTTTCCCTTTTACGGCAAGGTTTTCCCCTTTGAGCGGCGGGTATTCAATGGTCCCAACGAATGCGCCGCCAGCCCGGGCGCCCGCTGTCCCCCCATCGTGCGCAATCTGTGGGGCAGCTTCGGCCTGCGGTTGTTGATCTCCGAGTCCTTCGCTCCCTCCGGCAACGTGGTGCCGTTCTACTTCCAGCCCACGCTGGGCGGCTCGGACATCAATGGCGCCCAATGGCTGGCCAGTTACAACGACTACCGCTTCCGTGCCCCCAATCTGCTGGTTGCGCGGGCCAGCTTCGAGCACGCCATCTGGGGTCCCTTGGGCTTCCTGGTCCAGGCCGATGAGGGCCAGGTCGCGCTCCAGCCCGGCGATCTCGGTTTCAACCACCTGGCCCACACCTACGCGGCCGGCGTGACCCTCCGCGCCGGAGGATTGCCGCAGGTCTCGCTCCTATTTGCGTGGGGTGGACAAAAGACCACCCACACGCTCATCGCCATGGATGCGTCACTGCTGGGCGGAAGCGCTCGTCCGTCGCTGTTTTAGCCCGGATGTTGCACCACGATCGCAGCGAGGCGCGATGAGAGGGCTGCAGATACGAGGCGCGCGACGGGAGCCGCCCGCAGGCATACTTGGCGGTACGTCGAGGACGGCGACCGAGCGCAACGAAGTAGCTGCGGCCCTATCGCGCGCCGCAGCCGATTGTTGGTGAAACATCCGGG
>JBKQPG010000051.1:0-9427 GCA_052145115.1 Bryobacteraceae bacterium
TGAACTCGGCCGGCGCGGGTTGGGTGGCCGGAGGGGACACTCTGCGCGTGCCGCGGCGGCACGCTTGGGTTCCCTCGGCGCGACGTTCAGAGGCTGTCGATCAAGCGCCGCGGGCCTCGGTGTCCCCATCCGGGAGTGGCCTCATTGCGGCCGGAGGCGACGGGCTACATTTATTGCGAAACGGGTCTAATCGTCGTTGGAAAAGAGGTTGTTCAACACGTCGGCGCGATTGTGGCGGCCGCGGAAGCCGAGACCGGGAGCGAGTTCGCGGCGCATCTTAGCCAGCGTCAAGCTCTGGACAATCACCTTGCCGGGGCCGGTGAGCGTGGCCAGGAAGAGGCCTTCGCCGCCGAACAGGGCGGTCTTGATGCCGCCGACAAACTGGATGTCGTAACCAACGCTCTCATCGAAGGCGACGATGTGGCCGGATTCCACCTGGATGGACTCAAAGGGCGAGAGATCGAACTGAACGAAATCGCCGCCGGCGTGGATAAAGACCGCGCCCGGACCGGTGAGTTTCTCGAGGATGAAGCCCTCGCCGCCGAAGAATCCGGCGCCGAGCTTTTTGACGAAGGCGATGTCGAGGCGGGCGGGCGACTGAGCGAAGAGGAAACCTTCGCGCTGGACCATGAGGTTGTGGCCAGTGGGGAGCTGGAGGGCCTGGATTTTGCCGGGGTAGTTGCCGGCGAAACCGGCTTCCCCGCCCGTTCCGGTGGTCTTGAAGTAAGTCAAGAAGAGCGAGGCGCCCATCAATTTGCGTTTAAGTGCGCCGAGAATGCGGTCGCCGATGCCGTGGCCGCTCATGCGGGTTTCCCAGAAGACGTTGGGGGTTTTGTAGATCAATTTGCCGGCCTCGGCGAAGATCTCCTGGCCGGGCTTCAATCTGACGCGGGCGACCTGAAGGTTGTCGCCCTGGATGGTGTAATCCAGCGGCTCGGCGGATTGGAAAGAGGAGGGCGGTGGGGGAGGCGCGGCCGAAGCGGCGCCGATGGGCGTGCCGCAGCGCGGACAGAAGCGGGCCGTATCGGCCACATCGTTTCCACAGCCGGTGCAAAAAGGCATAGATTGTCCTGACTTGAACTCCAGTATGCAACACAGGCCCGTGAGGGGTCACTAGAGTGTAACAACGAAACGGTAAGGCACGAAGTTCAGCCGAGCGGCGGGTGGAGAGGGCGGGCGGGCAACGGGTTGAGTGGCAGGGGCGAGCGAGGCCGGAGGCAAGAGGCGGGAGGGTGCAACGACGGTCCCCCGGCGGGAGGCGGACTCGTATTATCCTGCAACGAGAGGTATGGAATGAGCCAGCAAGGATCCATCGAATCGGTTCTTCACGAGACGCGCGTGTTCCCGCCGCCGGCGGAGTTCAGCGCGGCGGCGCATGTCGGGAGCATGGAGGCCTATGAGGCGCTGTGCCGCGAGGCGGAGGACGATCCGGAGGGATTCTGGGGGCGGATTGCGGAGGAGCTGCACTGGTTCAAACGCTGGGACAAGGTGCTGGAGTGGACGCCGCCGTTCGCCAAGTGGTTTTCGGGCGGCGAGATGAACCTGAGCTACAACTGCCTGGACCGGCACCTGGCGGGGCCGCGGCGGAACAAGGCGGCTCTGATCTGGGAATCGGAGCCCGGCGTGGTAGTGACGCTCACCTACCAGCAACTGCACGACGAGGTGTGCCGGTTCGCGAATGTGCTGAAGACGATCGGAGTGCACACGGGCGAGCGGGTGGCGATTTACATGGGGATGTGCCCGGCGCTGCCGATCGCAATGCTGGCGTGCGCGCGGATCGGCGCGCCGCACACGGTAGTGTTCGGCGGATTCTCGGCGACGGCGCTGGCGGACCGGATCAACGATTGCCAGGCGGCGTGCGTCATCACGCAGGACGGGGCGCTGCGCAAAGGGCAGGAGTTGAAGCTGAAGCCGGTGGTGGACGAGGCGCTGAGAAGCTGCCAAACGGTGCGCAGGGTGGTAGTGTACCAGAGGACGGGCAGCGCGCAGACGATGGAGCCGGGGCGCGACCTGTGGTGGCACGAGCTGATGGAGGCGGCCTCGGACGAGTGCGCGGCGATGGCGCTGGATGCGGAGCATCCGCTGTATCTGCTGTACACGTCGGGAACGACGGGCAAGCCGAAGGGGATTCTGCACACTACGGGCGGGTACGCGGTAGGCACGTACAAGACGGCGCAATGGGTGTTCGACCTGAAGGACGAGGACGTATTCTGGTGCACGGCGGACATCGGCTGGGTGACAGGGCACAGCTACATCGTCTACGGGCCGCTACAGAACGGGGCGACGGTGCTGATGTACGAGGGGGCGCCGATGCATCCCGGGCCGGACCGGTTCTGGCGGATCATCGAAAAACATAAAGTGAACATTTTGTACACGGCGCCGACGGCGCTGCGGGCGTTCATGCGGCTGGGGGACGAGCATCCGCGCAAGCACGCGATGGAGTCGCTGCGGCTGCTGGGCACGGTGGGCGAGCCGATCAATCCCGAGGCGTGGATGTGGTATCGCGAGGTGATCGGGCGGGGGCGGTGCCCGATCGTGGACACATGGTGGCAGACCGAGACAGGGGCGATCATGGTGTCGCCGCTGCCGGGGGCGACGCCGACCAAGCCGGGTTCGGCGACGCGGCCGCTGCCGGGGATCGCGGCGGAGGTGGTGGATAAGGACGGGAACGCGGTGGCACCAGGCTCGGGCGGGTTCCTGGTGGTGCGGCGGCCGTGGCCGGCGATGCTGCGGACGATTTACGGGGATCCGGCGCGGTATGAGGCGGCGTATTTCTCGCAGATTCCGGGGTTATATTTCACCGGAGACGGGGCGCGGAAGGACGCGGACGGGTACCTGTGGATTATGGGGCGCATCGACGACGTGCTGAACGTGTCCGGGCACCGGCTGAGCACGATGGAGGTGGAGAGCGCGCTGGTGGCGCATCCCAAGGTGGCCGAGGCAGCGGTGGTGGGGCGTCCGGACGAGATCAAGGGGCAGGCGATCGCGGCGTTCGTCACGCTGCAGGAGGGCTACGCGGCGACGGGCGAATTGAAGGAAGAGCTGCGGCAGTGGGTGGCGAAGGAGATCGGGTCGCTGGCCAAGCCGGACGATATCCGGTTCAGCGAGGCGCTGCCGAAGACGCGCAGCGGAAAGATCATGCGGCGGCTGCTGAGGGAGGTGGCGCTGGGCGGCGAGGTGAAGGGCGACACGACGACGTTGGAAGACCTAAACGTGATCACGCGGCTGCGGCAGCAGGATGAGGATTAGGGCAGTCATCAGTGCGGGGCCGCGAGGCGAAGGCGGATGCGCGCGGCGCGGTCGAAGATCTCCTCGCGGCTGACGCCGGCCTCGGCGTACATGGCGAAGATATTGTCGTCGGGGGTTTCGGGCGGGATGGCGTGCGAGGCGGCGAGGATGTAGCCGCCGCCATCGGAGGTCAGGCCGGAGAGCAGGCGCGCGGTGGCGCGGCGGACGTCAGCGACCGAACCGTTGGGCAGGAGATTCTGGGTATCGACGCCGCCCATGAAGGTGAGCGCAGAGCCGAATTCGCGCTTGAGCTCGAGCGCGTCCATGCCGGGGCAATTGGCCTGGACGGGGTTGAGGACGGTGAGGCCCATGTCGATCAGATCGGGAATGATGGGGCGCAACGCGCCGCAGCAGTGATAGGCGACGGGCAGCGAGTGGGCGCGGCCGACGTCGAAGACGCGCTGGAGCGGGGGCTTGACGAGCTTGCGCCAGAGCGCCGGGCTGAACATCATTGAGGTCTGGCCGGCGACGTCGTCACCGGTCCAGAACCAGTCGAGCGGGAAGCGGCGGCAGGCCAGCTCGCCGACGCGGATGGAGAAATCGGCGCAGCGGCCGAGCATCGTTGCGGCGAGCTCCGGGTCCGAGGCCATGTCCAAGAGGGTGTTCTCCATGCCGCGCAGGCGCCAGTACATTTCAAAGACGCAGGGCGAGACGTCGCAGCCGATGAAGAAATCGCCGGGAGCGTCGAGGACAGGTTGCATGAGGCTGAGGAGGAACTCGAGCGACGCGTCGGGGAAACGGTAGGCGAGGACCTGCTCACGGGAGGCTGCGACCAGAGGGAAGCTCTCGATCTGGTTAAAGGAGTGGCGCTTGACCCATTGGACGCCCCAAAAGTCGGTGTGCGAATCGCCGTCGAGGTCGTGGACGATGCCCTCCATGGCGTAGTTGTTGTTGACCCAGGTCTGGCGGATGTCGTTGCCCATGGCCGTGGCGACATCGGCCACGGGAATCTCCAGGAGGGAGGACAGATGGCGGACCGTGTCGGGGTGGAACCACATAAAGATGGGGACCCGATCGACGGGCTCCCGGCGAAGAGCGGCGTAGACGCGTTGGCGTGAGGTCATGAGCTAGCCTGACGCCCAACAGTATACGCACGTGGAAAGGCCGGGGCGCGGGCCCCGGCCTAATCGCCCGATGCTGTCGGTGGCGCGTTATTCGGCTTCGCCGATGGATTCCTCGATGGAGAGATCGAGAGCATCGGTGCCGCTGATGTAGCCGCCGCGGGTCTCTTCGTCGTAGACCTGGAAGCTGTCGCCGACGAGAGCCTCGGGCTCCGTGGCCGGCTCCTCGAGGACGTCCTCGCCGGCGATCTTGGCGCGGCGATAGTAGGACATGCCCGTCCCGGCGGGGATGAGGCGGCCCATGATGACGTTTTCCTTGAGGCCGCGCAGGTAATCGACGCGGCCGTTGATGGCGGCCTCGGTGAGCACGCGGGTGGTCTCCTGGAAGGACGCGGCGGAGATGAAACTGTCGGTGGAGAGCGAGGCCTTGGTGATGCCCAGCAGGACGGGCTCGCCCTTGGCGGGGCGGCCGCCGGTCTCACTCACGCGCTCGTTTTCATCGCGGAACTTGAAGCGGTCGACAACTTCCTCGGGGAGGAACTCGGTGTCGCCGATGTCGGTGATGCGCACCCAGCGCATCATCTGGCGGCAGATGACCTCGAGGTGTTTGTCGTTGATGTTGACGCCCTGCAGGCGGTAGACCTCCTGGACCTCGTTGACGAGGTACTTCTGGAGCTCCATTTCGCCCAGGACCTTGAGGATGTCGTGGGGGTTGCGGGGCCCGTCCATGAGCGGGTCGCCGGCGCGGACGCGCTCGCCCTCCTGGACGTTGATGTGGACGCCGCGCGGGACGGAGTATTCGCGCTCGTTGCCATCGTCGCCCATGACCTTGACCTTGCGCACGCCCTTGACGACGTCGCCGATCTTGACGGTGCCGTTGATTTCGCTCATGACCGCTGTTTCACGGGGCTTGCGGGCCTCGAAGAGCTCGACGACGCGGGGCAGACCGCCGGTGATGTCCTTGGTCTTGGTGGTGGCGCGGGGGATTTTGGCCAGCACGTCGCCGGCATGAACGCGCTCATCATTGCGCACGCTGAGGTGAGCGTGGGTGGGCATGAGGTAGCGCTTTTCGTCGTGCTTGCCGCCGCTGTCGGGGCGGACGATGATCATGGGTAGCTTCTTCTCGTCGGGCGAGTCGATGATGACCCACTGCGAGAGACCGGTGACCTCGTCGACCTGTTCGTGGTAGGTGACGCCTTCAATGATGTCGCGCAGGTGAACGGTGCCCGTGATTTCAGTGAGGATCGAGAAGGTGTAGGGATCCCACTCGACCAGCTTCTGATTGGCCTTGACCGGCGCGCCCTCCTCGACCAGGATGCGGGCGCCATAGACCACCTGGTAGCGTTCGCGCTCGCGGCCTTTCTCGTCGAGGACGGCGATGCGGCCGGTGCGGTTCATGGCGATGATCTCGTTCTGCTCATTGCGCACGGTGCGGATTTCAAGGTACTTGGCATAGCCGTCGTACTTGGCGTCCTGCTTATTCTGTTCGGCGCCGGCGGTGGCCGCGCCGCCGATGTGGAAGGTGCGCATGGTCAACTGAGTGCCGGGCTCGCCGATGGACTGGGCGGAGATGATGCCGACGGCCTCGCCCTGTTCGACGAGGCGGCCGGTGGCGAGATTGCGCCCGTAACAGAGCTGGCAGACGCCGCGCTTGGATTCGCAGGTGAGCACGGAGCGGATCTTGACGCGGTCGATACCGGCGTCCTGAATGGCCGAGGCCAGCTCCTCGGTGATCTCCTGGTTGGAGGCGACCAGCAGGTTGCCCTCGTGATCGCGGATGTCCTCGAGCGCGACGCGGCCGATGATGCGGTCGCGCAGCGGCTCGATGGTTTCGCCCGACTCGACGATCGGCTCGACGAAGATGCCATCGGCGGTGCCGCAATCGGGCTCGGTCACGATGACGTCTTGGGCGACATCGCACAAGCGGCGCGTCAGGTAGCCGGAGTCGGCCGTTTTCAAGGCCGTATCGGCCAGGCCCTTGCGCGCGCCGTGCGTCGAAATGAAGTACTGCAGCACGTTGAGCCCCTCACGGAAGTTGGCCGTGATGGGGGTCTCAATAATCTCGCCGGAAGGCTTGGCCATGAGGCCGCGCATGCCGGAGAGCTGGCGGATCTGCTGTTTGGAGCCGCGGGCGCCGGAGTCGGCCATGATGTAGATCGGGTTCAGCAGGCCGGCGTCATCGTCGTGCTCCATCTTCTTGAACATTTCCTGGGAGACGCGTTCGGTGACCTTATTCCAGATTTCGATGATCTTGTTGTAGCGTTCGCCTTGCGTGATGGCGCCGTCCTGGTACTGGCTCTGGACCTCGATGACGGCCTTTTCGGCATCGCGGACGAGCTGCGCCTTGGAGGCCGGCACGACCATGTCGTCGATACCGATGGAGATGCCAGCGCGGGTGGCGTAGGAGAAGCCGAGTTCCTTGATGTTGTCGAGCATCTCGACGGTGGTCTTGAGGCCGTGCTTCAGGTAGCAGTAGTAGACCAGCTGGCCGAGGCCCTTCTTCTTCAACAGGCCGTTGACGAAGGGCATGTCATCCGGCAAGACGTCGTTGAGGATGACGCGGCCGACGGAGGTGTTCATGTCGCCCTTGCGGTAGTCGACCGGTTCGGTGTGGGTAATGTCCTGGCTGTCGTAGGCGGTGGCCAGGTCGATCACGCGGCCGGTGAAGCGAAGGGTGATGGGGGTCTGGGTTTCGACCTCGCCCATCTCGAGCGCGATGAGGACGTCGGCCACCGAGGCGAACTTCTTGCCCTCGCCGCGGGTGCCGCGGCGCTGCTTGGTGAGGTAGTACATGCCCAGCACCATGTCCTGGGTCGGCACCGCGATGGGCGAGCCGTGCGCAGGGGACAGGATGTTGTTGGCGGAGAGCATCAACGTGGAAGCTTCGATCTGCGCCTCGGGCGACAGGGGGATGTGAACGGCCATCTGGTCGCCGTCGAAATCGGCGTTGAAAGCGGTGCAGACCAGCGGATGGATGCGCAGCGCCTTGCCGTCCACGAGCACGGGCTCAAAGGCCTGGATGCCGAGGCGGTGGAGCGTGGGGGCGCGGTTGAGCATGATCGGATGGTCCTTGATGACCTCCTCGAGGATGTCCCAAACGACGGGATCCTGCTGCTCGACGAGCTCCTTGGCCTGCTTGATGGTGGTGCAGTGGCCGCGCAGCTCGAGGCGATGGTAGATGAAAGGCTTGAACAGCTCCAAGGCCATCTTCTTGGGCAGGCCGGCCTGGTGCAGCTTCAGCTCGGGGCCGACGACGATGACCGAGCGGCCGGAATAGTCGACGCGCTTGCCGAGCAGGTTCTGGCGGAAGCGGCCCTGCTTGCCCTTGAGGGCGTCGGAGAGGGACTTGAGCGGGCGGTTGTTGGCGCCGCGCAGAACGCGTCCGCGGCGGCCGTTGTCAAACAGCGCGTCGACGGCTTCCTGCAGCATGCGCTTCTCATTGCGCACGATGACGTCGGGCGCGTGCAGCTCCATGAGCTTCTTCAGGCGGTTATTGCGGTTGATGACGCGGCGGTAGAGATCGTTGAGGTCGGAGGTGGCGAAGCGGCCGCCGTCGAGCGGCACGAGCGGGCGCAACTCGGGCGGGATGACCGGCAGGACGTCGAGGATCATCCACTCCGGCTTGTTGCCGGACTTGCGGAAGCTCTCGACCACGCGCAGGCGCTTGGCGTACTTGAGCTTCTTCTGTTGCGAGAGCTCGGTCTTCATCCTCTCGCGGATGTCGGTGGAGAGGAATTCGACGTCAACCTTCTTGAGAAGCTCCTTGATGCCCTCGGCGCCCATCATGGCTACGAACTTGCCGGGAATCTCGGCATCGAGCTGCCGTTTGCGCTCGTCGGTGATGACCTCGGCCTTGTTCAAGCCGGTGCCTTCGCCCGGATCGACGACCACGAAGGCCTCGAAGTAGAGCACACGCTCGAGATCGCGCAGAGTGATGTCCAGCAGGTAACCGATGCGGCTGGGCAGGCCCTTGAAGAACCAGACGTGCGAGCACGGGCTGGCCAGCTCGATGTGGCCCAGCCGTTCGCGGCGGACGCGGGAGAGCGTGACTTCGACGCCGCACTTGTCGCAGATAACGCCGCGGTGCTTCATGCGCTTGTACTTGCCGCACAGGCACTCCCAGTCGGCGGTGGGGCCGAAGATGCGCGCGCAGAACAGGCCGTCGCGTTCGGGCTTGAAGGTTCGGTAGTTGATCGTTTCGGGCTTGGTGACTTCGCCGTGTGACCAGCTCCGGATCTTCTCAGGAGAAGCCAGGCTGATGCGGATGGAATCGAAATCCGCGCTCAGGGTTCCACGATCGTACGGGTTGGGTCTGTACATGTGTTTGCCTCCTGTTCGTTCCGGATCTTCTAGTCGGCCGCGTGCGCCATGTCGGGCACTTCTTTCGGCTTCTTCATCAGCTCAACGTCGAGGCACAGCGACTGCAGCTCGCGGATGAGCACGTTGAATGACTCGGGCACGCCGGGCTCGGCCGCGGCTTCGCCCTTGACGATGGCTTCGTAAATTTTGGCGCGTCCAAAAACGTCGTCGGACTTGGCCGTGAGGAGCTCCTGCAGCACGTACGCCGCGCCGTAGGCCTCCAAGGCCCAGACTTCCATTTCGCCGAAGCGCTGGCCGCCGAACTGCGCCTTGCCGCCCAGGGCCCGGAACACTTTCGCCAGCGGTTTTTCGGCTCCACGCAGACTGTAGATCACAAACTCGTTGCTGGGATTGAAAGCCGGTGCAAAAAAAGGGAATCCCTGAATGTGGTCCCAATGAGTGTGGCCTATGAAGATGTGTCCTTTGATAGGTCTTTGCTGGAACTCACGGAGCAGCGATACCCCTAGCGCCCGAATCCCGGTGCCGGCATCCAGAATCAGCAACTGTTCACCGCACCGCACCTCGGTACAGGCGGTGTTGCCACCATACTTTATCGTGGCTTCTCCGGGCGTCGCGATAGAGCCGCGCGTACCCCAAAAGCGAACGGTGAAAGGCGACAGCTTTTCGTCCAGAAGTTCGGAAATGGCATTCCAGAACTCCTGCAAGTTGTACGGTTTGCTCAAATAACGGTTTGCCCCGAGCCGCAGGGTCCTTTCAAC
>JBKQPG010000052.1:0-4050 GCA_052145115.1 Bryobacteraceae bacterium
ATGCCGCGATCCGGGTTATGCCGAGCAGGAGCGCCCCATCGTAGCAGGACGCCCCTTTTAGTCGTGATCAGCGCGGCATAATCAAAGGTCAGCCAGGAACGCCAGGAGTTTGTCGTCGGCGCGGTAGCGGGCGGGCATACCTGGCAACGGCGCCAGCTTCTCGAGCGCCCGCTCCTTGGTCGCCAGGTCGGCTTCGAGGTAGACGTGGGTCGTCTCGAGGCTCTCGTGTCCGAGCCACATTGCGATCACCGCCATGTCCACGCCGGCCTGGAACAGGTGCATCGCCGTACTGTGACGCAGTACATGCGGCGACACCTTCTTCGCCCCCAGGCTCGGACAGGCCGCCGCGGCGGTGGCGACGGCGCGGTGGAGCAGGTGATCGACGCCGTCGCGCGACAACGCTGGGCCGCGGACGCCAGGGAACGCGACGCCGTTGCCATCGTCGCCGAGTTCGCTGAACCACGCCCGCAGCACCCGGGCGGTCTCCGCCCAGAGCGGCACGACCCGCTCCTTGCGCCCCTTGCCCAGCAGTTCGACGTGGGCGCCGGCGGAGTTGAGCCGCACCTGCTCACGCCGCAGAGCGGTGATCTCCGAGACGCGCGCGCCGGTGTTGTACAGGGTCAGCAGCAAGGCGTGGTCGCGTCGGCCCGACCAGACCGTTCGGTCGGGGGCGGCAAGCAGGGCCTTGACCTCGTCGCGGCTCAGATAATGAACCAGCCGCTTGTCGCCGCGCTTGATCGGGATCGCCATGACCTGCGTCACCTGCCCCAGACGGTCCGGGACACGCAACGAAACCACGCGAAAGAACGAGCGGATAGCGGCGAGCCGGTTGTTGCGTGATCTCACCGCGCAGCCGCGATCGCGTTCGAGGTGGTCGAGAAACGCCAGCACCGCGTCGGCATCCAGCGCTGCAAGCGGCAGCGCCGAAGGTTCGGTGCCGGTCTTCCCCTGCATGAACCGCAACAGCAGGCGAAAGGTGTCACGGTAGCAGGCGATGGTCTGCGGGCTGGCGCGCTTGTGGGCGAGCAGGTGCTCGGCAAAGAACGCCTGCAGGTGCGGGCCGATGAGGCCGCCCGCCTCGGCCGGCGCCCTCATGGCGCACCTCCCACCACGCCGTCCGGCGTGAAGCGCGAGCCGGCCGCCCGCAGCAGATCCGGTGTGGCGGTCAGGTACCAGTAGGTGTCCTCCGGCCGGACGTGGCCGAGATAGACCGACAGCGTCGGCAGCAGCACTTGCACGTCCAGGCCAGCCTCGTGCCATGTCCGAAGACGACGGACGGCGAAGCTGTGCCGAAACGAATGCAACGAGGCGCGGCGCGCGCCCTCGCGGATTGGCCGCAGCCCCGCCTTGCCGGTCAGCTTGCCGAACCAGCAGCCGAGCACGCCCGTGTCGAGCGGGCCACCGCGCTCGTTCATGAAGAAGATCTCGGACAGGGCGTGGTAGCCGAGATCGTGGCGGCGGCGGACGTAACCGGACAGTGCAGCGGCGGTGGTCGGGTCGACCGGGACAAGGCGCGACTTCCGAAACTTGCTCTCCAGGACGCGCAGGTGTGGCGGATGGGCGTCCAGCTGGACGTCGTCCATGGTCAGGCGGATGGCCTCGCCGATCCGCAGGCCCGTGCTGGCCAGCAGGCCGAGCAGTGTGGCGAGCATGGTCGGTCGCAGACCATCGCGCGGCGGCGCTGTCGCCGCGGCTGCGGTCAGCGCCTCGATCTCGGCGTCTGAAAAGATGTGGGGCCGGCGTCGCCGGTGGCCGGCCAGCAGCCCGTAGGCGGGAACCTCCGTGCCGGGCACGACGGCCGACAGGTAGGTGAGGAAGCCCCGCGCGATCATGAGCCGGTGCGCCTTGCCCGCGTCCCCACAGCCAGGTGGGGCGTGATCGCAGGCCCACGCGACTGCGGTCATCGCCCGGATCGACATGTCGGGTGCGGTCGCGCCGCGGGCGTAATCAAGGAAGCTGCGAAGCAGGCGGGCCCGCGTGCCAGCCGTGAGGCCGAGGGCGTCGCGGATGGCCAGATAGGCCTCCAGGTGCCGATCGAGATCGATGCCGCCGCTCATCGCCCGCCCCCGATCCAGGGCAGCGCCACGCCGGCGAGCGCGTCGAGGTCGAGCTTGGCGTAGATGCCGGTCGTCTGCAGGGAGCGGTGGCCGAGCACGTCGGCGACCTCCTTCAAGCAGGCGCCGCCGTTGACCATGCGCGAAGCAGCGGTATGGCGGAGCATGTGCGCCCCGGTCAGCCGTCCCAGCGGGATGCCAGCACGCACCAGATTGCGCCGCACGATTGCGCTGACTGCCGCAGTCTGAAAGGTCCGCGCTGGATCGGTGACGGTGAGAAATACTCGACGGTCCCGATGGTGCGGGCGGCCATGCCGGAGGTACTCCGCCAGCGCGGCGCCGACTTCCGGGGGCAACGGCAGCACCCGCTCGCGGCGGCACTTCCCGGCGCGCAGGCGGAGTTGCCCCACACGCCAATCCAGGTCGTCAAGTTCGAGCGTGGCGACCTCGCCTGCGCGCAGGCCCAGACCGGCCAGCAGCGAGAGGATCGCGCGGTCACGATACGCCGCCGGACCAGGCGCGGCAGGACGCTGCAACAACCGCGCGAGTTGCTCAGAGGAGAGGTGCGTCGGCAGGCTGGCGTGCCGTGCGCGCCGGATGGCCGGGATGGCGCGGTCGAGCCCGCTCGGAGCAACACCACGCCAGGCAAGGAATCGCAAGAAGGAGCGCGTGGCGCTCGCAGGCGCCGTGCGGCCGTGCCCGCTCCTGTGTACGGCCTCCTCCTGGATGAACTCGGTCACCCGCAGGACGGACAAGCCGGTCCAATCGGGGGTACCTGACCCGGAACAGGTCGCGATGAAGCGCCGTACGGTGGGCAAGTAGCGCAATTGCGTAGTGTCAGCCGCCCCGACCACGTCGCGCAGGTAGTCGGTGTAGCCGGCGATCCAGAAAGCAGCGTCGTTACTCGTCGTGTCCATGATCATCTCCTGGCGGCCATGCTGGCCGCCAAGCGAGGGTCACGGATTATGCCGAGGCTGCGACACGCGAAGCACCGCTGCGCCGGGCGCGCGACTCGCAAAGATCGGGCGCGCTCGGCATAACCCGGATCGCGGCATGAACGTGTTTATGCCGATCGCGGCATAAGCACGTATCTTCAGCCTACCCGTCATCCGGCCGCTTACGCGGCCACCCCCGGGTCTTCGTCCGGGGGCAGGCTCTTCCCCCCGAGGGGGAAGGAAACGCCCGCCCTCTCCCATAGGGCGTCCGATAGGACGCCCTATGGGTGTGGGACGCCGCGAAGCGGCAGGTGAGGGTAAGCGGGCGCGAACTCGTTTCATCTTGCCTCCAGCGCCAAGCGGGGCGGCTCGTCCGCCGGCGCCTTCGCAAGTCACCTGTCGAAGCGTTTGATCGCCTCCGCTGTGACGGGCGCGAAGAGATTGATCAGGTTGCCGTCGGGATCGCGCAACAGCAGCGATCGATTCCCCCAGGGCATGGTCGTGGGCGCCTGGACGACATCGCCGATCACCCCCGCGAGCCTCTGGTATTCGGCGTCGACGTCCTCGACGCGGAATTCGAGGATGACGCTGTGGTTGGCGGCTGCGCGGGCCGCTCCCGCCTGAAACCGCGCGACCGCGCGCGCGCTGCCAATCGCCAGCGTGCATGAGGGCGTCACAAGCTCAGCGAAGTCTTCCGAATACCGGTCCGCGGCGACGCCGGTCATCGCCTCATAAAAGCCGACGAGTCGATTGACGTCGTCTGTGACGATTCGAACGGAGACGAAATTCATGGCCTTCTCCCTTGAGGAGTCGAGCCGCAGGCGCGGCGGAGCTTGACTTCTAGCCGCCCCCTGCCGCCAGCATGCTGTCAGCATGGAGCCGCTCATGCGTCGCGCCGACCGACTTTTTCAGATCATCCAGATCCTCCGGCGTTCGTCGCGCCCGGTCACCGCGGCGGCTCTGGCCGAGGAACTCGAAGTGTCGAAGCGGTCGGTCTATCGCGATGTCGCGGACCTGGTCGGGCAGCGGGTGCCGATCCGCGGCGAGGCCGGCGTCGGCTA
>JBKQPG010000053.1:0-3196 GCA_052145115.1 Bryobacteraceae bacterium
CTTGCGGTTCTCGCTGATGACCCGCTCGCTGGGGGTGGTCGCGGAGCTTTTTTTCATGGACGACTTGGCCGTCATGGTCTTCCGCTTGCCCATCGGTTCCACTATCATTCCCGACCGTACCATGATACCCCGGGTTTGCCATGGCTGCCATCCGCCACGATGCCGAAACGCTGTCGCCGGCGATGGAAACGTTCTTGCTGGGGCAGATCGACCTGCGGCGCTGCCTGGAACTCCAGCAGCGGCTACTCCGTCAGATCGGCCGCCGCGACGACGGCCAGATTGCCCTGCTGCTCTGCGAGCACCCGGCGGTGATCGCCGTCGGCCGCAGCGGCTCGCCTGCCGCCGTGGCCTCCGAAAGCCGGCTGGTGCGGAGCGGGCAGATCGAGGTGCAATGGGTCAACCGCGGCGGCGGCTGCCTGCTACACTGTCCCGGCCAGTTGGCCGTCTACCCGATCGTGCCCTTGCGATGGCACGGTTTTTCCGTGGGAGAATACTTGCAGCGGCTTCAGGGCGGCATCCTGGCAGCGCTGGCCGAACTGGGCGTCCGCGGCCGGACGGTTGCCGGCCGGTGGGGCGTCTGGGGCCGCAGCGGGCAACTGGCCGCCCTCGGCGTGGCCGTCCGCGATTGGGTCACCTGGCATGGCGCCTACCTGAACGTCTGCCCCGCCAGCGGACTATTCCGCCTGGTCCGCAGCGATTCGCCCCACGGCACCCGCATGGGGTCCCTGGTGGCCGAACGGCACGGATCGGTTAGAATGACCGCAGTCCGCGCCACGCTCGTCCGCCGGCTCGCGGAAGCCTTCGGCTGCGACCGTTATCATCTGTATACCGGGCATCCCTGGCTGCCGGCGCCGCGGGCGGCCGACGGCGGACCACGCGCGTAGTGCTCCACTCGACCGGGATCGTATGATCCAGCGGTGCCACTGCTGGCTCGTCCCAATAGTGTCCGGGATTTCGCGTTCGGAGGGAATGGGAGGGTGCTTGGGGAGGATCGCTTCGAGAATGACCAGGAATTCGTAATGCGGTTGGACTACACCTCAAAATCAGGGAAGCCGAAATCGGCGCGCGCGGGAGCGCGGGCTGAATCGCGCCTCAGGCGGCAGCCTTGCCCCCTTTCAATCCATCTTCTGCTTGCGTCGCGCCCGGCGGGCGGCCTCCAGGGCGATCCGTCGTTCACGTTCCGCCAGGATGGGGGCGATCTCCTCCAAACTCGACGCCCCGCTGGCCACCAACGCCAGAAGGCTGAATGCATACTTGCTGGGCTTCGCGCCGGTGTGCAAATACATCAGCAATACGCCAATCACGGCCACATAGAAGCTCAGCAGGATTCCTTGCCGGCTTTCGCTGATCAGGTGGGCGAAGTTGGCGAAGACCTTCAGCCAGCGGAAAAACAGCTCCACGTGCCAGCGATAACGATACAACAACGCAATTGCCCAAGCCTCGACCTCCAAGAGGTTCGTCAGCAGGCGGACCGTGCCGCCGGGTTCGTTCGGCGATTGCACGATCACTTCCCGCAGGACGACATCGGGCGCGGGGCGATGTTCCGAACCGGCCAGACGCCCCAACGTGTCGCTCAACACGCCCGCCGCCTCGTCCTTCGCGGTGAGCGGACGTGTGGTTTCGCCGAGGAATTTCGGACTGCGTGGCCCCGGCTGCCGCAAACGATGGACGAAAAACGCGCCCGCCTCCTCCTGCCGTCGGAGCAGATCGAAGCTGAAAATGCCGCGATCATAAACGTGAATGGCGCCGGGAGTTATGGAGCTTGCGGCGTGTTCGGCCTCGCTGGTTCCCGCTCCCGAGACGTCGATCACCTGCGGCAGCCATGTGGCCACGTCAAGGTGCATGTCGAGCCGGACGCTGGCCCGCGTTTGGCCGCGGTTGGTGCGATGTGCGACCGCCCACGCCACGTCAGCCGCCACGGTAAAGAAGGAGCCGTCCACGGCCAGCACCTGGCCGAGCGTCTGCGGGAGACCGGCGGGCGCCCGCCCCATTCCTTGCGCGGCTGCGGCCGTCTGCAAGCGTTCCACGATCGGCTCCAGCAGCGACGGGTCGGCCACGCGATGAAAATCCGAGAGGGTGCTCTTGCAAAGGCGCCGCAGCGACAGATGCCGCTGGGCCTGACGCGTTTGACTGAAGTCTTCCATCGTCCGCAAGCTGCGCAAGGTGGGATTGAAGAAGGCCAGCAGATGGGCGATCACTACATCATCGAGAAACAATTGGCGATTGCCGTGTGCGTCGTCGTTGCGCAACGCGCGGGCATATTTATCCAGCATCCGCACGTATTTGCCTCCCGTCACCGGTTCTGGCCAGTTCGGGAGCGGTTCAACTTGGTGGCCCTCCGCGCTCATGCAGGTATTCTGCGCGATTTAGGCGGATGGCGCAATAGGAGTTTTTGAAAAAATCCCGGACACTATTGGGCTTGTCCAGCAGTGCGGCGCCAAGTGGTGGTTCTTCACCACTGCTGGACAAGCCGGGCACCGGGCGGAGCCTGGTCGTGGCACCCGGCCGCGCCGCTCTCTACGAGACCTCGATGCGGTTGATCAAGCGTTCTCCGCCGGGCATGGTCATGGCGGCGTGCTGGGCCAATTGCTTGCAATAGAAACTGTCGCAACGCCCCGTCAACAGCACGCCGTCGCCGTCCACCCGCACACAAAGGTCCGCCACGCCGCCGAGGGTCCCTTCTTGGACGGCCTTTTCAATCCGCGCCACCAGCCGCTCGGCCTCTTCCACGGTCTCGGGCAGCGGAAACGCAACCGGCGAAGATAACGTTTCGGCCTTCTTAGGATTCTTGGCCATGGGTTTCCTCCTTGCTGCCGCCGGACCTGCTCACTGTACGCGAATCCTGTTGTCGACCGCGATATCCTGGTCTTGGCAGACGGACCGCACAACCTCTTGGGCCACCTGTTTATGGTAGAAGCTGGAAACAACGCCGGAAATCACCAACACGTCGCCACAATCCTCGACCACCAGGTGGCGAAGCTCATAAAACGGACTCGCGGCCAGGGCCGCTTGCGCCCTAGGCTGAATTTCCCTGGTGGAGGAAGACATCGTCGTAGCGCACATCCTCACGCCTGACCGGGAGCACCGCCGCCGACCGCGCGCCAAGTTGAGATGAGTCGGACGGATCGCCACGATCCATCCGCTGGTCAAAAGAAGCCTTTGCCTTCCTGGCCGCAACGGCACCCCTACCTGGGGC
>JBKQPG010000054.1:0-96912 GCA_052145115.1 Bryobacteraceae bacterium
GAGGCCGCTCCCGGATGGGGACACCGAGGGCCGCGGCGCTTGATCGACAGCCTCTGAACGTCGCGCCGAGGGAACCCAAGCGTGCCGCCGCGGCACGCGCAGAGTGTCCCCTCCGGCCACCCAACCCGCGCCGGCCGAGCTCACAGAAACTGTGAATCTGCTCTACCTGTTCGCTGCCGCCCGCAGCTCGCGCAGTTTCGGCAGAATCCCGCCCAACTCCACGGCCGACGATCCCGGCTGCCCCAGCCCGAAATACAGCGCGCGATAGATCGCGAACAGTTCCTCGTACACCGCCGCCTCGCGCGGATCCGGCTCGACCACACGGAAGCTCGGGCACAGCGCCGCCTGCGCGTCTTCGATCGTCTGGAATGCGCCGGCCGCCAGAAAGGCGAAGATCGCCGACCCCAGGCTGGTCACCTCCTGCTGCGGCACCAGCACCGGCTTGTTGAACACGCTGGCGTACACCCGGTTCAGCGTCTCGTTCTTCTGCGGCACGCCGCCGCCATTGATCACGCGGTCCACCCGCACGCCGTACTCGGCCATCCGTTCCAGCACGATCCGCGTGTGGAACGCCGTGCCCTCTATGGCCGCGAACAGCTCGTCCTGCGCCGTCGAGCCCAGCGTCCAGCCCAGCGTCGCGCCGCCCAGGTTGGCGTTCACCAGCACCGTCCGATCGCCGTTGTCCCACGTCATCCGCAGCAGCCCCGTCGAGCCCGCGCCATAGCTCTCGATCCCCTCTGACAGCTCCTTGACGCTCGTCCCGGCGCGCCGTGCAATGGCCTCGAAAATGTCGCCCACGGCCGACAATCCGGCCTCGATGCCGTAGCAATCCGGGTGGATCGAGCCCCTCACCACGCCGCACACGCCGGGGATCAGCCCAGTCTCGTTCGCGATGGCCATGATGCACGTCGAGGTGCCCACCACGTTCACGATGTCGCCTTCTTTGATGCCCGCCCCGATGGCGTCCCAATGCGCGTCGAACGCGCCCACCGGAATCGGAATCCCGGGCCGCAGTCCCAGCTTCTCCGCCCACTCCGCCGACAGCCCGCCCATCTTCGCGCTCGACACCGCGTACTCCGCCGCCAGCTTCTCCCTAATGCCCTCCAGCAGCGGATCGACGGCGCTCAGAAAATCCTGCGGCGGCAACCCGCCCAGCTCCGCATTCCACATCCACTTGTGCCCGCTGGCGCACACGCTGCGCCGCGCCTGCGCCGGGTCCTGGACGCCGCACAGCACCGCCGCCACGTAGTCGCAATGCTCCATCGCCGTCACCAGCCGGCCGCGCTTGTCCGGGTTGTGCCGCAGCCAATGCAGCAGCTTCGAGAAGCCCCATTCCGATGAATACACGCCGCCGCACCACGCCAGCGCCTCCAGGCCCGTCTCGCGCCCCTTGGCCGTAATCTCCGCCGCCTCCTCCGCGGCGCGGTGGTCGCACCACAGGTAGTAGTCGTCCAGCGGCTCCAGGCCCGCGCCCAGCGGGATCACCGTTGAGCCCGTCGTGTCCAGCGCGATCGCCTCCACCGCCGCGCCGTCCACCCCCGCCGCCTCCAGCGCCGCGCGCGTCGCCTCCACCAGCGCCCGCATGTGGTCGGCGTGCCTTTGCGTGGCCCAGTCCGGATCTTCGCGCTTGCGGATCACGGGGTACTCCGCCGCCGCCGACCCGAGCCTTCCCCGGGTGCTGTCGAACACGGAAACCCGCACGCTCTGCGTGCCGAAATCGACGCCCGCGACAATCGACATTCGTGCCTCCCTAAACTGCACACGCTATCAAACCGCGCCCCCGCGCGCACGCCGCCGCCGCCGCTGGTGCGCGATGCTGGTAGCACGACCATGCTCCTCAAGACACTGCGCGAAGAAGTCCTCGAGGCCAACCTGGAGATCGTCCGCCGCGGCCTGGTGCTCTATACTTTCGGCAACGCCAGCGGCTACGACCGCGCCAGCGGCCTGGTGGTGATCAAGCCCAGCGGCGTGCCCTTCGACCGCCTGACCCCGGCCCACATGGTGGTCACCAACCTCGACTCTCAGGTGGTCGAGGGCGACCTCCGCCCATCCTCCGACCTCGCCACCCACGTCCTTCTCTACCGCGCTTTCGACGGCCTCGGCGGCATCGTCCACACCCATTCCACCGCCGCCACCGCGTGGGCCCAGGCGGGCCGCGAAATCCCGTGCTTCGGCACCACCCACGCCGACTATTTCCACGGCCCCGTGCCCGTTACCGCGCCGCTCACCGACGAGGAGATCGCCGGCGACTACGAGTTCAACACCGGGCAGGCCATCGTACGCCGCTTCGAGTCTCTGGACCCCCTTTCGCACCCCGGCGTGCTGGTCCGCAGCCATGGTCCCTTCGTTTGGGGCCGCACCCCCGCCGAGGCCGCCATGCACGCCGTCCTGGTCGAGGAAATCGCCCGCATCGCCGCCCGCACCGTGGCCCTCAATCCCCAAATCCAGCCCATCCGCCGCTCGCTCCACGACCGCCATTTCCTCCGCAAACACGGTTCCAAAGCGACCTACGGCCAGGGCTGACGCCTTCGGCTGCCGGCACGATTTTGGAGGTTCGCCGCGCGCGTCTTCGAGCGTCTTGCAAGCCCCTTGGGCATCTCAAGACACTGTCTCCGCACTGGGAAAACAGCGCAGCCAACGTGGAAGTGAACTTCCGCCTGTAATAGTGGCCGTGACCGGGGCGCGAGTGAGAGCGAACCGGGGGCGCTGAGCGTCGCGGCCAGCGCCGCAGAGGACCCGCGCCAGCGTCTCCATCCGCCGGCGGGACGGATGGCTTGAAGACGCCCACCCAGGAGGCGACCGCGCCCGGAGCTATACCGGCGTGGCGAAGACCTGCGCCCGGAACACGGCGAGGCGCGCGTCGGCCTCGCGGTACGCCCCGGGCCGCAGACCGGCCTTGCGCGACAGCGCATCGAGGAACTGGTCCGGCGTCCAGGCGCCGCCGTGGGCCACCTGCGGCAGCAGCAATCCCCGGGCAGCGCCGCACTCGAGAAAGGCTCCGTCCCGTCCCAGCCGGAACGCTGTCCAGTCCCGGATGCGCTTCATCGGACTCAGGACCGAGATCTCGACATCGATCCCTTCCGGCAGGCGCGAATGGGGCCAGAAGCGCGGATCGTCAAGCGCCGCGGCGAGCGCCATCCGCGGCGTCTCTTCGGCCAGCGGCAACGGCGTGGTGAGATTTCCGATGCAGCCCAGCAACTCGCCCTGCTTGTGGAGGCTGACGAACACGCCCGAGCGGCGCTGCAGCGAACCTGCGCTCGCGGGCGGCGGAACTGGATTCCGCTGGCCGGTCTCGCGCAGATGGCGCAGTGTGGCGGCGACACTCTCGAGCAGCGCCTGCCGGTCCTCGGGACTCAGCTCGAACGAATCGGCGCGGAAGTAGCCCAAAGCGCCATAACTGACCGAGTGTTCATAACTGCCTGCAATCTCGGCCGAGGTCTGGTAATCCAGCGTTTGCTGGAAGATGTCCTCTCCGCCGAGCAGGCCGAGCGTTTCGAGCAACAGGGCGATGGGATCGGATCCGCACACCGTGGCGCCGGTCTGCTGGAGCGATTCGAGAAACAACTCAGGATCCAGGCTGCCCGCCGCCGAGATCGCCTGGCCGTCCAGTTCGCGCAACCGGCCAGGCGTATCCTCATCCACGGGAAACGGCTGGTAGCCAAACGCGCGGCCATAGTGCGTCAGGTCGGAACTGGCCAGGAGCACGTCGCCCGGGCGCACAATCTGGGCCAGGGCGCGCGCCGCCGCGCGGCGCTTACTCTGATCCAGCCCACACACGTACAGCGGCACCACGGGCGTGCCCGGCGAGGCCCGCTGCAACAACGGGAGCTGGATTTCGACCGAGTGGTCGCACACCCGGCTCTCGGGGGTCATCAGGAATGGCTCCGAGCGGGCGAGCTCCCGCACCGCGGATGGATCGACTTCGACGACACCCAGCGGCGTCTGGAACGCACCGGTGTCGGGGATCGATACGCCGGGCCGGCCGCCGCTGTGCGCGAATCCGAGGATGAATACGCGCCGCGGCTGCGCAGCCCGCAGGTTGCGATAAGCGGCCGCGGCGACGGTCCCGGAGTAGGCCAGACCCGCATGCGGGACGACGAACGCCAGCGGGCGCGGCACAAGGTCCTCGCCGGTCCGCCGGAGCGAGGAGTCGAACATCGAATCCAGGAGAGATTCCAGCTCGGCGCGGCGCCCCGGGTACCACGAGCCGGCGAATGGTGAAACGTGCGCGGTGGTCATGTGCTCAACTCCTGCCGACAGGAACTTTCTCAGCGTTGTCCCGAGGCTGACTTGCGCCTGCCCGCCAGAAGCCGGGAATCGGCGTCTGACAGCGCGGACAGGCGCCGGCGGCCGATATGCGGTTGCGCAGCACGTCGAATCCGAAGCGTTCCACCAGCACGGCGCCGCAGTTCGGGCAGCGCGTATCCTCCAGTTCGCCGACCCGGCCAGGCAGGTTGCCCGCATACACGTAGCGCAGGCCCGCATTCCGGCCGATCGAGGCGGCGCGTTCGAGCAGTTCCGCGCCGGTGTTGCGCGGGCCCGTCATCTTGTAGTCGGGGTGAAACGCCGAGACGTGCCAGGGAATGTCGGGCGAGATGCCGGCCAGAAAGCCGGTGAGCGAGGCCAACTCGGCCGGCGAGTCATTGAAGCCCGGCACGACCAGCGTGACAACCTCCAGCCAGAAGCCCATCTGGTGGATCAGCGCGATGGAATCGAGGATCGGCTTGAGCCGCCCTCCCAACTCGCGATAGCGGCGGTCGTCGAAGCTCTTGAGATCGACTTTATACAGGTCCACCCAGGGCCGCAGATACTCGAGCACCTGGGGCGTCGCATTGCCGTTGGACACAAATCCCGTGACTAGGCCGACGGCGCGCGCTTCCCTAAAAACCGATACGGCCCATTCGCTCGTGATCAACGGTTCATTGTAGGTGCTGATAACGCTCGCGGCCTGCTGGGCCAGCGCAATGCGGACGATCTCGCGGGGCGTGATGGCGCGGAATTCGAGTGTCGAGCGGACGTCGCGCAAGGCCTGCGAGCTGACCCAGTTCTGGCAGTAGCCGCAATGCAGGTCGCAGCCCAGCATGCCGAAACTGAGCGCGCGGCTCCCGGGCAGCGCATGGTAGAACGGCTTCTTCTCGATCGGATCGCAGTGCAGGGCGTTGACGTAGCCGTAGGGGACCAGCAGCTTGCCGCCGCGATTGAATCGGACTTTGCAGACCCCGGCAAACCCGGATGAAATCGGGCAGCAATGGCCGCAAGCGTAGCAGCGGACGCGATCCCCTCCCAAGGACTCGTAGAGGTCGCCTTCGCGGGTGTGTGAGGCCAGCTCTTCGCCCAGCGGCATCGCCGCCTCCACCCTCATTCTAAGTCCGGTTCTTCAGATTCGCGCCGAAGAGCTTGAATTCGCTCATGCTCCAGGCCGCGGATGCCCGGCCGCCTGTACGAGAATCGCCAGAGTCTGTTGGGCGCATTGGCGCCAGGTGAACTGCGCGGCCCGGAGCGGGCCGGCTTGCGCCAGGCGGGCGCGCAATGGCTGGTCCGAACTGACGCGCTCCAACGCCTGGAGCATGGCGCTCTCCGAAGCGGGGTCGAACAGCAGCGCTGCGTCCGCGGCGATGGTGCGCAGCGGCTCAATGTCCGAACACGCCACGGGCAGGCCCGCGGCCAGGGCCTCCACCACGGGGAGTCCGAATCCCTCAAAGGTCGATGGATAGACCAACGCGCCCGCGCGTTCGAACCAGCGGTACAATTCTTCCCTGGGCAACCATCCCAGGATCCGCACGCACGGCTCGAGGCCCAGCGCGGCGACCTGTTCGCGCACCATCCGGTCGGCAAAGCCCCGGACGCCGGTCAGGACCAGTTGCCAGTCCGGATGGGCGACGCTGAACCGCCGGAAGCACTGCAGCAGCAGGGCGTGGTTTTTGTGCGGGTGGGTGGTCGAGGGGCACAGCAGCACCGGCTCCGGGGTGCGGCGCCGGCGCAGCGCCCCGACAGAGAAGAACTCCTCCTCCACGCCATGTGCCACGACTTCGACTTTGTCGCCACGAATCGAATAGCTGTGCAGCAGGCCGGCGCGGGTCTGCTCGCTGAGCGCGATCAGGCGGGCGCTGGTGTGCACGGCCTGCCACACGAAGTAGCGCCAGAACGGGCGTTCGAACCAGCGGAAGTACTCGGGATGCCGCTTGTGCTGGAGATCGTGGATGGTCGTCACCGCCGGGCAAGGCGCCAGGGCCGGCGCGGTGAAGCCCGGGCAGAACAGCACATCCAGGCCGGCGCAGCGCAACGGCAAAATGGTCTGTTCGTAGAGCAACCGCGCGGGACGATGGACGGCCCGCACGGCGGTCTGCCGCACTTGCCAGGCGGGATGTCGCGGCGCCACTTCCCGGTCCGTCTCGCGATTCGTGAACACCGTGAAGCGGTGCGGAGTATCCAACGCCGCCAGAGCCCGCATCAGATTCCGCAAATACGTTTCCGAGCCGCCGACGCCTCCCGGGATCAGATACAGCGCATTGATGCCGATATGCAATGAGATCACTTTCGGACGAACACCCCACCGCGCTGCCGGGCGCGAATCGCCTGCTGGGCCGCGGCCAGGCCGTTTCTCGAGGCAGAATCGCCGGGCTCCTGTTCCAGCGCCTGCCGAAACTCGGCGGCGGCCTCTTCGTACTTGTACAGGCTCAAGTCCATGCTGCCGCGAATGCTGTGGGCCATCCAGCCGAGGCTGGGGGCGAACTGAGCGGCCTGCTGTTGTGCGTCGAAGGCATCATCCCAGCGCTGTTCGATCGCGTACAGATGGGCCAGACGCGCCCATCCGCGGGCCATCGGCGAAAGCCCGCCGATTCTGGCATAGCGGCGCGCCGCGGGAGTGATTTCAATGGCCTTGCGGCAGGCCTGCTCGGCGCGGTCGAGCTGCCCCACGCATTCCAGCGCCGAGGCGAAGTTCATGTAGAAGAGGAAGGCGGTCCGGCCCAGTTTCCCGCCTTGCGGATCGCGCTCGATCCGCTCGAAGGTGGCGACGGCATCGGGGCAGCGCCCGGCCTTGATGTAGGCCGCGCCCAGGTAGGTCCGCGCGCGCAGGTTTTCCGGTCTGGAGGCGGCGGCGTGCTCCCAGACGTTCACCTCCGAGGCGAAGGCGTGGCTGTAACTCCAGGTCCCCAGGGCCAAGGCAGCGATCACACCCGCCAGCACTGCATTCTTCCAGGCCGCGCCGCGCCAGTGGCGCACGAACTCCACCACCACCAGGACCAACCCGATGCCGGGCAGGTACAGACGGCGTTCGGCAGCTGTGTCGGCGATGGGAATCACCGAGGAGGTGGGCGTCAGGAGGATCAGAAAAACAACGATCCCGAGCGCAGCCAGCGGGTAGCGGGAACGGAATCGCCAGGCCAGGTAGAGCAGCCCGATGAGCCCTGCCAGGCCAGCCAGAACCAGAGGTTCAACGAGCCCACTGGCGTGCGGCAGGTTGTAGTCCAGGCTCTGGTTGACGGGGAGCACGAACAGCCGGAGGTAGATCCAGATCACTTTAAACTGCGTGCACAGGTAGCGGAACCAGGTAGTGCCGGGTACCGCCAGGCCCGCCGATCGCGCGGAATGACGAGTCACGAACAGCACGATGGCGGGCACCGCCAGGACGGCCCCCAGCGCGAGCCCGGCGTGCAGGCGCCAATTGCGCGCCAGGCCGGCCAGCGATCCTTTTTGCTTCAGCCGCCAGTCGACCAGCGGCAGCACCGCCGCCATCGCCACGACGTGTTCCTTGGTCAGAATGCCGGCCGCCAGCAGGCTCAGGATCAGGATGGCGCGGCCCCAGCCGATAGCCTGCGCCCCGCGGGCCAGCAAAAGCGCCAGGGCGGCATAGGCGAACAGCGTGCTCAGGCTCTCCGACCGGCTGGCGATGTAGGCCACGGCCTCCGTCTGAGCAGGATGGAAGAGGAACACGAGGCATCCGAACAGGGCCGTCGATGAAGCCTCGCGGCGGGCGCTGCCGGTGAGTTCCAGGGCCTGGCGCAGAATGAGATACACGAGCCCGCCGACCAGGGCGTGCAGCAGGACGTTGGTCAGGTGATACCCGAAGGGATCGCGGCCCGCCAGCAGATAGTTCAGATCAAGGCTGAGGTAGTAGAACGGACGTCCGGCCAGCAGATAACGAACCCAGGAATGCGGGCCCTGGGGCTGAAAGACCGGCAGCATCCCGTCGTCGAACAGCGGAGTGCCGTTCATCGCCGGCCAATAGACGGCCAGGAGCGCGGCCAGAACCGCGAGCGGAGTCCACCATGGCAGCGCGAACTCGCGCGCCGGAACGGCCGCGGCCGCGCGCTCAGCTTTTTGACGCTTCTTGCTCATCGCGATGCACGCTGCGCAATTGGTAATCGAGGATAGCGACCTTCTGCGTCAGGTTGATGTTCATGTCTTTCAGTTGGGAGACGATGATCGTAAAGCGGTAAAACACCACCAGAAAGACCAGCAAGATCAGGAAAATCAACGCCACCGCAGGCTCGTTGACGCGCAGATACGCGGCCACCCGCTCCAGGCCGCCGCGCGAGCGCGACAGGGCGAAGACGGCCACCGCGGCGCCCAGCCAGCTCACCGAATATTCGACCCGAATCCGCGAGCGACGCAGTTCGCGCAGCACGATAAGAAACAACACCACGCTGAACAGCGTCAGCACATCGAGCAGCCGTTCCATGATCCCTCCTTCACCCGCGCCACCCAGCACGGCGGCGCGAGCGCCAAGCGTCCAGACGCAGGATATTCACCAGCACGCCCAACAGCACGTGCACCACGAAGTAGATCGAGGCTTTGGCCGTGATGGAACTCCGTCCGCCCATGCGCGGCCGCATGCGCACCGGCAGCTCCTCGAAGCGGAAGGCGCGGCGCTGAAGTACCACGAGGGTTTCGATCTCCGGATATTCCAACGGGAAGCTCTGACTGAAGACGTGCAGCGCGCGACGATTGACGGCCACGAATCCGGACGTGGGATCGGTCACGCGGCGCCCCAGAATCGGGCGCAGCAGCAGCTTGAAAAACCCGATCCCGATGCGCCGGATGGGGCCGGTTGAGGTCGGGTTGCTGCCCGCGGCCCGAACGCCGATCACCATTTCGCAGCCCGAGGCCTCGAGCCGCTCCAGCAGCCGCGGAATCTCGGCCGGATCGTGCTGGCCATCTCCATCGATGCGCACGGCCGCCTGAACGCCCATTTCAAACGCCATGCGGTAACCGGTCTGAATGCAGCCGCCAAGGCCGAGGTGGCAGGGCAGGCGCACCACCTCGGCGCCGGCGCGCTGGGCGAGGTTGGCGGTGTCGTCAGTGGAGCAGTCGTCCAGCACCAGGATGGGCAGCGCCGGACACACCGCCCGGGCCTCCTGAACCACGCGCCCGATGGCGGCCGATTCGTTGTAGGCCGGAATCAGCACAACGGTGGTTGCGCTGGCCGCTCCAGGGCTGCTCGAGTCAGGGCTCAATGTGTGGCCACCTCCCGAATGCCGACCCGATAACGATCCAGTATTCCGATAAATTGCAGCGTCAGGATCCGGCGTCCGGTCCGCCGCCGCTGGAGCAGCAAGCCCGGCAGCGCGGCGATCAGAACCAGGTGCGCCGCGGCGACGTAGCATGGCAGTTTCCAGAACGGCAGTCCCGCCGCTCCGAATTCAGCCGCCTTGCCGCGCCCGGCCAGCGCCGCCCGCAGGTGCAGCACGTAGCGCGCCAGGGCGTAAAACGGCGCCGCCACCAGCCGCGTGAATGGAAACAGTTTCAACACCACTCTCAGCCGGTTCCGCTCCACGTACCACGCCTTCGCGGCCGAGGCCCGCCCGGCGCTGGCCGAGTACCAATGCTCCACCTCGGCCTGCGGCACGTACAGGCAATGCCAGCCCAGCCAGCAGCCTCGCAACCCCAGGTCCGTATCCTCGTGATACAAGAACAGCGACTCGTCGAACAGGCCCGTTTCGGCCAGCATCGCTCCGCGATAGACGCCGGCGCAACCGCTCGGAAACAGCGCCTCCTGGGGCCGGTCCCAGGCCGCGGCCGGCTGGGCGTGGCCGCGTTGGATGCTGGAGCCGTCGCGGGCCAGCAACATGCCCGCCGAATCGAGCGTCTGGGTCCCCGCCAGCAGGATGCGCGGAGCTGCCATGCCCGCCCCCCGGTCGGCCTGCAGCGCCGCCAGCAGCGCTTCCAGGCACCGCGGACGCGGGACCGTATCGTCATTGAGGGCCATAAGGAACTCGGCCGGCCGGAGCCGCCAGGCCTGGTTCACGCTCTTTCCGTAACCGGCGTTGACGCGGTTTTCGATCACTTCGGCGAACTCAAACCGGCGCACAATATCGCCCGCCAGGCCGCGCCCGCTATTGTCGACCACCACAACCCGAAATTCCATCATCGTCTGTGCCGCCAAGGCCTGCAGGCACTGTTCGAGCCGGGGCCCGGCCAGCAGAGTCGGAATCGCAACGGTGACTGGTGAGCGGTACAACCCAAGATTGTACGCGAACACCGACCCGCCGGATCGCCGGGACCAGCCTCGACCATCCAACCGGCTCATTCCCGCGCCGGTCGACAGGTACAATCGGACCCCCAACTCGCCTTTTTGCGGGATGCCGCTGACGTGGCCGGCAAAAGCTTAGTAAACTAACCGAAAAGGTGCATTCCACTGAATGCCCTGGAGTGGAGGCTGAGATGAGCTTAAGCCAGCTGGCACGGACCATTCACGAATCCGTCACGCTGAAACTGAACCAGACGGCGGCGCTGCTGCGGGAGAAGGGCGAGCCGGTGATCCACCTCGGCGGTGGCGAGCCGAAGTCCAAGACTCCTCTGGACGCGATTGTCAGTTGCACTTCGGTCCTCAACTCCGGTGACATCAAGTACACGCCGCCCGACGGCATCCCCGCTCTCAAGAAGGCCATCATCCGCTACACCGAAGAATATTACGGGCGGGCGGTGAGGCCAGAAAACGTGGTTGCCTCGTGTGGCGCCAAGCAGGCCATCATGTGCGCGCTGATCGCGATCCTCGATCCCAAGGACGAGGTGATCTTCCCGGCGCCGTATTGGGTCAGCTACCCCGAGATGGTCAAACTGGCCGGCGGCGTGCCCGTGGCGGTCAAGCCCGAGGACGGCTCCTTTTACCCCACCGTCAAGGAAATCGCGGACTGCATCGGCAGCTACACCAAGGCCATCATCCTGAACAGTCCCAACAACCCCTCCGGCGTGATGTATTCGCGGGACTTCATCGCCGGAATCGTCGAGCTGTGCGCCAAGAAGTCGATTTACCTGCTGATGGACGACACTTATAACCGGCTGGTGTTCGACGGTAAATCGCCGATCAACTGCTATGACTTCTCCAAGGAGGACCTGGAAGGCTCCAAGCTGGTGGTGATCAACTGCGTCTCCAAGATGTACGCCATGACCGGATTCCGCATCGGCTGGGCGGTTGGCAGCCGCGACCTGATCAGCACCATGGCGACCATCCAGAGCCAGCAGACCTCCGGGCCGGCCACGCCTTCGCAGTGGGCCGCCGTCGGCGCGCTGAATGGGGTGCAGAATTCGATCGAGGCGCTGCGCATGACGCTGGAGAACAACCGCAACATCTTGCTGGACCATCTGCTGGCCTTCCCCGGTCTGCGCGTGACCAAACCCGAAGGTGCCTTCTACTGCTTCCCGGACTTCAGCAATTATGAGAAGAGCTCCCAGAAGCTGGCTGAATTCCTGCTGAACAAGGTCCGCGTGGTCACCGTGCCGGGCAAGGAGTTCGGCATGGAAGGCCATCTGCGCATCAGCTTCTGCGGCGCCGCCAAGGAGATCACGGAGGGCATCGAGCGCATCCGCTGGGCGCTCGACCCGGCCTCGCCCAACGAGCTCTATCTCGGCGACCGGCGCCTGGTGCGCGACTGGATGTAAGGAGCCGGCCATGAACATCTACACCGACATCCCCTCCCCGGCGGTGAAGCAGGCGGCCGAGGCGGCGAGCGTTTACGGGCTGCAGAACCACGGCCTGCTGAATCTGAGGCGCGTGTACTGGAATCTGGCCCCGGAGGCGCTCTACGAAGAGGCCATCTTCCGCGGTGAGGGCTCGATCTGCAGCCAGGGGCCGCTGGTGGTGAACACCGGCAAGCACACCGCCCGCGCGGCGGCCGACAAGTACCTGGTGCGCGAGCCCTCGTCGGAGGGCTACATCTGGTGGGGCACCCACAACCGGCCCTTCTATCCGCAGAGCTTCAACACCCTGCTCACGCGTCTCCAGGCCTATCTTCAGGGCCGCGACGTCTTCGTCCAGGACTGCTTCGGCGGCGCCGACGCCGACTACCGGCTCCCCGTCCGCATCATTACCGAGACGGCCTGGCACAGCCTGTTCGCGCGGACCATGTTCCTCAAGCCCGAGTCGCTGGACGCGTATCGCCGCCACGTGCCCGAGTTCACCATCATCGCCGCGCCCGGCTTCAACTCGAGCCCGCTGGTCGATTCCACCCGCACGGAGACGTTCATCATCCTGAACCTGGCCGAGCGGCTGGCCATCATCGGCGGCACCTGCTACGGCGGCGAGATCAAGAAGACCGTCTTCACCATCCTCAATGCCCTGCTGCCCTTCGACGGCGTCCTGCCCATGCACTGCTCGGCCAACGTCGGCCCGTCCGGCGACGCGGCCATCTTCTTCGGACTGTCCGGCACCGGCAAGACGACCCTCTCGGCCGACCCGTCGCGCGGCTTGATCGGCGACGACGAGCACGGTTGGAGTGACAACGGCGTGTTCAACTTCGAGGACGGCTGCTACGCCAAGGTGATCCGGCTTTCCGAAAGCGCCGAGCCGCAGATCTTCGAATGCACGCGGCGCTTCGGCACGATTCTTGAAAACGTCGTCTTCGACCCGCGCACCCGCCGCCTCGACCTGAACGACGACCACCTGACCGAAAACACCCGCGCCGCCTATCCGCTCTCCTTCATCGGCAACGCTCTGCCCGACAAACGGACCGGCCATCCCAAAAACGTCGTCTTCCTGACCTGCGACGCCTCGGGCGTGCTGCCGCCGATCTCCAAGCTGACGCCGGACCAGGCGGTGTACCACTTCATGAGCGGCTACACCAGCAAGATCGCCGGCACCGAGATCGGGCTGGGCGTGGAACCGCAGATCACCTTCAGCGCGTGCTTCGGCGCGCCGTTCATGGTCCACCATCCCTACCGCTACGCGCAGATGCTGAAGGCCAAGATCCTGAAGCACGGCGCGGACGTGTGGCTGGTCAACACCGGCTGGACCGGCGGGCCGTTCGGCATCGGCAAACGCATCAGCATCCAGCACACCCGCGCGCTGCTGAACGCGGCGCTGAGCGGCCATTTGGCGAAGGTTGAATACGTGCAGGACCCGGTGTTCGGCCTGTCCGTGCCGAAGGAGTGCGAGGGCGTGCCGGCTTCGATCCTCGATCCCGCCAACACCTGGCCCAGCCGCGAGGAATACGACCGCAAGTACGACACGCTGGCGGCGCGCTTCATCGACAACTTCGAGTTCATGCTGAGCGAGGAGCTGGACGTGCCGAAGGACCTGGTGCAGCACGGGCCGAAGCGCAAAACGCCCGTCTGAGCAATCTGCCGGTCCCAGTAAGTTCCGCCGGACGCGCCCGCCGGGCCAGCCCGCGTGTATTACCAACAATCGGCTGCGGCGCGCGATAGGGCCGCATCTACTTCGTTGCCCTGGGCCCAGAGGGCGCCCGCGCGTCCTCGACGTGGGAGCCAAGTACGCCTGCGGGCGGCTCCCGCGAGCGCGCCTCGCTACGATCGCGGTGTAACATCCGGGCTAGGAACTCGAGCAGCGCAGGGGGCGGCGCGGGCGGCGGGAGTGCGATTGGCGGAGCGTGGGAGGGGCGTTCGCGGAAAATTGGAGGAACAAAGCCAAGCGCGACACTTATGTCGCAAAGTGTCGCATTTCGTCATACGGCGTGTGACGTCAGGGTGATTCGGGAAAGGTCGGGCCGGGAGGCGAGAAAGGATATGTAAGAATCGTTGAATCAGATCGATACACGGAAGAAGGCGGCTCCGATTGGATCGTGAGCCGGGCGAGTAAGTATGACAATTCGACAGGATGTGGTGTCGTGTCGAAATGTCGAATTTGCGGGTTCACGGGGCTGGGGTGAGCGGTCGAGGCGGGGCGGGCAGTCCCCGGGTCCAGGGCCATGGCGATTGGATAGAACCTCAAGATCAAGGGGTTGAGGCAGGAGGCTGCGTTAGATCAGGATCACAGTTTCTGTGAACTCGGCCGGCGCGGGTTGGGTGGCCGGAGGGGACACTCTGCGCGTGCCGCGGCGGCACGCTTGGGTTCCCTCGGCACGACGTTCAGAGGCTGTCGATCAAGCGCCGCGGCCCTCGTTGTCCCCATCCGGGAGTGGCCTGATTGCGGCCGGACGCGGCGGGCTACACTTATTCCGAAACAGGCCTAGTCCATTTGGCCGTCGAACCTCCTTCCACACATCGCGCGGCGGCGAGGCCTGAATTCCGAGCTGGCGGACGGCCACGGCAAGGTGGCGCCTCTATGTTCACGCTAGTCTCTCCGCGATGTGTCCAATGACCGGAAGCACGAGCTTCTTGCCCCGGTACGCCGTATACATCAGCGCCAGCCACAACAGGGACAACAGCAGGGCCAGAAACGAACGAAGCAGTACCAACCAGGCCATTGCAGACAACTTGGGATCGAATCCGCTCATGATGCGGAGAACCACGATGGCGGCCAAATAGGACATAGCCGACTGGAACGCGTGGAACCGGATGGTTCGATTGTGCTTATAGGGCTTCATGAGCAGGAACGCGATCGGACCCAGGAGCCCAAACGCGTAACAGATGACGCTCGCGACGTTCTCCTGCATCGCGAAAGCCTTGAGCCGCGCCTCCGGGTCTGCCGGAAGGGAATCTTTGTATTTCCTGCCGATTCTCCTTGAAATCAGCGTGATGCTCGCCGCCAGGGCGACCATCAGGACTAGCATCGAGATCCCCATGGCACGACCGGAGATGAAGCCGGTCTGGACGGCACACACCAGCAGGAGTACAATGCACGTGAAACAGGCGAACACCGCCAACGTGCTCCTGCGGAGCGAGCGCTTCACTTGATCCACGCTGTTCATGGGAGCCGATTCCACCTCCGGCGTCGAGAAAGCTCACGGCCTCTTTGATTCTAGTCGGCGTATTCGCCAGGGGTGAACTCGATCCAGCCCTGGGCGGGCGCGGCGTCGAGCGGCAGCCCGTCCTCCCAGAGGGAGAATTGCATGCGCACGGGCGCGGGGGCGGCGGCGTTGAGCGCGGCGCAGGGCAGGGCCAACTCGAGCACCCGGCGATAGGCGGCCTGGGGGGCCTCGGGGCGCTGCGAGGCGGAGCCTTCCGGGCCGATGAGCTGGACGCCATCGCGGGTTAACTGCAAGCGGTATTCGGTCTCATGGCCGGCGGCGGCGAAGGTGCAGCGGACCTCCTTGCCGGCCATGGCGCCGGGCTGGGACTGGTGGAAGTCGAGGCGCACGAAGAGGCTCTGCAGGTCGCTGCCGTAGCGGACTTCGCGCAGGTGGATGCGGCGGCCGTGCATGGCGCCCTGGCGCTCGTCGGGGCGGAACAGCCCGGCGCCCATCCATTCGAAGTAGCTCGACACTTCGCCGTCGATCAACGGGTGAATCGGTCCTACCGGGGGCTCCTGGCGCTCGGCCACCGCCAGGCGGAGGATGGGACGCGAGAGCTGGTCGGGCGGCGTCTGGCCGATCAGGCGGTAGAAGTTGGCCAGGTGGTCGCGGAACAACTGGTCGAACTCGGGCCTGTTCTCGCTGGCGTGCTCGGGCCCGTACCACCAGCACCAGTCGCTGCCCTCAGCGATGAGCAGCTCCTGGTAAGCCATGGCGCGGCGTTCGGGCGGGAGCGCGGCGGCGGCGGGGGAGGGGGCGAATTGCTCCCAAGCCTGGCGGGCATCGAGCAGATAGTCCCAGGCCTGGTTGTCCTCCTCGGCGCCGATCCAGATGTCGAAGTTGGCGTTGATCCAGGAGCCCGGATGAATGCGCGTGAGCTCGGCGGCGGGGACGCGATCGAGGGCTTCGCTGACGGTGACGGCCTCGATGGAGGGATCGGCCGAGATCAAGCTGTAGAGTTGCGACAGGAAGGGGCGCCCGTTGCGCTCGTAATGCTCCCAGGCGTTCTCCCCGTCGAGGATGATGGGCACCAGGGCGTCGCGGCCCTGGGCGTGGAGTTGGCGCGCGTTTTCACGGATGCGGTCGAGGAAATGCGCGGCCGCCTGGGCGGGTTCCATGCGCGAGTAGACGAAGCCGATGAGGTCGCTCAGGAAATGGTCGCGGAAGATGAGCCGCATGGCATGGCCGTCCTGCTTCCAGACCCACGGCCGGCAGGTATCGTCGATGCCCGCGGGGCGGCCCAGCGTGGCGCCGAGGACGCCGTTGTCGGTGGCCATCCACTGGACGCCGCATTCGGCCGCGATGGCGAGCACTTCATCCGAGACCGAGCCTTCAGAAGGCCACATACCGGCCGGGCGGGAGCCGAGGCGGGCCTGGGCGTAGTCCAGCGCCGACTGGATCTGGTGGCGGGCGTCCTGGGGGTACTGAAAGCGGCGCGGCAGGGGGACGTTGGGGTGGGAAACCGAAGCGATGCCCGAATCGCACAGCAACGGGAGGATGGGATGGTAGAACGGGGTGACCGAGATTTCGATCTGGCCGCGCTGGGCGAAACGCTTATAGGCGGGCATCACGAGAGCGCAGATCTCAGTCTGCTTGCGGCCCATGAGCGCCTGGTCGGCGGCGGAGTAGTCGCGGCCCTTTTCGACCAGCGCCTGGACGGCGGGATCGGTCTCCAGGAAGATCTCGTCGAACCAGGCCAATTGGGAGAGCACCTGGAGGTCGCGCAGGGCGGCGGTGGAGAAGCCGCGGCGGGCGCGCTCGGGGTTGAAGCCGGCGGCGCGCCAGGCGTTGTAGAGCTCGCCGTAGCGCGGGTAACGGTAGATCAGGCGAGAGGCGTTGGCCTGGAAGAAGTACTTGAGGATGAAGGCCTGCTCGTCGGCGCTGAGCTGGTCGGCGGGCTTGAGGGCGCAGCGCAGAAAGGGGTCGCGGGCTTCGCCGCGGGCGTATTCCTCGATCTGCTCGATCATGGACGGGACCAGGTTGAAGGTCTGGCGGATTTTGGGGAACTGCTCCAGCATCTGGACCATGCCGTAGTAGTCCTTGAGGGCGTGCATGCGCGTCCAGGGCAGTTGATACTCGCCCGAGGCGAGGTCCTTATAAAAGGGCTGGTGCATGTGCCAGACGAAGACCAGCAGTGTGCGAGGCACGGATGCTCCTCTGTGGACCTCAGTGGACGGAGGGCGCGGGCGCGCCCAGGCGGGCGAAGATGCTGCGCACCGGCGGAGGAGGCGCGCCGCCCTTCACGGCCCGCCACAGGATGGCGTTCATCTCGTCGTCGTCGACGCGGTCGGCCTCGGAGAGGTCGAAGCGGCCGGAGACGCGCGCGTCGGCGGTGGTGGAGGGCGGGTTGCGCTCGTCGATGGGGTAACGCGCGGGGAGGGCGTCAAAGGGCCGCGGGTCGGGCTGATTGCGGAAGGCGTTCCACATGGGCCGCGCGGCGGCGTCGAAGACTGTCATCGGACGGAGGCCCAGAATCAGCTCAATGGTGCGCAGCATGGAGGTGGTGTTGTACATGGACGAGTCCACGCCGCGGCCGCGCGTGAAGGGCGAAATGATGAAGGCCGGGGAGCGGTGGGAATCGACGTGGTCGGGGCCGTTCTGGGCGTCGTCCTCGAGGATGAAGATGGCGGTGGAGGCCCAGAAACGGCTGTGGCTGACGGAGTCGACGAGGCGGCCGACGGCGAGGTCATTGTCGGCGGCGGCGGCGCGGGGCGAGTACTTGCCGGGGGCCAGGCCGGAGGTGTGGTCGTTGCCCAGACGCACGGTGGTGAGGTCGGGCATCTGGCCGGAAGCTTCCCACTGTTTCAACTCGTCGGCGAAAACCTTCTCGCGCTCGACGTCCTGATAGTCGAGGTCGAAGCCGCGGTAGTTCATGTTGGTGTAGGGGGCGAGTTGCGGATCGCGCACCTTGGCGACCTGCGGGCCGGAGGCGGGCGCGGGCGTGATGATGTCGATCCACCAGCCGAGGTTGCGCACCGTCAGGCCCTTCATCAGGGCGTTGTTCCAGAGGCGGCCGGCGGGCGGCTGGGCGGCGCGCTCCGAGCCCTCGTAGTCGTAGTGCTTGCGGCGGCCGCCGTAGCTGTTGGGCCACAGGCGCTGGACGTAAGGCGGCGCGATGGCGGCGGAGCTCCAGTTGTGGCCGTCGGCGCTGACGTCGGCGCTGACGTAGAAGTTGTCGAGCAGGACGAAGTCGCGGGCGAGCTGGTGCAGGTTGGGCGTGACGGCGGCGCCGAACAGGGTGAGCGAGAGGTCGCCGTTGCCGAGCCCCAAATCGCCCAGCACCTGGTCATAAGTGCGGTTCTCCTTGACGATGTAGATGACGTGCTGGATAGGCGAGGGCTCGCCGGGCTGTGAGGGGATGGGATTGCCCGGCGGCACGCGGGCGTCGAGCAGGGTCTCGTCGCGGTAGGGCGAGTTGGCGTAAACGGTTTTGGTCCAGGTCTCGAGTTGGGCGTCGTCGAAGGGCGGCACGACCGAAACCGTGCCGCGCTGCAGGCCGCCGACGTATTCCAACTCGGTGTTGCCCAGGTGCATGGGCGCGGCGTGCTTCGTCGGATTGGGGCCTTTCAGGTTGGCGAAGCTGCGCAGGCCGCGCCCGTTGAGGATCAGCAGGCGTCCGTCGGGCAGCACGCGGGCGGCGGTGGGATACCAGCCTGATGGAATGAAGCCGCGCACGGCGCTCTTGGGGCCGGAGACGTCGACCACAGCGACGGCGTTGAGATCGGAGCACACCACGAAGAGCGTCTTTTCATCGGGGGAGAGGGCCAGCGCGGAGGGGGTGGTGCCGGCCGGCTGGAGCGAGGTAAGGGAGATATTGATGCGCTCCAGCGGCTTCAGCGTGGCATCGTCGGAAACGGCGAAGACGCTGACCATATTGGTGCCGCCGCTCGCGACGAACAGGCGCGCCTGGTAGGAGGGCGGTTCGCCATCCTCGCCAGCGGCGGGCTTGACGGAGCTCCAGAGCATGTCCATGGGTTCGAGATCGCTGAAGATGCGGAACAGCAAGTCGCCGGAGGCGGCGTGCTGCAGCGCCACCGCGCCGGCGGCCATTCCGGTGACGTAGAAGGCCTGGCCGGAAGGGTGCATGAGCAGACGATAGGGCCGGGCCAGGGTCTTCCATTCCTCGATCACGATGCCGGTGGAGAGGTTGACCACGAAGACGACGTCGCGAAGGAGCGCGGCGGCATAGAGCAGCCGGCCGTCGGGCGAAATGGCGACGTCGCCGATGAAGTCGGTGTGCTTACGCAGATTGGCGGGGACGAAGGTGAAGGTGCGGCGGGGCTCGATGCGGCCGTCGGAGAGCAGCTCGAATTCATAGACGCAGGCCTTGGAGCCGCCGCCGACATAGAAGTTCGACGAAGCCGGCGCGAATGTCAGGCCGAGCCAGGCGTCGGGCAGGCCGACGCTGGCGATCTGCTGCATCGTGGCGGCGTCGTGCGAGGTGATCACCGGCGGCATGTAGCCGGCCTGCAGGATCAGGACGTATTTGCCGTCGCGCGAGACGGCCGAGCTCATGGGGAGAGTACTGAGCGGGATCTGTTGGCCGGCGGGACGGATGGTCCAGCCGCTGTTGAGCAGGAATCCGCCGCCGGGCAGCGGCCCGACGCGCTCCGGCGGCGCGGGCTGCGAGATGAGAACCGCGGCGGAGACGAGCAGGGCGGCGGCGAGCAACCGTTTCATTCGTAGAACCTCTGGGCGATGGGGAAGCGGCGGCCGATGCCGAAGGCCTTGGTGGTGACCTTCAGGCCCGGCGCGGCCTGCTGGCGCTTGTATTCGTTGCGGTCCACCTTGTTGACGATGTCGCGGACCAGCTGCATGGACAGGTTACGCCCGGCGGCGATCTGCGCGGGCGTTTTCAGCTCCTCGATGTAGTCCTTGAGAACGGCATCGAGGATCTCGTAAGGGGGCAAGGAATCGGTGTCCTTCTGATCGGGCCGCAGCTCGGCCGAGGGCGGCTTGAGGAACACGTTCTCGGGAACCACGGGGCCGCGGCGCGCGTTGACCACGCGGCACAGGTCATAGACCATGGTCTTGGGCACGTCGCTGATGACGGCCAAGCCGCCGCACATGTCGCCGTAGAGGGTGCAGTAGCCGACCGCCATCTCGCTCTTGTTGCCGGTGGCGAGCACGAGGGCGTTCCACTTGTTCGAGAGCGCCATCAGCGTGAGCCCGCGCAGGCGCGCCTGGATGTTTTCCTCAGTGACGTCCGGCGCGGCGGGGCCGAAGACGGGCGCGAGGTGTTCGACGAGGTTCTCGTAGGCGCCGCTGATGGGCACGATCTCGAAGCGCAGGCCGAGATTGGCGGCGAGCTGGCGCGCGTCCTTCAGGCTGTGGTCGGAGCTGAACGGCCCGGGCATGGCGACGCCGACGACGTTTTCCGGGCCGACGGCGTCGGCGGCGATGCAGGCGACGAGAGTGGAGTCGATGCCGCCGCTGAGGCCGATCAGCACGCGCTGGAAGCCGCATTTACGGAGGTAGTCGCGGGTGCCCATGACGAGCGCGGCGTAAACGGCTTCGGTCTCTTCGGCGAGATTGTCGTGGCGATCGCCGGACATTGCGGCGGCGTCGAATAGAACAAGATCCTCCTCGAACGATTTGGCCGCGGCGACGATCTCACCGTCCGGGCCGACGCAGAAACTGGAGCCGTCGAAGACCAGTTGGTCGTTGCCGCCGGTCATGTTGACGTAGACCAGCGGCAGGCGGTGGTGCAGGGCCACGGCGCGAAAGACGTCGCGGCGCAGAGCGCGTTTGCCGAGGTGATAGGGCGAGCCGTTGATGACGATGAGCAGATCGGCGCCCTGGCGCGCGAGGTCGGCGACGGGGTCGCGGGTGTAGAGCGGGCGCTCCCAGAACTGTTTGTCGTTCCAGGCGTCCTCACAGATGGAGAGGGCGATGCGGCGGCCGCGGAAGTGGCAGATCTCCTGGCTGGAGGCGGGCTGGAAGTTGCGCGACTCGTCGAAGACGTCGTAGGTGGGCAGCAGGATCTTGGTCTGGCGGAAACAGATTTGGCCGGCACTGATGAGGGCGGCTGAATTAGTCGCGCGGTGCGACGAACCCGCGGGGGCGCGGCCGACGTAACCACTGATGAGCCCCAGCGGGAGGTCGCGCGTGGCGGCGGCGAGATCGTCGAGCGCGGCTGAGGTGCGTTCGAGGAACGAAGGCTTCTCGACCAGATCGCGGGGCGGGTAGCCGGTGAGCGCGAGTTCGGGGAAAACGGCCAGCTCGGCGCCGCGCGCCGAGGCCGCGCGCGCCGCCTCCGCGATGCGCTGGACGTTGCCGGCCAGATCCCCGACAGTGTTGTCGATCTGGCACAGAGCGATCTGCATGGGACTTGCTTTCATTGTAGCGGCCGGAGCCTGACACGCCCTTTGCAGAGGAAGCGCGCGGCGGCGGAAATCGCGCCTGCGGGGCCGATAGACTTGTGAGTTGGAACACGATCCTTCCCCCAGCGTGTGGGCCGAGCTGCGCACGTCGCTGGCCGGCGTGGCGCAGGACTACACGGTTCTACCGCTGCGCCGCGCCATCTTCCTGCTGGCCGTGCCGATGGTGCTGGAGACGTGCATGGAGTCTCTGTTCGCCATCGTGGACATGTTCTGGGTGGCGCGGCTAGGCGCGATTTCCGTGGCGGCGGTGGGGTTGACGGAGACGCTGATGACCATCTTCTACGGCGTGGCCACGGGCGCCAGCATGGCGACCACGGCGATGGTGGCGCGGCGCGTCGGCGAGAAGGACGCCGAGGGGGCGGCGGAATCGGCGGTGCAGGCCGTGATTCTGGGCCTGTTGGTGGCAGCGGCCATCGCCGTGCCCGGCGTGGTGTTCGCGCCGCAACTGTTGCGGCTGATGAACGCCGAAGCGGCCGTCGTCGCGGCCGGCGGGCTGTTCACGCGGATCATGCTGGGCAGCACGTTCAGCATCATGCTGCTGTTCGTGATGAACGCGATCTTCCGCGGGGCGGGCGATCCGGCGATATCGATGAGGGTGCTGTGGTTCGCCAACGCCATCAACCTGGTGCTGGATCCGTGCCTGATCTACGGGCTGGGCCCGTTTCCGAGGATGGGCGTGACCGGCGCGGCGGTGGCGACGACGATCGGGCGCACGGCGGGCGTGGCGCTGCAGTTCTGGCTGCTCGCCGGGGCGGCCTCGCGGGTGCGCATCGCGCGGCGGCATCTGCGGGTGCGGTGGGCGATCCTGTCGAAGCTCGGGCGCGTATCGGCCAATGGCGCATTGCAGTATCTGATCAGCCAGGCGAGCTGGGTGTGGCTGATCCGCATCATCGCGACGTTCGGCAGCGAGGCGCTGGCGGGATACACGGTGGCGATCCGCATGATCATCTTCACGCTGATGCCGTCGTGGGGCCTGTCGAACGCCGCGACGACGCTGGTGGGGCAGAACCTGGGGGCGCGGCGGCCGGAGCGCGCGGCGGCCGCAGTGCGGCGGATTGCGTTCTACAACATGGCGGCGCTGGGCGTGTCGGGCGCGATTTTCCTGCTGTTCACGCGGCCGCTGGTGACGATCTTCACGCGCGATGCGGCGGTGATCGAAAACGGGATGCTGTGCCTGCGGATCATCTCCTCGGGCAACCTATTTTATGCGCTTGGAATGGTGTTGATGCAGGCCTTCAATGGGGCCGGCGACACGGCCACGCCGACGCGGCTGAACTTGGTGGCCTACTGGTTGTTCCAATTGCCGCTGGCGTGGTGGCTGGCCGTCCAGCTCCATCTCGGCGCGGCGGGCGCGTATTGGGCGATCCCGTCGGCCGAGGGACTGCTGGCCGGGATGTGCCTGTGGATGTTCCGGCGCGGGGCCTGGAAACAGCGCGAGATCTGAGCCGGGAGGGGCGGAGCCGGGGCCGCAGGTGCGGCGCAGAGGTGGACGTCCGGGGCCGCAGGCGGGATCAGAAATTGACTGCCACACGCAGCCAGTGGAGTGCGAAACCGGCCCGGCGCTTACTGCTCATTGAGGATGCGCTGGTATTCCTTCTCCAGCCAACCGGGCGCCGCGGGCTGGGCCCTGGCGGGCAGGCCCTTGGTCATTGACCAGCGGTGAATCCACGACAAGGAGTCCGGGCCGAGGTAGTTGTCGGGCTGCTGATAGGCCGGATCCTTGAGGGCTTCGTCGAGAGAGATGAAGCGGTAGCCGCGTCTTTTCAGCATGGCGAGCACATCGCCGGCGAGGTCGGCGTTGAGGCGGTTGGCGTGCAGCGCCAGGATCTGCGGAATGTCGCGCCCCAGCACCTCGGTGGTGCGCTGCTCGAAGAAATCGACGACCGACTCCATGTAGGGCAGATAGTCCTGATGGACATGCTCCATGGCCTCCATCTTGCCGTGGCTGAGGGCGTCGGAGTAGACCACGGAGAACATCCAGTCGAGAGTTTCGAAAGTAACGGGCGCAGTGGTGTAGCCGTGGGCGGCCAGGAACTGCGCGATGCGCGCCCTGGTCTGGGGCGACGTGCCGGCGTGGAGCAGCGGATAGCGGAAATAGCGCGGCGGGCCGCCGGGGAGAGTGCGCAGGGCTTCGTCGGCGCGCCGAATCTCCTGCTCGTACGTGGCGGCGTCGATGGTGTTCAGGTCGGCGCCGGAGAAGGTCTGGTTGCCCAGCGCGGCGCCGGACTGCAGCCACAGCTTCAGCACGGCGGCGAGCTGGTCGGGTGCGAGTTCGGGGCACAATCCAGGCTCGACGAAGGCCGTCAGCGGCGCCCGCTGGTGGAGAAAGATGGTGATCAGGCGCAGCGTCTGCATCTCGAGAGAGCCGAATTCGCAGCCGCGCGTGCCGGACTGCGCGGCCGGTAGATCGTCGAGCGTGATGGCGAGCTCGCGCTTCGAGGCGCCGCTCGCGAGGGCCGCCGACGCGACAAGCCCCGCCACCCACAACAGCCGTTGCATGAACCCTCAGCATAACCCGAGTGCCGCGGGCGCCGCGCCCGGCTCATTCGGGCGGGGAGCGGAGTTCGCGCACGAGCCAGGCAAGCGCCAGGGCCAGTACGTAAGCTTCCACCGGCGCCGTCAGGAGGAAAGCGGATTGGTCGACGAGCCGGAGCTCCGCCGCTCCATCCGGCGCGGCCGATAAGGCGCGATGCGCCGTCGTGCGGGCCTGAATGGCCTGAGCCCAGCGGGGATACAAGACCAGGCCGGCGGCGGAATACCACAGCAGCGCGGCGACGACGAAAACCCAGTTCAGCCCGCGGCGGTAGTTCATGATCCAGCTTCAGCTCGGACGGGACCAGCCGGCTGAATTGTAGCGCGCCGATGGGCGCGCTGCCGGGCGCGAAGCAGAGGCTGGCGCGCGAGCATGTATGATGACAAGGCAGAACGTCATTCCGGAGTAATGCAGATGAAAACCCGCAGACAGCTTCTTCAGGGCGCGTCGCTGGCCGTGGCCGGCGCGCCGATGATCGTGAAAGCCTCGGCCCTTGGGCTGGGCGGGGCCGCGGCCCCCAGCGACAAGGTTACGGTGTGCAACATCGGCCTGGGCTGGATGGGCTTCGACGGCCATGTGAAGGACTTCACCAAGGTGGCGAGCGCGCGCGTGGTGGCGGTGTGCGACATAGACGAAGAGCACCTGGACCGCGCCAAGGCGTACGTCGACAACGCCTACGGCGACCATGGCTGCAGCACCTACCACGCGTTCGAGGAAGTGCTGATGCGGCGCGACATCGACGCCGTGAGCATCGCCATTCCGGACCACTGGCATGGGATCGTGGCGACCTCAGCCGCGCGCGCGAAGAAGGACATCTATTGCGAAAAGCCGCTGGCGCACAACTTTCACGAAGGGCTGATGATGGTACAGGAGTGCCAGCGCAACAACCGGGTGTGGCAGACCGGAAGCTGGCAACGGTCGGTGGATAATTTCCGGCAGGCCTGCGAGCTGGTGCGCAACGGCCGCATCGGCAAGGTCAGGGCGATCGAGGTCGGGCTGCCGTGGGGCTATTACGAGGTGAAGGACCAATCCAAGTTCGACGTCAGCGAGCCGCCGAAGACGCTGTTCTACGACCGCTGGCTGGGCGCCGCGCCGGAGGTTCCGTATCGCGAGGCGTGCGTGCACGTGAATTGGCGCTGGAACCTGAGCTACGGCGGTGGGCAACTGATGGACTGGATCGGGCACCACGTCGATATCGCGCACTGGGGGATGGGCTGGGACGACACGGGCCCGGTGGAGGTGGAAGGGCAGGGCGAATATCCGGTGCGCACCGATCTGTTCAACGCGGCGAAGCGTTATATCGTGCATTGCAAATACCCGGATGGCACGCCGATGACGATCGCCGGCGGCCATGCGGAAATCAAGAGCGGCACCAAGTGGATGGGCGATGAGGGCTGGGTGTGGGTGGACCGCGGCAAGCTGGACGCCAATCCGAAATCGCTGCTGGATGAAAAACCGGCCGACCACGCCATTAAGCTGAAGGCCAACCACGACGAGCACGGCCACTACGAAGAGTTCATCGAATGCGTTCGCACGCGCGGGCGCACGCTCGCGCCGGCGGAGGTGGCGATGCATTCGGCCACGCCGGGCTGGCTGGGCCAGATCGCGATGCTCACCGGACGCAAGATCAAGTGGGACCCGGTGAACCTGGAGATCGTGGGCGACGACGAAGCGGCCAAGCTGCTGCGGCGCCACATGCGGGCACCGTACCAGCTGTAGCAGGCTGCCGATCAAGTCCCGCGAGAGGCGCGTGGCGCGAGCCGGGCGGGAGTTCACAGCGCGCCGGCGCGGCGCACGAACGAGGCCCTGTTGTGGAACAGGCGGGCCGGGCTCACAGTCCGCCGTAGAAGCGGCCGAAGGCGTGGGCCAGCATCAGCGACATCACCAGGATCCCCGCGCCGAGCACTGCCACGTGCAGCGTCCTGCGCAGCTCGAAGCGGCCGACGCGGCACACCAGCAAGTAGCCCACGACGAGGTTGAACAGACCCCACGAGACATTGACCATGGCCGAGGAGAGGCCTTGGCCGGGCGGCGTAGCGAAGGGGCTCTGGAAGGGATGGCCCGAGATTCCGTTGATGAGATGCGGCAGGGTGTTGGCGAGGAAGGCACCGCCGAAAAAGTACGACACAAAGTGATACCAGCGCATGGGGGATCCTCCAGACTGCACCGACGATCGTATCAGGTCGCGCCGTGCCCGAGACGGTGCAGCGGCTCCTCAGCCACGCGTGAAGAACGCGCGCCAGAGCGTGTCCACGGCGGCGTGGGTCAGGGCCGAGGCCAGCAAGCCGCCGCCCTGGCGGAAGGCCGAGCCGTAAAACCAGCCGGCGAGGGTGGCGAGCGCGACGTAGCGCCAGTTGGGGAACGGTGCGTGGAGGATGTGGAAGACGCCGAAGAGGCAGGCCGCCAGCGCCTGCGCGCCGTACTCGGAGCGCAGCGTTTGCGTGAGGAGCGTCTGCAGGAAGCCGCGGAAGAACAGCTCCTCGAGCAGCGCGATGAAGAGGAAGAGCTGGAGGAAATCCAGACCGAACTGCGGCCAGCCGCGCCAACGCGGGTTCCAGGCGATGAAGTGCAGAGCCAGGCCGGCGGGAGCGGCGAGCAAAGCGAACCACAGGAAGTTGAGCCCGGCGGCTTTTAGCGTCTGGAGGGAAAACGTGAGGTCGTAACCCAGACCGGGCACCACGCGCAGGAGCGTCCAGCACCAGCCCGCCACGGCGATCAGGTAGAGCCGGCCCACGAAGTCGAGGTTCTGGGGCACGCTCCAGATGCCCTTCAAGCCTTGCGACAGGACGACGGCGATGAGCAGCGCCGCGACCAGCGCATCCTGCCAGGCGAGGGCGGCGGTGTGTCGAACGGGACAGAAGGCGTAGATGGCGACGAGTGCGATGCCGATTGTCAGCAGGGTTCCGAGTGCGAGCCAGCGGAAATCGCCGGTGCCGGCGGCGTAGATCAAATAGGGCGCGATCCAGATCAGCGGCAGCAATGCCGCGCGCCGGCGCGAGGCGAACCAGCGCTGCAGCGCGGCGCGGCTGCCGCGCAGGCCCGGCGCCAGCGCCAGGGCGAGCGACAGGAGGAAGCACAGGTAGATGCCGACTACCGCCGGCGGCGGGAGGGGGTAGCGCCGCAGATACGCGCGGGCGGCGAGGGCGAAGATCACGGCCAGAGCGGAGATCAGGGCCGCGAACGGTCCCCACCCCGCGCCATCCGCGCGCCTGCTCTCCGCGTTGCGCCACGACTCGCCCATTGCGGCTGCCCCCAGCTCTCGACCGCACTCACGATGGGGAACCCAGGCCAAGTTGTCAACACCAGGCGCGCAAGGCCCTTCGCCTCGAAGATCGCCCGTTGCGGCCGCTCCCGATTGTGCCGGCTCCAGGCCTCCAGCTTCCCCTGAACATAGCTTGCCACGCCGCTGAACTCGATCTTCCCATCCGGCTCCGCCGCCCCGCCCCGAAGCGCCTCGATCAGATAGTAGGCGAAGACGCTGTGTCCCTTTTCTTCCCATTCCCACGCTCGCTGCCCGACGTCGCAGGCGAACAGCAACATCGCCGCGGCGGGTGAAGCGGCGGTCGCGACGCGTGGCCCGCCAATAATGTCCTGGAAGCTGTCCCGCATCGCCTGTTCAAGCTGGTTCGCTCGACCGTAGCGCCCCGGGACGGGATCGTTTCTGCATGCGTCAACGATGATGATCTTATGCCGGGCCGGTATCTTTGTCAGTGTTTCCCGCAGGAAGGAAACCGGAATCGACGTACTTTGCAGTTGGCGCCTGCTCGAAAGGTCCGCATCGATTCCGAGCAGATAGCTCTCTGCGCCACGCACGATTCCGTGGCCCGCGAAGTAGAACAGGAAGGTGTCTTCCTCCTTGACCTGACCGGCCATCGCCTCAAGTGCGGCGATGATGCCGCTGCTGGTCACGTATTCCCGGGAGTTTGGCCCGTCCACAAGCGCGGTGACGTGTCCAGCTGGGAAGCCGTAGACCTGCCTCAGCACGTCGGCAAAGCCTCGCGCGTCCGCCCGAGCGAAACGCAATGGCGCTGCCCGCTCGTACTGGTCGATTCCGATGAGTAATGCCCACTTGCGGCTGCTCGACATTTCAATGCACCGGGCAGATTCCCGCCCGGCCTCACCTGTGCTGCGCAACGGGGGCGCAGCCACTCCTTTTATTGCCGAAGTTAATTGGCGTTTGTCGCGGTTCGAACGAGCGGCTGGCCGCCCTCGCCGTGGTTGTGGGGACTCGCAAAACCGGGCCCAGCCGAATGGCTCGCGCGCGCGGCGTCCATGAAACGCCGGACGCGCTCCGGATCGACCGGGTTCGTCACCACGCCATCCACTTTGAATGCGGTGCCCACGATTGCGCCGTCGGCGACCTCCAGAACGGCCTGGATTGTCTCCTCCCGCACTCCGCTGCCGTCGAACACCCGCGTGTTCTTGGCCGCGACGCGCGCCGCCTGCAGAGGCAGCAGACCCGGAGCTGTGGCGGTTGCCGGCCCGCTCACGATCACCGCATCGGCCAGGGCGCGCTCAACCGTATCCTCCACTACGTCTTCCAGCGTTCGCCCCCCCAGCGTGGTAGCCGAATGCCTGACCATAACGTCGGCGAATACTGCGATTTGTGAACCCAGCTCCCGCTTGAGCCTCTGGATTTGGTGCGCCTTGCCCTGCAGAACGGCCTGATCCGCCACCCGCGCCCCGGAGTAGGTGGCCACGCGAATGAATTCCGCGCCGCTGGCCTCGGCAATCGCCAGCGCGCTCTCCCCATCGCAGCGCAGAATATTGATGCCCAGCGGCAGGTCGAACCGCGAGCGCACATGACAGGCCAGAGAGGTCATGAATGCGACCGTCTCCGCGGGGACGCGCTCGGGATAATAAGGGGCGTCGCCGAAATTCTCGAGCAGCAGGGCATCGACGCCCAGCGCCCTCACGCCGTTCGCCCAATACGCCTCGGCGTCGCGCATCACCCAGTCTCGAATGTCGCTGAAACTCAGAACGCTGCGGGGCGAGCCCGGCAGCGCAGGCACGTGCAATACGCCGATGACGGGCTTTTCGTTCAGCCATGCGTTTCGGTGGTTTTCCATGATCGCGGCCTCCTTCCCTCGGTTCTCTGTCCCGGCCTTTCTAGTACTGCGGGTTTAGGACTGTAGTTTTAGTACCGCCGCCGCAGAAGTACTATCGCACCCATACGTTAAGGTACGAATCTCCGTTTAGCAAGCACTTTTCAGTAAATTGCTGTAAATTTGCGAATTCTGTACAGGATTTAATGGGTCGGGCGCTGCCAATTTAGCCCGCATTTGCCATGAAGGCTCACGCCAGTCTAATTCTGTGAAGCAGTGCGCGGTATCGCTCGTGGGACTTAAGCGGCGCGATGATCGGCAGAATGGGGAGCAACCATAGCCACGCGTCGTGTATATCGCAAGCCCTCTCCAGCCAGGCAAACACCTGATCCCTATCATCCAGGCCGGCGTAGGCCATTGCGATCCAGAAGGGAGAAATATACTTCTGACGGGCACGGGACTCTAGCTCTTGGATGTACCGCCGGGCCTGATCGTGGTTTCCTGAGAGCGCATGAACATACGCCAGACTGGAGAGCAGCGGCGCAACAAACGTGGCGTCCCCAGCCAGTTCCTGCGCCTTCTGAAGGCTTCGAATAGCCTCCGGATACATCCCCTTTTGCTCGTAAGCGTGCCCCAGCACCCAATACGAGCGGAAGTAACCGGGATCCAGATCGATTGTTTTCCGGCACTGCGCGATCGCTTCGTCAGGCCGCCCGGCGAACCAGAGAATGGCCGCGGAATTCGCGTTCAAGACCAGCGACAAGGGATCCAGCCGGATCGCCTTCTGCAGTTCATCCATGGCCTCCGCCAAACCGCGCGTGGAAGACAAGATGAACAGCGCGCGGTAATGGTGCGCCGGGACATAACCCGGATTGAAATGGATGGCCCGCTGGTACATCCTCTGCGCTTTCGCCCACTGCCAATCGAGGAGCGCCAGGACACTCCCCAGGGACGTATATGCTGCCGCCAGTGTGTCGTCCAATTCCAGAGCCTTCTTCGCCGCGGCTCTGGCCTTCGGCATGACCTCGTTGGGCGCGACTAAATCGAACAGGCCTAGCAGCAGGTAGCTGTCGGCCAGACCGGCGTATGCGGGGGCGTACGACGCGTCCTGCGCGATGATCTGCTGGAAAATGGCAACGCTTTTCTGTAATGCCTCGGCCGTCGGTCTGTTCCAGTGATACCGTCCCAGCAGATACAGCTCATATAGCTCCGTGTTCGCTTTGTATCTGCACAGCGACAGCCGCTGCTGCTGCGAGCCCCCAAGCTTGATCTTGAGGGCCTTTACAATCGCGTTGGCGATCTCTTCCTCGATCGTGAAGACATCCTGTACCTGTTGGTCAAATTCAGCCGACCACAGCACAAACCCGGTGTCCACGCTGGTCACTCGCGCCACCACCCGTAGTCGGTCTTCCTCCCTTTGCAGACTGGCCTCAAGCACCGCCTGGACGTTGAGCTGCGCCCCAACCTGCCGCACGTCCACGCTCTTTCCTTTGAACTGGAAAGCGGAGGTTCGGGCCACTACATGCACCTGCTTGAGCTGCGCCAGGGCATCGATGATCTCTTCCGTGACGCCGTCGCAAAGGCTCTCCCGGACGCCACCGGGACTCAGATCGACGAACGGCAGCACGGCGATCGTCTTCACGCCCCTCCTCTGTCCCCGTTGGCCACGGGCGGGACGGATCGGCCGGCTCTCCGGCTGGCTGCTCTCAACAATTTGTAACGTGGATCGTCGTTCGAACCGCGGAAGATACGCGCCTCTGGGAATCTCAATCAGAAGCGGGTCGTCTTTCCCCTCGCTGGCGTAATACTCCCTCAGTTTTGACCGCAGATTGCTGACTTGAACTCGAACGATCGGGTCCAGACGGGGATCGTAGGACACGGGGCGGTCAAATACCTGCCTGCCCACCTCGTTTTCTTTAAGCCGCTCGCTCTCGTCGCCCAGGGCGTGCTCGACAATGAAGCGCAGCAGCAGGGTCCGCTTTCCCGCATGGGCGAACAGAGGGCTCCCCAGGATTCTGTTCAATTGCTGTGAGATGGCCTCACGGGTCAACCCCGGAGCCATGCCGCCCTTACTGCCCGTCCGAATTTCCGGTCGTTCAGCGTCCTGACTCATGGAAGCCTGCCTCCGGAGCATCCCTGCCAGGATCTCGAGCTCAGACTCCCGGATCCTGATTCAGTGTGTACCTAACCCTTATCTGCATATTAATTCAGCGCGTTGCTTTTTTCCACCGGAACCCCTCCTGGCCCACGCCAAGCATTGTTCCCGCCCTGCCTGTAGGACCAAGAGCCAGGAGATCCTGCCTTTTCAGCGCATTCCACACACCTCGCCGGTCCTGGTGTCCTGGACACCCGGCTTACGCTCGGCCCCAGCGCCGCAAACGGCCCCCACGCCGCACGGCCCGCGGGCCTGTTCTCCGCAATGCTCTTCGCCGCGTTCATATCTTCAGAATGACCCCTTGCCCGCCGTGACTGAATACGCAGTGCTAGGGTCGTTCAATGCGCGCCGTAGCAGCACCCGAATTCGGGTATGATGCCCTTGGTATGTATGCTAACCAGGCTGGATTCACTCGCCGGACCTTGATTGTAACCGCCTGCGGCGCCGCGCTCCACGCGGCCACGCGCGCGCCCACCCTGGTCCCTTCCGCACCCGCCACCGCCACTCCCAGCTATTGGTGCACCTGGGACGCACAGAATTATGCCCTCAGCGCCGCCGCCGTCCGCGCCGCCAACGAAACTGGGGCCCACTCCGGCGCCGCCGCCGCGCTCACCGAAGCGAATGTATTCGGCCCGCAAGGTTGGGCCGCGGCTTTTCCCCAAGTCCGCCGCGACCTCTATCTCATGTTCGACCTCGGCTGGGATACACCGCCCGGCCTTGAGTTCGACAACGCGCGCTGGCTGCTCGGCTCGCATCTCGTCGACGCCACGAAGTTCCCCAGTTGCCAGGGTACGCCCGCTCAGAGGCTTCGCAAGCTCGATGAGATCACCCGCCGGGCGGGCTGGCGGGCAGCCGCAATCTGGATCCCGGCGCAAGCCCAGGGCGACGGCAAGGACGGAAAGCTGCTCGACGCCGCCGCCCTCGAAAATTACTTCCGTGAGCGCCTCCGCCGCACCCGCGACGCGGGCATCGGCTACTGGAAAGTCGACTACGGGGCGCGCGCTGGGGACTCGGCCTTCCGCGCCTGGCTGACACGGCTCGCCGAGGCCGAAGCGCCGGGCCTGTTACTCGAACACGCGCGCTGCGGAGGCCCGTTCAACGATGAGCTATGCCCTTGGGACAAGTCCGAGTACACTGGCCGCGGCGACCTCCGTGCCTATGGACACGGCGAGGTCCTGCGCGAGGATGTCAGGATCATCGAAGCCAGTCAGATCTTTCGTACTTACGACGTCACGGCCCAGCTTTCCGTCCCCACGACGCTCGAGCGCGTGGCCCAGATGCTGGCCGAGTGTGCAGGCAAACCCGCCGTGCGCTGCGTTTTGAACTGCGAGGACGAGTCCTATATCGCCGCGGTTCTCGGTTGCGCGACGGGCGTACAGCGCCACCCGCGCCTGATCGACCCAGAGAACACGGGCTACGATCCGCGCCGCGGCCATCAACGCCTGGACGAAATCACCCGCGCCGTCCGCTGGCAGCGCATCGCGCCTGCCGTGCCCGCCGGTGCCGTGCCGATCCAGCTCGACGCGGCCCGCCTGACCGACTCGTGGCACTTCCGCAAGGGCGAAACCTGGGCCTCCTGGGTCTGGGGCCGCGACGTCCTGCAGAGCGCGCCCGCGCGGGTCGCGCGGAACATGCCATTGCCCAAGGTGTCCGGTCCCGAAGCTCCCTCCGTCATCGCCTCGCGTCACCCCAACGGCGCGCTCTCGGTGGCGACGCTCACGCGCGCTTCCGCCTCGCGCGGTTTCTACTACCCGCTGGCCCAGGTGGAACTGGCCGCTCCGGCCGCTCTCCCTCTGACGCTCGGGGTCTTCGGTTTCTATGAGCGTCTCGCCCTCGTGTTCACCGATCCCCTGCCCAGGCTCCGCGTGCTTGCCCAGGATCTCGCCGCCGACACCGCCGCCGATATCACCGCCGAATTGCATCTCGAAGGCCGCCGCATCGTCTTCCCGGGAGATCTGCTGAAACGCGTCGGCCTCAGCGCGGCCTCTTCAGGGGACGCCTCAGACCCCGGCTCTGTGCTCAGACTGGAAGCGGTATGACGCGCCCGCGTTGATTGCGCCTCGCGCGTCTGTAACCGTCCGGGAAGTCATTCTGCAGGCGCGCATTGGCTCTTGGCCGCTGCGTTCATATCTTCAGAATGACCCCTTGCCCGCTGTATTTCGTGTTGCGTACCAGCAGCAGCACCAGCCCCATCGCGAACAGCGGCACCACGCTCGCCCCCATCACCGCCGGCCGGAATCCGTAGTGGTCGGCGAGATACCCGACGGCATAGGTCGAAAGGATCGTGCCCAGGCCCGAAAAAGCGCCACCCAGGCCGCTCATGGTGGCCACGGCGCTATCAGCGAAGAGATCGGCCGGGAAGGTGTTGGCCATGGTGGAGAAGGCGGCGTAGGAAAACGTCGCGAGGCCGAAAAAGCCGGCGATGAGCCACAGGTTGGCGCTGAGCGCGGCGGGGATCAGCAGTAAAACGCCGATGGCGCCGGGGACGATGACGGCCTTGCGGGCGCGGCCGACAGGCCAGCCGTGAGCGACGAGCCAACTGGACGCGCCGCCGCCGGCGAAGTTGCCCAGGTCGGCGGCGAGGAAGGGGATCCAGAAGGCCACCAGGCTGTTTTCCAGACGGAAACCGCGCGAGACGAGATAGATGGCGAACCAGTCGGCGACGAAATACCAGACCGGATCGGTGAGGGCGCGGCTGGCGATGGCGCCCCAGCTTTGGCGGTAGCGCAGCAGATCGATCCAGCGGCTGCGGGACTGGGCGGAGGTGGGGCGCTGCTCGGCGCGGCGGTCGGCGAGGATGGCCGCGCGTTCGTCAGGGCGGATGTGGGGATGGGTCTCCGGCGGATGGTAGAGCCAGCGCCAGACGAATAGCCAGACGAGGCCTAGCGCGCCGGTCAGCAGAAACACCGGCCGCCAGGAATGGAACAGGGCGTATAGGCCGAGCACGATGGCCGGGGCGAGGGCGGCGCCGATGGAGGAGCCGCTGTCGAAAAACGCCACCGCGAGGGCGCGCTCGCGGCGCGGGAACCACTCCGAGACGGCCTTGGTGGCACCGGGCCAGTTGGCCGATTCGCCCGCGCCCAGCAGGAAGCGGAAGACGCAGAAGCTGCGCATGCCGGCGGCGAGGGACGTGGCCATGGCGACGAGCGAATACCACAGCACCGTGAGCGAGAGGCCGCGGCGCGTGCCGAGGCGGTCCAGGACGCGGCCGAGCGCGGCCTGGCCGAGCATGTAGGCGATGCGGAAGGAGATGACGATGAGCGCGAAATCCTGGTTTGTCCAGCGGTAGGAGAGCTTGAGCTGGGGCGCGAGGACGGAGAGGGTCTGGCGGTCGATGTAGTTGATGACGGTGGAGGCGAAGAGCAGTCCGCCGATCCACCAGCGCAGGCCGCGGACGCCGCCGTGGGGCGGCGAGTGAGGCAAATCGGCGCTGCGATCTCGCGGGTCCAAGCCTTCGATCCTAACAGCCGGAAGGCAGCCTGAGCAGCGTAAGGGGTTGTCGCCGTCACGTTTCCCGAGACGCGCGGGCGAAGGCCACAGCCGCGAATTCGGCAGCGTGGGATGGAGACGGTTCTCTGAACATGCGAAGCATCCGTCAGCACGGCCGGGCGGCTGAGGGCGAGCGGCTCTGCAATGGGGCCGGACGTGGAGGTGCGGCGCGGGCGTCCGCCGGAGTGGCTGACGGCGGGCGGCCGAGGTGGACGCTGTGTCCCGGTTTGGATCTCGCGGGCATATACTGAGGGCCATGAACCGTCGAGAATTATTGGCTGGCGCCATGGCGCCGTTATTCATTCCGCGCCGGGCCTTCGGCGCCAACGATCGTCTGAGCTTCGGAATTATCGGCACGGGCAACCGCGGCGGCTACCTGCATCCGGCGTTCATGAAACTGGGGGCCGAGTGCGTGGCGGTGTGCGACACCTACGAGCCGTACATGGCGCACGCCCAGGCGCTGTCGCCGGCGGGATGCAAGATGTACGCCGACTATCACGAACTGATCGCCCATCCGGGGCTGGATTTCGTGGTGGTGGCGACGCCCGACCACCAGCACCGGCCGATGCTGTACGCGGCTTTGGAGGCGGGCAAGGACGTGTATCTGGAGAAGCCGTTCTCGCTGAATATGGCGCAGAGCGCGGAGATGGTGAGCACGGTGCGGAAGACCGACCGGATTGTGCAGGTGGGGATGCAGCGGCGCAGCATGCCGTTCATCTACGCGGCGAAGAAGCTGATCGACGACGGGGCGCTGGGCAAGGTGTGGCTCGCCAAGGCGGCGTGGAACTGGAACTTCATCGAGTGGCTGGAGGAGAAACCGCTGGAGGGGAAACTCGATTGGGAGCGGTTCCTGGGCGACGCGCCGAAGCGCCCGCTGGAAATCAAGCGCTTCCGCTGGTGGCGCGGATTCTGGGATTACTCGGGCGGCAACATGACCGACCAGGGGACGCATTTGATGGACGTGGTGCAGTGGATGACCGGCAATACGTCGCCGAAGTCGGTCGTTTCGAACGGAAAGATCTGCCGGGCCAAGACGGCCGAGGCGCCGGACGTCTTTTCAGCGATCTTCGAATACCCGGAGATGATGGCGACGTGGACGTTGGATTACACCAGCGCGTACGATTTCGACTGGTCGGTGACGTTCCAGGGCGAGAAGGCGAGCATGGTGATGAACCGCAAGGGCTACCGCATCTTCAAGGAGCCGCAGCCGAGCGAAGCGCCGTGGACCGCGGGCGGGGCCGACACGGTGCTCGCCGAGATGCCGGACACCGACCCGGGCGATTTGCACCAGAAGAACTTTCTGGAGTGCGTGAAGAGCCGCCAGCAGCCGAATTGCACGGTGGAGATTGCCGCGGCGGCAGTGGCCGGGCCGCATATGGCGAACATCGCACTGAGGGAGGGCCGGAAGGTCACGGCGCTGGAACTGGCGTAAACGGCGCAGGGGCCAGCGGGGGTCAATCGGGGTTGGAGAGGCGGCGGCGGAAGACGGCGGGGGGCTGGCGCCAGTTGAACTCGAGCAGGAGCGAGGCAGGGATTTCCAGTGGCGTGCAGGGCAGAGGGAGGCCGGGCGCGGGGTCGAGGGCGACGGCGGAGGGGGAGGAGGAGGTAGAGGTCGTAGAAGTTGCTGAAGGAGAGGTGGAAGCGGCGAGCCAGGCGAGGGCCTCGGGCTGCATGAGATGGTCGGGCGAGGCGTTGTGGAGACGCCAGGTGAGGACATTCTGAAGGCGGAGGAGGGCGGTGATGATGGTGTCGCCCGTGGCGCCGCGGGTCCACAGGCAGACGAAGCCGTTGTCGGGATGGACGTTGGGGTGGAAGACGGGCACGGAGAGAAAAGCCTCGATAGGCACGGCGGGGAACCAGGCGGGGAAACGGAACTCGACGCGGTGTGAATGGACGACCTGTAGATGGGGCGGCGCGCCAGTGAGGGCGGCGGTGCGGTGGAGGGTGACGTGGAAGAAATCGGCCTCGGCGTCGCGGGAGCGCGAGAGGCCGTCGAGAGATGCGGGGTTGGAGCGGGCCAGTTCGGCGAGGAGGGCCCATTCGTTGTCGAGGCGGCGGTCGCGGGGGGAAGACATCAGGCCCATTCGTTAACGATGCGACGGTCGCGAGGGCAAGGCATCAACCGTTGGTGGCGACGGTGGAGACGCGGAGGACGTCGTTGGGACGGACTCCCTGGGCGGGGAGGCGGGCGCTGAAGTCAAGGGCCTGGCCATTCCAGACGACCTGGGGCTCGCCGTCGCCCTTGAGAACCTGGCCGCGCTCGCGCAGGTCGAAGAGGATCTCGTCGAGGGTGGTGTCGAGGGTTTCCTCTTCATCGATGTCGACGTTGAACTTGATTTCACCCTGGATGGTGTCGAAGTAGATCTGGTATTTCGGCATAGCGATCTAGATTCCTGGATTGGAGGGGAGTGAATAACGGGGACAGACCGCTCTGTCCACACGGCGCAGAGGAGACTGAGGGTGGATAGAAAGAGCAATGCGCGCCTAGGACAGAGAAGTCAGTCCCCAGGATTTCATAGATCTGGTATTTCGGCATAGCGGTGGTCCACCGGCGTCACGGCCCCACAGTCCTATTGTTCGTCTGTGGCGAAGGCCCGACAACATATTCTTTCAAAGGGGCGGGCAGATCGGCCACGACCCACTGGCAGTGGGCGCACTGGCCGTTGGTATAGTCCCAGCATCCGCGACACTGAGGCCGGCCGCAATGGGCGCAGACCCGCAAATCCGCGTCCTGCGCAGTGGCGGCGCAGACCTGGCAGCGGCCGAGGGGGGAGCGGGCGCCGAAATGGCGGTCCCACCAGCGGCCCTCGGTGCGGAGGATGGGGACGCGGTTCTGCTCGCACAGGCGGCAGCGGCAGCGCTCGAAATCCCAGCATTCGCGCTCGCATACGAGCATGCCGCAGCGGGGACAGGTGAAGGCGACGTCGCCGCCGATGCGGCGGTTACAGAGGGAGCAACGGCGGCGGTCGAGATTCTGAACCAGAACGATGGCCCCGGAGGTGAGCGCGGCGAGGAGGGGCGCGAACCAGAGATAGAGCGGGGAGCCGGAGCTGGAGACGAACAGAATGACGATGCCCAGCAGGCTCATTGCGGCGGGAAGAACGACGGGCCACCAGGGGCGCGTGAATTCGACTTCAAAAAAGCGGAAGAGGCCGAGGGAGATGAGCGAGATCAGGATGCCGGTGAAGAGGCCGGCGAGGGGCAGGGTCAGGCCTAGGACGAGCTGCAGGAAGACGAGCCCGAGGGTGGGGGCGGCGAGGATGGCGAGAGTTCTCGGTTTCATGATTCGAGGCCGCAGACGGTGAGCAAGTGTTGCTCCGGCACACCGAGTTCCAATAATGACAGATCGCACCAAGGCGAGCCGGGAGCAATCGCCCGAATTGCTGCCAGTTCAAGGATATCGCGGGACGAGCAGGATGGACATAGCCCGCAGCGACGGAACATGGCCAAGCGCAGAACCGGCGCCCAGCGATGAGAGCAGGCGCGGCAGCGGGCAGCGACGCAGAGGGGCCAGTCGAGGAGCAGCGAGGCGCCGGGCGCGGCTCCGGAATCCGAAAGGAATTGGCGCACGGAACGGCCACGGTCGCCGGCGGAGAGGAGCGGGTACGGGGGCGGCGCGTGGAAAGGGCAGGCGGGGCTGAGGGGCAAGCGGAAAGAGTGGAGGCGCGGGGGAGGGTCGAGGGTCAGCTCGAGGGTCGAGGCGGCGGAGGCGTGTTCCAGGAAAAAGCGCAAGCCAGTGTCGGCCTGGAGGGCGCCGGTGAGAGCGGAGATGGTGGGGGCGGCAGTATTGGGCGGAGCGCCGGGAGGAGTGGCGCAGGGACGGACGGTGGCGTCCCAAAAGGTGAGCAGCTCGGCGCGCTTGCGGCGGGACAAAGTGCAGCCGTAGCAGGCGCCGGCGCGGCCGGGGAAGTAGCTGACGCGGCCGTGGGAAGAGCCGGCGGCGCCGAGGCCGGCATCGCAGACGGGGCGGTCGAGCCTGGTGGAGATGTAAGCGAGCTCGAGGCGGGCGAGATCGCTGTCGACGCAGCCGAAGACCAAGTGGGCCGAAGAGACGAGGCCGAAACCGACCTCGGCGATTTCAGTGGCGAGAGCGGAGAAGCGTGTATCGGGGAACAAAGCGGCAGCGGCGGCGGCGAGAGCGGGGGCCTTGGCGGCACCGGGCGGAGCGTTTCTCAACAAGATTGAGCGCGTGAGGTTGGGGGGCTCGACGAAGTCGGGGTCGACGATGGTGACGGCGCCGAAACCGAGGAGTCCGAGGGCCTTGACGAGCTCATTGCCGAGCGCGCCGGCGCCGACGATCAGAGCATGCAGGGGGTGGACGCTGGCCGGGGCGAAGAGGGTGTGCTCGAGACGTGAGTAATCAATCACTTGAAGCGGAGGGGCCATAACGATTGACAGCAGGCGTGCCTCTGGTACACTTATCAACGCTATAGCAATGGGACTCTATCAGACCTTATATTACATGAGCCTGGCCGGAGGGACGGCCGGACTGCTGGCCTGGGCGCTGGCGGCGGCGATTGCGGCGGCGCTTTCGAATCAACCAGAGGTGTGGGTTTCGGACCTGCTGGCGGTGCTGCTGCTGGGGGCCCTGGTCGGGGGCCTGGGGGTGGCGTTTTCGGACCACTATTCGGGCCAGCGGATCAAGGCCAAATGGGTGTTTTTCGGCGTGCTGAGCGGAATGATGTGCGGGGGATTGGCGGAGCTGATTCAACTGCCGATCACGGCGCGGTTGGGCGAGCAGGCGCCGATCCTGACGCGGGTGATCGCGTGGCTGCTGGCAGGGTCGCTGATCGGGCTGGGGCTGGGGCTGAGATGGATCGGGGCGAACCGGACGCGGGCGGCGCACGGTTACGTGGGAGGGCTGGCGGGGGGCGTAATCGGGGGACTGGTGTTCGCGGGGCTGAGCCAGATTGTGCCGGACGTGGCGCAGGCGGCGGGCTTCGTGGCGTTGGGCGCGGGGATTTGCTTTGGGGTGACGCTGGCGCCGATTCTGCTCAAGGGCGGGCTGCTGATGTTCGTCTCGAGCGGGGATCCGCGGGCCCAGGCGAAATATGGGCGGGGCAAGAAGGAGTGGGAGCTGAGGCAGGGCGAAATGTACGGTGTGGGGAGTTTGAGCGGGGAGGGGGCACGGACGAAAGCGGGAGCGGAGAGCAGCATTTTCATTCCGGACGCGGCGATTGCGCCGCACCACGCGGTGGTGTTCGGGAAAGAGGGGCGGTTTTATGTGGCGCGGCACGCGGAGGCGGGCGGGCAGGCGGGATTGGCCCGATTCGTGTTGCGGGTACGAGGGAAAACTGTCACGAATTCGCAAGAATTGAGGGATAATGATGACATTCTCGTGGGGCGAACGGCGCTAAAGTTCACCTCACGGAAGAGGGAGCAGTAACGGGATGCTGGGACGTAAGCTGTGTGTTTTGCTTAGCTTGGCAAGCCTGGGCGTTTTGACGTTGGGAGCACAGGAAGCCCGCGGGCGGCTGGAATTTGCGGATGAAATCCGGATGGTGAGCTGCGATCCGGCGGCGAGCGTTCCGTGTTTCCGGATCAAGTTGAACATCGTTGACGCGCAAGGCAAGCCGCTGGGGCTGGAGCTGCCGGCGCCGGAAAAACTGGCGGCGAGCATGACGGTGAAGGCGGGCGAAGAGGAAGTGACGCCGTTTTACGCGACGATCCCGAGCGACGCGACGGTGGCGACGCGGCCGCGGGTGGCGTTGATCCTGATCGACATCAGTGGGAGCATGAACCGGGTGCTATCGACGGGGCAGACGCGGTTTGACGCGGCCAAGAGCGCGCTGGAGCATTTCCTGACGGGATTTCAGGACGGAGCGGACCAGGTGGCGATCGTGGCGTTCGAGAGCCACAACGTGGTGGCGGGGATCCAGGCGGCGAAATTCGCGTCGACCAAGGATGAAGCGCTGCAGCAGGTGAATGCGCTGCCGGAGCCGAAGCCGAAGAACAACACGGGGCTGTATTCGGCTGTGGACACGGGGCTGGACGTGCTGAAGGGGAGGCTGGCGGGCGCGGGCAGCGGAGCGGGTGCGCCGGAAGGGCTGCTGGTGGTGATGACGGACGGGGCCAACGAAGTCTACAAGGGAGACGATCCGGGACTGCTGGCGGGGGACGAAGGGCTGGCGCTGGTGGGGGGCCGGGTGGCGTCGTCGGGGCTGAACGTGGTGGGGGCGGGGTTCGGAGACGTGAGCCAGATCGATGAGAAGGCGCTGAGCCGGCTGAGCACGAAATACTACATGGCGTCGGACCTGGAGGGATTAAAGAAGATTTTCACGATGACGCGGACGACGCTTAGGAACAGGGTGCAGGCGACGTTCGCGTCGCCGTGGCCGGACCGCGCGTCGCTGGCGGGGCGGAGCATGCACGTGACGGCGCGGCTGAAGCTGCCGACGGGCGAGACATTGACGAGCGGAGAGAAGATCTGGGAGACGCCGCAGGTGGGGGTGCCGCTGTTCGAAGGCAAATGCGAGGCGGGGGAGCTGTTGGCGGCGATCCACGTGGTTCCTCCGGCGGGCGGCGGGTGGATGGCGCTGCTGCGGCCGGTGTTGGTGTTCGCCGGGCTGGGGGTGCTGATCCTGATTCTGTGGTTCTGGGTGCCGCGGTTGGCGTGGCCGGAACAGTACATCGGCGTCGTTCCGAGCAGTGCGCGCTGGGCGGAACAGGCGCAATCGGGGACGCGGCAGCCGGCGGGTCCGGCGCCGCCGGGGTTTGGAGCGACCGGGGCGGGTGGAATGCGGCCGCCGGCGAGGGCGCCGCAGGAGAAGACCGTGGTATACCCTAGGCCGGATGTGACGGGCATGACGCGAACGCGGCTGCAGGCCAGGCCGCCGGAGAAGGATGCGAAGAGTTAGCCTATATCGGCACAGGATTCGGAAGGAAATTCAATTGCCGGAATCGCCGGCTGGAGAGGAAAAAAGATGCCCCTGGTAAAAGTGATCCGCAAGGGAATCACACCAACCGTCCGCAAAGTACCAACTTCGACGTGCGCAGCGATGCTTCCGATGACCCTGGAGCGGGTGGGCAAGGAAGCGGCCAGCGAGAACGAAGAACTAACCAAGGTGGAGGACCTGAACGACTCATTCGCGAAGTTCCAGCCCAAGCTGGACTTCAAGGGCGACGCGGGTCCGGAGGAGACGGAGTTCAAGGCCGAGTTCCGGTTCAAGAGCATCAAGGACTTCGACCCCGAGAACCTGCAGAAGCGGCAGGAGGTCAAGACCGAGGATGGCGAGACGAAGTTCCTGCGCAACGACATCGCGGATCTGAAGTCGAACATCGACCTGCTGTACCGCCTGAAGGACCGGTGGAAGCTGCCGACGGTGCGGCGGGCGTGGTCGAACGAGAACCAGCGCAAGGAGATTATCGCGGCGCTGGGGCAGTTGCGGACGGAACTGGAGAAAGTAGCCGGAAAGGGAGGTAAAGCGTAATGGCCGAACCAATCTCCGCGACGAAGACCAAAACGACATCCGAGATACTGGGCGCGGGAGCGGCGCGGGAGCTGCTGCAGGACATCTTCGCGGACCTGCATCCGGGGCTGATCGACGAGACGCGCGACATCTCGAGCATATTCACGCAGCAGGCGGCAACGGAGTTTCTGTCGCAGTTGTTGAATTTTGAGAACCTGCTGAGCGATGTGGACAGCTACGAGGCGACGGTGAAGAAGCTGCAGGCGCAGATCGACGCAGCGGAAGCGGTGCGGGACGAACTGCTGGCGCAGGTGTTCCAGCAGATCCGGCCGATCGAGCGCAGCTACCGGCAGATCCAGATGTTTTTCGAGAACGCCAAGGTGCCGGACGGGAAGGTGCGCAAGCCGGTGGAGCTGTACATTCTGAACGCGGACGCGAAGGCGATGAAGGACGTGTTCAGCATGAACGTGGCGGCGGTGGAGAATTTCGTCGTCAAGCGCAACGACAATTTCAACTTCCGGGACGACATCTGCAACCTGGTGGTGCCAGGATATTATCCGCAGCCGGTGCGGGAGAAGTTCGAGGACATCGCCAATACGTGGGGGATGCTGCTGGTGGGCGACCTGGACGACGAAAAATCGTTCAAGAACGTGGAGCGGAACTTCCTGCCGGGCGGCAAGTACGAGTTCATGAAGCGGCCAGAAGACCGGGCGGCGTCTGACGTGGTGACGATGGGGTACCTGCAACTGCGGGCGGCGCATTGGTTTGAGAAGAACGTGGATGGGGGCGACGATTTGTATGTGCCGCCGTCGCTGGTGTTCGCGGGCGCGGTGGCGCGGGCGGACGACGCGCAGGGCATTGCGCAGGGGCCGGTGGGGTCGCGGTTCGGGCAGATCGCGGGGGCGCAGAAGAGCCGGGTAGAGCCGCTGATCGGGGAGATGGAGCACCTGAGCATGGAGCGGCAGCTGATCCCGATCATCCGGGACGCCGACAATCACCTGTGCTTTTTCGGCTGCCGGACGCAGGCCGACGATCCGAACGGGGTGCTGAAGTTTTTCACGTCGTACCGGATCCTGCGGTACCTGGAGCGGTGCTGCCGGCACTATTTGTTGCAGGTGGCGGGGCAGGTGCTGACGCGCGAATTCATGGATGAGCAGATTGAAAAGCCGCTGAAGAAGCTGCTGGACGAACAGGTGGAGCAGGGGACGCTGGCGGGCTACGACCTGTTCGTGGACAAGGATTCGCAGAAGAGAATGCAGGGGATTTGCGACATCACGCTGAACGTGATGCCGACGGGACCGGCGGAGACGTTCGTGCTGAAGATCGACGTACCGGAGTTCAAGAAGGGTGAAACAAAAAACTGACCGGGCCGCGCGAGGAGGGTAGCGGCATGAACCGAGAGATACGAGTCGATGTTGGGTCGGCGGCGCGAGCGGCCGAGCAGAGCCGCGAGGCCGACGCCGCCGAGCGAGGGGAGTTCAAGCGGACCGCCGGCATCCGAGTCACGCGGGCGGTGGGGCAGAAGTTCGAACTGCCGACCGGGCCGGCGACGGGTGCGGGAGAAGCGCTGCCGCTGCCACCATCGGCGGCGCCGGCACAGGAGCGGGCGTCCGGAGAAACGCCGGCGGAGGCGAAGGCAAGTTCGCAGCCGCTCACGGCGCGCATCGCCGGACTGTTCCGCGGCTGGTTCCGGCGGGAAGCCAAGAAGTGATGAGAGTAGTGAGAAGTCCGTACGGGAGAAATGGAGGATCCAGATGGCGGCACCTTATCGATGCACTGTAACAATTGATGGAACGAAGTTCGACGCGGTCTCGACGAGCGTTTCGTTCGGAACCGAAAAAGACAAGGCCGGGATGCCGCAGATGGGCAGCCTGACCACCGAGATCCGCGTGTGGGCCGATTTTCACGACGACACGAATCTCCCATTCAGCGCGATCAAGCAGTTTTTCAACCTAGCGAACGTGGTGACGCGGGACAAGATCAAGGACATCAAGCTCGAGTTCTGGAAGGACGACAGCCACCAGGACGCGCTGTGCAGCTACAGTTTCAAGGGCTGGATCAGCCGATTTGAGACGTCCAACGGCAATGAGTTCACGAAGGGGATGGACCTGGATGGCGAGGATGACGACAAGGCCTTCCAGGGATTAGTGCCGGATCTGAATCACCTGCTGGTGCTCGATCTGGAGCCGACGCTGAACCAAGAGAACTTCAGCGAAGTGAAGATGAGCAACTAGAGCGGAGGAGGAAACCGACATGCCAGCACAACCGTATCGCAGCACCGTCACGATCGACGGCACTAAGTTCGATGCCGTCGAATCGAGTGTTACGTTCGAAACCGCCAAGGACCGCGCGGGGATGCCGCAGATGGGCAGCCTGCGGACGAACATCTACGTGGTGGTGGATTTTCACGATGACAAGAACATGCCGTTCTCGACGCTCAGCAAGCTGTTCGGGCTGGCGAACGTAGTGACGCGGGACAAGATCAAGGACATGAAGATTGAGTTTTGGAAGGACGACTCGCACCAGGATGCGCTGGCGTGTTACAAGTTCAAGGGCTGGATCAGCAACTTCAAGACGTGCAACCCGACCGGGGGCGACACGAGCACGTCGACGAGCAAAGCGCCGCCGCTGAACCACATGCTGATCATGTGTCTCGAACCGGTGATGAACCAGCAGAACTTCCAGGAGATCGCGCTGAGCAACTAACGAGGGACGATGGCTTCGTTTATTGCATTTCCTCTGCGCTTCCGGAACGCGTTTCTGCGGCGCACGGAGGAGGTGGAAGCGATCGTCCAGCTTTTCCGGGTGATGGCGGTGACGCCGCATAGCTCATGGGCGGGCTGTCCGCGTTTCGGATGGCGGGATTTTTTTGAGCGGGCGCGGGTGCGGCCGGAGCTGATCGCCAGGGCGGTGGAAGAGGGCAACGGCGCGCTGCAGGAGCTGGGGATCACGCACTACCGCGTGGCGGCGATCACAAAGACGGGCGACAGCCAGCGCGATATCGATTCGTACGAAGTGGCGATCGTCTCGACGGAGGCCGGAGCAGAGGCGATCCGCCTGAAACTCTAAGGCACGGGCGGCCGGAGAGAAAGCGTGGCCGCCCTGAAGGATATGCCGTATAGCAGCGCGAGCGCGATAGAAATCGACAAAAAACTGCGGGACGACTTCCGCCGCCGGCTACGGGACTACGGCATTGCGGCGGAGACGACCGACCCGATCCTGGCGGTGCTGTTCCGGACGCTGGCGCAGCAGCTGGAGAGCCTGTACTCGGAGACGGGCCGGATCCGGCTGGCGCTGCTGGACGAGCTGATTGCGGGCCTGGGCATCGAACAGCGGATGGCGCGGCCGGCACAAACGGTGGTGCGATTTGTGGCGCCGGCGGGTTCGCAGGTGGTGGAAGCGGGCACGGAGATGATCGGCGAGGCGCAGACGGGCGAGCGGCTGACGTTCACCAGCGACGCGACGATCGCGGTGTCGCAGGCGACGATCGCGATGGCGTTGACATACCAGGATGGGGCGCTGCAACTGATGCCGGGCATCGAACTGCCGGACAAGATTCTGAACGCGCGGCCGTCGCTGGATGCGGTGAAGGTGAACCTGGGTCCGCATCCGGCGGTGATTCTGGCGATCGAGAATCTACCGGCGCAGCATTTGAGCCGGCACTCGTTCTTTTTCGAGCTGGGACCGGACGCGGCGCGGATTCAGGAAGCACTGGCGACGGAGACGTGGTGCCTGTTCGGGGCGAACGGGGAGCTGCACTCGCGCGGGATTCTGCGGCCGCGGAGGCTGAATGCGGGCGTGAGCGGGCTCGAATGGCTGGTCAGGAACGAGGCGGCTGAGGCGGCCCAAGAGGACGGGCGAGCGGCAGCGGACGTGCCGGCGTTGCCGGCGGGCTTCTATGGGCCGCGGGTGTTCGTGATGCCGGGGGTGCCGGCGGAGCGGCGGACGACGTGCGCGGCGCCGCGGGGCATGGAGGCGGCGCTGGGGCGGGTGTTCGGGCGCGAATACGCTGGCATCGCGGGAGAGAAGCGGGCGTGGCTGCGGATTTCGTTTCCGCGCGAGGCGCCGTCGCTGCACACGGGGATCGGGTCGATCTCGATGCACGCGATCACGGCGTCGAACGTGGAGTGCCACAACCAGACGGTGTACTTCGACCAAAAAGGGACGTCGATTCCGGTCAGCGTGGAAGCGGGGACGGAGCGCTACCTGGTGGCGCCGCTGTCGGTGTTCGGCGAGGCTGGATCGACGTATGTGCCGGGGATGCAGCCGAGCTCCGAGCCGGGCGCAGGCCGGTACACGATCCGCTCCGGACGGATCGAACTGCAGCCGGCGCGGCGGGCGGACATGACGCGCGAGGATTACGCGAACGTGCGGGTGTGGGCGACGGCGGGGGCGCTGGGCAACAACGTGGGGCCGGGGCGGGTAGAGACGTTCCTGAAGAAGGGGATGCTGGCGGGGATGCGGCTGACCAACCCGACGTCGGCGGCGGGCGGCACGAACGGGGAGGATTTCGAGCAGGCGCAGGCGCGTTTCGCGGCGGCGCTGCTGGCGCGCGACCGGATCATCACACAGGAGGACTTGAGGGCGGTCACGCGGGCCTTCGACAAACGGATCGTGGGGGCGTACGCGCGCCCGAGCCTGGAGCGGACCGGGAGCGGGATGCGGCGGCGGCTACAGGTGACGGTTCAATTGACACGGGATGCGCTGGCCGATCCGGAGGCCGAAGCGCCGATTCTCGAAAGCGACCTGAGGCGGCATCTGAAGGATCGCATGATGCTGGACACGGAACTGGCGGTGAAGCTGGAGTGGAAGTAATGGGCGAGCAGGCGCGCATGCCGGACCTGGCGCACGGTTTCCAGGGGTTCCATCACACGCTGGATTCGGCGCTGGCGATTCTGTGCGACCTGGGCGTGCCGGCGGCGCGGGTGACGCTGCGCATGGCGGGGCGAGGGTATCCGACGCGGTGGGTGGTGGAGCAGGATCCGGAGCCGGGCGCGGAGCTGCATCCAGGAGTGAGCATCGCGCTGTCGATCGCCGGGACGGGGGCGTTTCAGGCGCTGCCGGTGGGCATGTGGGAACAGGGCGGAGAGGCGGAGCCGGGGACGCGCGAGATCGTCGAACTGATGGACGACCCGCTGCAGAAGGCGGCGCTATGGCTGCGCGAGGGCGCAAGGCTGTTCGATATCCAGCCGGGCAACCTGGCGGCGTGCGCGCGGTGGATCGGGCTGTTCGGGCTGAACGCGGAGGATTGGCCGGAGGCGATGTGGTACCGGCTGGCGCTGATTCTGCCGAGCCTGCACGATATGGCGGGGAAGGCGCGGGGGATCCGCTTCGCGCTGAGTTTTCTGCTGGAGCTGCCGTTGCAGGAGATCCGGCGAATGCCGGCGTTTCAGGCGATTCCGGCGGAGGCGTGCACCCGGGCGGGCGTAAATCTCAGCCGCCTGGGCGTGGATGCGATCCTGGGCGCGCGGGTGGAGGAGATGGCGCGGCTGACGCTGCTGGTGGGGCCGGTGGAGCTGCGGACGTACTACGATTTCGAAGCGGAGGAGAAACGGAAACTGATGGAGGCGGTGCTGGACCTGGTGGCGCCGTGCTATCAGCGGCGGCGGCTGCAGTGGGTGGTGCTGGATCCGTCGAAGCCGCCGCGATTGGGCGATGAGGTGCAGAACGGGCGGTTGGGCATCAACAGCTACCTGGGAGGAACAGCCGCGCCGAATGGCAATGGGAGCGGCGCGGCAGAGCGGGCGCGTGTCGCGCTGGCGCAGGACCGCAGAGCGTAGAGCATAGGAAAACAGATGAACCCCGACGATGTGAAACTGAGCTCGGTCAACTGGGAACACGGGATGTTGCTGACGCCGGAGCATTTTCTCCGCCAGGAGAGATACTTCGAAGCGGGCCTGCTGTGGGTGCTGCGGTACGCCACCGACGCCTACGGACTGGTGGGCGGCGGGCCGCGGCTGCCGGAGGCGGAACTGGGGGCGGTGCGCCACGATCCGATCGTGACGATCGACGAGGACGACCAGGCGCTGAGAGTGGCGGTGACGCAGTGCCGGGCGCTGACGCCGGCCGGGTGCAGCGTGGAGATCGACCCGGAACATCCGGTCCAGCGGCAGTTCGCGAAGGCGGAGCTGGAGGGAGTCACGGAGACACCAATTTACATTGTCTGCGACCCAGGCGAGAAGCAGATCTACGACGGACCGGTGGACGAATTCAATCCGCAGATGCAGACCGAACGGCGACCGGCGTACGGGCTGAGCCTGCGGTTGCACGCGGACAGCGTGCCGTACAGCGTGGCGGTGGCGCGGCTGCGGAAACAGCGCCATGGGACAGGATTCGAGAAGGATGCGGCGTACATTCCGGCGTGCACGTGCCTGATGAGCCATAGCGAACTGGCGTCGGCGTGGAGGCGGATTGCGGACGCGTTCACGGCGCTGACGGAGCGCTACACCGAGCTGAACCGGGCGATGCGGGAGTTCCTGGTCCTGTTCACGGAGCGAGGCATCGAGACGCAGACCGACACCGAGGCGGCTAACTTCGTGGAGCGCATGACGGTGGCGCTGCACAACGCGGTGTACGACGTGCTGGATCCGGTTCAGAGCCCGAAGCAGTTTTTCGGCCGGATCCGGCGGTTTCTGCACAGCGCGGCGGCGTATCTCGAATTGACGCCGGTGGTGCAGCAGTACTTCGACACGCTGAAGGAGACGGGCGAGACCGAGTTCATCGTGCTGGTGGAAAAGCAGAAGAAGATCCTGCAAGCGACGCGGAGCTGGTCGATTCACGAGGACCTGGGAGTGGAGGCGCGGTCGGCGCTGGGGTCGCTGGACGCGCTGATGCGGCTGGAGCGGGCGCTGGAAGGCAAGTACATCGACTTCCACATGAGCACGGCGCTGGACGCGATGAACTTCATTTTCGATCGCGGCGGGAAGGTGCTGTACAAGCTGGCGGCCAAGCCGTCGCGGGTGCAGGGCGTGGCGGACGAAATGACGTTGTACTTTTCGCAACTGCGGCTGGAGGGACGTGACAAGTACCGGCTGATCCTGGTGGGCGAGCGGAACGCGACGTTCGAGAAGGGCACCAAGATCACGGTGGAGATTGCGATCAACGAGGCCAGCGGATTCCGGCGCAAGCCGATCATGCTGGCGTGCGAGTCGAAGTCGGCGGAGCAGTGCAATTTCGAATACGATTTCGAGGCGCCGGACGTGCCGACGATCACGGATCTGCAGGTGACCCTGCCGGCGCACCATGCGATCCGCACGGCGCTGCTGTTCACGCGGCACCGGTTTTATGCGCAAAAGATGGAGGAGCCGGTGCGCAACGTGGAGCCGGTGCAGCGGCTGGAGCCGGCCCGGCCGGCGCCGACGCCCGCAGCGCCGGCAGCGGCGCCCGAGGCTCCGCGCGGGCCGCGCTTCGAACCGACGCCGCGGCCGGAGCGGCGTCCCGATCCGCGCTTCGAGCCGCCGCCGGCGGAACCGCGTCAGGAGCCGAAGGTCGAAGAGCGGCCGGCGCCGTGGGAGGCGCCCAGGCGATACGAACCGCCGCGCGAGAGCCCGGAGCCCAATCCGCCGCCTCCGCCGCGGCGGCGGCGGCTGGAATGAGGAGCAGGAGGCACGACCATGGCGATTGATCTGGACAAACTATCGGGCGAGCTGGAAGATGCGCTGGAGCGGGCGCGGCTGCTGGCCGAGCAGAGGAAGCAGGCGCAGATCACGCCAGTGCACATGCTGTACGTCCTGCTGGACGGCGAGAGCGCGCTGGCGGCGGGGCTGGAGAAAGCGGGCATCGCCTGCGGCGCGCTGCTGGAGTCGTTCGCCACGCGGTTGAACAAAGAGGGAACGAACAAGCTGGAGCCGGGAAAACGGCCGGTGGCGTCGCGGGCACTGCGCGAGTTGATTGAGAAATCGTTCGAAAAGATGGCGGCGCGCGGCGCGGAGGCGGCCGAGCCGATCGACTTCGTGCTGGCAGCGGTGGATTACGGCGAGGAAGGACTGAAGGGCGAACTGCGGGGCGCGGGGGCGACCAAGCAGGCGGTCGAGAAGACGGCCGAGACACGGACGGCCACCTCCGAGACGCTGGGCCAGCCGGGCGCGGTGGGCGCGGCCGCCAAGAGCGCGTCGTCGAAGGTGCTCGAGCGGTTCGGGCGCGACCTCACCAAGGCAGCCGCGGCGGGGGAGCTGATGCCGGTGATCGGCCGGGACGAGGAGATCCGGCGCGTGATCCAGACGCTGCTCAGAAAGAGCAAGAACAACCCGGTGCTGGTGGGCGATCCGGGCACGGGCAAGACGGCGATCGCCGAGGGACTGGCATTGCGGATTGCGAGCGGCGACGTCCCCGAGTCACTCAAGAAGTGCAAGGTGATCGGGCTGGACCTGACGTCGATGGTGGCGGGCGCCAAGTACCGCGGCGAGTTCGAAGAGCGGCTCAAAGGGGTGGTGGACGAAGTACGCGCCAGGAAGGGCGAGATCATTCTGTTCCTGGACGAGCTGCACACTCTGGTGGGGGCAGGGGGCAATGAAGGCGGGATGGACGCGGCCAACATCCTGAAGCCGGCGCTGGCGCGCGGCGAGCTGCGCTGCCTGGGGGCGACGACGTTCGACGAGTACCGCGAGCGGATCGAGAAGGACGGAGCGCTGGCGCGCCGTTTCGACGTCGTCACGGTGAAGGAACCGACGGACGAAACGATGATGGTGATTCTGCGCGGGATCCGTCCGCGCTACGAGGCGTATCACGGGGTGCGGCTGTCGGACGAAGCGCTGCAGGCGTCGGTGAAGCTGTCGCGGCGCTACATGCGCAACCGGTTCCTGCCGGACAAGGCGGTGGACGTGATCGACGAGGCGACGGCGCGAATCCGCATGCAAAGGGAATCGAAGCCGACGCAAATCGACCAACAGGAGCGGCTGCTGCTGCAGAAGCAGGCGCAACTGGAGGCGCTGGGAGGGTCGGCCACGACGGCGGCGCAGAAGCGGATCGTGGCCGAACTGCAGGCGGCGGTGGATGAGCTCAAGCCCAAGGTGGAGGCGCTGGTCGAGCAGTGGAACAAGCAGAAGAGCGCGGCCGACAATCTGCAGAAGACGAAGCAGGCGATTCAGGAGCAGAGCGCGTTGCTGGAGGCGGCCGAAGCGAAGGGCGACGTGGCGAAGTCGGCCGAGATCCGTTATGGATCGTTGAAATACCTGGAGCAGCAGCGCGAGGACCTGGAGAAGCAGCTGAGCGAGAGCGCGGGGACGCAGATGGTGCCGGACACGGTGCTGCCGGAGCATATCGCGGAGACGATCGCGGAGCGAGTAGGCGTGCCGATCCACCGCATGCTGGAGAGCGAACGCGACCGGCTGGTCAAAATCGAGGAACGAATCGGCAGCCGCGTGTTCGGACAGGACGAAGCCGTGAGCGCCGTCTCCGACGCGGCGCGGCGCATGCGAGCCGATCTGCAGCCGGGGCGCAAACCGAACTCGTTCCTGTTCGTCGGGCCGACGGGCGTGGGCAAGACGGAACTGGCGAAGGCGCTGGCCGAGGCGCTGTTCGACGACGAAGCGGCGCTGGTCCGCATCGACATGGGCGAGTACAAGGACAAGTCATCGGTGGCGGGACTGATCGGGTCGCGTCCGGGCCTGGTAGGGTCGGACGAGGGCGGGTTCCTGACCGAGCAGGTGCGGCGCTCGCCGTATTCCATCGTGTTGTTCGACGAGGTCGAAAAAGGGCACCCGGAGATTCTGGACCTGCTGCTGGGCGTGCTGGACGAAGGGCGTCTCACGGATGCGAAGGGGCGCTTCTGCGACTTTTCAAACACGCTGATTATTTTCACGTCGAACCTGGGCGTGCGGGAATCGCTGGACGCCACGGACGATCCGGAAAAACGCAAAGACATCATCCTCGAAGTGGTGAAGGCCTCGCTGCGGCCGGAATTGTATAATCGGATCTCTCAAGTGATCGCTTTCAACCCGCTGGCTGAGCCTGAGCTGGAGAGAATCGTCAACGTCCAATTGGCAGGCCTGAGGAAGAAGCTGGCGGACGACCGGGAGATCCAGCTCGATGTCACTCCGGAAGCCCTGGCTTACCTGGCCAGGCAATCCTATGATCCAGCCTACGGCGCCCGGCCGGTGGGGCGAACCATGCAACAGCTCGTGCTGTCGCCGGTGGCCGCGGCGGTCATCGCGGGAGAGGTCCAAGCGGGACAGACTCTGCGGATCGAGTACAGCGAGGCTGAAGGGCTTGCCTTCAGCGCCGTGGAAACAGCGGCAAGCGCGGGGTAGAGCGATGCGGGTGCTGGCGTGCCTGGTGCTGGGCGCATGCATCCTCGGCGCCAAGGACAATACCGTTTCGCGGGCCGAGGCGCAGGATGGATGGCTGCTGCTGTTCGACGGCGAGTCGCTGTTCGGCTGGAGCCAGGATGGGAAGAAGTGGCATGCGGCCGACGGCGTTCTGAGCTGTGATGCGGGCGACTGCGGCGAGCTGCGGACGAACGCGCCTTTCACGGATTACAGCCTGAAATTCGATTACCGCGCCGCGCGGGCGGACTCCGATGCGGGCCTGTTTTTCCGGTTCGCCAAGGAGGGCGCGCCCGCGGACAGCGGGTACGACTTGCGGCTGGGCGATTCCGACGGGAAGTGGCCGGCCGGGAGCATCGCGCAGCACCTCAAGGCCGAAGGAGGCAAGCCGGCCCCAAGCCAGTGGCACAGCGTCGAGCTGGACGTGTCGGGCGACGATGTGAGCGTCAAGATCGACGGCCGGGCGGCGGCGTCCGGGAAAGAGAGCAAGTCCCACGCGGGCTACATCGCGCTGGCGTGCCGACACGGGGGGAAATACGAGTTCCGGAACATCAAGCTGAAGCCTCTGGGGCTGAAGCCGATCTTCAACGGCACGGACCTGTCGGGCTGGAAGGCGGTGAATCCGCCGCCACCAAAGCCGGGCGGCGGTGGCATGAAGAAATTCAAGCTCTTCGGCGGCGGCGGAGAGAAGAAGCCGCACGAAGCCAACTGGAGCCTCGCGAACGGTGCGATTCACGGCGCCAACGGACCCGGCCAACTGGAGACGCAAGCCGCGTACGACGATTTCCTGCTGCAGGTGGATGTGAAGGTGACCTCTACCGGCAAGAAGCAGCCGCCGCAGGCGGCGCTGTGTTTTCGCGGCGATCCCGGCCAGGTCGAATCGGGATATGAAGTGTCGATCGAAAACGGCGTGTCGACGGGCAACCTGAACGGACTGAAGATTGCGCGCAAGGTGCTGGGCGACAACGATCAGTTCTTCACGGCGACGATTCTCGGGCGGGGGCGGCACGTCGAGATCTGGGTGAACGGGTACCCGGTGAATGAGTTTGACGATGTGCGCCCCGAAGGCACGTCGCCGAAGAAGGAGGCGCGGACGACGCCGGGAACGATCGCCCTGGGCGCGCCGGAAGGCGAAGGGACGATCGACTATCAGAACATCAAAATCGCGGCGCTTCCAAAGACCTTGGGCGGACAAACGGCCAAGGCAGCCGCCGCCGCAGCGCCCGCCGCCGTGGCGGCGCCAACGCCGGCCCCGATGCCGCAGGCGCCGGCCCTTCAGCAGCCGGTGGCGCCGGCGATGCAGCAGTTTGCGGCACAACAAGCCCAGAACGAGCAGCGGCAGGCGCAGGTTTCCAAGCTGATGCAGCAGGCGCTGAATGCGGATCAACCCGAGACGCAGAAAGATCTGTATGAGAAGATCCTGGCGCTCGATCCGGGCAACGTGAACGCCGCGAACGGTTTTAAAGAGGCGCAGCAGAAGATCGCGCAGGCCAAATCGCAACAACAGAAAGAAACGGAGGAGAAGGCCCAACAGAGCCAGACCGAAGAGCAGAAGGCGGCCACGCTGGCGCAGTCTTTGCAGGCCGGTCAGGCGGCGTTTCTGATGGGCGACATCGCCACGGCCTCAGGCCAGCTGGCGATCGCGCAGCGAATCGCGCCGGACAATCCACAGGTGCAAAGCCTCAAACAGCGCGTGGATGCGGCGGCCCAGCAGCGGGACAGGTTGCGGTACCTGCTGCTGGGCGGAGGACTGCTGGTGCTGCTCGGAGGCGGAGGGTTGTTCTTATTCACGCGCGGCAAGAAGGACCCGTTCGTCGAGGTGATCGAGGGTGTGCAGAAGGGCGAGAAATTCGCGTTGAACCAGGAGGTGGTGCACATCGGCGCGGTGGCCCAGGACGGCGGCATGAAGAACGACATCGTGCTGCAGGACGTGGAGCGGATGGTCTCGCGGTTCCATTGCGAGATTCACGTCAAGGCCGGCAAGCTGTTTCTGATCGACTGCAACAGCTCCAACGGGACGCGGCTGGACGGACGGCGCGTCTCTCCCGGCAAGCCGGTGCGGCTCAAGAGCGGCTCGCGGGTCGAACTCGGCGGCACGTGCGCGCTGAGGGTGGGCTACGAGAAGCGCAAGAAGGCCTGAACCAAGCGCGGAGGCGCGGATGACATCCGCGCCGCGCGTGCCAAGTCTCCCCACGGCGCAGGCACCGCCAAGGCGAGGCAGACCGCCGATGGAAGTGCGAGTTGAATCCCCGGCCATGGATTGCAGCGCACGAAGACCTCGACGGCAAACACCGTCGCGCTGGAGCGAGCGGCATTACCGGCGAAGGGAGGCGTCGTGAAAGAACAGGCGCCCGGTCTGGTGCGCTACTTGATTTCGCCGTGCATGGCGGCCTTGGCGAATTGGCCGGACGGGTTGAGCGTATAGTTCCAGTCGCTGAGGAGCGTAGGGCCCCATTCGGGATCGAAACACCACACGGTCCAACTGATGTTCTTGCTCTCGAGATACTTAATGATCGCCGGGCCGTAAGCGGCCAACTCTCCCCGGTTGCCGGAGCGGCCTGGCCCAGCCGGGGCGGCGGGAGGAGATGTCGGAATCGGCGTTCCCGGAGCGGCGAATCCGCCAAATTCCGTGGCGATCAGCGGGTAAGTGGCGGCGGCGAAGCCGAAATCCTCCTCCCACTTTGGCTCCCAGGGTGGAGTGCGCTTGAACTGATAGGGGTGAACGGTGTAACCGATGCCTTCGGCCGCGATGGAGTTGAGACGCAGCGGGGCAAGGTCGTAGGCCCAGTCGAAACCAGCGACCAGCGGAATGACCTGATGCGTGTTGGCGCGGATCACGGCGATTTCATCTTCCACGATGGTCTTCCAGACGTCCCAGGAGACCCGGCCGAAGGCTGCGGGCTCGTTGAACAGCTCGAAGAAAGCCACCGTGTTGTTGTGGCCATAGCGGCGCGACATGGCGCGCCAGAATCCATAGGTTTCTTCCTTCGTGGTCTCGTACATCGGGTCCTGATAGACGCCCGTGGTCATGTTGCCGATGGAGTGCCAGTCGATCATGACGTACATGCCCAGGTCCGTGGCCCATTCCACGACCTGGTCCAAGAGCTTGATGTAGTCCGTCCCGCCGCGCTCGCGCCAGGCGACCGGGTGAACGGGAATACGGAGCAACGTGGTCCCCATCTCCTTGACTTTGACGAAGTGCTCCTTGTTCCAGTGGCCCTGCCTCTCGAGCTTGTCGGGATCGGAGATGGACAGCCCGCGGAACAGCACCGGCTTGCCGTCCGGATCGACGAACCGATTGCCCTTGACCGAGATCAGGGGCATTTTCGTGGCGTTCTTCAGGGGAGCGGCGCGCCCCGCGCCGGGGGCCTCGTCCCGCCACCAGTAGTGCGTGCGTGCCGGCGCGGCGGGCGGAGTGATCTGCGCAATCGCCGGGGCGCACCAACATAACGATGCCAGAGCAACTTGTGCGAGAAGGATGGAGCACTGCATTGCATACCTCTTCTTGAACGGCCGAGACGTGCCGCGGTGAGCCGGCGATGTCGGGCTGTATTTCGATTGAGAGTATAACAGTGGCCGTGAAAGGGTGGTCACAGGGCATTCAGCGCCCGCAAGCAGTTCCACGCAGCTCTCGGATCGCCAATCGATGCCCACGCGATGCGCGGGGCCGAACCCCGCCCTGGCCTGAGCCGTCCGTGAGAGCGTAACTGGCTTCGCGGGACGGATCTCTTCATAGACCGGCAACCACTACACCGGCTCGGAGTTCGGGATGCGGCCGGCCGTCCCGCGCCAAGCAGGAACCGGCTCGCGTCCGTTCCAGTCTGCGTGTGTGTTTAGAAGGTGTACGTGCGGTGGGCGACCAGCTCGAACTTGGGGGTGTTCCAGGTCAGGTAATCGACCTTGAGCAGCGCCTCGAAGTAAGGAAACCGAGATTTTCCCTTCAAGCCGAGCGCTGCACTCAGTCTCTGGATCCAGAGCTCCGTGCTGATGAACTGCCCACCGGCCTCACTCGAAGGCATGTCGGTCCCGGAGATCAGGAGCACGCTGCCGGCGTGGTTCGGCGTTGGGAGATAAGCCACGCGGCAAAAGCCCTGGCTGGACCACTGAACGGCATATCTGGCCGCCTCACCCGGAAGGGGGGAGTGATTGTCGAAATAGGAGACCATTGGCGGGCCTTCGATGAAGCCACTGCGGAAGTTCAGTTGGTCCTCGAACAGATCCACCCAGGGATTCGTGCGGCGGGTGCCGACGAGGATCAAGTTGTGCGACTGCAGATAATTCACAGTGAAATCTCGCGCGAACATGATCTCTGTGGGCAGACTGTGGCTCGCATTCAGCACCGAGAAGGTCGCCGCCAGCCGGCCGTCGGATAGGTGCGTGAAGTACGAACCATTCAGGTCTTTCCAGCGATTCCTCTCGGCCGGGTCCCGCAAACGCTCGTTCATCAGGCGCTCGAAAGCCTTGTCGCGGTACTCGTTCAATGAGAGCTGGTGCTGGATGGCGTCCTCGAACAGTCCAATGATCGCGTCAGAGACGACAATTGAGGTCGGACGCCCATTGTCGAACATCTGGGACCAGAGACGGCCGACCTCGCTGGCCGGATGGCCGGCGGTTCTAATACCCCACAAGTTGAACAGTGCCGCCACCAGCAGAACTCCGGCGACGGCCAGAGCCGAGTACTCTGCTACTCGCAGCCAACGCCAGCGCAAGTGGGGGCCGGGCGTCTCCGGCGGGCGATCCAGAGCCGGCTCGGCCTCGCGACTATGGAATACAGGCGTGTACGACCCTTTGGGAAGCTCGATGATCATGGGCTCGTCCCGACCCTCGGAGGCAAAGTACTGCTCTAGCCTCTTGCGCAGTTGCGACACCTGCACACGGACGATAGCGTCCTGGGTGGTATCGTAGTCCGGCCGCCTATCGAAGACCTCGACTCCGATCTGTTGCTCGTGGATTGCCCCCCCCGCTTCATCGGGTTTGCGTTGGCTGAGGAACAAAAACAGCTCCCGCAGGCGGTGCGACTTGCCGAAGACGGAACTGGCCGCTACGCGCTGGATGAGGAGGATGCGCGTGTCAGGCTGGAATTCCTTGACGATCGCCGGCCCTTCGACAGGTCCCGACTGTTTCACGGATTCCGGTTTATGGCGCGCTTCCCGCAGAAACATGTGTCTTAACTCCTGCGCGAGGGCAAAACGCCCTCCGACAGTCCCCACCGTCGTGGCGGCTAGCCTGAGCAAGGCCCTCGCACCTCGGGCCTTCTTATAGCAAGCCAAGCCTCAACCCACCAGGTTTACCCTGCGGCTGCATAATACTACCACAACCCGAACGTGGAGTTAACGGGATAAGGAACGTCGTTAAGGAACGGAAAATGAACGGCCAATTGACGGCAAATTGACTTGTCCTGGGGGTCGATTGACTGGAGCATGGACTAAGTTCTCCCGCAGGAGGTCTTGGTTCCAATGCGACACTCAATCACAACCGCGCTGGCCGGATTCGCGTTGCTGGCGCTGGTTTGCTTACTTCCCTCAACTTCTCGAGCGCAGGACCCGCACGCCACCATTACCGGCACTGTGACCGACCCCAGTGGCGCGGTGGTCCCTGGCGCTGCGATTGAAGTAACAAACAAAGCCACGGGCGCGATTGCCAGGACAGTGGGCAACGAATCCGGCGCATTTCTAATCCCCTACCTGGCGTCCGGCCAGTATAGATTGGCCGCCAGCAAAGCAGGGTTTAAGACATATGTTCAGACAGATATCGAACTGCGGGTGGCGGACACGGTGGAACTGAACGTCCGCCTGCAGATGGGCCAATCCAAGGAATCGATCCAGGTGGTGGCCTCGGCGGAGATACTGCAGGCCACCGACGCGAGCCAGAGCGCGACCATCAGCAAGGCCGAGCTGGACGAGATTCCGATCCAGGGCGGTTCCGCGCTGGAGCTGCTGACGTTCGCGCCGGGGATGTCCAAACAAGGCGAGCTGAGGACGCCCTATCCGGCCTGGAACAACGGGCTGACGATGATCAGCTCGAACGGTGCCGGCCTGGCGCACAACGACATCACGCTGGATGGCGTGGCCAATGAGAGCGTCGGGGGGCCGGGGCAGAACGGCGCGGCGAACGGGTACACGCGGCCCGCCATCAGCCTCTCCAGCTACGCGGTGGAAGAGATGAAGATCCAGACCAATGTGTACGACGCGACGCAGGGCCACACGTCAGGCGCGGTGTTCAACATGGTCAGCCGCTCGGGGACGAATGCCTTCCACGGCGAGGCGCACTACCAGTTCTACCCCGCCTCGCTGGCTGCGGAGAACCCATTCAACCGCTCCTATGTCTACTACAACAGCGCCGAGCAGTACCGTTGGGGCTTCTCCGTAGGCGGGCCCGTTCTGCTGCCGAAGATCTATAACGGCCGCAACAAGACCTTCTGGTTTTTCACGATGGAAAAACACCCCTTCAAGACGCCGACTTCGAGCCAGGATTCGGTCCCGACGACAGCGGAAAGGCAAGGCGATTTCTCGGCGCTTCTGGCGGTGGGCAGCCAGTACCAGATCTACGATCCGCTGTCGATCCAGGATCACCCCGACCTGAGCCGCTCGCCGTTTCCGGGCAACCTGATCCCGGCGGACCGGATCAGCGCGGTGGCGACGAACGTCCTGAAGTACATTAACGCGCCGAATAATACGCAAGGCGTGAGCCCGGATGGGCAGGGCAACTACATCTGGGTGGATCCACAAGTCGACACTTACGACACGTACAGCACGCGCGCCGATCACTATTTCTCGGAGCGGCACCGGCTCATGGGCCGCTTCAGTTGGGACCGGTGGTTCGAGGGCTGGGGCGACACCTATGGCAACGGCACGGCCGGCGAGCGGCAGCTTCGCAGCTCGTACGTGGGCGCGCTCGACGACATCTACACGTTCTCGCCGACGGTGGTGCTGGACGTGAAACTGGGAATCACTTATCAGAAATACGACGACGGCCCGAAGGTATCCGGAGTGGACTATGGCGCCTTGGGCTTCTCGCAGCAGATGACGAGCCTGATCACCAAGTCCAGCGCCATCTTCCCGGACATCAGCTTCGGTGACGTGTTCGACAATATCGGCGGGACCGCGGGCTATTACGATAACAACGTCAATGAGACGCTGAGCGGAACGTTGAGCTGGCAGAAGGGCAAGCACAGCCTTCGGTTCGGGTCTGAAATCCGCAACTGGATGGAGAGCCACCTCAGCACCTCCGGCGTAACTGCTCCATTCATCAATTTCGGCAGCGCCTACACCAGCGGCCCGCTGCCCACATCCAATCCCGCACCCGTGGGCCAGGGCTTCGCCTCGTTTCTGCTCGGCGTCCCGAGCAATGCATCGATGAGCGTCGCCAGCCCGTTCACGGCCAACTACAAGTGGGGCGCGCTGTTTGTCCAGGACGACTGGAGAGTAACGCCCAAGCTGACGCTCAATCTGGGCATCCGTTGGGAGCTGGAACTGCCGACTACGGAGCGCTACGACCGCATGGAGATCGGTTTTGATCCCGGTGCCACGCCGAGCTTCGCCTCAGCGGCTGAAGCGGCCTACGCCGCCACGGGCTACGCAGCGAATGCGGCGGCGATCGGGGCCGCGGCGAATCTCAGTTCCTCGCAGGCGGCGACGCTGGCGAGCTGGGTGTCCGCATTTCCGTCCACCTATAATGTCAGCGGCGGTTACATTTACGCCGGTCCCGGCAACCGCGGCATGTGGCAGACCGACTGGAAGGAGTTCCTTCCGCGCTTCGGCTTGGCCTACCAGCTGGACAACAAGACCGTGATCCGCGGCGGCGCGGGCATCTTCTACGACTCACTCGGCGTGGGCCGCAACCAACTGCCGGTTCAGGACGGCTTCACGCGCAACACCTACGTCAACTCGTCGGTGGATGGCGGCGTAAGTTTCGTGAACAGCCTCGACAATCCGTTCCCCAACGGTCTGCTTCCGGCGGTAGGAAGCTCGTTGGGGGCCGACCTGGACGCCGGCAACGGCATCTTCGTGGGCTATGTCAACGCCAAGGAACCCTATTCGGTGCATTGGTCTTTCGGCTTCCAACGCGAACTGCCGGGCAAGCTCGTGCTCGACGCCAGCTATGTCGGGGCCCGGAGCGTCAACCTGCCGGTGACCGACGGATGCTACATTTCGGGCGTCCCGTGCACCAATCTCGACCTGCTGCCGCAAAAGTACCTTTCGACGTCGCCCGTTTACGACGGAGACAACCTGGCGGTGCTCACCGCGCGCGTCCCCAATCCTTACGCGGGCATCAGCGCCATGCCGAACCTCAACGGCGCCACCGTCCCCTTGATGCAGTTGCTTCAGCCGTACACGCAATTCAGCAGCATTGAGGGCGTCACGACGGGCGGCACGAGCATGTTCCACTCTCTGCAGTCGCGCCTCGAGCGCCGCTTCAACCGGGGCTTTACCGTCTCGGGCAACTTCACGTGGCAGCGCGAAATGGACCGCACCACCTACCTCAATGGCGGCGACGCAAATCCCACCAACATGATCAACGGCGCCGACCCGGGCCTCGTGTTCAACGGCATCTTCGTGTATGAGCTGCCGTTCGGCAAAGGCCGGCGGTTCGGCAGCTCCTGGCACGGTCCGCTGAACTGGGCGCTCGGCGAGTGGCAGGTTTCGGGTACCACGAAGTGGCAGCAGGGCTTCCCGGTTTCGCTCACTGACCTGTTGCTGATGCCCGGCGAGACGCTGCGCGACCTCAACGGCCAGCGCGACCCGAACAACTTCTTCAACGTCGCGGCGCTGAACACCGATACGTCCCTGCAACCGGGTTGGGACCATCTGCGGACGCTGCCTCAATCGGTCAGTTATCTGCGCGGCCCCGCGATGTGGACCTCCGACGGAGCCATCAGCAAGAAGGTGACCATCGCGGAGCGGGTCAAGGGCGAGTTCCGCTTCGAGAGCTACAACGCGATGAACCACCCCAACCTCTGGCCGTGGATGACGATCAGCTCCGCCAATCCCTACGGCGCGCAATACAACCGCGAATACAACGGCTTGCCGCGCACTTTCGAGTTTAGCCTGAGGACGACGTTCTAGCTGCTGCGGATGAGTCGCAGCAGCGAGGCGATGACCGTCGGCCGCGTGAGGGCGCTCAGGTTGCTCATTGAGCACGATAGGAAGACGCAGCGGTCAACATAAGCGTGTGGAGCAGGCCAGGCCCACCGTGCGCCGGGCTTGGCCTGTCATTTTCGAGGTCCCATGAAACGACTCTGTCTGAGTTTTGCCTTTCTCCTCGCCGCCGGACTCGTCGCCGGTCTGGCGGACTTCGAAGGCGCCAAAGATACATTCCTGCCATGGGAGGGCGGCGCTGCCTACTACGGCCGGTGGGTGGACGGCCCGCCCGCCGACCCGGGTTTCTTTCCGGTCAGCGTCTGGTACCAGCGCCCCAGCAACGCCGCCCGCTACAAAGCGATCGGAGTGAATCAATACGTGGGTCCGATTGACCCCGGCTCAGGCGAGGGTCTGGAGCTTCTCGGGCACGCCGGCATGCCGTTGTTCGGCTTGCGGAGCGTGGCCGTGCCGGCGGGTGCGGACCCGCGCATCCTGTGCGGCTGGTTCCTCTTCGATGAGCCCGACAACGCGCAGGAGATGCCGGGCGGAGGCTATGGCCCCTGCCTCTCTCCCGGCAGCACGCTGCAAGGTTACAAGGAGATCCGGGCTGCGGACCCGACCCGTCCGGTGTTGTTGAATCTCGGCCAGGCTGTGGCCAATGAAGGCTGGATCGGCCGGGGCGAGGCGTGCGCGGGCCACTGGGAACAATACCCGCAATACGTCGAGGCGGCCGACATCGTGGCGTTTGACTTTTATCCGGTGAATGAGCGGCTTCCGCTGTGGTGGGTGGGCAAGGGCGTCGACCGCCTGCGCAAATGGGCACGCTACCGCAAGCCGGTCTGGAATTGGATCGAAACCACGTCTTACGACGGAGGCCCCAAACCTGCGCCGGCCGAGATCAAGGCCGAGGTTTGGATGTCGATCATCCACGGCTCGATGGGCATAGGCTACTTCTGCCATCGATTCAAGCCGACGTTAAATGACGCAGCCCCACTGGATGACCCTCCCATACGGCAGGCTCTCGCCACGATCAACGCCCAGATCCGTGAACTGGCCCCTGTCCTCAACACGCCCTCTGTGGCCAACGGTGTCGAGGTGACCTCGTCCCGGGCCGGCGTGCCGGTGGACCGCATGCTAAAGCGGTATGCGGGGGCGACCTACCTGTTCGCCGTCGGCGCGCGACCGACCGGCCGCGTCCATGCAACGTTCGAGCTGCGCGATTGCCCTGCGGCCGTGACGGCGACGGTGCTGGGAGAAGGACGGACGCTCCCAGTTAAGGATGGGAGGCTCGCGGACACCTTCGACTCCTATCAAGTGCACCTGTATCGCGTGCCGTTTGTCCCGGCGGGGCTGCCAACGCGGCCCGATCAACGGTAGCGCTCTATGTCACTGAGTCCGCCACACCGTGGTGCCGTAGGCGGGGCTCAGGCCGTCGTCCACAGCCTGGCTAATCCAACACGCAACACGCCAAGCAGAGGGACCGCGCAGTTCACGGCTGATCGCGGTTGCCGGTTGCCGCCGGCTGGGCGCGGTCTGCGCGAGAGATGATTACGCCTGCGCCGCACGGGTGCCGCAGGCCATAAGAGGAGGAATCATGAATTCACGCCGCACGTTCGTCAAGCAGGCCGCCGCAGGTCTGGGCGCGGTGGCGCTTTCCGGTTCGCGCGTTCTCGGCGCCAATGACCGCGTCCGCCTCGGCATGATCGGTCCCGGGTTCCGGGGACTCCAGTTGATCTGGTCGATGCGCGATCCGAACGCCGAGTTCGTGTCCTTCGCCGACGCCTGGTCCGGGCGCCTGGGGCCAGCCAAAGAAATGGCCAAGGCGCCACAGGCGAAGACGTATATGGACTATCGCCGGTTGCTCGATGACCCCTCCGTCGACGCAGTCATCATCGCCACGCCCCAGCATCTGCACTGCGAGCACTTCGTGGCGTCGCTCCAGGCCGGGAAGCACGTTTACCAGGAGAAGGCCATGGCGTTCAGCGTCGCCCATGCCAAGCGCATGCGCGAAGCGCGGCTGAACGCACATAAGCTCAGCGTCCAGATCGGGCATCAGGATTGCTCCTCCGGCCAGGTGGAAGACGCCTTGGGCATTCTGCGGACCGGTCGGGTCGGCAAGATCACCGAGATCCACTCCCATATGTACCGCAACACGCCACGCGGCAAGCCTCAGTGGGCGCGTCCCATCCCGCCGGACATGACCAACGCCTCTGTCGCCTGGAAGGCCTTCCTGGGCGAAAACCCGGACCGCCCTTTTGACGCCAATCGCTTCCTCAACTGGCGCTTCTTCTGGGACTACTCGGGCGGCAATTACTACGAAAATATGTCCCACCAGTTGTGCTTCTGGTACAAGGTGCTGGAGCTGGGAATTCCCTCGCGCGTCTCTGCCAACGGCGGCGTCTTCCTGTGGAAGGACGGCCGCGAAGTGCCCGACACCATGAACGCGGCGATGGTTCACTCCGAGGACCTGATGTTCACCTGGGACTCGGCCTTCGGCAACGACGAACTCAGCACGACGGAGGACGTGCTGGGGACCGACGGGACGATCTTCCGCGGCGAACAGGTCCGCTACCGGCCCCAAAAGGTCAATCAACCCCAGGCCAGACAGATACTCGGAAAGGCGATTGACCACGGCCAGCAGCACCTTGACATAGCCCATGTGCAGAACTTCCTCGACTGCATCCGTTTAGGCCGGGAGCCAAACTGTCCGTTCGATCTTGGCCTTCGGGTCTCGATGGCTTGCCGTATGGCCGCCGACGGCTGCCGCTTCGGGCGCGTGTTGCGCTGGGATACGGCGAGGGAAGAGATCGCCGCCTGATGCACAGTCTTCTTACCGATGCAGCATCTACGGATTTCAACCCTGCTATGACGCTGGACCCCGCGCTGGTCATGAAACTCCTGGGGCCCGGCAATTGACTTGTACTTCCTGATTTGACGCAACCCGTAGCCAGAACGGCTGCGGATCTTCAGCGTGCGGATGCCTACGCGCGCGAATGCCGGGCGCTGGAGGTCGATAAGCGCTCCCCCAGCGAGCGCGTGACGCGGGTTGCTCAGAACGGCTGACCGGTGCACTGCTCACCCAGGTGGCCCACCACGTCCACACCCTGGAGATGAAGGGCGGCAGCTACCGGAGTCATGCTCTCAATCAGACTGCTACAAAACATCGGTCAGGTGAGCCCGCTGGATTAGGTGTTTGGCCGTAAACTTCTGATTCTATTCTGGCGGTGAGGGTGGGATTCGAACCAAGAACGGGCACGGCGCATCTGCAAGTTGCAGATTCTACGTTGCCTAGAATGCCAAGATTGCCATCAATGCCGTCGACCATTGCACGCCATTACACGCTGGACCCTGAAAGATCGCGGTCGGTCGCGTGTGCGAACAGCCGACTTTGTTTTAGGTGGTGGGCAAGACTGAAGCCTGTCACGGGTCCACAAGTCGGCGACGAAGCTTTATGCCACTCTCCGCCCGCATCCTGATCGCCTCTTCACTGTCGGCCAGCACCAGCTTCCCCATCGCCTCCACCAGCGGCTCGAACTTCGGCCTGGGCGCAACCACGAGCCGCCACGGCACCTCTGCTTGGCTGTCCTTCCCTGCGTATTCCACGAACAGCAGCGCGCCGGTGGTGATCTCCCCCATCTCGCTGAAGATACTCAACCGGGTATGGCCGATCTCGAGCTTGTTGCCGTCGAAGTCTGCAGCCGTTGGCTTGCGTTTTTGGATGGACACGTGGTCCAGCCGGAGCTCAAACTGAGGGTTCACCGAGATCGTGATGTCCACCCGAGGACTTCCGCCCAAGACGTTCATACTTCCTCGCAAGACTGAAAGCCAGCCAAGCGGCTGGCCCCAGTTGGTTCCTCGTCTAGCAGCCTAGTTGCCGGCGGCGCGGCCGAGCGTCAGCCCGCAGATCTCGCGCCACATCTCCACCACCCGCCGGAACTCCGGGCTGCGCATGATGAACTTGATTTCCATGTGGCGCAGGATCAACTCCGTCGGCGCCTCCTGTGGCTGCAGCTCGCCGCGCATGATCTTGCGCACGATCACCTTGGCCTTGCCGTCATGGCCCTGAATGAAGTGCTTCTTCGGGCTGGAGAGCACCTGGCCGCAACCGCAACAACAACGCGGCCGTTCGCGCATGCGCCTCAAAGCCAGTGCAGCGTCGGTGTCCAGGGTCGGACCGGCAGGCACCTCGGACGCGGTGGCCGTCTCCCCCAGCGGCTGCTCCGTCTGGGCGTCTCCCGGCTCGACGGCGGTTCCGGCCTCACCCGTCACGCCGGAGACGTCCCCGGCTTCCTCGGCCTCACCCACCGTCTCAACCCCGTCACCCGGTTCGTCTCCCGCCACCTCCGGCCCCGTCTCGGCGACGTCTGCCTCGTCTCGCGCCACGTCTGCCTCGTCTCGCGCCACGTCTGCCTGCGTCTGCGCCTCGTCTGCCCCGGGGCCTGGTGCCCGACGGATTTCACGGCCCCGCTTTGGGCGTCTGTTACGCGCCGCTGCGTCTGGCGCGTCTTGGCGTCATTGGCGGGAGTTTATTGGACAGTCGCTAGACATCAAGTCGGCCACGTGGAGGCTTGTGAGAAACGGGAGGGCGCCCACTGCGTGATAGCTTTCCGCTGCCGCCTGGACCAGGAACCAGCCCATAAAAGCGATCCACAGCCCGTCGAAGCCAACGCCCCCGAATGCTTCCAAGACACCGACGGCGATGAACAGGAACCCAACGCCCTCGCCGATTCGTGCGGCGATCCGGGTCGACCGATCAGCGTCGCCGGTATTCCACCATATCAGTGCACGGAGGACATGCCCCCCGTCCAGCGGATAACCCGGAATCAGGTTGAAGACTCCGAGGCCGAGATTAATGTAGCCGAGCCAAACAAGCATGGCAACGAGTGGCGTGGCCGCACTGGCGCCCGGAATCCAGCCGCACCAGTGCGCCGCGAACAGACAGGCCACGCCTATCGCAAGACTGGTGATGGGACCGACGATCGCCACCAAAAATTCAGTTCGTGCATCGGCCGCTTCCTTTTCTATCTGGGACACGCCGCCGAGCGCGAAGAGCGTTATGCCCCTGACAGGCAGATTGTGCGATTGCGCCACGAGCGAGTGTGAGAGCTCGTGCAGGAGCAAAGACACAAAGAAGAGTAGCGCGGTGACGGTAGAAAGTGACCAGATCAGCCCCTGGCTCCAGTCCTTGTGCGCAGCACTGAACTGGCCCGCAACTGACAGGACGATTAGAAGAGCAATCAGGAACCAGCTATAGTGCAGTCCGATCTGGATGCCAAAGATGCTACCGAGTTTGATGTTTGATCTCAAAGCATGCCTCCATTAAGTACCATTCAGATCCTGATGACGGGACACGGCGACTGACGGATGATTGCGTAAGCGTGGGTTGTGAGGCTAACATCGGATACATCTTAGAGACGTCCCCACCATCCGAGGGCGTTTCGGCAGGGTCAACCACCTTATTTCCCCTGGAGTTGTGACTCCATTCCAGCTACGAGCCGATCGATGCTCTTTTGGACGGCATGACTCATTGCCGCGACCAACCCGCTAACTTTAGGGTTGCCGACGCTCATGGTCTCATCAGCCTTACCCGTCCACAGGGTAGTGCCGTCCCGCGCATTGACCAACTCGGCTGAGAGTTTCGCTTCCACCTGGACGCCGCTGCCGTAATCGATCTCTTCAAGCCGCTCAAGCCGGCCACTCATGAGATAGTCCTGCCGCTCTTGGCCGTCGTATCGCCTTACAAACGAGAACAGCCGCGAGGAACGGAGTGAATCGATCATCGCCGCCGTGACCGTCTCCGCCGGCTCGGCCGCCCAGCGGTGGTAATCGTAGAAGCCAATCTCCGTCGGAGCTTGCCGGTACACTATCTTCCCCTGGCGCAGGTAAGGCGCAGTGTCGAACCGGCGCACCGCCAGCGTGCCCGGCAGGCGCGCATCGCTTGCCGATGGTCGTGGCGTCGGAGGAACCTCCAGCGCATAGTAGCTCGGATACCGGATCCTGCCTCCACAACCGGCCATCAGCAGTGCTGCCGCAAAGGCGCTCATGCTTACCAGCGTTTTTGTAGTCATGGGGTCCTCGTCATCGGGGAACTTTCCTGTCCTTGGGCTGCTTGGTCCGTATCAGACTCCATGGGCGTTCCTTCACGGACTCCGTCAGTTCATTCAGGTTTTCGGTAGCCATACGAACGTTCTCGAGCGTATCGGTCATGCCTTGATCCTTCGCCCGCAGCGCAGCCCGGAGGTCGACGATCAGGGCACGCGCTTGATCGAGCGTTTTCCGCGCTTCGGCCAGGTCCGCCTGAATGGGCTCGCGGACCGAGGTAATGGTCTGGTTCGCATTGGAGACGGTTACGTCCGCATTGTCCACGGCCGGCCCCACCTTGGCCATCACGCCGTTCGCATCCGTGGTCAGCTTGAGCGCCTGGTCGCTGATCTGGTCGATCTTCGGTTCCAATCGCGCGACCATCGCATCCGCGTTTGCCAGAATCTGCGCCAAATGCTTTTGATTCGGCTTGCCTGTGACGCCGTTCAGGTTCGCGATGAGGCTTCGGGCATCGCTGGTGAGGTCATTCACGTCCTTCTGCACGGACTCGAGTAATGTCCGCGCGGAGTCGGCGAGGGCCACGACTTTGCGCTGAGTGTCGTCCAGGCTGATCGTCTCCGCCGACGGAATCACGCCGCCCGCCGGCAACCGGGGCGCGTCATTCGATCCCGTGCTAATTGAGATGACCGGGCTGGTCACCACTGTTACCGATCCGAGCTTCGCCATGGAATTGGCGTTTAGTGGCGTGCCCTCCTTCACATCCATCAGGATCTCGATCCGGGTCGGGTCCTGCGCGTAGGGTCGCACGGCGGTCACGTTACCAACCTTGATCCCGCCAAACAGAACGTCTGTTCCCGGCTCCAACCCGCCCGCATACCGCAGGTACGTCCTGTAGGAAACGCGTGCGCCCCTGATCTGTGTGTTGCTCACGTGATAGACGGTCGCGAGTAGTATTGCAGCGCAGACCAGGACGAAGGCGCCGACTTTGGCTTCCGTGTTCATGCTTTTGCCCCCGTTATCCCCGCTAGTTCCTGAAAACGCTTCTCAACCGCCGTGCTTTCAGTCATGGGGTCGGGCACTCGATCGAGAAACTGTCGGATGCGTGGATGAGTGCTCGCCCGGAACGCGTCCTTGGTGTCCACGGCGATGAGCGTGCCCTTGTACAACATGGCTATGCGGTCGGCGATGTTGAAGGCACTCGTCATTTCGTGCGTCACCACCAATATGGTCATGTGAAAAGCGCGCTTCAGGAGCAGGATCAGTTCGTCCAATCCCGCCGCGACAATCGGATCCAGACCCGCGGAAGGTTCATCGAAGACCAGAATCTCGGGGTCGAGCGCGGTTGCCCGAGCTACGGCGGCGCGCTTTTTCATGCCTCCCGATAATTCTCGGGGCATCTGGTTCCCTGCTTCGCCGAGACCCACGGACGCGAGTTTCATGTAGGTCATGATGTCAATGACGGGATCGGCTAGCTTAGTCAATTCGCGCAATGGCAGCCCGACGTTTTCCTCGATGGACATCGAGTTCAACAACGCAGACTCTTGAAAGGCTACGCCCATGGTGCGCCGGACCGCCTCCAGTTCTTTCGCGGAGCAGCGATTGATATCGACACCGCGCACGCGGATTATTCCGGAATGCGGCCGCTCCAGTCCGATGATGTGCCTGAGCATCGTAGTCTTGCCCGAGCCGCTGCCTCCGAGCAGCGCCATCACTTCGCCGGGCTCAATGTCCAGGTTCACGCCATCCAGCACGCGGCGGCCATCATAGACCACGGTCAAGCCAGAGACTGAGATCATTGGGTCCGCCATACGCTAGCCCTTGTGCACCAGGTAGAAGATCGCGGTAAAAAAAACGTCAGCGAGGATAACCAGGTAGGTGGACCTCACCACGGCAGTTGTAGCCGACCGTCCCACCGCGTCCGGTCCCCCGCGCGTTCTGAAACCCTCCATGCACCCGACGTTGACGATAATGATCGCGAATACCAGGCTCTTGAGCAGGCCGGTGAAGACGTCGTGCAGGTTGATCGAGTTGGCGACATACCGCAGATACATGGCGAGCGTGATCTTGGTGCTGATGTACATGAACCCGGCGCCAGCTAGAATGCCAAAGGCGCTGCTCAGGATCGTCAGACAGGGGATCGTGATCAGCGCCGCCAGGAACTTCGGCGCTAGCACAAACTCGATCGGATCGAGAGCCATGGTGCGCAGCGCGTCGATTTCGCTGGTCACCACCATCGTCCCGATTTCGGCTGAAAACGCCGATCCCGACCGGCCGCTCACGACAATGGCTGTCAGCACCGGGCCAATCTCGCGCGTGAAGCCGATCGCTACGACGTCCATGACGTACTGCAGAGCTCCGTAACGCCGCAGTTCAGCACCTATTTGCATAGCCAGGATGAATCCAGTGCATACAGACATGAGCCCGACCATAGGGATCGCTTCGACTCCGACATCCGCCATCTGGCGGATCGCCGCGCGCCAGCGCCCACGCTTGCCGGCGATCGGCAGCACGTGGGGCGTGGAGCGCAGACCGGACCAAAACTGAATAGTCAGTCCCCCAACATAGGCAAGCCGGTTCATGACGCCGCTGCCGATGGCTTCAAGGATGGTCATCTGCTTGCCTCCTCTCCAGCTATCTCGAACGACCGATCGAGATGAGTAATCTCGAAAAGGTAGCGCGGCTGATCGCGGATACCTAGGAGGATCAGCCGCGTACCGTGTCGGCGTGCAATCCGGACTGCTTCTACCAGCGTGGCTAGTCCAGAGGTGTCGATGTACGAGACATCGGACAGATCGATGGACACAGTAGCCGGCTTTGCACGCAATACGTCAAATAGCTTGCTGCGCATTTCGCCCGAGTTTCCAATGGTGATTCGGCCGTGGATGACAACGTGGTCACCGACCCCGGGAGCTCCGCTGGCAGCATGAAGATTGCCTGGCACTTCGTCGCCATTACCTCGCAGCGACCTTTACCCTGGTCACCCACCCTGGGGCAACGTCGACCAGATACTGGTCGATGAACCACGCCTGCGGTTCGCACCGGCGGATCGACGACCCAATCGGCATCCATTCCGGGAAGCATGTTGAGAACGCTGATGCGCGTTGCGCAACCTGCTCAAGTCCCTCGACAATTACTCGAGACATACTCAACATCCCTCCTCGCAGTCTGCTCCGAATGGTCCGCTTGGCCTGGCCCCAGTGGCACTGCCGCCTCGCCGCCTCCAGTTCCCGTATTCCAAGGACCAACCGCGTCGAAAGCAGGCGCGACCGGGCGTCACTTGCCCGTCGCTCTGCTCGTAGCGTTGTTGGCCCGAGAATCCGCGGCGCCAGGAGGTGCTGACCCCTTACTTCTCAAGGTGCGCAGCCGCTTCCCTGAGTTGCCCCGCCAGCAGTTGCTTCGTCTTGGTAACGGACTGCTCGTAATCTTCCTGGATCCCCTTCACGCGGGCATCGAACGTGGCCTTGATATCGCCTTGAGCCTTCGCAGCCTTCTGCTGCAGGGCTTCCACCTTGGCTTCTGTTTCGGTTCTGATTTGCTTCGACCGCTGTTCGGCCCGCTCCAGCTTGGCGTCGAGCTTGGCGTTGAGCGTGTCGATTCTGGCCTGGAGCTTGGCCTTGCGGTTGGCTCGCGCCTGTGCGTACTCGGCCTTCAACTGGGCAATTTCCACCCGCAGCGTGGCCACTTCTTTGGCTCTTTGTTCGTCTTCGACAGCACTTCTCGGCGTGCGCAGGACGACCCCGCCCAACAGCTCCATTCTGGTGTCCACCGGAGTGACCCACTCCTCGCTAACGTCTGCGACCACCGCGCACTTGCCCCGTGCGAGTGCAGCCGACGCCTCGTCGAGGAATTCCGCGTTCACTCCGGCCACATTCAGGTCGCCGATGCTGCCCGCGAAGGCGCCGGCAACGGCGCCGATCCCTAACCCGATCGGCCCTTCGAGCAGCCCAATCAGGCTGCCAATCGCCGTCCCCCCAAGCGTGCGCAGTGGAAAATCGTCTTCCGACTGCTTGACCGTGATGGTTCCATCAGTGTTCTTCTTGATGACGGCTTCGCCGTGAATCGCAATGTTCCCCTCTGCATCGAGCTGGTGGAGCGCATGCGATCCTTCATAGGCCTTTGATTCGTCATCAAACACGACAACTAGCATTTTTTCCATGGTGATATCTCCTTTTGTTGCACTAAGATTTACACATTTTCGAAAATGGTCCCTGGGGGGAAATGGTGCATTGCGGAGGCGAAACAGGATATCGCAATGCCGTCGAAGATCATGTCAACGCCGACGGCGAATCCGAGGAACCAGAGGCCGGTAATCGGCATCTGCCAAAGCACCAGGATCCCCAAAGCCACCGAGACGATTCCGGAGAAGACCGCCCAGCCCCAGCGAGGGAACTTCGCCATCCCGGAGCCGATGGCGCGGAACAGTCCGGTCACGATGAAGAACGAACCGAGCACCAGAGTGAGGCTCTCGGCTCCGAGGACCGGATAGCGAACGAGCAAGAAGCCCGTAACTCCTCGGAACAGCGCACTGAGCAGATACAGGAAGAACCCGCTCCACTTCCCGGTTTGGAACGATTGAATCAACTGGACGACGCCACTGATCATCAGCAACCAGCCGAAGACCAACACGGTGGTGAAGGTCGCAGTGACATCGAAGATAATACAGGCCAGGCCGAGAACGGTGAGCGCGATTCCCAGGAACAGAAACCAGCCCCAGGATTTGCGGATCTCTTCCATTCCGGCGATGAGTGGATTGTTGGTGGAAGTTGACATTGTGCTCTCCTGAAAACGAGGTTACGGGAAGTCAGATTGGCAGTCGTGAGCTTGCCGTCAGGCTTCAGTGGATGAAGCGTAAGCTGATGTTTTGAGGTATCCTCAGGAGCAATAGAAACCAAAGCCTGGCGTAAGGGGGTAACGTGAAGGAGTTTCCTCCATTCCGGCTCGATACGGTCAATCAGTGTTTGTGGCGCTGCGGGGAGGCCCAGGAACAAGAGCGCATCCTATTGACGCCGAAGGCATTTGCCGTGCTCCAGTACTTGCTGGAGCACGCCGGCCGCCTGGTCACCCAGGACGAACTCCTGGAGGCGGTGTGGCCCGATACTTTCGTCCAGCCTGAGGTCCTCAAATACCAGATCGCCGACATCCGGAGTGTCCTGGGGGACCGCCCGAGGAATCCTCTCTTCATCGAGACCCTGCCCCGGCGGGGGTATCAGTTCATCGCCGCGGTGCGGGAAAGCGAGCCTGCGGAACCATCGCCATCGGCGCGGGCCTCTCCAGCCAGATTGGTGGGCCGGGATGGTGCTCTCGGGAAGCTGCGGAATTGGCTCTGTGGGACATTGAAGGGGCAAAGCCAGATCGTATTCATCACCGGGGAGCCGGGGATCGGAAAGACGGCCCTGGTCGACGAATTCCAACGCCTGGCAGTCGCCGCGGAACCATCCCTCCGAATCGCCCGCGGACAGTGCGTGGAAGGCTACGGGGGCGCGGAAGCGTATTATCCGATGCTCCAGGCTGTGGGTCAGTTGTGCCGTGGTCCTCAGGGGAATCGGGTTGTTGACATCCTGGCCGCGCAAGCGCCTACTTGGCTGGTTCAGTTTCCCGCACTGCTGAAACGCGGACACCGGCAGGCGCTGCAACAGGAGATTCTCGGAGCGACCCGCGATCGCATGCTGCGCGAGATCCGCGAGGCGCTGGAGACGATCACTGCAGAAGCTCCGTTACTGCTCGTCTTCGAAGATCTCCAGTGGGTGGATTCCTCGACCGTCGATCTCATCTCTGCTCTTGCCCGCCAGCGGACCACGGCCAAGACTATGTTGGTCATCACAAAGCGGCCGGTGGACCTGGTCGCTCCGGATCATCCGCTGAGGAAACTCAAGCACGACCTGCTGGTTCATCACCTGTGTCAGGAAATTATTCTCGCGCCGCTGACGGAATCCGAGGTGGCCGAGTACCTGGCTTCGGAGTCGCCGGGGGGCAGCCTGCCGAGGGGTTTTGCCGAGCTGATCCACCGGCACTCGGAGGGCAATCCGTTGTTCATGGTCGCCTTTCTGGATCACATGACCGCGCACGGCCTGATCTGGCCTGAGAACGGAAGTTGGCTCCTGCAGGTCCCTATCGAGGAAATCGATCTCGAGGTCCCGGAAACTCTACGTCAGATGATCGAAGCTCAGATTGACCATCTGACGGCGGAGGAGCAACGGGCGCTCGAGGCAGCCAGCGTCGCTGGCGGTCTATGCTCGCCGAGTGTCATTGCGGCGGCAATGAAGATGGATATTGAACTCCTGGAAGAACTCTTCGCCCGGTTGTCGCGCCAATCTCACGTGCTGCGCGCGGCCGGCGCCCGGCAGCTGTCGGACGGGAGAAACCTGCAAAGTTTTGAGTTCTTGCATGCGCTCTATCGCGAGGTCCTCTATCTCCGGCTGACGCCGGCGCGGAGAGCTTCCTTGCATCGGCGTATCGGAGAGGCGCTGGAGGAGCTGTTCTCCAGTCACCACGACGAAATAGCGGCTGAACTCGCGGACCACTTTGAGCATGCATCCGATTGGCCACGTGGCGTAAAGTACCTGCGGCTGGCCGCGGAAACAGCCGTGCGGCGCTTTGCCCCCAGGGAGGCCGCGGCCACTTTGCGGCATGCTCTGGAGCTGGCGGGCCGCCTTCAGGACACGGAGCGCGCCGAAAACGAGACCGGAATTCTGGAGTACCTGGCGGGGATCTACGTTGCGTCCGGAGACATCCGTGCCGCTGAATCCTACGCGGATCTGGTTGCCAGAGCGGACGGCTACGGCCTGATCGACGTCGAAGTGCGTGCGCTGGCCGATTGGGCATTCATTGCGGCATGGGATAGTCTTGAGCGCGGCCTCGAACCGCTGGAACGGGCGCTCCACCTCGTGAGAACACTTGATCCGACGAAGCATCTTCCCACGCATGCGACCTGCCTTTTTTGGCGCTTGTGGTTCTGTGGATGGAATGCTCAACACGCGGAGGAATACCGGATTGCGATCGGTGAGGTCCGGAAACTCGAAATCAGCCCCATCGTCGGGCAGCACTTGCTCGACTACAGTTGCATCCAGTGGTGCTCGTCCGAGTACCGTGATTCGCATCGAAACGCTGTCGATGGCCTGAAGATGCTTTTCGAGTCAGACAGTACCAACCCATTTCTTTCCATTCGGTACATGTTAGGAGAGCACGTCCTGGGGTGGAACCTCATATTCCTCGGTGAATGGGGCAGGGCTTTGCGGGCGATCGATGACGCAATCACGATGGCTAACAGGAATGGAGATTACTCCTTTCGTGTGCGGCCCGCGCAGCTCTGCCGGGCCTGGGTACATCTCAACGCCTGTGACTTTGCCGGCGTCCTGTCGATCTGCGACTCCGCGATTCCCCTGGTCCGGGATCCTACGCTGCGCGCCGCGCCTGACCCTCCAGCCCCGTTTCCCCATCCTTACCGGCTGTCCTTGATCTTAAGGGGTTCGGCGGAGGCAGCCTTAGGTAACTATGAGCGTGCTCGTGAGTACCTGTTCGCGGCAAGGGATGAGATGGATCGACAGAGAACACTGAACGAGTGGTACTGGCGCATACTCCTGGAATCGGGCCTTACCGAACTATGGCTCGCGGAGCGAGATCTGACGCTGGCCCGGCCGCAAGCCGAACGGTTTCTTAGTCTTACGCTGACAACCGCCCAGCGCACCTGGCAGGCGCTAGCATGGGAAGCGAATTCTCGGGTCGCCCAGGCCGAACTGGACGTTCCGCGCGCGCAGGATTGCATCGACCAGGCTTTGTCGATAATGGAAGGCTACGAACTGCCGCTCGCCGAGTGGCGGGTCCACGCCACTGCCTTCGAACTCTACCAGGACTCACGCGATCGAGATCTTGCGGAACGCCACCAGGCACACAGCCGCGGAACAATCGTGAAGCTGGCGAATTCCCTGGCACCAGACGACCCACTACGAGACACCTTTCTGACAGCGACACGAGTCAGCAAGATTCTAAAGGACGCCGGGGAGAGTACCGAGGCTGCTGCATCTACTGGATAGTGAATTGCGAGGCCAGATCTCGCCGCAAAATCCCTCCTGCACTCAGCGGAAGTCGAAGAAGACACCAACATTCTTTGCTTGAGATTCGCTCGACTCGCCGGGATGCCTGCTCTGAGCGAAATATGGACCGCAGATGGGAATCTTGGCGAAACGTTTGTCTTGTTGACGGAGCACGTTGCCGGGATGGATGATGCCGCCCTCTTGGGGTTCCTTACCAAAGAAGTCGGGTTTGAGCTTTGCAGGGTAACGATTTCTAGACGTGACACACACACGTATGTGAATTTGGGGTATCAGGCGTAGTGGCGTGCAACCGCGGTCATGGAGAGCCTGCCTCTTCCCGAGTACCACATCTGCGAGACAAAATCGCGCCGGAAACTCCGAGGGCTTCGCAGATTGCAGCCAGACCACGAACAGACAGCTCCACTCTTCCAGCCTCAACCGCTTTGGTGTAATCACCTGGCAGACCGCTCGCCGCGGACAATGTTTCCACAGAGCCCCAACAGCCTGACTGGCGTAGCAAATGCACTTCCCAAGTTCCGATGTGATCTCCTGTCTTCCAGTGGGGATTCCTTGGCGTCTGCCTGTACACAGCGAAACCGGCTTGTACCCTTGATTTGTTTCCTGTTTCTCCCGGTTATAACCTGTTCTTGCCCATGCAACCGGAAGCCGAGCGCGTTCTCAGCGGCATACGCGGCGCTTCTTCGCCGGCGGAAACTGGATGGCCCCACGTTCCACGCGCTCCGGCATGCCCACGCATTGCATCTGCGGCGCTCTGGCGTCGATGTGAAGGTGATCTCCGCCCGGCTCGGCCACTCCAAGACCGGCTTCACCATGGACACGTACATCCACCTCCTACCCGGCCAACAGGAAGAGGCGGCGGCCAAGATCGAAGAGGCCATGAACGCGGCCCGCGGAAAGTTGCCCAAGTATGTGTAGTGAAAATCGCGGTAGCAAACGGGTAGTAAATGGCCCAAATCGGGCGCACAGCGTCGATCCAGACCGGACCCAGTCTGGCTTACATCTCTTTTGTTTTCTTGTGTTTCTGGCGGTGAGGGTGGGATTCGGACGTGCGTACTTTATTGAAAACACGCAACTTATTGATTTTCCATTGCGCTCGATTGGCACAAACCGCAGGTTTGACGATTTTATCGCACAAAATCACGTACAGGGTCGCGCAAAAATCACAGACCAATATGAGGCTTCGTCGGGGGTGGCTGAAGGTTCGTGAAGTAGCCCCGAACAGAATCCATCTGCGTAAGGACGTATGCCCGGTCGCAGTAGCTCTCGGAGGAGAAGGTCTGCCTCCCTGTCCTGTAGTTGGCCGAGGTAAGCCGCGGGTTGATCCGCGAGGCCGGGACCCGAAAGGTCGAAAGGTCCTCTCCAGATGCCTCCTGAAGCAGGTCGAGGATGAAGTGGAAATCCGCGACCGTTTGCTCATCCACGACCTGCGGGAGGTTCTTGTACATCCCGTCAAATTTCGCCCACGCCAACTTCCACATTTTGTCGTCTGCCATACTGGCAGAATCATACCACCGACAACGTTTGAGCCTCGATTATGGGTTCGGAGATATCATTGATGGACGAACGTGACTGGCTTGGTTGCTGAGGTAGGCAAGCATGTGGGATCCACGAGCGAACACCGACGACGAGAACGTGCGCTTCTGTCTTCTGCGCGCCATTGAGTGGAATGCTTGGCCATCCTTCATCTCCCAACCTATTGCGCCAATCGCCTTCCTGTTCCTGCCCTGGGGGGACGTAGTCGCCGTGACTCTTGCATCCAATTTCCTCTGGGGTACCGTTGTCGCAAAACGGGTTGTCATCGTTCCGGCAGCGTATTGGGGATGTCTGTTCGTCCGGTTGAAATGGGTCGCCTGCCCTCTCGCGGCTATCATTCTCGGGATGCGTGGACAATACGTCGCCGCCGTTGTCGCCCTGCTGTGGCCGCTCGTTATTCTGCTGTTCGGTCCCGTGACGGCCCCAATGCAGGTCGGCAAGATCCAAGAGATGTTCATGGAGCGCTTGGGGTACACGCGCACGGAAGAAACGTTACAGTGACGATCCTCGTCAGCTAGAGCCGGACTGTGACCACCACATCCTTAACAGCTCCAGGAGCCCAACTCTTTTGAAATGGAGACGCCTTGCGAACTGTCGAAATTGTTCTCTTCTGGCCTGTCTGGTGCCAGACCTGGACTTGGACCTTTTCATATGCAAGTTAATGAAAGCAGACTGGCAGAAATCCGCAAGGACGGGTTATGCACGGCAGGGTTTCACCACAAACAAGATGCTGTAGATTTGTTAAGATTGGGGCTGTCGCCGCAAGCGGCTGATTATAGGCAGGTTACGAGAGTTATCGCACGAAAACACGTACAGAATTCCTCGTAAGTCGTTGATTCTAAATGGCGGTGAGGGTGGGATTCGAACCCACGGAACCCTTACGAGTTCAACGGTTTTCGAGACCGCCCGATTCAACCACTCTCGCACCTCACCGTTTCCCAGAGTAGCGAAAGCGCGACGATTTCCGCAACGCCGGGGCCAGCACCGCGGCGCGGCGAGTTTGCCGCGTTCTCCCGCGGTCCGCTAGGATAAGGGAAATCGATGCTTTCTGACAGTCTGCTGGAAGGGCTTACTTTCGACGACGTTCTGCTGAAGCCTTCGCGCAGCGGCGTCATGCCTACGCAGGTCGAGACCGGAACGCTCGTCACGCGCAACATTCCGCTCAATATCCCCATCGTCAGCTCGGCCATGGACACGGTGACCGAATCGCACCTGGCGATCGCGCTGGCGCGCGAGGGCGGCATCGGCATCATCCATAAGAACATGCCAATCGACCGCCAGGCCGAGGAAGTGGACCGCGTGAAGCGCTCGGAGAGCGGCATGATCGTCGATCCGGTGACCGTGCGTCCCACGCAGAAGATTTACGAAGCGCAAGAGATCATGCGCAGCTTCCGCATTTCGGGCGTGCCGGTGGTGGACGAAAACAACAGGCTGGTCGGCATCCTCACGAACCGCGACCTGCGGTTTGAGACGCGCGTCGACATTCCGATCAGCGAAGTGATGACCAAGGACCCGCTTTTCACGGTGGCCGTCGGGACGACGCTCGAAGAGGCGCAAAAGGAGCTGCACAAGCATCGCGTCGAGAAGCTGCTGGTGGTCGATGAACACTACACGCTGAAGGGGCTGATCACGGTCAAGGACATTCAGAAGAAAGTGAAATACCCCAACGCGGCCAAGGACGAAAAGGGCCGGCTGCGGGTCGGCGCGGCCATCGGCGCGACCGGCGATTTTCTGGAACGCGCGCAGGAACTGGTGGAACGCAAGGTGGACCTGCTGGTCGTGGATACGGCGCACGGGCACAGCGAGCGAGTAATGGCGGCCGTGGTGAGTGTCAAGCGGGCCCTGCCGCAGGTGGATCTGATCGCGGGCAACGTGGCCACTTACGAGGGCGCGCGGGATCTGATTGCGCTGGGCGTCGACGGCGTGAAGGTGGGCATGGGCCCGGGCTCGATCTGCACGACGCGCGTGGTGACGGGCACCGGCGTGCCGCAGATCACGGCGATTGCCGAATGCGCCAAGGCGGCGCGCGGCACGGGCGTGCCGCTGATTTCGGATGGCGGCGTGAAATATTCGGGCGACGTGACGAAGGCCATCGCCGCGGGCGCGGACGCGGTCATGATCGGCAGCCTGTTCGCCGGCACCGACGAGAGTCCGGGCGAGATGATCCTTTTCCAGGGCCGTACGTTCAAGGCCTACCGCGGCATGGGCTCGATGGGCGCCATGCAGCTCGGCAGCTCGGACCGCTATTCGCAAGAGGGCGGGGGCAAGCTGGTGCCCGAGGGCATCGAAGGCCGCGTGCCGGCCAAAGGGCCGCTCTCCGAAATGGTCTACCAGCTTGTCGGCGGGCTGCGCTCGGGCATGGGCTATTGCGGCGTGCGCACGATTCCCGAACTGCAGGAGCGCGCCGAGTTCCTGCGCATCACCTGGGCCGGGCTCAAGGAGAGCCACGTTCACGACGTCATCATCACCAAGGAAGCCCCGAACTACCAGGTCGAGTAGGGCGCTTATTCGTTGCGGCTGTCTTGAACCAGCGCCGCCAGGCTTCCCTCGTGCAGCCGCACGCGGATCGATGCGCCCGCGGGTGCATCGCCAGCGCGCTTCACGATGCGGCCGTCTTCCGCCTGGACGATCGAGTACCCGCGCTGCAGCACCTTCAACGGGCTGAGAGCGTCCAGCCGCACGGCGAGCGGCTCCAGCCGGCGCTGCGCCTGAGCGAGACGCCGCTCGATCGCCTCGCCCAGCGTGCGGCTCCCGGCGCGCCATCGTTCGCCCGCTTTGGCCAGCCGCACGCTCAGATCGCATTGGCGCAACCGGGCGTCCCACTCGTGCAGCCGCTCCCTGTGCAGCGCGAAGTTGCCGGCCAGCCGCGTGCGTAGTGCGTAGTCGAGCTCGTCCGTGCGCTGCTCGGCGCGGTTGACGCGCAGTTGCAACAGACGCGTCGTTCGTTCGACGCCCTGACGTTCCAGCCGGCGCGCCAGTTGCGTGAGGCGGAAGCCGATCGCCCGTCGCGCACGTTGTTGGTCCCGCGCCAATTGCGCCAGGATTTCGTTGCGCTCCAGCACGACGATCTCCGCGGCCGCCGACGGCGTCGGTGCGCGCAAGTCGGCGACAAAGTCGGCGATCGTGAAATCAGTCTCGTGGCCCACGGCCGAGATGACCGGCACGCTGCAGGCGGCGATCGCGCGCGCGACCGGCTCCTCGTTGAAGCTCCACAAATCCTCCAGCGATCCTCCGCCGCGCCCCACGATCACCACGTCTGGCCAGCCCGAAGCACTGAACCAGTTCAACCCCTCGACGATGCCCTCCACGGAGCCGGCACCCTGGACCGGCGTCGGGTATAGCCGGATGTGGAGCCCTGGCCAGCGGCGCCGCAGCACCGTCAGCATGTCGCGTATCACGGCCCCCTGGGGCGAGGTCACGATCCCGATGCGCCGCGGAAATACGGGCAGCGGCCGCTTGCGCGCCTCGTCGAACAGCCCTTCGCCGCGCAGCCGCTCCTTCAGCTCCGCGAACATCTCGTACAGGCGCCCGAGCCCCTGCGGCTCCATGCTGCTGACCAGCAGCTGGTACTCGCCGCGCTCGGCCCGCACTTCGACGCTGCCGCGCGCGAGGACCGCGACACCGTCCTGCGGCCTAAAACGCAGGTATCGAAGATTGTTACGGAACAGCACACAGCGGATCTGCGCCTGCTGGTCCTTCAGCGTGAAATAGGCGTGCCCGCTGGTCCACACCTTCCAGCCGGAGATCTCTCCCGCGACCTGGATGTCGTCGAAGCTCCGGCTGAGCATGCGGTGGATCTCGCCGGTCAGCGACGCGACGCTGTAAACCCTGGGGGAAGCGGGTTGTCCGGACGGCGGGGAGGTCATCGGCGCGCAAGCCTTATGCAGCCATTATGCGCGGCTCGGGAAGGGCTGTGCGCGGTCTGGGCGCCAGCGCCTCCAGCAGTGTGAGCCGAACTTGTCCGACGCGCCGCAGGCTTTCACTGGCCCTTGATCATCACCAGCAACATGACCACTTCGGTCTTCGCCTTGATGCCGTGCTCCATGAGCGGCGGCATGTAGACCAGCGCGCCTTCCGAGGCATCGCGCACGTCCGCCCCCAGCTTCAATTCCGCCTCGCCTTGCGCGAAGTACAGCAGCGCCGGGAAGGGCGCGGTGTGCGCCGAAAGCTCCTGCCCCGCGGCGAAGCAGAACTGGATCACCTTGGCCCGTTCGTCGCCGTGCAGCGTGCGGCTCAGGATCCCGTTTTCAGGCAGCGGCGCGTGGGCCCGCAGGTCGTCGAGATACACGTAGTTGTCGCTCATTTTGAAACTCCATTGCACTGTTGATTCGTTCCGCGGAGGAGAGGCGGCGCCGCGCGGAGACGTTGAGAGTCCACTGGCGCCTGCGGTACATTGAAGGCCGATTGCCATTGCCATTGGACGCTGACATCCTGAGGATCCGGAGCGAAACGTTCGAGCGGACGCCGCTGTTGTCGGCGCTCACGCGGGACGAACGCGAGCAACTGGCGGCGCTCAGTTCTCCGCGCCGCCTCGCCGCCGGAGAGACGTTGTTCCATGAAGGCCAGCCGTGCGTGGGCCTGTGGGTGATCGGCTCCGGAGCGGTGAAAATCACGAAGCTCAGCGCCTCGGGACGCGAAATCATGCTTACGGTTGAGAGTGCGCCATCGAGCGTGGCCGAAGTGCCGCTGTTCGACGGCGGAGGATACCCGGCCAACGTCGCCGCCATCAGCGACACCCTGGCTTTTCTGCTGCACAAAGACGATTTCCGGCGATTTTGCGAGCAGCATCCGACGGTCCCTCTGAAGGTGCTCGCCGTTGTCGGCAAACGCCTGCGCACGCTCGTTCAACTGGTCGAGATGGTCACCTTCGGCAGCGTGCGCCAGCGCCTCGCGCGGGTCCTCCTGCAGGCCGCGGAAGGCCGGCCGGCCGGGCTTCCGGCGGAGATTCCGATTACGCACGAGGAACTGGCCGCGCGTCTCGGCACCGTGCGCGAGGTCGTCTCGCGGAATCTCTCGCGCTTCCAGGCCGAAGGAATGCTCAAGGTGGTCAAGCGTCAGATTCTGATCCTCGATCGAGCCGCCTTGCAGGCCGAAGCCGAAACCGAGTACTGATCCACTCTCCCTCACAACTCCAGCTTGTGCGCGGGCAATCTTGGGCGCCGTGACTGCGGTCACGAGCGCGCGGATTATGTTGACTTTGGACGCGTGGGGCTAGGCCTCGTCGAGATGATCCCACCCAAGAGGAGTCAGCCGCATACATGCAGCGAATGCATCCTGGAACGCGGCTTCGCCGCCCAGTTCGATATGCTCGGTGCGTTCGAGCGTCTCCTCGATCAGGCTGCCCCGGCTGGCGGGGCGTAACAGCAGAAGTCGCGTGCCCCGCAAGGCCGCGTTGCCTTCAGGCGCCACTTCCGAATCCCGCGGCAGCAGGCCGATGCGCTTGGCGCTGGCCGCGCGGACGTAGTTGCCGAACGCCCCGGCCAGGTGGAATCGCGCCGGCGCGGCCACGCCCAGCCGCTTTCGCAGCAGCAACGCGCCGGCGGCGATGGCCCCCTTGGCGAGCTGCAGTTCGCGGATATCGGCTTGCGCCAACGCGATGCCGCCGGTTAGTTCCACCTCCTTCGCGCCACCATTCAAGCGCCCTGCCGGCTGCAGCCATTCCGCCTCCGCCAGCGCCGCGACGGCATCCACCAGCCCGCTGCCGCAGATCCCGCGCGGCGCCACGCCGCCGATCACGCGGCAGTACAACGCGCCCGCGCGCCACTCGACGCGATCGATCGCGCCCGAGCCGGCGCGCATGCCCATGCGGATTCGGCCCGCCTCAAACGCCGGACCCGCCGCCGTCGACGCGCAGACGATTCCGCGCGCGGAGCCCACCGCGACTTCGCCATTGGTTCCCAGGTCGGCGAATGCCGTCACCGGCCCTTCCCGCGCGAGGCCGCAGGCAATCAAGCCCGCCAGGATGTCGCTGCCCACGAAGCCGCCGATATTGGGCAGAAACGTGATCCCGCGCCGGACCTCCGCCGCCCATCCAAGTTCCCGTGCGGTGTGCGTGCGCGGCTCCAGGAAGGCCGTGCGGAAGGGCGCCTGGGCTAGCGCGTCGACGCTCAGGCCGCAGAACAGGTGATGCATCACCGTGTTGCCGCACACCAGAATTTCTCCGATCGAGCGGCCGGCGGCCAGGCGATGCACCAACGCACCGAGTTCGGCGCGGATCAGGCTGCGCAGCGTGCCGGGCTGAGCCCGCTCGAACCCGACGCGGCTCATCAGGTCGGCGCCGTGCTGCGCTTGCGGATTGAGGGCCGTCTCCGTGCCTAGGACTTCGCCAGTGCTCAGGTCGACCAACTGCGCCGCCAGCGTCGTCGTACCAAGGTCGATCGCAATGCCCCATCCATCGCGCGGTTCCGCCTCCAGCGTCTCGTGCCCGACGAGAACTGGCGCGGTCCATTGTTCCACTTCGACCGTGACCGGCCCGTTCGCCACGGCGAAACAGCCCAGCCTCCAACCGGCCTCGATCTCCTCTGCCGTGAGCGCCGGGCGCATCTCGGCGCTGACCGGGACTTGCCCCTCCACGACGCGGATCCGGCAACTGCCGCACAGCAGCGCGCCCCCGCACGGAAACTCCACTCCCAGTTCGAACAGACGGTCCCGCAGCGGCGTGCCGGCCGCCACGTCGATGTGTACTCGCTGGCTCATGCTTCAACTAGGGTCTTGGACTCAGTGATGCTCCGCGGCGTAGCGCGCCATCGCGCGTACGTTTTCCGCAGGCGTCCCGCGCGGCGTCTCGCAGCCGGCGCTGACGATGTAGTGCGCGCCAGCTTGTGCGTGACACTCCGCGATCGCCGCATAGACGCTCTCCGGCGTGCCGTCGCGCAGGGCGCGCACCGGGTCGATGTTGCCCAGCAGCACCTGCTGCGGCCCCATCGCCGCGCGGGCCTCGGCCAGCGGCGTCAGGAAATCGAGGTCCACGATTTCGCATTTCGTCTGGCCCATGCCCCGCACGATCTTCCTGGTATTGCCACAGATGTGCAAACGCGCGGGCACGCCCAGCGCGTGAATCTGCTCCACCAAACGCTGTTCCCAGCCCAGCACGAAGCGCTCATAGAGGCGCGGACCGATCAGCGACGCGGCCGCGTCTCCAATACCCACGAGCGTCGCTCCGGCCGCCACCTGCGCCGCGGCGAAGCGCGTCTCCATGCGCACGCAGTACTCCATCAGGTCGTCGACGAACTGCGGGTCGTCGTGGAAGTCGAGCATCAGCGGATTCATCCCGCGCAGATCCGCCGCCATCGCGCACGGCCCCTCCACCCAGCCTTCGACCACCAGGCTGCCGGCGCGTTCGGCCATGCAACGCACGCCGCGCACGCGGTCGCTCATTCTACCCGGAGCTTCGGGGTCGGGCAGGGCCATCCCCGCCAGTTTGCCCTTATCCTCGAGCAACGACGCTTCCCCGCGAATCGCCGGCGGCTGGTCCTCGAACCATTCGACGGCTCCGCCCAGATCCGCGACCTCGCGCGCCGGGTCGGAGATCGCGCTGACGTGGTCGAAGCCGAACTCCTCCGCGATGCGCAGTTGCGTTTCGGCCAGCACTTGTCCGTCGGTCGCGTAGCGCTGGTATTTGACGCCCGCACGATCCGCGGCGAACATCATCGTGATCGGCATGAACGGCAGATGATCGGTGGCCTCGCCACGCATCGTCGCGCTCACACGTTCCCGCCCGGTCATCTCCTATCCCCCTCCGCGCTCGGCCCGAATGATTTCCTCGTCATATCGCGCCACGATGCGCTGGCCCGGCTCAACCACCAGAAATTCCTTCGGATCCCACTCCCCGTTGACCAGCATGTGTATCAGCCGCAGGTCGCCTGGCAGCTTGCCGTACTCCCAGCCGCGCTGTTCGGCCTCGCCCCGCGCCTCCATTTCAAAACGCGCATCCGGCTCCAGCCCCGTCTCGATGTACACCAGCCTCCGGTACGACTGTTGATACTTGTTCAACTCCGTGAACAGGTACGTCCCATTGTCTTCGCCATATTTGTCGATCAATGTCTGCAGGTTCGTGCCCAGGCCGGTGCGCACCTGCGCCAGCGGCGCCAGCTCCTTACCCCGCTCTAGCCACCCGGTGGAGCGGAAATAAGTGCCCGGATTGGCGTTGAAGTACTCCTCGTAAGTCCGCCGGCTCCCCATCAGCAGCGCGATGCAGTCGTGGGCCCGCGGCGCCACCAGAGGCAGCCGCCCGGCCCGCAGTCCGTGCAGCCCGTTGCCGCACAGAGCGTAGCCCAGCGCCACGGCGCCGTATTTTACTGGGTCGCTGGCGTCGATGCGGAACTGCAGCTCCTTGCGCATCGCCGCCGCGCCGTAATCGTGCAATCCCTTTTCGAGGAACTCCACGTCCACCTGTAGCGGTGAGCGCGCCGCCGCCTCGCAGATCTCCCGGCACAGGACCTCGCACGCGATCACCCGCAGGCGCATGGATTCAAACGCTCCTTCAGCGCGGCGATGAACGCCGGACCCGTCCCGCAGCAGCCGCCCACGAACGAGGCCCCCGCCTCCACCAGCGCCGGCCCGTAGGCGGCAAACTCCTGCGGCGACTGGCGGTAGTGCAATGCGCCATTCTCCATCACTGGCAGCCCGGCGTTGGGTTTGATCCACAGCGGCAAGTGGCACGCCTTGCGGAGCCGTCCACACAACGCCACGAAATGCTCCATGCCCGACCCGCAATTGGCCCCGACCGCATCCGCCCCCGCCTGCTCCATCCGCTGCGCGATCCGTTCCGGCGTCTCCCCGGTCATCGTCCGGTCCTGCGCCTTGCCCGTGTCGAAGGTGAACGAAACGATCACCGGCAAGCCTGTCGTGCGGGCCACTCGCAGGATGATCTCGGCTTCGGCGAGGTCGGACTGCGTCTCGATCAGCAGCGCGTCGGCGCCCGCCGCGGCCAGCGCTTGGGCCTGAATTTCGTAAGCTTGCTCCACATCGCGCTCAGAGATTTCGCCCGCCATCACCATCTTGCCCGTCGGTCCCATGGAAGCAAACACCAGCGCGCGCCCGGCCGCGGCCTGCTTGGAAATGCGCACGCCAGCCGCGTTGATCTCCGCCGCCCGCGCCTTCCACTCCTCGCCGAGGCTCACCGGGTTGGCGCGAAAGGTGTTTGTCAGGATCGCCTGGCTGCCAGCCTCGACATACGATCGCGCCACTTCCAGGACCGCCGCCGGGTTTGTCAGATTCCAGATGTCGGGACACGCTCCCGGCTCCAGGCCCTTGAGGATGAATTGCGTCCCCCACGCCCCGTCGGTCAACATCGGCCCTTTTTCCAGCCACGCGCGCAGCTGGCTCATCCTTTCCCCCTGGACTTGCCGCGATCCATCCAGAATCGCTCGATTTCCTCCAGCGTTTTGCCACGCGTCTCAGGCACGGCGAACGCCACGAACAGTGCCGTAAACGCGCACGCTGCGGCGTAGATCAACTGCACACCGGACTGCCCCAGCAGCCGCGACAGCGTCGGGAAGCTCATCGTCAGAGCGGTGCACGCCGCCCACAGGGCCACCGTGCCGACGGCCATCGCGCGCCCGCGAATCTTGGTCGGGAAGATCTCCGCCAACAACACCCACACCCCCGGGCCCAGCCCGACCGCAAACGTCCCCGAGCACAGGAACATCATCACCACCACCGGCACCGCCGGCGGGTGCGGCAGGTTGAACAGGATCGCCAGGCCGATCCAGCACAGGCCCATCAATCCCGCGGAAATGATCAGCAGCGCCTTGCGCCCGATGCGGTCGATCAGATTCAGCGCCAGGATCGTCGCGACGAAGTTCACTCCGCCGATCAGCGCCAGCGCGCCGAGCGCCGGCGCCCCGGCAGTCTGCGCATGCCACCCCAGCACGTCGTTCAGCGTGATCGACCCGTAGAACAGCAACGTGTTGACGCCCACCCATTGCTGCATTACCGCCATTACCAGCGCGATCACCAGCGACCGCCGCATGCGCGGTTCAAACAACTCGGAAAGCGTGCCGCTCTCCAGTTTTATGGTTTCTCGCAGTTCGTCGATCGCCGTCGTCGCCTCTTTCGTTCCGGCCGCGCGCTCGAGCACCGCCAGCGCTTCGCCTTCGCGTCCCTTTTCCGTCAGCCAGCGCGGACTCTCCGGCACGAACAGCATCGCAATCAGCAGGAACAGGGCCGGAATCGCGGCCACGGCGAACATCCAGCGCCAGCTCTCGCTGCCAAAAAACGACAGTCCCCAATTGGCCAGATAGGACAGCAGAATGCCCGTCACGATCGCCATCTGGTTCAGGCCCACCAGTTGGCCGCGGATGCGCGCCGGCGAGATCTCGGCGATGTACAGCGGCGCCAGCAGGCTCGCCGCGCCCACCGCGAAGCCGCCCAGCAGCCGCGCCACCACGAAGCCGCCCGGCACACCCGCCACGTATCCCAAAGGCAGCATGTGGGGGAACGCCGAGCAGATCGCCGAGAAGCCGAACAGCGCCGCCGACAGCAGCAGCGCTTTCTTGCGTCCCCATCCGTCGCTCAACGTTCCGGCGAAGGCGGCGCCGATGATGCAGCCCGCCAGCAGGCTGCTGGTGGCGATCTCCGTCCCCAGCTCCGACAGATGCCACAGCGGCCTGAGGTAAACGATCGCTCCGCTGATGACCGCGATGTCGAAGCCGAACAACAGCCCCGACGTCGCCGCCACAGCGGAAACGAAGTACACGAACGCCCGGCTGCCTTCGCGCGACGCGCGACCGCTCACCGCGGCCGCCGCGGCCTTCGATGCCTCCGCCACCGGTCTAATTCCCCGCGCCCAGCAGCCTGCGCGTCATGGCCACGGCCGAGTTGGCGTTTTCGCCGTACCCATCCGCGCCGATCTCGTTCGCGTATTGCGTGGTCACCGGCGCGCCGCCCACCAGCACCTTTACGCTGTCCCGCACGCCGGCCTGCTTCAGCGCCTCGATCGTCGTCTTCATCGACGGCATCGTCACCGTCAGCAACGCCGACAGGCACACCACTTGAGCGCCCTTTTCCTTCACCGCTTCGACGAATTTTTCCGGCGCCACATCCGCCCCCAGGTCGAGCACCTCGAAGCCGCCGCCCTCCAGCATCGAGGCGACCAGGTTCTTGCCGATGTCGTGCAGGTCGCCCTTCACCGTTCCCACGGCGACACGCCCCGCCGACTTCACCCCCGAGGCCACCAGCAGCGGCCGGATCAGCGCCATCGCGGCCTTCATCGCCCGCGCCGCCAGCAGCAGTTCGGGCACGAAGTAATCCTCCGCCTCGAAACGCCGCCCGGCCTCGTCCATGGCCGGCACCATCGCGTCCGTCACCAGCTTCAGCGGCTCGACGCCCTCGTCCAGCGCCTGCTTCGTAACTGCCGCGGAGGTCTTCGCATCCCCCTCCAACACGGCCGTATAAAGTATTGCTAAGTCTGCCATTGTCCTCTCCGTTAGGCGCTCAGCGCCCGTTGAATTCTTTCACGGCGCCCAGCATTGCCACAATGTTCGCCACCGGCGTTCCGGCCTGGATATTGTGGATCGCGTTGAAAACAAAGCCGCCGTTTTTCGCGAACACTTCGCAGCGCCTCAGCACCTGTTCCCGCACCTCGTCCGAGGTCCCGAACGGCAGCGTCTTCTGCGTATCGACGCCCCCGCCCCAGAACGTGATCCGCTCGCCGTAGCGGGCCTTGAGCCCTTCCGGCTCCATCCCCGCCGCCGAGCACTGCACCGGATTCAGGATATCGAAACCGGCCTCGATCATCGATTCGACGAATCGATCCACCGCCCCGCAGGAATGTTTGAAACATTTCCACGTCGTGTTGCGATGGATCCATCCGCAAACCTCGCGGTAATACGGCAGCCACAGATCGCGGAACGTGGCCGTCGAGCAGAACGCCGAGTTCTGCGTGCCGAAATCCGTCCCGCAGATGACCACGACGTCGATCAGATCGCCCGCCGCCGCGTGGATCTTCTCCAGATTCTTCAGCCCGATCTCGCATTGCCGGCTGAATATCGCGTGGATGTACGGCTTGCGGCTGCGCGTGCTCATGTACCACTCGGCGACGTCGCGGATGCCCCGCGGATCCTTCATTCCAGGCCCCGGCACCTGCGCGATGTCCCCGAAATTTGTGCCTACCGGCCACGCCACCACCGCCCGGCCACTCGCTCGCGCCACGCGCGCATCCGAGGCGAACTCCGCCACCTCGGCGTCGGTGATTGCGCTGAACTCCTCGCAGTTGTCCTCCGGATTCAGCCGGTTCTCGTCGAAATGCTTCTGCCGGATGATGCTGTCGAAGAACTGTCCGCCCTTCGGCATCCGCCCGCTCGGCGCGGCCGTCCGGTCGCCTTGCGGGTAGATCAGCGTGTCACCCTTCTCGTCCGTGGTCGTCTCGAACCCGCCCGCGATCAGCACCTCCAGGCCGTTGAAGTTCCACTCTTTCCACTTCTCATTGCGGAAGCCGAACATGGTGCCCCGCCGGAACAGGCCCTCGGTGTCGATGCCCATCGCCCGCTGCAGGTCGTCCTCGATCAGCCCCAGCATCTGGTACGGCTCGAGTACTTTCACCAGCCGCTTCTCGAGACCGTAGTACTCGCGCAGCGCGGCCACGCAGGTCACATGGACGCCCGTGACCGCCGTCGCGCCGAAATCTACAGGCACGCGCGCGGGCTGCCGGTGCGCCAGGGCGTCCAGCACCAATTGTCGGGACAGGCTCGGTGTCGTCAGGGTTGCCACGCCGGACGCTCCTTATCTCATGAGAATCTGCGTTGATCCTACCGGAATCCCCAGTTTGGAGCAAATCCGCGGCCAACGGCCCGCCGGGCGCTCTCCTCGTTTCTTTCGGATGGCGGCTACCGCCCGTTGAACTCCCGCACCGCCTCCAGCATAGCCACGATGTTCTGCACCGGCGTTCCGGCCTGCACATTGTGCACCGCGTTGAACACGAATCCGCCCCCCGCCGAGAACGCTTCGCACCGCCGCAGCACCTGCTCCCTGACCTCCGCCGCCGTCCCGAACGGCAGCGTGTGCTGCGTGTCCACGCCGCCGCCCCAGAACGCGATCCGCCCGCCGAACTCGGCCTTCAGTGACTGCGCTTCCATCCCCGCCGCCGAGCACTGCACCGGATTCAGCACGTCGAAGCCGGCCTCGATGAACGGGTCGATGAAACGCCGCACCGATCCGCAGGAATGTTTGAAACATTTCCACTTTGTGTTGCGGTGGATCCATCCGCAGATCTCGCGGTAATGCGGCAGCCACAGCTCGCGGAAAGTCCGCGCCGAGCAGAAGCTCGAATTCTGCGTTCCAAAATCGGTACCGCAGACGTACACGATGTCCACCATGTCCCCCACCGCCGGGCCGAGCTTCTCCAGGTTCTTCAGCGCCACCTCGCACTGCCGCTGGAACACCGCCTGGATGTACTCCCGGCGGCTGCTCGTACTGACATACCATTCGGCCACGTCGCGGATGCCGCGCGGATCCTTCAGGCCCGGCCCGGGCACATTGGAGATGTCGCCGAAGGCCATGCCGCCGAACGCCGCGACCACCGCCCGGCCCGTCGCCCGCGCCCGCTTCGCATCCTCTGCGATGGCCGCCACATCGTCCGAGCTCAGCTCCGTGAACTCCTCGCAGTTGTCTTCCGGATTCAGGTGGTTCTCGTCGAAGTGGTTCTGCCGGATGATAGCGTCGAAGAACTGGCCGTCCTTGGGCATCCGCCCGCTCGGCGCCGCCGTCCGGTCGCCCTGTGGGTAGATCAGCGTGTCGCCGCTCGCATCGACGCTGGTCTCGAATCCGTTTCCGACCAGGACCTCAAGCCCGTTCAGCCGCCACGGCTTCCAGTTCTCGTTCAGGTACCCGAATTTCGTCCTGCGCCGGACCACCCCTTCCGTGTCGATGCCTAGCGCCTGTTTGAGATCCTCTTCCATCAGCCCCAGCATCTGGAATGGCTCCAGCAACTTCACCGGACGCCGCTCCAGGCTGTAGTGCTCCCGCAGCGCCGCCACCACGCTCACGTGCATGCCGCTCACGATCGTGCCCCCGAAATCCACCGGCAGCCGCGAAGGCTGGCGCCGCTCGAGCGCCTCCAGAACAATATGGCGCGAAGTCGTTGCGGTTGTCGGAGTTCCCATGTCGCCGACCCTCCCCTGCAAATCCTCGCTCATCCTGACCGGCCGCCCCGCAGCCAATCGAGCTGCCCGTCCTTACATCAGGAATTCGAACAATGACGCTACCGCGAACAGCGGTAGCGACAGCACATAGATCCACCCCGCGTCCCGCAGCGCCTCGTAAGGAATCCGCAGCCACGGCACCCGCGGACCGTGATAGCCCGTCCGGCGTTCGCTGGCGAACGCGGCGATCCCTAAGCTCACCCCCGCGCCTCCGGCCAGCGAGTAAGGGATTAGCTGCAACAGCAGCGTCACCAGGTAGTAGAACGCTTCATAGGGCTTCGCCAGCCGGCTCCTGTGCTCTCCGTCGACGGAAACCACTCCCCCCACCCAGCCCCGGAATACAGCCACTCCGTACCCCGCCGGTGGGCAATACCCGGCCACCAGGCTGCTCGCCCCGCCAAACGCATTGCCCGCGGCATCCAGTCCCGCCGCGGCCAGCCGGTTCGCCTTCTGGTACTGCTTCAGGATCGGCGACTCCCGCTGCGCCGTGCCCACCAGTTTGTCCCGGTAATCAAGCGCCCGGCGGTTCCCCGCGTGCACCATCACGAACCCCGCGCTTAAGCCCACGGCGTACGCCAGCGCGATGCTCCAGATGCCGAATCTGGCGTTCTTCAACGCCCGCCCGATGCGCTTATAGGCCCAGTCATTCATCGCTTAGCCGTGTCTCTGCTCTGACTGCCAAAGCCTATCATCTCGCTCTGCGGATTGCGGTTGGCCGGCGGATTGTCGCGGGCATCGGTGCTGCCGTCAGCCCTTGACCGGTACGCCGGAGACATCGCTCACCCCGGCGCGCTTCGCGCGCTGAACGAACGGCTTGTCGAAAGAAACAAACTTGGCGCCGTGCGGCCTGCTGGTCAAATGCAGGGCATCGGCGAGTTCGATTCCCTCCGCCGTGAGTGCCAGGGCGGCGGCCACCGACGCCTCATCCTCCGCGTGGACGCTCGCCAGACCGAGCAACTTCGTGAGCGCTTCCCGCACCGCCTGATCCTCAAACCCGTATACGCTTCCGAGCACCCACCCCGTCTCCAGGAGAACCGTTTTCGCGATCCATACCGGCCCGGAGGCAACCAGCGACCGCGCCGCGGCCGCCTGCCTGGGGTCGTCGCCGGTAAGCAGCCGGACCAATACGTTAGTATCGACCGCGATCATGGCGCCGCTTCACTTCCCGCTCAATCCCGGCACGCAACTGCGCTAACGTTTTCGGTCGGCCCTTGGTAGCCAGACAGCCGGCCACTTCGTCGATCTCCGTGCGCGCGAATCGGGCCGCGGGACGCAGCAAAATTCCGTCGCCGCTCTCCTCCAGCGTGAATTCCGTGCCCGGCCCCCACGCCCGGGAATCACGAATGCTCTTGGGCAGGATGATCTGGCCCTTCGTCGAAAGCCGGGTCAATTCCATGGGTAAGACTCCAGTAAGATTATCTCACATCCGCGCTGTCCGGATACCCCGCGCGCTTCTCTTCTAATATGGAAATGGTGGCCCTGCCCGCCGCTCATCCGTGGAGTCATCCATGCTCATGAAAGCCCTCGTCAAGGCGCGCCCCGAGCCCGGTCTGTGGCTCGAAGAGGTCTCCGTCCCTGCCGTTGGCATCAATGACGTTCTGATTCGCGTCGATCGCACCTCCATCTGCGGCACCGACGTCCACATCTGGAATTGGGATGAATGGGCGCAAAAAACAATCCCCGTGCCCATGGCCGTCGGCCACGAGTTCGTCGGCCATATCGTCGAGGTCGGTTCCAACGTCCTCGACCTCAAGCCCGGCGACCGCGTTTCGGGCGAAGGCCACGTCGTCTGCGGACGCTGCCGCAACTGTCTCGCCGGGCGCCGCCATCTGTGCGCCCATTCGCAGGGCGTCGGCGTCAACCGCCCCGGCTGCTTCGCCCAGTTCGTCTCCATTCCAGCCGCCAACGTGTGGCGTCATCACGACACCATCCCTGACGAGGTCGCCTCGTTTTTCGATCCCTTCGGCAACGCCGTCCACACCGCCCTGGCCTTTCCCGTGGACGGCGAGGATGTGCTCATCACCGGCGCCGGGCCCATCGGCATCATGGCCTCGGCCGTGGTGCGCCATTGCGGCGCGCGCCACATCGTCATTACCGACGTCAACCCGGCCCGGCTCGAGCTGGCCCGGCGTTTCGGTATCACCGAAGCCGTCGACGCCACGCGCGAGACTCTCCCGGGCGTGCAGAAGCGGCTCGGCATGCGGGAGGGTTTCGACGTCGGCCTGGAGATGTCCGGCAATGGCCGCGCCCTGCGCGACATGATCGACAACATGCGCCACGGCGGTTCCATCGCTCTGCTCGGCATCCCCAACCAGGAGGTCGCCATCGATTGGAACAAGGTGATCTTCAACATGCTGACGATCCAGGGCATCTACGGCCGCGAGATGTTCGAAACCTGGTACAAGATGACCGTCTTTATCGAGTCCGGGCTCGACCTGACGCCGATCATCACCCACCGTTTCCGCTACGACGAGTTCACGCTGGGCTTCGACGCCATGCGCTCCGGAGCCTCTGGCAAGGTCATTCTGGACTGGACCTGCGCCTGAAACGCGCCTTCGCCCGCGCGGGAGAGTTGCGCATTTACCGTCAAAACACCGTCTTCTGACCACAAAAACTTGTGTCTTGGTGGTTCCGCGTATCTATGGTTTTCTAAAGGACTTATCTGGATTTCACGCAATTCGCGGCACCGCGCAAAAACACCGCCTCCGAGGCCCTCGACGCCATGCCTTCCGGCGCCTCGCGTAAGCTCATCCTCGACTGGACTTGCGCCTGAGCTGTAACCCCCGCCTGCGGCCAGCGGCTACGCTGTTGCCCCGCCCTGCGCCCGCCTCACCGGTCGCGCTCGATGCGGTAGATCTGGGAGCTGACTATTGGCTTCAAGACGACCGGTTCTTCGTCCGGTGTCCAGAAGGCGCCATTTCCAAGTACGCCGGTAATGTCGAATCCCGACAGCTTGCGAACCTCCTCCAGCTTGCCCGTAGCAACTGCGATCCGCACCAGCCTGGTCTCGGAATCATCCTTGAAGTACACGGACCGGCTATCCCTCGACCAATGGGGAAAGCCCTTGTTCGTCGGCTGCAGCACGGTCCATTTCTGAGTGGCGAAGCTGTAAATGTAGGGCCAGCTCTTGTCGCAACTCAGCGCCACCAGCGAGTTTCCGTCCGGCGACCAGCGCGCGGACCACAGGTTGTCCGAGCCCGGCACGGCTTCCACGGCCCCGGTCTCCAGGTTCACGATTGAAACGTGCTGCTGCTCCTTTGCGGCCTCGCCGGAGAACGGGGCGAATGCCAACCGCTTGCCGTCCGGCGACCAATCTGGATCGAAGGCCGGTCCAGGGACGCCCCGCACGGGCTCCGGCTTCCCGCCCCTGGCGGAGATCGTGTAGATATGGAATGGCTGGGTATCATCATACCCACCGGTCCGGCCGCGTGTGCTCCCGGAGAAGGCGATGCGACTTCCATCCGGCGACCAGCGCGGGTTGTAGGTGAAAAGCGCATCCTCCAACACCTGCTTGCCCCTGCCGTCCCGCCTGCACTTCCACAGCTCCCCGCCGAGCCAGTGGACGTAGGCGATCCACTGTCCGTCGGCGGAGTAATTGACGCAGTCGGCGGCCAGCCCTCCCAGGAACGGCTCCCAGGTGTTGGTCTTGCGATCCAGCTTCATGGCCGTGGCTTGCGGGGCCACATACCCCCTCGCGTAAATCACCAGCGGATCAGCTGGGTCCTCAAAAGGGTCAATGAAATGAATGGCGCCCGAGGTGAGACGCAAGGGCGCAGGGCGACGCATCCAACCTAGCCAGCCGCGGTTTCGCTGCAGATAGATTTCGCCCTGGGAGACGAAGTACAGGCGTCGGCCGTCAGGCGACCACTCTGCCCCGTCAATTTCCACGGAGAATTCGGGGACAAGCGGCCGCAATCCGGTTCCGTCGGCCCGCACTTCCCAAAACTCGAGGTGACCACCCACCCGTCGAAGGAACCCGATTCGGTTTCCCGCCGGATGCCAAAAAGTAGGGGACAGATAGTTCCAGGCGTCCGGGCGAACTAGCAGCCGCTCCGCACCTCCGTCCACCGACTGGGCAAACAGGCCTTCATTGGAGCTGAACAGCATCGTCTGTTGGCTTGGCGAGATAGACGCTGCTCTGAAACGACCCAAACTGTAAGGGCCGATCCACTTCGGGCCGCTCCCGTCGAAGCCCGTCAACCACAAGTCAGGTCCGCGAGCGCTCCCGAAACAAAGCAGGAACAGGCGCTGGCGCAGATAGCTGGCTCCCAGGAGCAATGTGGACACTTCGCAGGGCGTCGGCTCGCTTCTGGCTTCGCCGCCGGCCGCCGGCACCGACCAAAGTTCGCTCCTGTCGGCGTCTTTTCCCAACCCATAGGCGTCGTAGAGGACTCTGCCGCCGGTCACCGCAAGATATCCCCCCTTGCCCCGTGCATCGTCCGTGATCGGCGTCACCTTCACGACCGGCTGAGGCGGCGGCCAGAGGCCGGTGACGAGAAGAAGCGCAACCAGCGCGGCCAGTCCGGCGATCCAGAGCCAGCGCCTCCATCGACCCGCGATTGGCGGCCCGGCCACCGCAGCGGGCGGCTCCGGCGCCGTGGCGGGCGGCGCAACGACCGGCTCCGGCGGCGCCTCGACTTCCACCGCAGCGACGAAGCGGTACCCCCGCCTTGCCAGGGTTTCGACGTAGCGCGGCCGGTCGGCGGAGTCGCACAGCGCCTCGCGCAGCTTGTTGACGGCCTTGTTGAGGCTCTGCTCGTAGTCGACGAAGGTGCCGTCAGGCCACAGGCGCCGGCGCAGGTCCTCGCGGGAAACCACCTCGCCGGGCCGCTCCACAAGAGTGCGCAGGACTTCCCACGGCTGGTCCTGCAGGTGGATGCTCAGACCGTTCTTGCGCAGCTCGCGCGCGGACTCGTCCAGTTCATACGGGCCGAAGCGGACCCGGCGGGGATGGGGTTGACTCGCGTCCACGCGCTTGCCTCCAGGGGGATTCGGGAGGAGTTTAACACCTCCGGGTCGCGAATTGAATCGGGCCACCCAACCCGCGCAGGCCGAGTTCAAAGAAACTGTGAATCTGCTCTAGCGCAGAGGTCGCTCCCGGATGGGGACACTGAGACCCGCGGCGCTTGATCGACAGCCCCTGAACGTCGCGCCGAGGGAACCCAAGCGTGCCGCCGCGGCACGCGCAGAGTGTCCCCTCCGGCCACCCAACCCGCCCCGCCTCGACCGCTCACCCCAGCCCTGCGAACCTGCCAATTCGACATTTCGACACGACACCCCGCCCTGTCGGCTTGTCATACTTACTCACCCGGCTCACGATCCAATCGGAACCGCCTTCTTACATGTATCAATCTGATTCAACGACTCTTACATATCCTTACTCACCTTCCGGCCCGACCTTCCCCGGATCAATCTGCCGTCACACGCTGTATGACGAAATGCGACACTTTGCGACATAAGTGTCGCACTTGGCTTTGATCCTCCAATTTCCCGCGAACGCCCCTCCCGCGCTCCGCGCCTCGCCGCGGCCGCCGGCCGCGGCGGGTCGGTGCTGATCCCGCCGGGCGTCTATCTCACCGGCGAGCTGCAGTTGCGGCCCCACGTCGGCCTGATCGGCGTTCCAGCCTGGGATTACAGAGGTGGAGGCGGCTCCGTGCTGCG
>JBKQPG010000055.1:0-15549 GCA_052145115.1 Bryobacteraceae bacterium
GGGCGAGAAGCTGTGCCAGGAGTTCATCAGCGGCGTATTGCAATGCATGCGGCGCGCCACGCCGCCGGCCGCGGGGACGATGTAGAGCTGGCTGTCGGGCCGCATCAGCTGGCCGTTGCGCGACTGCACGAAGACCAGCCAGCGCCCGTCGGGAGAGAGCTTCGGAAAAGTGTTGCTCAGGCCGTTGCCCGAGGCGCCCGCAATAGGCTCCGCGCGTCCGCCGAGGCCGTGATTGAATGGGATCCGGCACAGATCGTAGTGGATCTGCAGTTCGTTGGGATCGTTGGCGAACTTCGCCAGCACGAGGCCCGGCGGGTTGGGATCCTGGGCCCGGGCGCGGGCGAAAACCAGGCTTTCGCCGTCGGGACTCCATACGGCGCCGAATTGCACGTAGGCCGGATCATCGGCCCCGGGCAGGGGTTGCAGGATGCCGCTGCCGCGGCTGTACCAGGCCAGAATGCCGCGCGTGGGAAAGAAGACCTGCAGGAAGCGGTAGTCGGCGAAGTTGGCGACATAGTAGTTGCTGGCGCGCTGGCCCGGCGCATCGATGGTCGTGACCACTTCATCGCCGCGCGGCGAGAGCTGGCTCATGAAGCCCACACGGATGGGGTTTTCCAGGCGGCCCTGGGCCGAGCTCCATTGAATGACGTCCTCGCGCCGCACGGTCACGTTGGGCTGCACCGGGGCCAGGAAATAGCGGCCCTTGTTGTTCTTCAATCCGTCCAGGTCCATGCCCATGAACTTGCCGTCGCGCGAAAAGGAGTGGCAGTTGGCGCACACCGGAAGCCCCTGCAGGACGATCCGGCTGTGCGTCTGGCTGACGTCGCGCAGGCGCCACTGGACCAGCCGCACGGCGTACGGCGCCAGCGGCTTGATCACGCCTTTCTCGGTTTCACTGGGCATCAGCGGAACGTCGCGGTAGAAGATCGGCGCGCCCACCGGATCGGCCGAGGTCGCGATGCGGACGGCCGCGTGCGAGACGGCGTGGCCTTGCGCGAGGCCTGTCCACGTGATGGTGGCGGACGCGGTCCTGGACCGGCTCTGGATGAGTTTCCAAACCGCCGCTGGGGGCTTCCAGCTTCTTTGCCGCGGATCCACCTTCGGCAGTTCGTTGGTGCTGGAGATGCAATCGGCGTCGATTTCGCCGAGCTGCGGATGCGGGCCGCTGGAGACGATCCGCAGCGGCGGGCCGGAAGCAAATGAGACTTCGATGCGCCACGCCGTCGCCGCGCTAGCGTCGTGCCACAAGAAAGTGGGGGGCGCGAAATCGGGCGGGAACAGAGCGCCCTCGGCCGGATAGTCGATCGTCAGGCCGGGAGCGCCGGCGAACGTCACGGCCGAGAAGATCAGCCCCAGAACAATGACCGTGCCGCGGGCCACTCCTTGATTGTACGGTTGGCGGGCGGCTGAAGGGTTCACCCGCTACATCGCTGCCTTTGGTCCCCGCGGCGCAGCCTTGAGCAAAACCGGTGAGTTGCCGATCGACACGCTGGTTCCGGTGACTGGCGTGACGTGGCCGAAGATGTCGTACTGCGAAACGGAGCCCAGCGTGGAAGGGATGGTGTAGTCCACGTTCACGCTGGGGTTCCAGACAATCACGCCGCGGCTGCCGGCCGGCCGCAGCAGCGCGCTCCGCCGCATGCCGCGCGCCGCGACGGGATCGCCGGCCAGCTCGCCCGACGGCCAGTTCAGCCCGAGCTGCCATGTCCCGGAGGCGTCGATGGAGGCGCTGGTCAGCGTGGCGCCTTCGAGCCAGTTCAGGAGGATGCCGAACGCCTGTCCGGCCTCGGTCAGCACCTGCGGATCGTTTTCTTCGGTACCCACGCAGAAGGTGGTGGCCTTGCCCCAGGCGTACCAGTCGAAGCGGATGGAACCGAAGGCCAGATCGACCAGATATTTGCGCACCAGGTAGGCCGCGGCCAGGTCCTCCGGCACGGTCGAATCGCCCGACGCGCCTTCACTGTCCCACAGCGGGATCGCGCCCGCTCCGTTGGCCTGCATCACCAGCCGCACGTTGGCCATGGCGGCGGCGGTGGTCTCCGGCGGCGTCTCGTAGAAGTGATAGGCGATCAGGTCCACATTGGACCCCATGCCGGCCTGCAGCAGTTGATTGAGGTATCCCGGCTGAAACGGCGCCGGCGAAACCACGGTATTGCCCGGATCGACGGCCTTGATGGCGCTGTAGGCCTCGGCGGTGAGCTCGGCCAGCTCGGCCACGGTGCCGCTGTAGTAGGTGGTGTCGTTAGGTTCGTTCCAGATCTCGTAGTAGCGGATGCGGCCTTTGTAGCGCTGGGCGACGGCGGTGACGTAGTCGATCCAGTCCTGGTTGTCCGCGGGCGGTGCGGGCGCGCCCGCGCCGACGTAGTTGACGTCATCGGGATTGGAGGATGCCCAACCGGGCGTCTGGCCCAGCGTCAGCAGAATGTCCGGCCCGCCGTGCTGTTCGGCCGCGGCCACCCAGATGTCGAGCGGTTCCCAGTTCCACACGCCCTTCTGCGGCTCTAGCGCGGTCCACGCCGTGCCCGTGTCCCATAACCGCAAGGTGCCGAACCGGGCCGCGGGCCAGGGCACGCCGCCGGAGACCGGCTCGCCGGTGGGATCGGTGAATTGCACATCATCCACCCAGAAAGTGCCCGGGCTCGTCGCCTGGAACATGAGCAGGATGCTGCCGGTATCGTTCACCTGCCCCTGGGCCGTGAACTGCTGCCAGTCGCCCGTCAGCGTGGCGGTCGTCTGCGCATAGTGGGTGTAAGGGGTATTGGCGTCTTGCAGGACCAGGTTCACCTGCATCCCCGCGTCACCGCGTAACCAGGCGCTGAACGTGTAGGTCTGGCCGGGAATCACCGTGATCGGCTGGACAAACTGCACGGCGTCGCCGCTGGGCACGGTTTGCACATTCACCTTCTGGCAGGCCACGCCGCTGTGCGGGTTGTCCGTCTCTTCCGCGTACGTCACCGTGGGATTGGGAACGCCCCACGAGGAATTGTCGTTCCACTCCACCGCCACTGCGCCCGAAATCGGATTGTTCACTCCCACCGTCGTGTACGGCGGCTCGAAGCCGCTGTTGAGCACTTGGCTCTGCAGAAAATTCTCCACGTGCATGCCGAAAAACGAGCGCGGAATCGGGCCCAGCCGGGGCGTGGGCGAGATCGTGTAGGGCCTGAACGACACCGCAAAATCATCCGCCCATAGCGTGCCCGGAACGTTCAGGACGACCATCAATAGCCCGCCTTCGGTGGTGCCGATGTACCCGCTGGCCGTGATCTGCTGCCAATCGGCGGTCAGCGGGATCGAGTTCTGGACATACGTGGCATAGGGCGAAGCGGCCTGTTGAATCACCAGCGAGGCCTGCAGGCCGGGCGTGCCGCGCAACCAGGCCGTCGCGGTGTACAGGTTGCCGGCCTGCAGCTGGAACCCCTGAATGAACTGCAACTGGCCGCTGCCCACGCTGCTGACGACCATCTTCTGGCACGCCGCTCCGCTATGCGGGTTGTTGGTCTCTTCGGAGTACTGGATGGTCGCGTTGGCCCAGGCTGAGTTATCGGACCATCCAGTGGCGATCGCGCCGGAGATCGCGCCGCCGTTCTCACTCACGGCATCGTAGGGCGGTTCCAGGCCCGGATTGGTCAACACCACCGGCGTGTCCGCGCGGGCCGCCCAGATCACCGCCGCCAGCAGCGCGGCACACCGCGCCGCGCGCAGGCAGGCAGCGGTCCACTGCACACCGATTCCCATGCTTCCAACCGCTTCCATTATGAATCGATTGCGCGGCCCGGGTCCGCTCGACGGGCGGCCGCGCGCGGGCGACGTCCTCAGCGCTGCATCGGGTGCGTTGCGCCCAGTCTGAAGTCCCCGGCCGGACCTGCCTTCCGGTCACTGCGATATGCTCGTGGCCGGAGAATCAGCCATGGACCGACATTTTTCCCGCCGAGATTTCATGGGTGCGGCCCTGGGCGCGGCAGCGCTGGCGCCCGCCGCACTCCACGCCGCCCCGAAAAACGCGCTTCCACGCTGGCGCGGTTTCAACCTTCTGTATTACTTCGTGGCCCGAAACCAGAACGACGCGGTGCAGATCCCCGAGGACGACTTCAAAATGATCGCCGACCTGGGCTTCGATTTCGTGCGCATTCCGCTGGACTACTGGCACTGGGTCGATTCGGACTGGCGCGCCACGGGACGCCCCGACCCCAAGGACGTGCTGAAGATCAAGGAAAGCGCGTTCGCCGGGATCGACCGGATCGTCGAGCTCGGCCGCAACCACGGCCTGCACGTCAACCTGAACTTTCACCGCGCTCCCGGCTACTGCATCAACGGGGCTGAACTCGAGCCCTTCGTGCTGTGGCGCGACAAGCCGGCGGAGGACGCGTTCGTGTTCCATTGGGACTATTTCGCGCGCCGCTACAAGGACATCGGCCCGAATGAGCTGAGCTTCAACCTGGTGAACGAAGCGCCGACGCCGCGTCACGGCTACATGAGCAGGGAGGACTACCGCCGCGTGATGACGCGCGCCTCCGACAAGATCCGCGAGACCACGCCCGATCGCACCATCCTCATCGACGGGCTCGACGTCGGCAACACGGTCGTCTATGAGATGCTGCCCACCGGCGTCGCGCAGAGCGTCCATGGCTATACGCCCGCGGAAATCAGCCACTACCACGCCGGCTGGGTGGACAAGCGCAGCGACTTCCCGACGCCCTGGTGGCCGGCCGTGAAGCGCGACGGGAGCGGCCTCATCAGCCGTGACACGCTGGAGAAACACTATGAGCCGTGGGGCTGGCTGGTGCAACAGGGGATCGGCGTGCACTGCGGCGAGCTGGGCGCCTTCAACCGCACGCCCCACGACATCTTCTTGCGCTGGATCTGCGACGTCTTGGACATCCTGAAGATCTATAACATCGGCTGGGCATTGTGGGAATTCCGCGGTTCGTTCGGCGTGCTCGATTCCGGCCGCGCCGATGTGAAGTACGAGGATTGGCACGGCCATCAGCTCGACCGCGAGCTGCTGACGCTGCTGCAATACCATTGAGCCGCTGAGGAGCGCAATGGCCGGTCCTGAGTACGGCTGTTAAGGGAATTTCCCGATTAAACCAGGGCCACTTCGGGCGCGATGCACTGCTCGGAAAACGCGCACTCCTCCGCGCTCTCGTTGCGCACCGCGTAATGGATGCCGGGCGGAATCAGGATCAGGTCGCCGCGCTCGAATTCGACGCCCGGCGCGGCATCGCCCAGCTCGTCGCTGTCCGCCAGCACGACGCTGCCGTGCCCGCTGGCCAGGCGCAGCATCACCGCGCGGGTTGCCTCGCACGCCAGCGCGGTTTCGCTGCGCGGCCTGATCCGGTAACACGCGGCCTTGACAAACGAATCGCACAGCAGGACCTGTTCGCCGCCGGGAATGGCTACCGGATCGATGGGCTCGATTTCATGGCTCCCGAATCCGCGCACCAGACGATTGCGCGGCGGCGGCTCGATGGCGCGCAACGCGCGCTCCGCATTGGCGCGCGTGAATGAGGCCGGAATCAGTCGGCCTTCGTTCTGGTCGTGCAGCCGCCGCACCATGTCCGTGGAGACGGTCGCGTATTCCTCCAACACGCAGCCCACGACGGTGTGCACCACGCCCAGTTCGGAGATCACGAAGACGTCGCCGGGGTCGGGCACGAACTTGAATCGCTCGTAGGCCGGGTTGGGCGCGCCACCGAGCCAGTTCTCGAAAGCGCGCCGTTCGTACACCTGCTGCCACTCCTGGTAGTCGCACAGGAAGACGAATCCGCCGGGCTGGACCGCCAGAATGTGAAACACCTCGAGCTTGTGGACCAGATGATGCTGAAAGCTGAAGCCCTGCCCCGGGCTCTGCAAAAAGATCGAATAGCCCAACGGCGTCGCCGCCTTGATGGCGTACGATTTGTACTTCAGCACGAAGCCCAGTTGGCGCTGATAGCGCGCCACCTGGCGCGCATCCGGCCCGGAGATCGGCCGCGTCAGCAGTGCGCGCAGGACTTGTTTATACAACGCCTCGAGCCGCTCCGTGCGCTCGATCGGGGCGTCCTCCCTCAGCAGCTCGACCAGGATCGGCAGACCGCCCAGCCCGCCGGCCACAACGAGCCCGGCATCCGCCACGCGGTCAGGATCGTTCCAATAGCCTGTGATGGCCTGGCGTAGCAGAGCGGTGTGGGGCATGATCGGGTTCCTTCCGCCGGGCGCGGGCCACCGTGACTCCGTTCAGCACAGCCGGCCGAAGGGCAGTCCCGCCGCTGCTGGAAGGCACTCGACGGAAACTCATAGCCATTGTAACTTGCGCCTATCGCGCGCTGCGCGGGCCAGCGTTCGAGGCACACGGAAGACGGTGCGGCGTTGGTGATACACTGCGTGTTCAGCGAGGATGCCGGTTTGAAGTTTGACGCGAATTTGGAAACCGATTACCAACCCTCTGAATGGATGCAGGAGCTGGCCGCGGAGCAGCCCGACTTACGAGCTTTGCTGGCGCTTTCGGTCGAGGCGCAGGAGGCGGCCGGATTCCGCCACACCCTGGGCGAGATCTGCCAGCAGCCGGCGACGTGGATTGAAACCGCGCAGACGCTGGTCCTGATGCACCCCAGTTTGCGCAGCTTCCTGGCGGACTGCCGGTCGCTCGTGCTGACCGGGTCGGGGAGCTCCCAATACGCAGGCGAATGCGTGCACCCGGCGCTGCAGGCGGCATCGGGCATCTCGGCCTGCACGCTGGGCGGCGGCTGGCTGCTGGCGCAAGGCCGGCGGGCGCTGCCCATCGAGCGGCCGCTGACGCTGATCTCGCTGGCGCGTTCGGGCGACAGCCCGGAGAGCGGCGGCGTGGTGCAGTGGCTATTGGAGACCGAGCCGCGGGTCAGGCACCTGGTCATTACGTGCAATGCGCGCGGCCAGTTGGCGACGCGCTTCCGTGGCGATCCGCGGGTCCTGGTGGTCAGCCTGGACGAGAAAACCAACGACCGCAGCCTGGTGATGACCTCGAGCTTCACCAACATGGCCGTGGCCGCGCTCGGCCTGGGCTTCCTGGCTGATCCGGCCGGCTATGCCAAGATCGCGGAGACGCTGGCCGGCGCGGGCCGGCAGTTGCTGCTGCGCCACACCGGCGCGCTGGCCGCGACGGCGCGGGCTCCATTTCGCCGCGCGGTCTTCCTGGCCAGCGGCTGCCGCTATGGCGCGGCGCGCGAAGCGGGCCTGAAAATGCTCGAAATGAACGCCGGGCGCATTCCCACCATGGCTGAGACGTACCTCGCCTTCCGCCACGGCCCGATGTGTTTCCTGGATCGGGAAACTCTGCTGGTGTGCTTCCTGGCTTCCGATCCCCTGACGCGGGCGTATGAGGAAGACGTCATCGCGGAGATCGGCCGCAAGCAGCTCGGCGCACGGAAACTGATCGTCGGCGCGGGCGTCAACGGTGCACTGCTGGCAGATGGCGACGTGGCGCTGGAGATTCCGGCCATGGCCGAACTGGGCGACGACAACGTGCCCGTGCTGGACGTCATGGTGGGCCAGTTGCTGGCCTTCTTCCGCTGCCGGGCGGAAGGGCTGCGGCCGGACATGCCCTCCGCGGGCGCCATCAGCCGCGTGGTGAACCCGTTCCGGATCCACCCCCGCAAGGAGCAACCGAAGCCGTGAAGATCCTGTTTGCCGGGGAGCTCAATCCCGATCTGATCCTGCGCGACTACCACGCCTTCCCGCGCCTGGGCCAGGAGGTGCTCGTGGACGACTGCACGCTGACGCTGGGCAGCGCCACAGCGATCTGCGCGGTCGGCCTGGCCAGGCTGGGCAATGCGGTGCGCTTCGCCACGCTGGTGGGCCAGGACCAGTGGGGCGATTTCTGCGTACAGGCGCTGGAGCAGGCGGGCATCGACATCAGCGGCGTACGGCGCGAGGCCGACGTGAAGACCGGCATCACGATTTCGATCACCTCGGCCGCGGACCGCGCGTTCGTCACCTATTTGGGCGCCATCGCCGCGTTCCGGGCGGCGCATATGGACAGCGCCGTGATGGACGGCTGCGGCCACCTGCACATCTCGAGCTATTTCCTGCAGGAGGGCCTGCGCCAGGACTGCCGCGCGCTGTTCGCCGAGGCGCACCGGCGCGGCATGACCACCTCGCTGGACCCGGGCTTCGACCCCACGGAACGCTGGGCCAGCGGCTTGCGGGAAACGCTCGAGCAGGTCGACGTCTTCTTCCCCAACGAGGTTGAGCTGCGCGGCGCCGGCGGCTCCTCCGAACCGGTCGAGTGCTTGCGGCGGCTCCAGAACGGCCGCACGCTGGTGATCGCCAAGTTGGGGCGCGAGGGCTGCCTGGCGCTCGCCGATGGAGCGCCGGTCCACGTGCCCGCGTTCCCGGTGCGGGCCGTCGACACCACCGGCGCGGGCGATTCGTTCAACGCCGGTTTTCTGCATGCCTGGCTGCGCCGGCGTCCGTTGCAGGAGGCGCTGCGCTTCGCCGCCGCCTGCGGCGCGTTGTCCACGCGGGCGATGGGCGGCACGGGCAGCCAGGCCACGGAATCCGAAGCGGAGGAAATGTTGCATGTTACAACGGGGAATTGATTTTCACACCCATCCGCTGCTGGTGCGCGAGATGATCGCGCGGCATCCGGAACTGGAACGGGCGGCGCGCGAGACGTTCTATATCGGCAATAATTTTCAGCCGCTCGAATCGTTCCTGCTGGAGTTGGATATCGCCGGTCTCGAAAAGGCAGTCCTGCTGCCGATCGACGCCACCAGCAGCCGCAACACCACGGTTTACACCAACGAGCAGATCGCCGAGCTGTGCGCCATGAGTCCGCGCCTGGTGGGCTTTGCCAGCGTGGATCCGCACGACCCGGAAGCCCCCGCGAAGCTGCGCGAGGCGGTGACCAAGCTAGGCCTGCGCGGTCTCAAGCTGGCGCCGGCGATGCAGCAGTTTTATGCCGACGACCGCACGCTTTATCCGCTCTACGAGGCGGCGCGCGAGCTGGGCATTCCGATCCTGTTTCACGCCGGCATGAGCTGGGAGCCGGGCAGCCGGCTGCAATACGGCCAGCCGATGCAGTTCGAAAATGTGGCTGCGGATTTCCCCGACCTGCCGATCGTGCTGGCCCACCTGGCGTGGCCGTGGGTCACCGAGGCAGTCGCGCTGGCGCTGAAGTATCCCAACCTGCATCTCGACACCTCGGCGCTGTATTTTGACAACCCGCGCGATTTCCTGCGTTATGCGATGACGCAGACCGTGCCGCTGACGGTCTTCGAGCGCAGTCTGCGCAAGCAGATCGTGTTCGGCTCGAATTACCCGCGCGTGGAGATCAAGAACATGGCCGCGGCCGTGCGCGGGCTCGGCTTGTCTGAGCCGTGCTTGGATCTCATATTCCGGGAAAACGCGGAGCGGCTGCTCGGAGGCAGGCGATGATTATCAAGCTGGAACGCATCGAAGTGCAGTCCCGCCAGGGCATGGAGATGATCGATATTACGCCCCAGGTGGAACAGGCCGTGGCCGCCAGCGGCGTGCACAATGGGCTGGTGCTGGCCATGACGGCGCACACTTCCTCGGGGCTGCTGGTGACCGAGGGCATCGAGTGCCTGGAGCGCGACGTGCTCGCGCACCTGGAGCGCCTGGCGCCCAAGGAGCCGCCCGCGGGCACGTTCGGCTACTGGCACAACCGCTACCTGGACTACGACGGGCGGCTGGGGTTCAATGCCGGGGATCACCTGAAGAGCATCCTGGGCGGAGTGAATTGCTTCTTCCCCATCGAAAACGGCAAGGTCGTTCGCGGCAGCCGCCAGAAGGTCTACTTCGTCGAGTACGACGGACCGCTGGCCAGAACGGTTTTCATCCAGGTCCTGGGAGAAGCGGCTTAGCACGTCTTCAGAAGATCACGTCGAAGTCGGCCGTGAAGCGGCGATGGCGCTCGCCGAAAAACAGGCCCGCGGCCGGATCGTCGACGTTCCAGTGCACCGCTTCGGGGTTGAAGTGGTTGCTCAGATTGAAGCCGCTGATCGAAAACCGCAGGGAATATTTTGGACTGACCTTGAAATCCCTCCACACGCGCGCATCCGCCGAGAGGAAGTTGGGAAAGCGGGTCGCGTTGGGGATGCCCACATAGCCCTGGGCGGCATTGGTCAGGATGTAGGGGAAGCCGCTGCGATATTCGAACACCGGCGCGATGCCGAAGCCGCGCGGCAGCTGCAGCCGGCCCCAGACCAGGAACCGATTGGGCAGATCGGTGGGCGCGGTTGCCACCTGGTCGGGCCGCAGGATGGGCGAGGGGAAGCTGCCGATGTAGCTGGCGAAATCGTTCAGGTCGCCCGTGGCATGGCTGCGCACGTAAGAGAAGTTCAACTCCCGCTTCTCGCCCGGCCTCACGCGGGCCGTGGCTTCGTACTGCCGGTAGCGCGCCGTGCCGGTGCCCGACAGCAGCACCATCCCGGTATTGGTCACGGGGTTCGGGAGCGTGGAATCGAGAATCAACAGGTCGCCCGATACGCTCTGCATGTAACCCGTCCTCAGGCGCACGAAACGCGTGATGGGCTGCTCCACCTGCAGCACGCCGTTGGTGCTTCCCGGCGAGAAGTTGCCCGCTGTCTGCTGCTTGACGACGAGCTTCTGGCGCGAGATGATCTCGCCCAACCCGTTCTGAAAAAGGTACGGGCCGGCCGTGATCTGGCCGTTCCCGTCGTAATAACTCACCACCTCGTTGGGGTAATCGCTGAACGAGTAGACGCCCAACGGAACGCGGTCGTAATACACGCCGACGCCCGCGCGCACCACCGTGCCCAGGTGCGTGAAGGGGTTCCAGGCCAGCCCGGCGCGGGGCGCGAAACGGACCGCCTCGGAGATCTCCTGCGACTCGGTGCGCAGGCCCAGGTCGATCGCCAGGTGCGGCGAAAGGGTCCAATGGTCCTGCACGAAGAGCGCGTATTCGGTGTCGGCATTCGAGAAGGGTGAGCCGCCGCTGAAGGCGATGCTCTCCAGCAGCCCGCCTGTTGCATTGGCGATGTCAATTGGATGCTCATGCATCTGGCCGTCGTCGTAACTCTCGGCCAGGTACGCGCCGGCTTTGAAATTGTGCGTGCCGAAGCGGCTCCAGGGCGCGAATGAGAACGTCGACAGCCAGCCGTAGCGCTCGGCGTCTCGGGCCTGCTGGGCGAAGTAGTTGCCCGAGTCGCCCTGCGGCTGGAGCACCAGATCGAGCGGCCCCTTGGCCCATACGCTGGCGTCGAACTTGGTCATCGAGAGCGTGTTGTCCCACAGGCCGCCGAAGATGGTCAGCTTGTCCGAGACGGTAGCGCTGTAGTTGTGCGTGCGGGCATCGGGGGTGGTCGGCTGCGGATTGAAATAATCCATGTTCACGTAGCCCAGGCGCTGCGGGGCGAGGTGAAACGTGGCCGTGAGCAGATTCTTGTCCGAGAGGATCCAATCGAGCTGCAGGAACGAGTTGAAGCCTGCGGTTGTTTTCTGGTTCCAGGGATACGGCAGAGTGTAAACCAGAATTTTGCGAACCTCGTATTCGAAGCCTTCCGAGAGATACAGCTTGCCCGGGATCAGCGGTCCTTCGAGGTTCACACGCGGAGTCGCGTCGCGCAATCCGCGCAGGTGCCAGCTGCGAATACTGAAGTCGGGGAGGGGATCGTTCAGTTCCCATTTCCATTTCTCGCCGCCGCGCCGCGTTTCCACCGAAACCAGCCCCGCCGAGAAGCGTCCGTACTCGGCCAGAAACGACGTCTGATAGAAGTTCAGGCTCTCGACGCTGTCGATCGGCACGGTCAGGCCGAACCCGCCCGTCGCCGGGTCGGTCACGTCGGCCGAATTGACGATCAAGGCGCTGCGATTCTCGCCGCTGCCGGAGAGTTGCAATCCGCCGCCCGGCGTGCGAACGATACCGGGGATCAACGGCAGGGCGTCGCTCACCGTGGCCGGCCGGCTGGGCAGGTCCCTGGCCGTCTGCGCCTGGACCGTGCTGGGAGGCGCCGAACCGGCCTCCACCGCGGTCGCCGTGTCGCGCACCTCGATGCTCTCCTTGTGCGCCTGCGGCGCCAGGGTCAACTCGACCTCCAGCGAGGCGCCCGCCTCCAGCACCAGGTCCGGCCGGATCAGCGGTTGGAATCCCTCCTTCGCGACGCTGATCGCATACCGTCCGGGCTTCAATCCACTCAACGCCGCATGGCCGTTCTCGTCGGTCGTCGCCGCGGCCACGACGCCGCCGTCCAGCTTGAGTTGCAGTTGCGCCCCCGGCACGCTCAGATGCGACGGGTCGAGCAGCGTGACGCTGATCTTCGCCCCCTCCCTCTGTTGCGCCCACGCCGCGCGCCCCGCGCACAGACATAGAATCATCGTCGCCGCGATGTGGCTAATGCGCGTCATCTGTCGCCCGCTGGTCAGGGTTTTCCAGGTGAATGGCTGAAGGACGCCTTCCGCATGGGGACGGTTTCATTACCAAGCCTTTCAGCGGAATCCTTCGTTCGCAGAGAGGTGATTCAACTCTGGCGGATGTTCCATTTTATCACCTGGCGTAGAAACAGCACTCCGGCCCCGCGAGCGGCCCCGCGAGTAGATAGAATAGCGCCCGGAAGGACTCCATTTATGATGCAGCCGAAAGGGATGGATCGCCGCGACTTCCTGCGCGGCGCGGGCGTTGTCTCGGCCGGCCTGGCCGCGGCTCGGGACTCCGCGGCGGAGACGGCCTCGCCCCCAGCCGAACAATATAAAGTCCATTGGTACCCCTTCACTGAGCACCCGGATTCGGATACCTGCTGGTCGCTCTCCGTCGGTCCCGACGGCCGGATCTACGCCGCGGCCTGCGCCGAGAGCGTGCCCGGCGGGGTCGTGAAGCCGGTGCGCTACAACGAGCACAAGGACGGGCTCGACTATCTCTTCAACCTGGCCGAGATGGTCGACGATCCCGGCGACTCCGGCCACGCGACGCAGTGCAAGATCCACTATAGTTTCGCCCCCTCGATGCACGACCAGGTGATGTACATGGCCACGCACCTGTCGGGACCGCCCATCGACCTGCCCGTGTACAACCCCTGGTATTCGTGGCACGACCAGCAGCGCCTGTTCCGCGGCGCCGCACTGTTGGCCTGGGATACGCAACACGACCGCGTGTTGTGGTGGGAAACGCTGATTCCCAAGGAGGGCTGCCGCTGCCTGCTGCACGACGAGGAGCGCGGGCTGCTCTACGCCATCTCCTATCCGCGCGATCATTTCTTCATCTACGACCTGAAGACGCGCCGGCGGCGCGACCTCGGTCGCATCGGCTCGATCAATTCGCAGGCCATCCTCCTCGATAAGCGCCACCGCGTCTGGACCACCAATGATTACGGCCACCTGGTGCGTTATACGCCCGAAACGGACCGGCTGGAAGTGTCGCCCGATTCCCTGCCCCACGCCGTTTACCAGACCGGCTGGCACAGCGTCTTCTACGATGTCGCGCCGGCCCCCGGCCGCGAGTGCGTCTACGCCTCGACGTGGTGCCCCAATCCGCATCTGATGCGGATCTGGCTCAACGAAGACCCCTGGCCGCGGGTGGAAGACCTCGGCCCCGCGACGCAGGATCGCGACCTCACTTTCCCCGTCGACATGTTCCGCGACCACTGCGGAGGACTCGTCTTCGCCGGCGACGGCATGCTCTACTATGTGGCCTCGCGCTGGCGCGATCCGGTTCACAATCCCCTGCCCCCGCCGCACAAGGAACGCGAGGGCGTCGTCTGGCGCCTCGACCCGCGCACGCTCAAGCGCGAAGAGGTGACCCGGCTCGAGCATCCCAACGGCTTCGCGCACTACGTCTCGCGCGGCGCCGTGGATCACAATGGCGACCTCTTCTTCGGCCATGTCGGCTCGCGCCCGTGCGGCATTTTCAAAGTGTCGATGCCGGCCGGCCGCAAACGCGAGAACGCGCATCTGCCTCTCCGCATGTGGGGCTGAGGGTTCACATCCATGCAAACCAGATCCAAGCTGAGATTCGATCCCGATTCGCCCCAGATCAAGGCCTACCTCGACCAGGTCCACCACCACACCTTCATGGGCGAGGGGACCATGGTCGCCTTCCCCACGTGTCTGCCCGGCATGACGGTTCAATTCCCGCTGGACGAGAGCCACATCACGGCGCTCGCGGCAGCGCCGGACGGAACCGTCTATGGCGCCACCAGCGGCCGCCGCAGCCACCTTTTTGTCGCCTCGCTGCACTGGCTCAACGGCATCGTCTTCGACCTCGGAATGCCCGCGGGCGCGACCCACGCCGCCGCGGTGTGCTGCGGCGACTCGAGCGTTTTTGCATTCGTCAACGGCCCGCGCGGCGGGCGCGCCATCAGTGCTCCGCTGCTCGATCTGGCCCCCCAGGACCTGATCCAGGAGTGGGGCTTCGAACGGCCGGAGCTGACCGATCACGGCGAATGCATCCCCGGCGAACCGGTCGTCCATGCCGTCATGGACGCATCGCGCAACACGATTGTGGGCATCACCTCGCGCCACATCTTCACCATGGATCCCGCGTCGCCGAAGGCGCGCGTCCTGGCGGAAGCACCGGGCAGCGGCAGGCTCGCCGCAGGTGCGCACGGCGTATACGGACGCGACGATGGCGATTCGCTGTGGCGCTTTGACGCCGCGTCGCACTCCTTGGAACGTCGGGCCGTGAAGCTGCCGGACGGTTTCGGTGACCATGCGCTCATGTGGTCCACAAACCACGGGGACAGCCTGCTGTACACTGCCGATGCGCACGGCAATCTCTTTTCGTTCGACCAAAGCCATGGCTTCAGCCCGCCGCTGGGGCGCACGCCCCTGACGCCGGTTGGCCCGCTGGGCGTGACCTTCGACGGCCGCGTTTTCGGATTCTGCGGCGACGAGATGGCCAAAATGTTCTGCTACGATCCAGCCACGCGGCAGATCGCCAACCTGGGCGTGGCGGTTTCGGTGATCGAGCGGCGGCGCTACGGCTATGTCTTCGGCGACGCGGTCACCGGCCGCGACGGGGAAATCATCTTCGGCGAGGACGACAACGGCGGCCACGTGTGGATGTATTTCCCGCGCATCCGCTCAACGGGCGCGTAGCAGGCTGCTGAAAAAGGCATCCTGCGAGCCGCCGCCACACTCGCGTGGTCCGACAACCCATTGCGATTGAATGACCACGTTTCAGAGCCGCGGCCACAGGGAGCGGTGGCGTGCAGTGGGGCAGGCGGCGTGGTGGAGCGGTGGCGTGGTGGGGCCGGCGGCGTGGTGGGGCCGGCGGTGTGGTGGGGCCGGCGGCGTGGTGGGGCAGGTGGCGTGGTGGGGCAGGTGGCGTGGTGGGGCAGGCGGCCACGCCTGCGCCGGGCCGCCCGGCCCGGCTCTTGGGGCGACTTTCGAGAGAGCGGTGGCCCGTTGCGACCGCGCCGCGACCGCCCTTGCGCGGGGGACGCCGAGGCCCACCCGCCCCTCAATCACGACCACTTCCGCCACTGCCGAGGGCGACACCGAGGCGTTGTACGATCCGGCACATGGGTAACAGTTGTTGCTAACCACATGGGTTACACTTCTTCCTGATCTTGGCTAATCACTGGCTGCCGTGCAAGGAGCCCGGAGGGCGACTGC
>JBKQPG010000056.1:0-41546 GCA_052145115.1 Bryobacteraceae bacterium
CGCATAATTCTGGTGGCGGCGTAGTTCTACTTATAATCGGGGTCTGAGCAATATTCCGCGCGAAGGGGCGGTCCGGCTGGGACCGCCCCTTTTCTTTGGGGTTGCGCCCGTCGGATGCGAAAGGTCCTGGCGCCCGAGGCGGGCGGCGCGCGGGTGTCACTGGCCGGCGGGACGGGCCGGGGACGAAGGGCGGGAGTGGGGCCGAGGACTCAGTTCGCCAGCGTGTCGAGAAGCTGGCCCTGGGGCGAGTAGAGCTCGAGTTGCAGAGCGGGCGCCCCAAGGGCGTGGGTGGAGCAACTGAGGCACGGGTCGAAGGCGCGGACGACGGCCGAGACGCGGTTGAGCATCCCCTCCTCGATGTGCGTCCCCTTGACGAAGCGCTTCGCTACCTGTTCGACGGCGTGGTTCATGGCCAGGTTGTTGTGGCCGGTGGCGACGATCAGGTTGGCCTTGGTGATGGAGCCGGCATCGTTGACCTGGTAATGGTGGATCAGCAGGCCGCGCGGGGCTTCGATGATGCCCACGCCCTCGAGGGAGTTCACCTGAGCGCGGGCCCGGATGCGCGGGGAGAGGATGTCGGGATGCTGGAGCAGCAGTTCCATCTTCTCGACGCCGCGTAGCGCCTCCACCAGCCGGGCGTAGTGGAAGAAGAAGGCGCTCTGGGCGGGATGGCCGGCGCGCTGGCGGTACTCGGCCAGTTCGGCGTCGGCCAGGGGCGTGCCGCACTTCTGGGCGACGTTGAGGCGCGCCAGGGGGCCGACGCGGTAGATGCCCGCCGGGTAGCCGCGGGGGAGGAAATAAGGCGCCTTCAGATAGGAGAAGGGCACCGCGGCCTCGCCGATGTAGTCGGAGTATTCGGCCGGATCGTCGAAGCTGGCGAGCGGCGCGCCATGCTCATCGACAAAGGAGACGGCGCCGTCGTACCAGTTCATGGAGCCATCCCTGGTGACCAGGCCGGCATAGGCCGTGGGCTCATTGTCGAAGCTGTCGATCTCGGCTTCGAATTTGTCGAGAACGCCCTTGAACATCTGCAGGGTGCGGCGCACGATGGAACGCGCGATGGGCAGCTCGCCCAGAATGGCGTCGCGGTGCTCGACCTTGAGCGGGGCATGCACGCCGCCGGGGACCACCCAGGCGGGGTGGACGCGTTCTCCGGCCAGCCGCTCGATCGCCATCTGGCCGAATTTGCGCAAGGCGATGCCGTCGCGGGCCAGCTCGGGATGCTGTTCGAGGACGCCGAGGATGTTGCGCTGGGCCGGGTCGCTGTCCATGCCGAGCAGCAGATCGGGCGCCGAGAGATGGAAGAAGCTGAGGGCGTGGGACTGGACGAACTGCGCGCAGTGGAGCAGCTCGCGCAGCAGCTTGGCGGGGGGCGGGATGCGCACGGCCATGATGGCGTCGCAGGCCTTGGAGCTGGCGAGCAGATGGCTGACCGGGCAGATGCCGCAGATGCGGGCCGTGATGGAGGGCATCTCGTAGTACGGTCGGCCCTCGGTGAAACGCTCGAAGCCGCGCACCTGGGTGACGTGGAGCTGCGCCGAATCGACCTCGCCCGAGTCATTCAGGTGGATGGCGATTTTGGCGTGGCCCTCGATGCGGGAGACGTGCGGAATGACGATGCGTTGCGCCATGGCTTCCCTCTCTATCCGAACTTGACCTTGTCCAGCAGGTCGATCTTGCGGCCATCCAGCAGCTCGGTGAGCACATAGGCGATGGCGGCCGGCTTGGGCGGGCAGCCGGGGACATGGAGGTCCACGCGCACGCTCTCGTGCAGCGGGCCGGCATGCCGCAGCAGCGCCGGGACACCGCTTTTGGGAACACCCGGAGCGGTTGTGACGGCGCCGATGTAGATGCTCTCGAGCAGCTTCTTGACGGGGATGTTATTGCGCATGGAGGGCACGTTGCCGGTCACGGCGCAGTCGCCGAGCGCGACCAAAACCCGGGTGCGCTGGCGGATGGTCTGCAACAGCCGCAGATCGTCCTGGCTGCTGACGGCGCCTTCCACCAGGGTCACGTCGACGTTGTCAGGGAACTCCTGGGCGTCGACCAGGGGACTGAAAACCAGCTCGATGCGGCCGGCGATGACGGCCAGCGCCTCGTCGATGTCGAGCAGGGACATATGGCAGCCGGAGCAGCCGTCCAGCCAGGCCGTCGCCACCCGGGCCTTGGTTGCCGTCGTCGCGCTCACAGCGCACCTCCCCGCGTTTCAGCCAGCCGGCTGACCGACTGGCCGCGTTTGACCATCTCCTCCACGGCGCAACCCTTTTCAGCCAGCGCTCCGGTGGGACAGACCTGGACGCACTTGCCGCAACTGGTGCACGAGCTGGCCTGGCCCCACGGTTTGTTCAGTTCACAAACCAGGCGCGAGGCCACGCCGCGCGACATCATGTCCCACACGTGGGCGCCCTCGATTTCGGCGCAGACGCGGATGCAGCGCGCGCACAGGATGCAGCGGTTATGGTCGAGCACGAAGCGCGGGTGCGTCGTGTCCACGGGGAACGGCCGGTAGCGGTAGGCGTAGCGGACGTGGGTGACGCCCAGCTTCTGGGCCAGCGCCTGCAGCTCGCAGTGGTTGTTGGAGACGCACACGGCGCAGATGTGGTTGCGCGCCGCCAGGAGCAGCTCGACGACCATGCGGCGATAGGATTTGAGCCGCGGCGACTGGGTCATCACGGACATGCCGTCCTGGGCGGGCGTGGTGCAGGAGGGGAGCAGGCGGTTGACGCCGGCCACCTCCACGGCGCACAGCCGGCAGGCGCCTACCGGCGAGAGGCCTTTCATCTGGCACAGGCCGGGGATCGGCTTGCCGGACGACTCGGCCGCCTCGAAGATGGTGTGTCCCTGTTCCACGCGCACCAGTTCGCCATCGATGCGCAGCGAGATCATATTTGCCATGGCGTTGTCTCCGTGATCCTCATCGTTCGCCTGCGGGCCTAATCGCCGTTTCGGACGTCGCAGCGCAGGCAGCGGCAGGTCTCCTCCATCGCCTCCACAGGGGTCAATCCGAGGGTCGCCTCGTCGAAGGACCGCCGGCGGCGGGCCGCATCCGTTTCGCGGACGTGGTGGCGGGGGCTCTCACTGGGATGGGCCGGCGGGACCTGGGTGTAGTCGAACTCCGGCCAGAGCTGCTGCCAGCGGCGCTCGCCGGTCAGGCGCTGATCGATGTTGCGCGCGGCCTTTTTGCCGTAGCCCATGGCGTTGGAGACATTGGAGGCGCCGGTGATCAGGTCGCCACCGGCGTAGAAGTTCTTACGGCTGGTCTCGAGGGAATAGCGGTCGACCTCGAGCATGGTCCCACTCTCCTGCAGCTTGAGCCCGCTGGCCTTGACGAAATCCAGATCGACCGATTCGCCGACCGCCAGAACGACGGTGTCGCACTCGAAGCGTTGGACCTCCTCGGTCGGCACGGGCCGTCGGCGGCCGGAGGCGTCGTACTCACCCAAGCGGGTCTTGACGGTCTCGATGGCCTTGACCCGGCCCTCGGCATTGCCGAGGATGCGGTGCGGCGCGGCCAGGAAGACGATCTTCGCGCCTTCGGCCTCGGCGGCTTCGGTTTCCTCGGGGATGGCCGGCATATCCTTGCGCTCGCGGCGGTAAAGGATGGTGACATCGGCGCCCAGGCGGAGCGCCGTGCGGGCCGAATCGATGGCCGCGTTGCCGCCGCCGATGACAGTTACCTTGCGGCCAATGGCAACCTCGTGTTTTTTGGACACGGCCTCCAGGAACGGGAGGGCCGGCAGGACACCAGCCAGTTCCGTGCCGGGCAGGTACACCCAGGACTCCTTCCAGGTGCCGATGGAGAGGAAGACGGCGTCATAATCGCCGGCCAGGTCGTTCAGCGTGACGTCCTTACCGACCACGGTATTGAAGACGAACTTCACGCCGGCGGCTTCAATGATGCCGATCTCCCGGTCGAGCGCGGCCTTGGGCAGCCGGTAGTCGGGCAGGGCATAGCGCAGCATGCCGCCGGCCAGGGCGTTGGATTCGTACACCACGGCCTCATGACCGAGCAGGGCCAGGTAGTAGGCGCAGGCCAGACCGGTCGGCCCGGCGCCGACCACGGCCACACGCTTGCCCGTGTGCGGCTTGCGACAGGCCAGCAGGCGGCCGATGGCGCGCTGGTAGAGGGCGTCGTCGGCGAAGGCCGAATCGGCGATGAAGCGATGGACGTCGCGCATGTTGACGGCGGCGTCGATGCCCACCCGGCGGCAGCGGTTGTCGCAGGGGTGCTGGCAGACGCGGCCGGTGGACGCGGGCAGCGGATTGTCGAGGATCACGCTGAGGAAGGCGTCCTCGAGCTTGTCTTCCTTGAGCAACTCGAGGAAGCGCGGGATGTTCATGTGCAGCGGGCAGGAGTTTTCGCACGGGCTGAGGGCCAGCTCCTCGCACACGCCGGCGCGGCAGCGGTGGGCGCGCAGATGGTCCTCGAACTCGCTGCGGAAGTGGCGCAGGGTGGTCAGCACCGGGTTGGGCGCGGTCTGGCCCAGGCCGCACAGCGACATGTCGCGGATCATGCGGCTGAGCTCGTCGAGCGTGGCCAGGTCGCCTTCAGTAGCGTGGCCGGTGGTGAACTTGTTGAGGATGGTCAGGGCCTGGTCGAGGCCGGCGCGACAGGGGACGCACTTGCCGCACGACTCCGAATGGGTGAATTCGACGAAGTAGCGCGCCACGTCGACCATGCAGTTGTCTTCGTCCATCACCACCATGCCGCCGGAGCCCATGATGGAGCCGAGCTGCGCCAGGGTCTCGTAGTCTACGGGCGTGTCGAACATCTCCTGCGGGATGCAGCCGCCGGATGGACCGCCGGTCTGGACGGAGCGCACGGTGCGGCCGTTGGCGACGCCGCCGCCCACGTCGTAGACGAAGGTCTTGAGCGGTGTGCCGAGCGGCATTTCGACGAGGCCGGTGCGCTGCACCTTGCCGACCAATGAGAACACCTTGGTGCCGGGGCTCTTGGGGCTGCCGGTTTCCTGGAACCAGTTAGCGCCGCGAATCACGATGGGCGCGATGTTGTACCAGGTTTCGACGTTGTTGATGTTGGTCGGCTTGCCGTAGAGGCCCCTTTGGGCCGGGTAGGGCGGCCGTGGCGTCGGCCGTCCGGCCTGGCCTTCGAGGGAACGGATGAGCGCTGTCTCCTCGCCGCAAACGAAGGCGCCGGCGCCTTCCACCAGGCTCAGGCGGAAGCTGAAATTGCGGCCCAGGATTTTGTCGCCCAACAGACCGCAGGATTCGGCCTCTTCGATGGCCTGCTGCAGCCGGTGCACGGCCAGCGGGTATTCGGCGCGGACGTAGAGGATGCCTTCCGTGGCGCCGGTGACGAAACCGCCGATGAGCATGCCCTCAATCAGGCTGTGGGGGTCGCTTTCGATCTCATTGCGGTTCATGTAAGCGCCGGGGTCGCCCTCGTCGGCGTTGCAGATGAGGTACTTCTGCCCCGCGGGCGCCTTGCGCAGCATCTCCCACTTGAGCCCGGTCTGGTAGCCGGCGCCGCCGCGGCCGCGCAGCTTGGCCAGCTTGACCTGGTCGTTGACCTTTTCCGGATCGCCGTCGATGAGGACCTTATAGAGGCCTTCGTAACCGCCGACGGCGATGTACTCCTCGATGTCCTGGGGACTGATGAGGCCGCAGTGGCGCAGGACCAGCTTCTTCTGGCCGTGGAAGAAGGGCACTTCGTTCCACAACGGGATGTCGCGGTAATCGCAGCCGTAGTTGACGTGCGCGGTAATGTGGTCCCAATCCTCGATCTTGCACAGGGCCAGCTCGGCCGGTACGCGGCCGGCGGCCAGGTCGTCGAGGATGGCCGTGACGTCGCTGGCCTGGACGCGGTGCAGCATCACCAGCGGCTTGCCGGGCAGGCGGACATTCACCAGCGGCTCTTCCGAGCAGGCGCCGAAGCAGCCGGTGCGGACCAGCCGGTAGCCCAGTCCGCGGCCTGAAATCTGGTCCGAAAAAGCGTGATATACAGCCTCGGCGCCGTTGCCCGTGCCGCAGGTGCCCATACCGACGGCGATGCGCGGCACGGGCGGCAGCAGTTTGGCCAGCCCGGCCTCGCGGGCGGCGTGGAAGCTGCTCAGGTCGTCAATTCGCCTCATTGCGGTTCTCCCTCAAGGCATCGATTTCACGATGCAACGCGCGCTCGTTGACGTGGCCCAGGATGTTGTGGTCCACCTCGACCACCGGCGCCAGGGCGCACTGGCCGAAGCAGGCCACGGTGCGCAGCGTGAACTTGCGGTCGGCGGTGGTGGCGGTGACTTTGTCGGCGCTGCCCTCGTCGTCCCCGTCGCGCAGCCCGAGCTGCAGCTTGACGCGCTCCAGCAGCGTGCGGGAGCCGCGCGTATGGCAGGCCGTGCCGCGGCAGATGCACACCGAGTGTTCGCCCTGCGGGCGCAGGTTGAAGAGTGCGTAAAAGGTCGCCACGCTGCAGATCTGCGAGCCCGGGATCCCGGTGCGCGCGGCCAGGTATTCGAGCACCTCCGGCGGGAGGTAGTGGTTGGGGTGCTTCTCCTGAACCGCCTCCAGGATGGCCAGCAGCATGCCCGGGCGGCCGTGGTGCTTGCGGATCAGACCATCAAGGAAATCCTGCTCGTCGGGCTTGAGGAGAGTGTGGGCCGGTGCGGGCGCAGTCATCAATCGCCTCCGATTTGCGCTCTAAGCTGACAAGATAATCATATCTGAATATCGCATGGCGTGTCCTCGGCCAGCGGCGCATTTTGACCACGCTGCGGGGCTTCCCGGCAGGCGCAGGCAACCCCGTTGAACCATTCAGAAAGATCGTCCAATCGCGGACAGGCGCGAACTCAATATATGGTCGGCAGTTAGGTCCAGGATTCTCATTTGCTGCGCCGTACGCCGGAATTGGGCTCTAGCGCCAAACTGACGCAAAATTCAGCAATTTTAACGTTAGGCCGGTTTTCAGCGGCAGCTGGGCGGCGAGCAGCAAAACGGCATCGGCGTCGATCAGAACGAGGATCGGCAATTCACGCCGGAACCAGCTGAGAAGTTGCGGCTGGCGCCGCTGATCGCTGCAAAGAACGAGACTGATGCCGCGAGCCAGAACCTGTGGACCCGCTGCGCGCCGACGCGAGAGGCCGCCCGGGCTTACGATGGCGGCAGGAAGGGGCCTTGGTTCAGAGCAGGTCGTGCAGGATCTGTCGCGTGCGTTCGAGAGCCTGAGGGATAGCGCGCTCGACGGCGGGGGAAAGCGCCGCGCCAGTGCGGACGAACTGCGGCTCGATCCCCACGACGGCGATCCGGGGGAGGGCCCCGTTCAAGAGCAGCATCGCCTCCAGCAATTCGAGGGCGTTAGCCGCATGGGCAGTCGCGGCGCGCGGCGCTCGTAAGGCCGCCAATTCGGGCTCGCGGAGCACGTGAACGGTCCCCGGAGCCGCACCCAGGCCGACGGCGTCGAGGATCAGGATGCACGAGCGTTCCTCCAGGCGCCCCAGCAGCGACAGCCCCATGGTGCCGCCGTCGAGGAATTCCACGCGCGGGTCCGGGGTCTCGCTGGAGAGCGCCTCCAGGAGCCGCAGGCCGCAGGCGTCGTCGCCGAGCAGCAGGTTGCCCAGCCCGAGCACCAGGATCGGCGCCCGGGCCGGACATAGCTCAGGAGAGCCACTTGTCATTGTCGAGATCACCGCGCTCGTAGAATTTGTATCCCGAGATGATGGAGGTGATCAGACCGTTCTTAAACTGCGCCGAATCGTACAGGACGATGTACAGATGCAGGATCAGGAAAACGACGAAGCTCCAGGCGCAGGTGTGATGCCAGATGCGCGTCTGGTAGGAGCCGCCCAGCAGCGGGATCACCCAGCCGAGGAGCTTGTCCCAGAATCCGCCGGGGTTGTCCTCCGAGTAGAGGGCCAGGCCGGTGATGATCTGCACCCATCCCAGGAAAATGACGAAAAAGGTGTAGGACGCCCCGGCCAGGGCATTGTGCCCCAGGTGGACGTGGCCGCGGTCGAGGCGCAGGTACTGCAGCGCTTGCGACCGCAAGTCGGCCCACCAGGCCTTGCGCCAGACGAAAGGGAAGCCGGAGCGGGCGTAGTTGTTGCCCATATAGAACCAGTAGACGCGCAGGATGAAGCTGAACAGCAGCAGGTAGCCGGCCAGGAAGTGGATTTCCCTGGCTCGCCCCATGAAGAAATGCTTGTAGGCTTCTCCATTCGGCGAAAGCTGCGGGTTGGCGATGTAGAGGCCGGTGGCGAACAGCGTGGGGATACAAAGGACGTTCACCCAGTGGCTGATGCGCACCGGCAATTGCCACACGTAGCGCCGCCCGTACTTGGCTTCGGAGGGCTTGAGATCGAGTGGCTCGTAAGCGGTTGCCATGGGGCCTCCTAGCGCACCACCACCTCGGCGAGCTTCTCGCCGTTTGGTCCGAAGACGTGCGAGGCGCAGGCCAGGCAGGGGTCGAAGGAGTGGATCGTGCGGAGAATCTCCAACGGGCGCTGCGGATCGGCTAGCGGCGTGCCCAGCAACGCAGATTCATAGGCTCCGTGCTGGCCCTTGGCATCCCGCGGCGAGGCATTCCAGGTGGAGGGGACGATGCATTGGTAATTGGCGATTTTGCCGTCCTGGATGTGGATCCAATGGGCCAGCGCGCCGCGCGGGGCTTCGGTGAAACCGTAGCCCTTGCAGTCCTTCGGCCACGTGGACGGATCCCAGTGACTGGTGTCGGCCGTGATGCTATCGCCGGCCTTCAGGTTGGCGATCAGACGGTCGTATTCCTGGCCCAGCCAGTGGACGGCGAGCTTCGTTTCCAGGCCGCGCGCGGCGGTCCGGCCGAGGGTCGAGAAGAGCGCGGCGGGCGGGGCCTTCAAACGGCCGAGCGCCTCGTTGACCACTTCCTTGAATTCCGGCTTGCCGCTGGCATAGCCGACCAGCATGCGGGCCAGGGGACCGACTTCCATGGCGTTGCCCTTCCAGCGCGGGGCCTTGAGCCAGGAGTAGGCCTTGGTCTCGTCCAGCTCCTTGTAGGGCGGCTTGGGACCAGTGTAGTTCGGTTCGGTGACTCCATCCCAGGGATGCAGGGAAGACTCGCCCGCGGGATAGGAATACCAGGAGTGGGAGATCTCTTCCTGGATCTGGCTGGCGTCGGTATGGTCGATGGGCAGGACCTCGGCCAGGTTCTTGTTCAGGATCACGCCGCGGGGGAAGCGGAAGGCGCTGACGTCGCCGATGCCGTTCTGCGGCAGGTCGCCGTAGGTCATGTAGTTGCCCAGACCGCCGCCGATCGCCGCCCAGTCCAGATAGAAGGACGCCACGGCCAGCAGGTCCGGGATGTATAACTGCTCGACGATTTCGACGGCTCGGTCGATCTGCTGCTTGACCAGGTCGAGACGCTCCATGTTGATGGCGTTGTCGCTTTGCAGCGCGATGGCCGAAGCCATGCCACCGACCAGGTAGTTGGGGTGCGGATTCTTGCCCCCGAAGACCGTGTGGATCTTGATGATCTCCTTTTGCCAGGCCAGCGCCTCGAGGTAATGCGCCACCGCCATGAGGTTGGCCTCGGGCGGGAGCTTGTAGGCGGGGTGGCCCCAATAGGCGTTCTGGAACAGCCCGAGCTGGCCGGAATCGACGAACTTCTTGAGGCGCGCCTGGACGTCGTGGAAGTAGCCTTCGGTGGACTTGGGCCAGGAGGGCGAGACCTTCTGCGCCAGGGCGGCGGTTGCGGCGGGACTGGCCTTCAGGGTGGAGACGATATCCACCCAATCCAAGGCGTGCAGATGGTAGAAGTGGATCACGTGGTCCTGCACCATCTGGGTGAGGAACATGATGTTGCGGATGATGTCGGCATTCTGGGGCACTTTGACGCCGATGGCATTTTCCACCGCGCGGACGCTGGCCAGGGCGTGGACCGTGGTGCAGACGCCGCAGATGCGCTCGCAGAAGGCCCAGGCGTCGCGCGGGTCGCGGCCCTTGAGGATGACTTCGATGCCGCGCCACATGGTGCCCGACGACATGGCATCCTTGACCTTGCGCTGATCGTCGAGCATGGCCTCGACTCTCAGGTGGCCTTCAATGCGCGTTACCGGATCGACAACGACTCGAGTGGCCATGGCTTACTTGCCTCCTTCCTTGGGAGTGGCCTCTGCGGCAGGCGGGGCCTTGTCTGCGCCGAACGACTTGGCCGCGCGCCATGCCCAGTGCGACACCAGGTGCGCGCCAACGCCGGCGGCGGTGAGGAGGGTCAACGTCTTGCCGAGCTGATCCGGCGTGGCATCGATGCCCGGTACCAGGACCGACGAGAGCCGCTGATAGAACGGCCCGTTGTCCCAGAAGCCGGACTCACTGCAACCGATGCAGCCGTGGCCGGAGCCGATGGGGAAGGAGACGCCGTTGTTCCATTTGAAGGTTGAGCAGGAGTTGTAAGTCGTCGGGCCGCGGCACCCCATCTTGTACAGGCACCAGCCTTTGCGCGCTCCGTCGTCATCCCAGCTTTCGACGAACTGGCCGGCGTCGAAGAAGGCCCGGCGGTAGCACTTGTCGTGGATACGTTGCCCGTAGAACATCTTGGGTCGGCCCATGCGGTCGAGTTCGGGCAGGGCATCGAAGGTCAGGATGTAGGTCAGGACGCCGGTCATCACCTCGGCGATGGGCGGACAGCCCGGCACGTTGATCACGGCCCGATTCAGGATCTCATGCACCGGCTTGGCGCCGGTTGGATTGGGTTTGGCGGCCTGCACGCAGCCGTTGGAGGCGCAGGAACCCCAGGCGACGACGGCCTTGGCCCCCTCGGCCGTTTCCTTCAGGATGTTGAGGAAAGTCTCGCCGCCGACCGTGCAATAGACGCCGCCGTCTTTGGTCGGCGCGTTGCCTTCCACGGCCAGCAGGTATTTGCCGGGATACTCCTTCATGATGCGCTTGCGGATCTCCTCGACCTGGAAGCCGGCCGCCGCCTGCAGCGTGTCGTCGTAGTCGAGGGAGATCATGTTGAGCACGATGTCCTCGGCGATGGGGTGCGAGGAGCGGATGAACGACTCGCTGCAGCAGGTGCACTCCAGCCCGTGGAGCCAGATGACCGGAATGCGGGGTTTGTTCTCCATCGCCGAGACCACCTGGGGCACCAGGGACGCGTCCAGTCCCAGGGCCGCCGCGGTGGCTGTGCAGAATTTGAGGAAGGATCGACGATCAACGCCGTGCGCGCGGAGGAGATCGTAGGTCGAAGCAGGGCGCGAGGCCAAGGTGGCACCTCCCACTTCGCTCCAGGGCTGGGTCCAGCGCCAGTCCGGGGCAGCACGATTTGGATACTCCTCGCGCCAATGCAACTCGCTTGCCAGCGCAGCGCGGCTTCAAGGGCTGCCAATCCAGGAGGTCGAACGGGGAATAACTGTTTATTTTTGATGAGGTTGCGAGTGAGCTGGGGCGCTACGGCGGAGTACCTGTTGGAAACTTCCACAAAATGTCCAGACACCCAATCTTGGGTGTTTTGCCGCACCTAATCGTCCATTTTCACGCTATTGCATCAGGGCTCCGCTCCGTTCCGCTGGCCTGACGGCAGCCGCGACCGGAGGCCGAATCGCGCGGGCCTGCGCTCAGGGTTGCTAGAGCAGATTCACAGTTTCTGTGAACTCGGCCGGCGCGGGTTGGGCGGCCGGAGGGGACACTCTGCGCGTGCCGCGGCGGCACGCTTGGGTTCCCTCGGCGCGACGTTAACCCGGATGTTTCACCAACAATCGGCTGCGGCGCGCGATAGGGCCGCATCTACTGCGTTGCGCTCGGCCCAGAGGGCGCCCCCCGTCCTCGACGTACTGTCAAGTACGCCTGCGGGCGGCGCCCGTCGCGCGCCTCGTGGCTTTGCTTGATGTTGGGGCCCTCTCATCGCGCCTCGCTGTGATCGTGGTGAAACATCCGGGTTCAGAGGCTGTCGATCAAGCGCCGCGGGCCTCGGTGTCCCCGTCCGGGAGCGGCCTCATTGCGGCCGGACGCGACGGGCTACACTTATTCCGAGACAGGTCTAATTCTTCGGTGCAGTGGCCGGGGCAGCCGGCCTGGTGGCCGGCGGCTTGGCGGCCGGCGTAGTGGGCTTGGCCGGCAGGGTGGCCGGACCGGCGGCAGCGCCGCCGTACTTCTTGTCGTACCCTTCCACGATCTGGGTGGTGATGTCGACGCCGGTGGCGGCCCACAGCACCGGGCTCTGCTGGCCGGAGACGTCGAACACGATGGCCAGCGTATTGGCCTTGGAATATTCGTCCACGATGGCGACCATGCGCTGGCCGATCTCGTTGACCATCTTCTGCTCTTCCTGCTGGACCTCGTTCTGCAGGTCTTCCGAGTCCCACTGGTACTTCTTCTTCTTGTCGTCGATGTCGCGGCTGAGCTTCTCGCGCGCTTCGGCCGACATCGTATTGGCGCCTTTGTTGAACTGGTCCTGCAGGCGGGTGATTTCGGCCATGCGACCTTCGAGATCCTTGGCCTTGGGTTCGAATTTGGCGCGGATGGCGTCACGGGCCTTCTCGCCGTCCTTGGTGGCGAGCATGGCGCCCTGCATATTGATAATTCCGACTTTGGATGGCGTTTGGGCCGGCGCGGAGGGGGCGACAAAGCCCAGTGCCATGACGGCCATGGTCAACGGGACGCACTTCATAATCACGTTTTCAGACTCCTGGGATCATTCAAATGGTAGCACGGCACGAGTTTCCTGCTAGGGTCTAGAAAGTCCGGCTGATGGTGAAGCGGAACATGTCGTGGCGCTCCTCGAACGGGATGGCAGTGCCGATGGTCTGCCTGGCGTTCACGTAAGTGGCCTGGTTGGGGAACATCGCCGGGTCGACCGCAACCGGGGCCATGAGAGTCGTTTGCAGATACGACAGGTTACGGGCATAGTATACGCGGAAGGGCGCGTTGACGACCGGCATCATGATCTGCAACTCCAAACCGGTGGAGACGCGCGGCTTTTGCGAGCCCGGCACGAGCACGGTCTGGTTCTCGAAGGCGGCGCTGGGAAACTCCCCGTTGAGATCAGTGATGCGGTCCGGGTTGAGCTTGAGCTTATCGCGGAAAGTGACGCGGTTGACGCCGGCATCCATGAAGGCGGCCAAAGTCAGCGGCCCGAAGATTTTGAAACGGTACTCCATATTGGCCACACCCTGAGTGTCGCCGCCGGGGAAGACGATCTGGTAGAACGGGACGGGCATGGTGACACTCGTCATCTCCTCCACGCCGTTCACGATGGACTTCTGCAGGCGCGCCGAACCGTCCTGGTTGAGCACATTCACGGTGGTGGTGCTGGGGATATAGGCCAAGGGACCGATGCTCCATGTGTCGAAGCCGCGGACATCCTGTTCGCCACCCATAAAGATGCGCGCAAACGGCGGGGGCGCGCCGCCGCCATAGCCGATCAGCGTGCGCGAAAGAATACGGAAACCGAAGGTCTGGCCGGGCTTCAACCCGTGGAACCAGCGGGTGTAGGTGACGGTCGGCGAGAGCTCCTTCACGTTGCCGCCGAGGGGGCCTCCCGAGAAGCCGAGTCCAATGAACAGTTGCTGCCCGTGGGTGGGCGTAATCGGATGGTCGATGGTGTTGTAGGTGTAGGAGGGCGTGATCTTGCTGGTAATGATGCCGCTCAACTGGTTCGGACCACTCAGGTTCATGAAGCTCGAATAGTCGAAATAGGTCGATGCCGCCGTGGTCAGCGGCTCGATCCTCGAGTGATCGAAGCTGTAGGTCAATCCGAAGCGGGCGAAACTGCGCCGCAGCGGGTAGCTGGCGAAGGTCGTAAAGCCATAACTGTTGGTCACGTAGTTGAGCAGGTTCTGCGACCCGAGAGCGTTGTACAGCGGGATCAGATTTTCACCGGACAGAATCGAAGCCTCGCGCGCCTGGTCGTAGTCGAAATGCTGGAGGAAAACCGTGAAGCCGGCATTCAACGGGCGATCCATCACGTAAGGCTCGGTAAAACCGAAGGTGACACTGCGGGTCGTGGTACCCAACTGCGAGTTGAGGCTGAGGGTCTCGCCCATGCCGAGGAAGTTGTTGGTGGCGTAGCCGGCGCCGATGAACGTGCCGGCGATTTCGGAGACGCCGCCGTTGAGGGTGATGGAGTTCTTGCCGCGCTCCTTCACCTTGAGAAGAAGGTCGACAGTATCGTTCTTGGTGTCGCGGGTGATGGTGGCGGCCTCATCGGCCTTCAACGCTTCGAAGTAGCCGAGCTGATTGAGGCGCAGGATGCTGAGCTCCCACAGCCGGGTGTTGTAGATGTCGCCCTCGTCGATCATGATCTCGCGGCGGATCACCTTGTCGCGCGTGGTGTTGTTGCCGCTGAAATCGATGCGCCGGACGAAGAACTGCTTGCCCTCGTCGACGTTGATGGTGAGGTCCATCTTGCCCTCGGTCTCGTGGGGATCGAAGTCGGGCTCGGGCACGGCATCGATGTAGCCGAACGAACCGTAGAGCTTTTCCAGGTTCTTGAAGCCCTTCTGCAGCTTTTCGGTGGAGAAGACGTCTCCGGCGGCCATGCCGAACAGCGGGCGCATGAGCGTCTCCGGGGTGCGGAAGAGTTTCACGCCCACGAAATTGATCTTGCCGAGGCGGTATTCCACGCCCTCCTCGAGGGTCACCGTGATGTCGGCGACCTTGCCCTGCTTGTTGGGACGGATCAGCGGAATGCCCATCCCCTTCCCGCCGGTGTCGCGAATCGTGACCGAGTGATCGACGGCATGCTCGGTGAAGTAACCGTGGTCCATGTAGAACTGGCGGATGCGCTCCATATCCTCATCCAGCTTGCTGGCATCGTAGGTGCTGGCCCACAGACTCTCGAAGAAAATGGAGTGGGGGATGCCGCCGGGCTTGGAGTTCTTCATCACGCGGACGATGGCGCGCTGGCCGAATTCCTTGTTGCCGACGATCTCGATCTTGCCGACCTTGACCTTGACGCCCTCGTCGATCTTGAAGACGATTTCGACCGACGTGGGCGGGATCTGGCGGATCTGCGGGGTCACGGTGGCGAACTGGCGGCCGTGTTCGGACTCGAACTCCTTGAGCACCTGGACCGCGCGCGCCACGCGGCTCTGTTCGAACTGCTGCTCGACGGAGAGCCCGACGTGGCGCTCCTTGAAGCGGTCGAGAATATCGGAGACGCTGATGGATTTGTTGCCTTCGTACTTGATGGAGCGGACCACGCGCCGCTCGGTCAGGTTGTAGCGGACGATCCAGCCCGATTTGCCCTTTTCGCGCTCCAAAATAATGTCGTCGAACCGTCCGGTGTTCCACAGGGACAAGAAGTCGCGGTGCAGCACGTCCTCGTCCAGAGCGTCGCCCTTCTTGACGATGATCAGGGTGCGCAGGGTGTCCTGGGGCACGCGGCGCGCGCCGCGGAACTCGATCGACTCGACGACATCGGAGAATGCCACGGCGGGCTGCTCCGGTTTTGCGGCCTCGGGAGCCGGCGCGGGCTTGGCCTGTTGCGTGCCCTGGGGCACGGTCTGGAAGGGGTTGGGCGGCTTGGTCTGATCGGCGGGCGGCTGGTTAGCCGGCGGCTGGGTGGTGTCCTGGGTGGGCACCGTTTCGAACGGATTGGGCGTCTTCGGCGCCGGGGGAGACTGGGGCTGAGGCGCGGGCTGGGACTGCAGCGCTGCGCCGCTACCCAACGCTGCACTGGCGAAGAAGATGACGGGAAGGCAGATGAAGAGAGCAGCCAGGCCTCTGAGCCTGAGGGTCATCGGTTGCAGAGCAGATCCTTTCTAAGGTGTGCCTTCGAAGAGACGTGGCCGGCCCGAAGGCCGTTGCAAGGAATGTCCCCCGGTCCTTCTGGCTCAAAGCGTTCATTCTACCGGATCGGCGCACCGCAGAACAATCGACGGTCTCAGGGCCGCGGGTCATTTTCGGGTGAGGGGCCGGGAGAGGGAGCATCCGCGACGGGCGTTGGGGGCACAGTTGCGGCCGGTTCGGCGGCGCGCGCCGGGCTGGGCAGCGGCTGCGCCAGGGCGTCGCCGGCGTCCTTCAACTGCCCATGAAAGAGGGTAAAACGCGAGAGCGCCAGCAGCAGAATGAGGTCCGCCGGAAGGGTCACGCCCCAAGGGAACCACAGCGCCGCAAACAGGCCCATGGAGGGCCACAAAAAATAAGATGCAAACCCGTGCAGCAGGCCGACATACAGCAGCGCCCGGGCAAGCGTCCGCCGGCCGGAGGAAGGATCGGCCAGCAGGCCGAACAGGGCGCCGGCCAGGCAGTAAAACAACAGCAGCGCCGCGCCCCCGGCCAGCGTGGTGCGGCTCAATCCGCTGTGGTAGATCTGCGAGCCATAGAACCATCCGCCGGCGACGTTGAACTTGGACCACCACGGCTCCCGGCGCGCCAGGGCGTGGAGCGCGAACCACACGAGAATCAGCACGCCGCCGGCGACCCCGCATTCCAGACCGGCCCACAGCCGGAACAAAAATGCGGCCAGGCCGGGGCGGCGATTCTCCGCGAGCAATGCGGTGGGCATCAAAAAGGCTCATCCTAGCACAGCGGCGGTGCGGCGGCGGGCGGCTACTCGTTCTTCGAGTAGTAGTAGGAGTGGTAGTAAGTGTACTTGCTGTACAGCTCGCTCTTTTGAGCGCAGTTCACGACGATGCCGAGAATATTGTTCTGGCACAGTGAACCGATGGCCCGGGTCACCACCTCGATGGTCGTGGAGCCCAGCCGCACCACCATCAGCAGACCGTGAGCCAGCGTGCTCATGAGGTTGGCGTCGGCGGCGAACAGCAGCGGCGGCGAGTCGAGGATCACCCAGTTGAAGACGCTGGGCAGGCGGTCGAACAGCGTCTTGACCTCGGCCAGATTCAACAGTTCCAGCGGATTCAGCACCGCCTCCCCGGCGGGCATGATGTACAGATTCGTGCCCTCCACGCGGCGGATGACCTCGTGCAACTGGGCCTTGCCCTGGAGATACTCGGTGGCGCCGGGGCTGCGCGGCATTTGAAACATGTTGTGAATCACCGGGCGGCGGAAATCGAAGTCGCAAAGCAGCGTCAGATTGCCTTCCAGATGCGACTGCGCCAGGGCCAGGTTGGCGGCGGTGAAAGACTTGCCCTCGGCCGGCGACGGAGAGGTGATGACCACGGAATGGATCGGCTGCAGCGTCTGCAGGTGGTTGAGCCGTGTGCGCAGGCTGCGGAACTCCTCGGCGGGAGGCTCCGTGGGGCGTGCGCTGTCGATCAAGGACGCCTCGGGCGACGGCGTGTAAGGGATGCTCTCGATCCGTTCCAGCAGACCCGCCAGTTCGGCCGCGGGCCCGGCCGGCGCCGCCTGCGCGGTTGTGGCCGGACGCGCTCCCGGCGGCATGCCCGACGGATCGGATCTGCGCAATGCGTCGTGAACTCTGCTCATCTTTCTGCCGTGTCCCGTCCTTGTTCGTTCATCTCGCCGGTTCCTGCCGCGGCCGGGCCGCTCAGGACTTGGAAGTGTAGTAATAGACCACCGACCCGGACATCAGCAGGACTCCGATGACGAAGGCCGCCGACCATCCGAGCCAGGCCATCCGGCGCCGGCGCCGGACCACAAAATCGTTCTCCAGCAGCGGAATGCTGCCCAGAATCGTCAGGCGCGTATAGGCCCGGACGTCCTTCAGAGTTTTCAGAGAAACATCTTTCAACTCGCGGGCGAAGGCCAGGCTGGCGCCCAACGCAAGGCCGAGCGCCGTGGCGACGAAGATCATGATCGGCCGCTTGGGAGCGCTGGGCGTCGTGGGCAGGGAGGCCGCCTCGAGTTGTTCCAGAGTCTCGCCCTGGCCTCGCTTATCGAGGTCGGAGGACAGCGTGGAGTCCTGGTAGCGGAGGTTCATCGACTGGTACCGCGCGGCGGCGTTATCGCGGTCGCGTTGCAGCGCCATATACTCCGAGCGCGCCAGCGGACTGGCGGCGACTTTGGCCTGCAAATCCTTGGAATGCGCCCGCGCCACTTCCAGTTGGCGGTTGAGCTCCTCGAGCTCCATGTCCTTGGCCTGAATCTGGGCTTCCAACCGGCTGATGCTGGCCTGCAATTCGCGGTTCGAATTGGAGGCCCCCCCAGACGCCGGGCTGGAGCCGGAGCGCGGGGCCGTGGCGGCGGGCTTCTGCGAGGCCAGCTTGGCGGCGTATTGATCGCGCTCTTTCCGCTTGATCGTCAGCAGCGCGCTCAGGCGCTGCACGTCCGGATGGGACTCCTTGTAGCTCTGGCGCAGGGAGGCCAGTTCGTCCTCCGCCCTGGAGATTTCGCGGTCGAGATCATCGAGATGCTGATCGCGGACCATCGGCGCGGCCGCGCTGCCCGGCGCGGCATTGCCTCCCGCGGCGCTGGGCGGCGCCGGCAGCAGGTCCTTCTGGAAGCGCAACTGGGACTCCAACTGGACCTTGTCCTGACTGACCCGGCTGATGTTCATGTTGAAATTCTGGATGTTCTGATCGGCACTCGAAACCAGGAACAGGAGCGACTGCGCCTCCTCCGGCAGGGCCCCGGTGTTGCGCGCCTTGAAGTCCGAGATCTTACGGTCGGTCTCCTCCAGATCCTGTTTGGCATTGGTGACCTCCTGGGAGAAGAAATCGGTCGCCGAATAGGACTCCAAGGAGTGCGACTTGAGCGTCTGGTCCACGAACTTGGAGATCAGGTCCTGGCAGACGCGCTGCGCGACACGGCGGTCCGAATACGAGAACGAGACCGAAAAGGCAAACACGCGGCCGCCGCCAACGACGGTGTTCAACCCGCGCAATGCACTGGGCTGGATCTCCTTGCGCATGATCTCCAGGACGTCCTCCACCGGCATCCGCTTGAGCTTGTCCGGATACAGGTTGTAGGAATGGAGCATGTTGGTCAGCGAGTCGCGGTTGATAATGTCCTGGTAGATGGAATTGACCCGCTGGGACATCTCTTCATTCAGATTCGAAGCCACCAGGCGCGCGGAGACCGTGGGCGGGACCACCCGGATCTGGCCGGTGGAGGTGTACGTGTCGGGCCACAGGAAAGCGACCATCACGCCCAGCACGAGGCCCAGGAAGGAGGGCGCGACGATCCAGGCGCGGTGCCGCCGCACGATGTCGAGATAGTCCTCCATGTCCAGCTCGCGCCGCTTGACGGAAATCTGCTGATCGGGAATCGCCCCTTGCATCGCTAGCGCTCCTGCCTGTCAGGCCTCGGCCGTCTACGGCACATAGATGTGGTCCCCATCCTGGAGCAGGATGTTCTGCTCCAGACGCTCACCCTTGATGACCTGTTTGTAGTTGAATTTCAGACGCGACGAGCCGCGCATGATGATAATGCCGCCCTTTTTGGCCCATTCGCCCAGGCCGGAGATGCTCAAGGCATCGAGCACGGTGGTGGGGCCGATCAGCGGGAACGGCCCAGGGCGCCCCACCTGCCCGGCGACATAATATTTCTTGCTCTCGACCGAAGTGACCGACACGTCCACCTGAGGCGAGTTGAGAACCTTCGAGAAGGCCTCGACACAGTTCTTCTGCAGCTCCATGGGCGTCAAGCCGGCAGCCTGGATGTCGCCCACCAGCATCAGGGTGATCTTCCCGTCCGGCCGCACGCGCACCGACCGGCTCAGCTCCGGCTCCTTCCACACGCGCACGTCTAGTACGTCGTCGGCGCCAATCTTATAGGTATTCGGATCGACCGCCGCCGCGACCACCGGAACAGCCGCCGGCTTGGTCTCCCCGGGCTGCTGGGACTGGGCCGCGGCGCCCTGGGGGGTCGTGGCCGGGATCTGTGCACTCAGCGGCACGCCCAGCAGGAGTGCACTCAGCACGCACCCCAAGGGTCGCCAATCTCCACGCATCGTACCTTCCATCATGGCTCCTCCGCTCCGGGCCTGAAAGGGGAATGGTCAGGCACGCCTTTTCAAGCAGATGCCGCAGGGCCCCCATTCGGCGCAAGAGTTTCTGGGATGGTATTTTAGCATCCACCAGCGGGGCCGCGCCGCGAGACGGCGCCGGAGGCGGCCGAATGGGTCGCGGCCGCGCACAACTCAGACACCTCCCCATACCTACTCTTCGGACGAATTCGCCGCGTCCGAGAGTCGACTCTCGCCCCGGCGCAGTGCTTTCCGGAGGTGTACGGGCCTCACGCCGTCGGGCCGTCGTAGCCGGCCTGCTTCAGCAGCCTGTAGACCAGGGAAACGGGCAGCCCGACCACGTTGAAATAACAACCCTCGATGCGCTCGACGAACTTCGAGGCGCGCCCCTGAATAGCGTACGCGCCGGCCTTGTCCAGGGGTTCTCCGCTGGCGGCGTAGGCGCGCACTTCCTGCTCCGTCATGGGCGAAAAGACGACCTCGGTGGCCTCCACCGCGACACGCTCGGTGCCGGCGTGCAGCACGCACACGCCCGTGAGCACGGTATGCGGCCGGCCGCTCAGGCGACGCAGCATGGCCGCCGCGTCGTCGGCTGAGCGCGGCTTCTCGAGCACCTCTCCCGCGGCCACCACGACCGTGTCGGCAGCCAGGACAAATTCGTCCGGGCCGGCTTCGGCGGCGCGCGCCTTTTCGATCGCCAGGCGGCGCACATAATCCCGCGGCGGCTCGCCCGGCAGGCGGCTCTCGGCAACGTCGGGGATCCGGACGACGAAGGACAGACCGGCCTGGCGCAGCAGTTCGCTGCGGCGCGGCGATTGCGAGGCGAGAACCAGCATGACGAGTCATCAGCGTAGCACGCCGGGGCGCGGCCGGCGCCAGGCGCGGCGCATGCTAAGATGGCGTTGCAAGGCCGGGACCGAATGGAAAGAGCCGGGCGCATACTGAGCCGCCTGAAGGCGGCCCGAGGATCGCTGAGCGCCAGCGAACTGGCGGCCGCCGCGTGGCCCACGGCGGTCGGCCTGCGGCTGGCGGCGCACACGCGCGTGGTTGGAGTGCACAACGGCCGCCTGATCGCGGAGGCCGAGGACGCCGTCTGGCAGCAGAACCTCAGCGGCCTGAGCGCCCAGATCCTGGCCAACCTGGGCCGCCTGTTGCAGGCCCAGGCCCCGCGCGAGATCGAATTCCGGGTGGGAGCGCGGCGCCGGCCGGCGCGGCGGGCCGAATCGGCGCGCGACGCCGGGCTGTTCGGAGGCGAATCCTCCGGTATTGCCGACCCGGAGCTGGACTATCTATACCAGCAGTCGCGCAGAAAGGCCGGCGCTTGAAACTCACCGAAAGCCAAGTTCGCGGCATCGCGGAGCTGGCCAATCTGCACCTGAGCGCGGAGCAGATCGCCCGCATGGCGCGCGAGCTGGACGAGATTCTGACGCATGTCGACAAGCTCAACGAGCTGGACACGAGCGCAGTCGAGCCGATGGCCCAAGTGCTGTACGAAGCGGGCGCGACGGCCTCGCTGCGCGACGACGTGGAGGGCACGCCGCTGGACAACGCCGCGGCGCTGGGCAATGCGCCGCTGGCCGGGTTGGGCTTCTTCAAAGTGCCGAAGGTGATTGAGCGCTGAACGGCGTTCCAGAATGCAGATGGAGATTCACACTCTGACCATTCCGCAGATTCGCGCCGGCCTGGCCGCGCGCCGCTTCAGCGCCGCTGAACTGGCGGAGGAAGCCCTGCGGTTGGCCCACACGGAGAATCCCAAGACCAACGCCTACCTGAGTTTCAGCTCCGAACGGGCATTCGAAGCCGCCCGAAACGTCGACCAGCGGCTGGCCCGCGGCGAGGAGCCGGGGGCGCTGGCCGGCGTCCCCGTCGCGGTGAAGGATGTGATCGTCACCCAGGGCCTGCGAACGACGTGCGCCTCCAAACTGCTGGAGAAATTCATCCCGCCGTACGACGCCACGGCGGTGGAGCGGATTGAAGCGGCGGGCGGCGTCCTGATCGGCAAGACCAACTGCGACGAATTCGCCATGGGGTCGTCGACCGAAAACTCGGCCTACGGGCCGGTGCGCAATCCGGTCGCGCTGGACCGGGTTCCGGGAGGGTCCAGCGGCGGCTCGGCGGCAGTGGTGGCGCAGGGGACGGCGGTTGTCGCGCTGGGTTCGGATACGGGCGGTTCGATCCGCCAGCCGGCCAGTTTCTGCGGCGTCGTGGGCGTGACGCCGACCTACGGACGGGTGTCGCGCTACGGGCTGGTGGCGTTCGCCAGTTCGCTGGACCACATCGGACCGCTGGCGCGCACGGTGGAGGATGCGGCGGTGCTGCTGGGGACCATCGCCGGGCGCGATCCCAGGGACGCCACCAGCGCCTTCGCCCCGGTGCCGGACTACCGCGAGGCGCTCTCTCAGGATGTCCAGGGAATGCGGATCGGGCTGCCGAAGGAGTATTTCGCGGGCCTGGAAAACGAGACCCGGGAGCAGGTGGAAAAGGGCATCGGGCTGCTGCGCGGACTGGGCTGCGAGACGGTTGAGATCAGCCTGCCGCACACCGAGTATGCGATCGCCTGCTACTACATCATCTGCACGGCCGAGGCCAGCTCCAACCTGGCGCGCTACGACGGGGTCCGCTACACCACCCGCTCGGCGGCGGCGAAGACGCTTGCAGAGATGTACCAGCTCAGCCGCGGCGAGGGGTTCGGCGCCGAAGTGAAGCGCCGCATCATGCTCGGCACATACGTGTTGAGCGCGGGCTACTACGACGCCTATTACCTGAAGGCGCAGAAGGTGCGGGCGCTGGTGGCGCGCGATTTTGCGCAGGCCTTCGAAGGCGTGGACGCCATCGTCACGCCGGTGTCGCCGTTCCCGGCCTTCCGGCTGGGGGAAAAGCTGGACGACCCGCTGCAGATGTACCTCAGCGACATCTACACGATCACGGGCTCGCTGGCCGGCATTCCCTGTATGAGCGTGCCGTGCGGCCGGACGAGGGGCGCGGAGCCGCTGCCGGTGGGCATGCAGATCCTCACCCGGCATTTCGACGAAGCGGGCATGTTCCGGCTGGCCGCGGCGTTCGAGCGCGCCGGCGGATGCTCGGTTTGAGCCCGCGCCGTTGGGCTGAATCCTCCGCGCCGAGCGTCACATCTGCATACGCAGAGGATAAAGCATGTCATTTACCGTTCCCCCACTCCCGTACGCGTCCGATGCGCTGGAGCCGCATATCGACGCCCGGACGATGGAGATTCACCACGACAAGCATCACGGCGCCTATGTGACCAACCTGAACAAGGCCCTGGAGTCCGCGCCGCAGCTCGCCGGAGCGAGCCTGGATTCGCTGCTGGCCAATGGCCTGACGGCGGTGCCCGAACCGATCCGCACCGCGGTCCGCAACAATGGCGGCGGGCATTGGAACCACGCCATGTTCTGGGAGATCATGAGCCCCCAGGCGGGCGGATCTCCGGTGGGCAACCTGGCCAAGGCCATCAACGCCAAATACGGCAGTTTCGATGATTTCAAAGCCAAGTTCGCCGCCGCGGGCATGGGCCGCTTCGGCTCGGGCTGGGCGTGGGTGGTCAAGACGTCCGACGGCGGAGTGGATATCCTGAGCACCGCCAACCAGGACAACCCCCTGATGGACGGCAAAGTGCCGGTCTTCGGCCTCGACGTGTGGGAACACGCCTATTACCTGCACTATCAGAACCGCCGCGCCGACTACATCGGCGCGTGGTGGAACGTGGTGCACTGGGGCCACGTGGAAGACCGCTTCAACGCGGCAAAATAAGCGCGCGTCTCAAACCGGGGCTGATTCCCGACCGATTCCGGGCCTGCGGCACGGCCCTGAGCGTCTACACTCGAAACAGGATGGCCCGGCTGCGCGCGAGTGTCGTCAGGATGTGCCTGCTCCCGGCCTTGGCCGGCACGCTCGCCGGCCAGTTCACGGTTCAACTGGCGCCGCGCACCGACCAGAAGTTTCTGGAATACCAGCAGGCCGCCGAGGCCAAAATGGACTGGCACGCGCATCTGTCGCCGCAGGCCGGCGAGGTGCTGATCAGCGCCGGAGAGCGAGTGGCGGTCAGCGACGTTGCCGGCGGGATGATCTCCGATTGGAAGGCGGCCACGGTGGTAGCGGGAGCGACCGTCGGGCAGGCGCTCGAGCTGCTGCAGGATTACGCCAACTACAAGCGCGTCTACGCTCCCGAGATTGCGGACTCGAAGCTGCTGAGCCACGACGGCAACACGTACCGCACCTACCTGCGGCTGGTTAAGAAAAAGATATTGACCGTCGTCCTGGACAGCGAATACGAGGTCGAATACCGCCCGCTGGCCAACGGCCGCGCGACGCCGGGGCGCTGGGCGATTGTGTCGCGCTCGACCAGGTTCTCCGAGGTGAGCAACGGCCAGGAGCTGCCGCCGGGAACGGGCCACGGCTTCCTGTGGCGTTTGAATTCGTATTGGCTGATCGAGCCGCACGACGGGGGCGTCTACCTGGAGTGCCGCTCGATCTCGCTCTCGCGCGACATTCCACTGATCTTCGAATGGATCATCAAGCCGATGGTGACCGGGGTGCCGCGCGAATCGCTGCGCGGCCTGTTGAACGCCACCGCGCGCGCGCTGGCGGCCGGTCACTCCGCCGCCGCACCGCGGCAACCTTCCGGCGCGTTGAATTCGTGAGACAGCCCGGAGCGGGGAACACAGACCCGCCCGCGCGCCCCACGCGCGGGCGCCGGTGCCACTCAGCAGGAGTATCAGCTTCGCCTCGCCAGGGCCGGCGGGCGAGACTGCGCCGCACGGCTCAGACGAGCGGCACCCCGGCCACTCCGCCGCGAGCGGCCGGGGCATCGGGCCGTTCAATCAGGGATACAGCCCGCGGATCTTGATCGCTTCGGCGACGCGGCCGATGCCGACCATGTTGGCCGCCACACGCATGCCGACGCGCCGGACGACGTGATTCTTCAGCACCTCGTTGAAGGCCGTCTTCATGACCTTCTCCAGGCGGTTGTAGATGTCCTGCGCGTCCCAGAACAGGTGCTGCTCGTCCTGCACCCATTCGAAGTACGAAACCGTCACGCCACCGGCATTGCACAGGATGTCGGGGATGATGAATCCGCCCCGGGATTCGATGATGCGGTCGGCATCCGGCGTCAACGGGCCGTTGGCGGCCTCGGCCACGATCCTGGCCTTGACGTAAGCCGCATTCTCCTCATGGATGACGTTTTCGAGTGCTGCCGGGATGAGGATGTCGCAGTCCAGCCACAGGAGTTCCTGGGGAGTGATCGGCTCGGAGCCGGCAAAGCCCGCCACGCGGCCGGTCTGCTCCTTGTAGAGCATCAACTTCGGGATGTCGAGGCCGTCCCGGTCATAAATGCAGCCGGTCGAGTCGCTGACGCCGATCACCGAGCACCCGTGGGCGTGGAGCAACTGCGCGGCGATCGAACCGGCGTTGCCGAAGCCCTGAACGACGACCTTGGCGCCCTTCATCGGCAGCCGCAGGTGCTCGCAGGCCGATTGGATGGTGTAGAAAACGCCGCGGCCGGTGGCCTCATTGCGGCCCAGCGAACCGCCCAGGCACAGCGGCTTGCCCGTGACCACGCCCTGCACCGTGTACCCCTTCATCATGCTGTAGGTGTCCATGATCCAGGCCATGGTCTGCGGATTCGTGTAGACGTCCGGCGCGGGAATGTCCTGCGCCGGCCCGATCAGCGGCAGGATGGCACTGGTGTAGCGGCGGGTCATGTGTTCCAGTTCGGTCTGGGACATCTCCTTGGGGTTGCACGTCACGCCGCCCTTGCCGCCGCCGAAGGGGATGTTCACCACGCTGCACTTCCAGGTCATCCAGGTGGCCAGCGCCTTGACTTCATCCAAGGTCACGTTGGGATGATAGCGGATCCCGCCCTTGGCCGGGCCGCGCGCGGTGCTGTGCTGCACGCGGTAGCCTTCGAAGCGGCGGATGTGACCGGTATCCATGCGAACCGGCAGCGTCACGGTCAGGATCCGCTCCGGGTACTTGATCATTTCTCGGATATTGGGGTGGAGTTCGAGTTCGTCGGCGGCGGTGTCGAAGTTCTCGAGCGCCAGGGTGTACGCGTTTCTCTCTGCAACTGCTGCGAGCATGGCAACAGACTCCTTTGAGACGAAACAATCTAGAGGCTCGCCGTGGCGAGCGCTGGGCCCGACATTCGTGGTCTGGCCTTCGGCCACAGATTCAGCCCGGCGACGGGGCGCCGCTGTGCGGGCAACGGAGCGCTCACCGGGCCCGATCGAATATCCGGAGCCGCGGGCTCCCGCGAGCTCCAATCACTGCAGTTCAAGCCTAGCACCACTTCCAGGAGGTGCAAAGGGGTAAAGCGGCCGTTTAGGGACCTCGCACTGCGGATGGAACGCCTGCCGGCGGCTTCCATCACGCGCTACCGGCAGCGGCTGGCGGACCGTTCAGGGGAGACCGATCCCGCCGCGGCTTTTCATTATGGACGTCGTGTGTCATACTAAGAATGCCATTTGATCGCTCCGCGAAACCCGGCCGAGATCCAAAATCTGCCTCGTCTAGCCCGCCGTCAATTGAGTCAGGAGATCCATGAAAAACATCTTTGTTGGCAATTTGGATTTCGGTACTACCGAAGAATCGTTACGTCAACTTTTTACAGAATATGGCACGGTCGACCGCGTCAGTATCGTGACCGACCGGGACACCGGCCGTTCGCGCGGCTTCGCATTCGTTGAAATGCCTGAAGCGAGCGAGGCCGACAGGGCCATCAACGCGCTCAACGGCTTTTCCCACAACGGCCGCGCCTTGAACGTGAATGAAGCGCGTCCCAAGGTCGATCGCGGCGGCGACCGCGGTCCCCGTCAGCGCCGCGAACCGCGCTGGTAACGGCTGGTAACAGCACTTGACTTCGAACCGGGCCGGTTCTTATCAAATGGCTTGTTGGGTGATGGGAGACAACATTGGGTTCACGATCTCATACGACATTCAAGAAGCGACAGAAGGAACAGGCCCGGACGGAGAAGGCGCGCGAGAAGCTGGAAAAGCGCATGCAGCGCAAGCTCGAAAAGGGCACGCTGGGCGCGGACGGCTCCGTGATCATCGATGCGGCGAGCGACCTCGATGACGATTCGCTCGATGTGCTCGATGTGAATTCGCTCGATTCAACGGCCGAAGAGACAGAACCTGCATCTTCTTATCCGCGCCCCAAGTAGGACGTGAGGAGCATGGGGCGGCCACCCCTGCTGCCTTCATAGCCTGTAAGCTGGGGGACGATCTGTCTCACCGGCGCCTCCCAAACACCCCAATTATTGAGCCCCCCGGCTGCAAATCCGGTCCAGGCGCGCGCGCACCGCAGCCGATTGTTGGTGCAACATCCGGGCTAAAGCAATGCCGCCAGGTCGGCGTAGGCGATGCCTTGCGAGTCCGCGACGGCCTTGTACACGCACGCACCTTTATAGGTATTCACGCCCAGCGCCATGGCCGGATTCGACCGGATCGCCGCCTCGACGCCTTTTGACGCCAGTTGCATCAGGAAAGGGAACGTGGCGTTGGTGAGCGCGTAGGTCGAGGTGTGCGGCACGGCGGCGGGCATATTGGACACGCAATAATGCAACACGTTGTCGACGTAGTAAACCGGGTCGGTGTGCGTCGTGGCGCGGGAGGTCTCGAAACATCCGCCCTGGTCGATCGCCACGTCGACCACCACCGCGCCGCGCTTCATCGACGCGATCATGTCGCGCCGCACCAGCTTGGGCGCCGCTGCGCCGGGGATCAGCACCGCGCCGATCACCAGGTCGGCATGGCGCAGGCTCTCGGTAATGGTCCAGGAGTTGGAAGCCAGCGTAATCACCGCGCCCAGGTAAATGTCGTCGAGCTCGCGCAGCCGGTTCAGGTTGCGGTCGATGATGGTCACGTTGGCGCCCAGGCCGTGGGCGATCTTGGCCGCATTGTGGCCCACCACGCCGCCGCCCAGGATCACCACGTTGGCCGGCGCAACGCCGGGGACCCCGCCCAGCAGTATGCCCCGCCCGCCATTGGGAGCTTCCAGGTATTTGGCGCCCACCTGCACCGCCATCCGGCCCGCCACTTCGCTCATCGGTGTCAGGCACGGCAGCGAGCCGTCCTGCTCCTGGATGGTCTCGTAGGCGATGGCTGTCACCCGGGCTTCCAGCAGCTTGGAGGTCAGCTCGGCGATCGGCGCCAGGTGCAGGTAGGTGAACAGCGTGAGGTCGGGGCGGAAAAAGCCGACCTCGGAGGGCTGCGGCTCCTTCACCTTGACGACGATTTGAGCGCCATTCCAGACCTCCGCGGCGCCTGGAACGATCCGCGCGCCGGCCTCCTCATACTCTTTGTCAGTGAGGCTCGAAAGCTCGCCGGCGCGGGCCTGAACCAGCACCTTGTGGCCCGCCTCCACCAGCGCGCTGACGCCGTGCGGCACCAGCCCCACGCGGGATTCGTGGTCTTTCACTTCTCGGGGAACGCCTATGATCATGGGAAATGTCCTTCCGGAGATCGCTGCGGCGCCTGGCTGGGGGCCGGCGGAGGTTCCCGCTGGGGTCCCAGACCGAGGGCAATGAGCGTCAATGAATCGAGCTTGCCGCGCCCGCTGAGATTGTCGATGTTCTGATCCGCCTGGAACTTCTTCAGCGCCTCCACCGTCGCGCCATCCCACGCCCCGGTGGGCTCGACTGCGTAGCCGTGGTCCTTGAGCGCCTGCTGGATTGCGCGGATGCGGTCGGGCTCGGGCTGCTGTTGCCGGGGCGCGCGCCTGGCGGCGGCCTTCGAACCGGCCTTGGAGCGCCTCCTCGCGGCCGTGGATTTCTTGGCCGTGGAGTTTTTGGCCGTGGCTGCCGAAGCCCCCTGTTTGGTGGAACTTTGTTTCGAGGCCGCGGCGGAAGACTTGGGCGCAGGACCCGCCGTGCTCTTGGTCTTGCTGGCGGTGGATTTCTGCTTGACCGAAGTGGAATCTGTTGGACCCTGCCGGGCGCTCGCAAAATCCGCCTGCCAGGCAAAAAGGAATGCGAGCGATGGAATCAGGACCAGGCCCAGAGACCGGCGGGGCGACTGCACGAATGCCAGTCTATCAAATGGACGCTCTGGAAGCCTTGCGCGGAGCACCACTTCGCAGTGAAAAGTCCCGCTCAATCCTCCGCCGCAGGTCAGGAATGCAAACCCGGATGGCCGTCGCGGGCACCTGAAGGCTCTGCGGCCGGCCGCAGCGTCCGCGGAGCCGCCTGGCGCTCCCCGGTCCCGGCCGGATCGGGGAGCACGCGTCAAACCGCGGTGTACGGAGTCTACTCGTTAGGCAGCGTGCCGCTCAGGTGGATCGGCGTCCAGGTCAACTGCCCGCGCGTGGTGCCCGGCAATTGGCGCAGCACCCGAAACGCCACCGGATCGCCGGGTTTCAGCGCCGACTGGATCTTCTTGACGTCCTCGAAACTGCCGACCGGATGCCGGTCAATGGACGTGATGACATCCTTCTCCTTAATACCGATCTGGTCGGCGAAGGAATCCTCCTCGACCGTGGTTACCTGCACGCCGTTGGGTTCGTCAGACCCCAACTCCTTGTGCAATTCTTCGCCCAGCGCGCGGATGCCGATTCCGAAACGCACCGAGGTGTTCTCGGTCTTGTCGTCGGGCTCGGTCATTTGAGGCCGCCGCCCGGCAAAGCGCGGGTCGTCTTTGAATACCTTCTCCCGGTCGCCGATGACGAGCTGTTTATCCATCTTCTGCCCGTCGCGATCGATCGACAGCGTGAGTTTTTCGCCCACCGGCATGGCGGCAATCCGCGCCACCAGGTCGTCGCCGTCCTTCACCGTTTTGCCGTCCAGCGACAGGATGATGTCCTCGGACTTGATCCCGCCCGTGGCGGCCGGTCCGCCCGGCGTCACCTTCTCGACCACCACGCCATGGTCGTAACCGTAGGCCTTCAGCTCCTCCGTTTTCTGAGTGCGCGGGAACGAGATGCCAATCGAGCCGCGGACCACGCGTCCGGTCTCGATAATGGAGTTGTAGGCACGGGCGGCGATGTTGATCGGCAGGGCGAAGCCGATGCCCTCATAGCCGCCGCTGCGCGTGGCAATCATCGTATTGATGCCGATGACCTCGCCGTTGTAGTTCAGCAGCGGGCCGCCCGAATTGCCCGGATTGATCGCCGCGTCGGTCTGGATAAAGCGCTGGAACTGCTGCGCGATATCACGGCCCAGTGCGCTGATGATGCCCGCCGTGACCGAGGTCTCCAGGCCGAAGGGCGCGCCCACGGCAATCGCCCAGTCGCCTACTTGCACGCCGTCGGAATTGGCGATCCGCACCGGAGTCAGCGAATGGCCGGCCTCGATCTTGATGACGGCGACGTCGGTTTCGACGTCCGAGCCGATCAGTCGGGCCTTATACTCTTTCGGATCGCCGGTCAGCTTGACTTTGATGTGATCGGCGTTGTCCACCACGTGCAGATTGGTGAGGATGTAGCCGCTTTTATCCACGACAAAACCGGAGCCAGAGCCTTCCTGTTTTTGATTAGGCGGCGTTTGAAACGGGGCCTGGTCGCCGAAGAAGCGGTGGAACAGGTCCATGTCGTCGTCGCCCTGCTGGTCGCCCTGGGGACCGCCCTTTTTCCGGTTCGAAACCTGTTTCGGCTTCCAATCGGTGGAAATATACACCACCGAGGGCTCGATCGCCTTGGCGATCTTCACGAATTCGTTGTCCAGCTTGTGGATCGGAGGGATGGTCAGCGGGGCCGCGTCGGGCGCCGCGGCCTGTCCTCGCGCCGCATGCAGCCCCTGAGTCATCAGGGCGGCCATGACAATGACGGTGCACAGTGTGAACACCAGCAGGCTCACCGTGGGAAGCTTCTGCCGGCGGAATCGTTCTAGCCAGTTCATAGTGTCTTTCGAATACCTTCGACGATCAGAGTCTCTTTCCTATTATTGCGACGTTCGAACCGCCGGAAACGTCACCTTTCCGCCTCACTGTGTGGATGAGTTTGCCCGTAAGAGGGTTTCAATTCGACGAACAGGATGGCGGCGAGAATCAGCGCCGCGCCCGTCAGGGAGCGCGCCGTCCATCGTTCCCCGGACCAGATCCACGCCGTCAGGGCGGCAAAAACGGGTTCCAGGGCGAAGATCAGCGCCGCGTGGGTGGCGCTGGTGCGGGCCTGGGCCCAGGTATAGAGCGCGAAACAGACGGCTGTGGCGAATACGGCGGTCACAACCAACGCAAGCCCCAGGCGCGGCGTCCAGACCAGCCGCGGGGGCTCGATCCAGCCGCAACCGGCGGCCGACAACACAGCCACGGACAGGATCTGCCACAGCGTCAGCGCCTCGTGGTTGCGCGCTGTACTGAAATGCGCCACTGCAACCATATGCGCCGAAAAGGCAATGGCGCAGCCGATGGTGAGCAGATCGCCCAGGGATAAGCGCAAGCCGGTGGACACGGCATTGGTCAGCAGCGCGGTGCCGCCGATGGCCAGCGCCGCGCCGGTCCAATCGATCCAGCCGGGCGCGCGCCGATGCAGCGCGGAAGACAGGAGCGGCACGAAAACGATGAACAGGCCGGTGAGGAAAGCGGACTTCGAGGCCGAGGTGGTGAGCAGGCCGGCGGTCTGGAGGGCATAGCCCAAAAACAAAAAGCAGCCGCAAATCGCGCCGCCCCGCCACTCGGCCAGGAAGCCGTTCAGCGTGCCCGGGCGGAAGCGGAACAGGCCCGCCAGCAGCAGCGTGGCGATGCTGAACCGCGCGGCCAGAAAAACGAGCGCCGAGGCGTCGGCCAGCGCCGATTTCACGACCACAAACGTCACGCCCCAGAGGAACGAGACGAACACCAAGATCAGTTCGGCGCCCAGACGCCGGGAGGTCGCGGTGCCGGTCACTCCGCGTCGGCCTCCGCCAGCATCAGGCCCAGCATGAAGAGGATTCTCCGCAGGCCGCTCTCGCGCCCCTCGGGGCTGTACCACTCCGCGGGAGTGTGCGCCCCGCCGCCCTCCCCGCCGGCTCCGATGGACAGCGCCGGCAGGCCCAGCGAGAGCGGAATGTTGGCGTCCGTGGAGGCGCAATCGGGCGTCGAGCGCAGCCCCGCCTCGGCGTCCGCCGCGCGGATAAATCCGAGCAGGCTGGAATTCCCGTCCAGGCGCCCGCCCGGCCGGTTGCCCGTCTCCTTGCGCTTGCCTGCGATCCGGCCGAGGGTGGCGCGCTCATTCTCGCTCAGCACCGCCTCCTCGAGCGCCGTCCCGAGCGCCACCGAAAGGGCCTCCAGCAGCTCGGGCACCTCCGAGCGCAGGTCCACCTTGGCCCGCGCGGAGGACGGAATGGCGTTCACCGTCGTGCCGCCATCGACGACTCCGAAGTTGAACGAGAAGCGCCCTTGCTGCCCGGCCGTGGCGCGCGGCGCGTAAACGTCCGCAAACGAGGCGATGGCGCGGCTCAGCGCATGCACCGGATTGGCCGTCCCGAAGTCGCTCCAGCTATGGCCGCCCGGGCCGCTGATGACAATCTCGTAGCGCCGGCAGGCCAGCGCCTCGGCCGTAAAGTGGTCGGTCGAGGGACCGTCGAGAACCAGAAAGGACCGGATCCGCGGCGCCAGGTGCGACTGCCGGCACAGGTAGCGCATGCCGCTTAGGTTGCCCTCGCCCTCTTCGCCCACGTTGGCCACCAGAAGCAATTGCCGGCCGGATTCGCCGAACGGCCGCAACTCGCTGAACGCGCGCGCCATGGCGAACAAGGCGGCTAGTCCCGCCCCGTTGTCGGAAACGCCCGGCCCGGTCAGCCGCCCGCGCCCGTCGACGTGGATATCCTCGGCCGATTGGGGCGCCAGAACCGTATCCAGATGGGCCGTGAGGGCCACCAGCGGCCCGGCGGCCGGCGCAGCAGGCAGTTGCGCCGTCACGTTGCCGGCGCGGTCGATGCGCGCCTCCCAGCCTATGCCCGCAAGCGCGCGCCGAACCCATTCGGCCCGCCGCTGTTCGAAGAACGTCGGCGCTGGAATCCGGCAGATTTGGAGCTGCACGTCGTCGATCCAGCGTCGTTCGCCGCCAAACCACCGCGCCGCCGACTGCACGCACGGCTGCTCCAGCAACGCGTGCAGCGCCGCCGCCGGGCCGTTCGTCACACGCGCGCCGCGTCTGGCATCCCGTTCCATGGGCCGTGGCGTCCTCAAACACCCAGTTTAGCCTGCGGTCTTCACCGGCATTGCGCCGCGGTTGATTTTCGCCCCCGCCCTACGCTCGCCGGACGAAAGCTCAAGAAAGCTCCCCAGATTGACGATACAGACACTTAGACGCGCGGGAATCGCCCCGTCGCGATTGGGTGATTCATGTTCGCGATCATCGGAATCGTTATCGTTTTTGGCGCTATCATCGGCGGTTACCTGATGGAGCACGGGAACCTGATGGTGCTGCTCCAGCCGGCCGAGTTGCTGATCATCGGCGGCGCGGCCGCCGGTACGTTGCTGATCGCCAATCCGCTGAGCGTTGTCAAGGCGATCATGAAGGGCCTGCTGGACAACCTGAAGCCCAGCCGGCTGGACCAGAAATTCTACCTGGAACAACTGAAGATGTTGAATGATGTCTTCGTCTTCGCGCGCAAGAACGGCATGGCGCGGTTGGAGGCCGACGTCGATGATCCGGCCAAGAGCGCCGTATTTTCCAAGTACCCCCGGTTTCTGGCCGACCAACACGCCCTGGCGTTCTTCTGCGATACGGTCCGCATGGCGATCTCGGCCGGCGTGGGCCCATTCGAGCTCGACCAGTTGATGGAGCTGGACCTGGACGTCCAGCACGAGGAGCATTCGGTCCCGGTGGCCGCCCTCACCACGGTCGCCGACGCCCTGCCCGGCCTGGGCATCGTTGCCGCCGTGCTGGGCGTGTGCATCACCATGGGCTCCATCGGAGGCCCGCCGGAGGAGATCGGCCACAAGGTCGCCTCGGCGCTGGTGGGCACGTTCCTGGGCATCCTGTTGTGCTACGGCGTGGTCGGACCGCTCTCCTCGAGCCTGTCCAAACGGACCGACGCCGAGAGCAAATACCTGCAATTCCTGCGCATGGCCACGCTGGCTTTCATCAAGGGCATGGCCCCGCAGTTGGCCGTGGAATTCGCGCGGCGTTCGATACCCACCGCGGTCCGGCCAACCTTCAAGGAGACCGAAACGATGATTCGCGGCGCACGGAGCGAGGCCCGGAATGAAGCCGCTCCGCCGGCGGCGGCTTAACCGGCGGCTCACCAGGAAAGAAGTACAGCATGGATGGCCAACCAGCAGCGCCCATCATCGTGGTCCGCCGCGGCAAAGGCCACGCCGGCCATCACGGCGGCGCGTGGAAAGTGGCCTACGCGGACTTTGTCACCGCGCTGATGGCCTTGTTCATCGTGCTGTGGCTGGTCAGTTCCAGCGAAAACGTCAAGCAAGCCGTGCAGAGCTATTTCCAGGACCCCACCGGCACCGGCAAACTGCCCGGCACAACGCTCAAGGGCAAGGGCGAAGGGCTGATGGTGAAACCCGACGACATGGCCAAGCTGAAGGATCGCATTGAGGAGGTCATGCGCCAGTTGCCGAAGTTCGAACTGCTCAAGAATAACGTCACCATCACAGTCACCGACGAAGGACTGCGCATTGAACTGCTGGAGACCGAAAAGGGGCTGTTCTTCGATAGCGGCAGTACCAAGCTCTCGCCCCGCGGGGAGGAGATCCTGCGCACGCTGGCCGGCCAGCTTAAATCGCTGCCCAATAAGCTGCTGCTGGAGGGACACACCGACGCCCAGCCCTACGCCTCGGTGACCGGCTACAGCAACTGGGAGCTGTCGGCCGATCGGGCCAACACCGCCCGGCATGTCTTTCAGGAGTGCGGCGTCCCCATGGAGCAGATCGCGCAGGTGCGGGGCTTCGCCGACCGGCAGTTGCGCAACCAGGCCAACCCGAACGACCCGGCCAACCGCCGCGTCTCGGTCATCGTCCAATACCTGCCCCAGCCCGCGTCGGCCGCGCCGCAATCAAAATCGGGCGCAACCCCGGCCCCCACGCCCCAGGCGGCCAAGCCCTCGCCGCCGGCGCCCCAGGCCGCAAAACCCCCAGGCTCAAAAGAGTGACGCGGAATTCCCTTCCGGGATCAGCAGCCGGATAACCCGCTGGCGGCTGCAGCGCAGCCGGGTGCGAATTGAATATCGGCGCTCAGGCTCAATCCCGGCCTCGCGGCACTGGCCACCTGGCCGTCGCGCGGCCCAGCCCGCTCAAGCAGCGGACTGGATCAGCCCTAAACGCATCAATTCAATTTTCAGGCGGCGCAGGCTGACCCAGCCCAGGAAGCGCCCGTCCTCCACCATGGCCGGCGCCATGGTGCAGCGCCCGAGACAACGCGAGGCGCTCACGCGCACATCGCGCCGGGCGTCGTGCTCCGGGCAGCGCCCGCGCAGCATGCCGAGAAGTTCGCTCGATCCCGCGTCATGGCACAATTCGCCGTCGCACACCACGAACACGTGACGCTCGGCCGCGGCGCCAGCCGCGCAGGCGTGCCGCTGCCCCGCCTGGCCCGCTAGTTGTGTGCCGGATGGCATCCCGCTTCTCCAGCCACGCGCATGCTGCGCGGTTCGTACACGCAAAACGGCTCCTCGCCCTTCCAGTTGCCGGTCATTCCATAGGCCCGGGCGCGGCAGCCCAGGCACACCAGCTTGAACTCGCAGCAGCCGCACTTGCCTTCCAATTGGCCCGGGTCGCGAAGCTCCGCGAACAGCTTCGAGTCTTCCCAGATTTCGCGAAAACCCTGCTTGCGCAGGTCGCCCGCCGCGAGCGGCAGGTACCCGCAAGGCTGGACGACGCCCGTGTGCGAGATGAAGCACACACCGGAGCCGGCCAGGCACCCGCGCGTCATCTGGTTCAGGTCCGTCGGGTGGCCGTGCGGATGCCCTCCGGGGTGGCCCAGACCGTGGCTTCCGGTAACGCCTGCGCCCGGCCCGGCGGCCGCGGCCTTCAGCGGGCGCGGCATCAGGTCCGGTACGGCCTCGCCGGCGCGGCGCGATTCGGCGCGCCGTTGCCGGGCGATGCGATAGTACTGCGGCGCGCAGGTGGCCTTCAACTCCATGCCGCTGTCCAGGCTGCGGTCGTAGTACCAGTTCAGGATCCGCTCCGCATCCCCGGCGCTGACCGACTGGTCCTCGGCGATCGTCAATCCGCACCCCACCGGGACCAGCAGGAAAAGATGGAAAGCATCTACTTTCAGCGTCTTGGCCAGCTCGATCATCTCCGGAAGCTGGTGTGCGTTGTGGCGTGAAACAGTGGTGTTGATCTGCGTCGACAGGCCGACATCCTGCAGGCAGCGGATGCCGCGCATAGCCGCCTCGAAGGCGCCATTGTGGCCCCGGAAACTGTCGTGCGTGGCGCGGTCCGCGCCATCCAGACTGATCGCCACGCGCACGATCCCGGCCTCCCGGGTGCGCTCGGCCATCGCCTCGTCCATCAATGTGCCGTTGGTCGCCAGCGCCACGCGGATGCCGCGCTGGTTGGCGCGGGAGGCGATCTCGAAAACGTCGCGCCGCCACAGCGGCTCGCCGCCGCTCAGCACCAGGATCAGTGGAGCGTATTGCGCCAATTCATCGACAATGCGCAGGCATTCGCCGGTGGAGAGGTCGTCCGGGCTCATCAGTTCGGTCGCGCTGGCCCGGCAGTGGATGCAGCGTAAATTGCAGCCGGTGGTCAATTCCCAGAAAACCAACCGGGGGCGGGCTTGGACAGTCGCCGCAGGGTTCATGTCCAGAACACCGCAATTCCCGTGCCATTTCTTGAATTGCTGAAAACTCAGTAGATACAGGAATTGATTTTCCGGATTAAGGGGGCATATGCCCCACATCCGCCTGCCAGACATGGCCGGACGCCAGCTCAGAGGGGCAATTCGCCCAATGGCCGGAATCCCGCGTCCACTCTCCGGCCGGAAAGTCGCTCGCGAGCGCCCTGCCTGCGCCCCGGCATCTGTTGTTCATCGTGGGCGGACAATCATCCGGAACCGGGACGCCACGCTTCCGCCGGAGATCGTCGTCCGGCCTCTTGTTTGCGGCTTAATTTCCGGTGGCGAAGTTCAAAACAGTCAGGGACAGCCAGCCCACCAGAGCGGACGCGGGGATGGTCAGGATCCAGGCCCACACGATGTCGGTCGCAACGCCCCAGCGCACCGCCTTGAAACGCTGGATTGAACCAACGCCGGTGATGGCGCCGGCTGTGGCGTGCGTGGTCGAAACCGGCAAGCGCAGGTGGGTGGCGAGCAGAATCGACATCGCCGCGGCCGTCTCGGCGCAGAATCCGGTACGCGGCTTCAGTCGTGTCAGGCGGCTGCCCATGGTGCGCACGATGCGCCAGCCGCCCGAGAGCGTCCCCAGGGCGATGGCCGCATGCGCGCCCAGGATCACGATCACCGGCACCTCGAAACGCTTCAGGTACCCGGCCGAAACCAGCACGCCGGTGATGATGCCCATCGTTTTCTGGGCGTCGTTGGTGCCGTGCGACCAGCTCAGCAGCGCCGCTGAAACGAGCTGCAGCTTTCGGAAGTAAACATCCATGCGGTGCGGACTCGAATTCCGGAACAGCCAGTAGACCGCGATCATCATCACGTGCGCCAGCACCAGACCGAGCAACGGCGCGATCACGATAAACAAAATGGTAAGTATCCAACCCTTCCAGACGATCGCGTCCAACGCATGGGAAAGCCCCTTCAGGTGAATGACGTGCGCTATCACCGCCCCGGCGTAACCGCCCATCAGCGCGTGCGAGGAACTGGTCGGGACGCCGAACCACCAGGTGATGAGGTCCCACACGATCGCGCCGCTCAACCCGGCCAGAATCACCAGCGGCGTGACGTATTCGATTTTCACCATGCCCTGCCCGACCGTCTTGGCAACGCCCGTCCCGAAGCTGAACGCGGCGACAAAGTTCCAAAAGGCCGCCCAGACGACTGCTTGAGCAGGGGTCAGGACACGGGTGGACACGACCGTGGCCACGGAGTTCGCGGCGTCGTGGAAGCCGTTGATGAAGTCGAACGCCAGCGCCACGGCGATGATGAAACAGACCAGCAACAGCGTCGGCGACATGGCTCAGCCGTTCTTGACAATCACATTCTGCAGCGTGTCGGCGACGTCTTCGCAGGCGTCCACGGTCTCTTCCAGGTAGTCGTAGATCTCCTTGAGTTTGATGATCCGGATCACGTCCGTATCGGTCGAGAAGAGAGCGCTGACCGCTCTGCGCCCCAGGTCGTCGGCGGTCTGTTCGAGACGGTGCACCTCGATGCAGTCCTCGGTCAGCGGAGCGTTGCGGCTCAGCGCCGTGAAGGCCCGCTCGAGGGTCCGCACGCAGCGCAGGATGATGCGCGACAGCTCGGCCATGGCCGTGGGCACGGGCCGGATCTGGAAAGCCACCAGCCGGTGGCTGCACTCCTCGATGCCATCGAGGATGTCGTCCAGGTTGGACGACAGGGTGGAGATGTCCTCGGGGTCGAGCGGCGTGATAAACGTCCGGTTCAGGCGGACGTGGACGTCGTGGACAATCTCGTCGCCTTCCTGTTCGAGTTGCCGGATCCGCCCGGCTGCGACGGTCATCTGGCCGTCGCCCTTGTCTAGCGATTCGGCCAGAATGCCCGCGGCCTGAACGGTCTTGTCGATGTGGGCCAGAAACAGCTCATAGAAATGTTCGTTGCGGGGAAGAAGTCGCATAAGACTGAGGTGGGGCTCGACACAGAATTCAAACCAAGACATCAGTCTCTCACGATTTTGTCACAGGAATGTCATTTAGTTGCACTTGAACTGGCTGCGGGTGGAGTGTCGCGGCGCTTCGAGGCGCCGGGCCGCCATGGGAATCGGACAGGCTGAGCTTTTCATTCTTCTCCGCGCCGGCCCAATAGAGCGGCGCGAAACGCGCGCGCGGGGCTGTCGCGGCGACGGCGCGGAAAAGCGGAACAGGCGCCTACTGCCGGGTCCCCGAAAACTTCTTCTTCGTCCCATCGGGCGCGGTGGAGTTTCCTTCGAACTGATCCGCACTCACGTGGGCCTCGACGGCGTAGCTTCCGTTGTCGGTGGACACGTTAAAGGAAACGGCGGCGCCTTGCACCTTGACGTCGGCCAGCGGCAGGGTCAGGTTGTACTCCGCGATCACGATCTGGCCGCTCCATGCGCCGCCCTCCTGCTTGAGGGTGAGCTGGGCGTGGATCGGATTGCCGTCCTGGCCGGGCGTGTCGATTTTCCAGACGCCGGCGACGGGCGAATCCGTCTTGGCCGGCGGGGCTGCCGCCTGGCGCGCGGCCTCGACGGCGCCGCTGTGGCCATCGTCGGTGAACCAGTTGCCCTTGAGCGTATCGCCATCCAGCGTCAGCTTCATGGTCACCGGCGTATCGCCGTACATCAGTTTGCAGGAGAAGACGTTCTCCTTGAACTCGACATCCTTGAGCGGAGTCGTGCCCTCGGAGGTGCCGATCGTTCCACTCAGCTTTCCGCCGTCGTTCATCACGATCAGGTCGGCCTTAATCTCATTCCCGTCGCCGTCTTTGGTGGTCAGGCTCCATTTGCCGCTAATCTCGGCGGCAAAGGCGGATAAAGAGAGCGTGCCGGCGAGCAGTAGTGCAGCGATGCGCATTGGGGATCTCCTCCTATGCAATTGTATCCATGATTCCGCGCTGGGTTTCGGCAATTGAGTCAAGGAAGGCTGTGCGATCCGTGATATGAAATGGACGTATGACGAATTTGACGCGCCGGACATTTCTCGCTTCTACCGGTCTCGCTTCCGCTGCCGTTCCCGCAGTCGCCGGGTCTGCCGCGGCCGCTCAAAACGGACCTGAAATGGCCGACCGCCGGATCCTGGCCGGCGAGTGGGACGAGCGCCGCATCGCCTCGGTTCTGAAACCGGCTCGGCAATGGCCCCCTTTCCCACGCTACGCCGATCGCGGGCGCTGGCGGGCGCTGCCGGACGACCTGCGCGAGACGGTTACGCGCAACGCCCAGCGGTCGTTGGGTAAGCCCTGGGATTCACTCCCCGCCACGCTGGCGCTCGACTACCAACGGACCGGCAATCGCTCCCACTATGAGGCCCAATCGTTCGGGCGGCGCAAGAGGCTGCGCGACCTGGTGCTGGCAGAGTGCATCGAGGGCCAGGGCCGCTTTCTGGACGAGATTCTGAATGGCGTCTGGCTGATCTCGGAGGAGACGTGGTGGGGCGTTCCGGCGTACTTGAATCTGCAGCAGGCCGGCCCGGGCCTGCCGGATGTGGAGGAGCCGGTGGTGGACCTGTTCGCGGCCGAGACCGGCAGCCTGATGGCGTGGACGTGGTGGCTGCTGGGAGAACAATTGGGCCAGCTCTCGCCGCTGGCGCCGCGGCGGATGCAAGTCGAAATCGAGCGCCGGATTCTGGCCCCGTGCCGCCAGCGCAATGACTTCTGGTGGATGGGCCTCGACCCGCGGCAATCGCGCGAGGTGAATAACTGGAATCCTTGGATCAACTCGAACTGGCTCACCTGCGCGCTGCTGCTCGAGCCGGAGGAGCGGCGCGCCGGCGTGGTGCACAAGATCCTCCGCAGCCTGGACCGCTTCCTGGACGGTTATCACGACGACGGCGGGTGCGACGAAGGGCCGGGCTACTGGAACCGCGCCGGCGCTTCGCTCCTGGATTGCCTGGAGCTGCTGAGGGCGGCCACGGGCGGGCGGATCGACGTCTATGGCAACCCTCTGGTAAAAGAGATCGGGCGCTACATCTATCGCGTGCATATCGCCGGCGCGTGGTACGTCAACTTCTGCGACGCGCCGGCCAAGGTCAGCCTGGCGGCGGCTACGACTTACGTCTACGGACAGCGCATCGGCGACCCGAAGCTGACGGCGCAGGGCGCTTTTGCGCGCGCGCTGGAGGATCGGTCCGACGTCGAGGAGAGCATGGGACGGGATCTGCGGACGCTGTTCGTGGCGGACGAGATGCGCCGCTCCGACAGCCGGCCGCCGCTGGTGGGCGAGGCGTGGTTCGACGGCATCCAGGTGCTGGCGGCCCGGCGGCAGGAGGGCGCGCTCGAAGGGCTGTTCCTCGCTGCGGCCGGCGGGCATAACGGCAAGAGCCACAACCACAACGACGTCGGCAACTTTATCGTCTACGCCGACGGCCGGCCGGCCATCATCGACCTGGGACCGGAAACCTATAGCGCCAAGACCTTCAGCCCGCAGCGCTATGAAATCTGGACCATGCGCTCGGCCTACCACAACTGTCCGCTCATCGACGGCGTTGAACAGGCGCCTGGCCGCCAGTACACGGCGCGCGACGTGGCCTACCGGCCGACGCCGGCGGGTCCGGAGCTGCGCATGGACATCGCGGCGGCCTATCCGCCCCAGGTGGGCGTTCGGAAATGGGAGCGGCGCTGGCAACTGGATCGCGCCAGCAACACGATCATGCTGGAGGACCAGTGGGTGTTGAGCGTTGCAGGCCGCATTGAACTGATTCTGATGACCGCTGCCCAGCCGGCGGCGTCCTCCGGCGGGGTCTCCATCGGGGGCCGCGTCCGGGTCGCGCACGATCCCGCCTGGCAGGCCGTGATCGAGCCCATTGATGTCACCGACGAGACGTTGCGCGGGTCGTGGGGCAACCGGGTGTGGCGGGTGCATCTGACGCAAGCGCAGGCGCCGGAGCGCGGCCGCTCGGTCCTGACCATCTCTCAAATCAGCTAGACCCGTTTCGGAATAAATGTAGCCCGTCGCGTCCGGCCGCAATGAGGCCGCTCCCGGATGGGGACACCGAGGGCCGCGGCGCTTGATCGACAGCCTCTGAACGTCGCGCCGAGGGAACCCAAGCGTGCCGCCGCGGCACGCGCAGAGTGTCCCCTCCGGCCACCCAACCC
>JBKQPG010000057.1:0-3007 GCA_052145115.1 Bryobacteraceae bacterium
CTGATGCTGATCAACGGAACAGTGAGGGTAGAAGACGAGATGCAAGATCCGGAAGCCTTTCTGAGCGCCTACCGAGCAGGCAGAACGGGCCCACGGTAACGTCAGCAAGCCGCCGTCAGCGCTTCCAACGTCCTTTCCGCCGCCGTGCGCGAAGAAAGTTTCGCGGCTGTTCTCGCCCTGCGGCTCCGCCGCGCGTTATCGGCGAATATCGGTAGCCGTTTCATGCCTGCTCTCGGACGAACCGAACGTGGGCTTCCTTCGGGGGCCGAATTTGATGCTTCCCACAACGCGACTTGAACTAAGCCTTACGGCAGACGCTACGCGTGCCCCGGTTGCGAAGGGGTAAGTTTGGGTCACAAGGAGGTCCCTGTGACCCATTACGAAAAAGTGACGCGCGAGGAAATCGCGCGCCGCAACTACACCGAAGGTACCACGCGCACCTATTTGCGGGTGCTCGGTGATCTGTCCGGCTACTTCCAGCGCCCGCCGGAACGCCTCACTCCCGAACAGATCCGAGAGTACACCGCGCACCTGTTCCGCGACAAGCACCTTGCCGACAACACGGTCAATCAGACGGTCGGAGCCCTGCGCTTCTTCTATCTCAAGGTCCTCAACAAGCCCTGGCGCGGGCACGAGATGCCATACCCCAAGAAGAGCGTACGCCTGCCCGTGATCTGGAGTCCGGAGGAAATCGCGCGCTTGATCGACGCCGCGCCCACGCCGTTCTACCGCACCATCGTCATGACCCTGTACGCCACCGGCATGCGCCGGGCCGAGGTGGCCGCCCTCAAGATCACCGACGTCGACTCGGCGCGCATGGTGCTCCACGTTCAGGAGGGCAAGGGCCGTAAGGACCGCGACGTCGTGCTCAGTCCGCATCTGCTCGACGAGTTGCGGCGGCACTACCGCCGTCTGCGCCGGAAACCGGCGGTGTGGCTGTTTCCCGGCGGCACGCATCACACCGCCGACACGCCGATCACCGAAAAGGTCGTCTGGCACGCCTGCCGCCGGGCGGCCCAACGCTGTGGCGTGAACAAGCCTCTGCATCCGCACACGTTGCGCCATTGCTTCGCCACCCATCTGCTCGAAGCCGGCGCCGACTTGCGCACCATCCAACTGCTGCTCGGCCACGCCGACCTGCGCGAGACGATGATTTACATCCACCTGTCGAAGCGCCATGTGGGGGCCACCGCCAGCCCGCTGGACTCGCTCTCGCTCGGCGCGAAATAGATGTCGCGGCCACCGCTGGAGGTGGCCGACCTGATCCGCGCAGCCGGGACCACGTTCTACGAACGCAGCCGGAAATGGTTCACCTGGCTGCACCTGAAGATCCTGACCGCCATCGTCTGCTGCCGCACCTCCACGCTCGGCGGTCACATCGACAAGTGCTCCCGCTGCGGGTATCAAGCCATCTCCTTCAACTCATGCCGGAACCGGCATTGTCCGAAGTGCCAGTCCAACGCGCGCGACCGCTGGTTGGCGGCGCGCCGCCGGGAACTGCTGCCGGTCCGCTATGCGCATGTGGTGTTCACGCTGCCTGGCCAACTGGCGCCGCTGGCCTTGCAGAACAAGAGCGAGATCTACAGTCTGTTGTTTCGCGCCAGCGCCGAGACGCTGTTAACCGTGGCGCGCGACCCGCGGCATCTCGGCGCCGAGATCGGCTTCTTCAGCGTGCTGCACACCTGGAACCAGAAACTGCTGCACCATCCGCATGTCCATTGCGTGGTTCCGGCAGGCGGATTGTCGCCCGACCATAGCCGGTGGATCGCTGCTCGGCCCGGGTTCTTTCTGCCGGTCCGAGTCCTCACCCGCGTCTTTCGAGGGAAGTTCGTGGCTGGCTTGCGCGAACTACACGCAGCCGGCAAACTGGGATTCCACGGCAACCTTGCGCCCCTCGCCGCACCGGCCGCTTTCGCGGCCATGTTGCGACCCCTGTTCCGCTCCGATTGGGTGGTCTATGCCAAGCGCCCGTTTGGCGGGGCCGAGCACGCGCTCCGGTATTTGGGCTGCTATACGCATCGTGTGGCGATCTCGAATCACCGCCTGCTATCGCTGGAGGACGGCGAGGTAGCGTTTCGCTGGCGCGACTCAGCCCACAAGAACAAGAAACGCGTGATGCGGCTGCCGGTCGAAGAGTTTCTGCGGCGATTCTTTCTTCACGTGCTGCCCAGGGGCTTTGTGCGCATCCGGCACTTCGGCCTCTTCGCCCACCGCCGCCGCGGGGCGCTGCTGCCGCTCTGCTTCGCGCTCCTAAGGCAGACTGGCGGCCCGCAGGCCGGCGCCGGCCCCACACCGCCGGACGCGCCGCGGCCGCTTTGGCTCTGCCCCCAATGCGGCGGCGCCATGGCGATCATCGAGCGATTCACGCCTACCGGAGCGCGACTCCGCGCTCCTCCCGCGCAAAGGCAACCACTATGACCTGCTCTTTGTCATCTCGAATCCATCACGCGCGGGGACGCCAGCCCTCAAGACGTGCCCGCCGTCACCGGGATGGACTCCTACGACTTACCCCAAGGGCACAACACCGCAGCGCTCACACCCTCGCTCCTGTCCACATCCCCCTCACCGCCATCCGCGTGGCGATTCAAAACGCATAACGGCGAGCTTCCAAACGGCTCACTTCAAGTCGCTCTATCGAAAACGGTCCGGCGTCCGGCATCGCGCCTTGCCCGTGACGCATCACGCCGGACCGTTTCCGATACAGCCCTAGGACTTTCCAGTCAGGGGCCGAACTAATTACCCGCTGCTGTTCGACCGCGCCTGGAAGCCGAAGCCCGCTTTCGACGCCGTCATTCAGGCGGCGAAACAGGCCGCGAGGTGACGCGAGACGCCGCGCGGAACCTGCGCGATTGAGCGGGCGCGGCTCCGCGGCCGAAACCCAGCCGCGCACGTTAGTGTAGTGTGCAGGGATCGGCTACGCAGTGGGGCAGGCCGGGGTGCCCACAGTTTCCGTGGGCCATTTCCGTGGCCTGCCAACGCAGGACGAAAAACGATCGTCTGCGCCACC
>JBKQPG010000058.1:0-57120 GCA_052145115.1 Bryobacteraceae bacterium
CGAAGTCGGTCAGGGCGACGCGGCCGTAGAAGCCGTGGGTGAGGGCGTTGGCGGTGACGGCGCCGCGGCCGCGGGAGGTGCGGGGGCCGGTGGAGAATTGAGAGTTGCGGCGGCTGGAGGCGCGCCGGAGGGGTGTTGACATGGTGAACTCCTTTCGAGATGCGGACACGGGGAGTGTAGCGCGGGGGAGCAAGGGAGGGGCGGGGCGGAATTTGCAAGTGATTGAAAAAAGGGGTGATTCAGGGGAGGGTGAGAGTGTGAATGCCTCATGCCGCCCGCGCGTCCGATCTGTTCATTTGACACCCATGGCCGGGCTCCGGCAGGACCCCGACGAAGCCCGCCGGACGTCGACACGAGTGTCGACGCGGCAAACACGAGTGTCTGCGCCACAAGCGCTGGGGCATCCGCTCCCTCTGGTCGCGGCTCTGAAACGAACCCGGACGTCGACACGAGTGTCGACGCGGCAGGCACGAGTGCCTGCGCCACGGAGCGAATGCCTGCGCCACACACGCGTGCCTGGGCCACGAGGCGCTGGGGCATCCGCTCGCGGTCGCGGCTCTGAAACAGCGCAACCGCTCCCCTACGTTCGCGATCCAGAGCCGGACCTGACGATCCGGCGCAGACGTGGCCGTCTGCCCCACTGCACGCCACCGCTCCCTCACGGTCGCGGCTCTGAAACAACGCCACCGCTCCCTCACGGTCGCGGCTCTGAAACGCACCCGGGCGTCGACACCAGTGTCGACGCGGCAGGCAAGAGTGCCTGCGCCACGAGGTGCTGGCGCGCCCGCTCCCTCACGGTCGCGGTTCTGAAACGGACCCGGACGTCGACACGAGTGTCGACGCGGCAGGCAAGAGTGCCTGCGCCACGAAGCGCTGGCGCGCCCGCTCCCTCGCGGTCGCGGCTCTGAAACGTGGGTGGCTACAGCGGCTATTTAGGGATGCGGGCGATGCGCACATCCAAGGGGAAGACGCGCTCGAAGGGCACGTGTTGGGTGTAGGGCTGACCCGCGTGGAAGTTGACGATGTTGCGCAGCCACTGGCGGGTCAGGTCCCAGGAGAGCACAGTGCTGACGTTGAGGTGATAGAGCACCTCCATGTCGGCGGGATGGTCGATTACCTCGGCGTAGCGGGCGGTGAGGGAGCGGGACTGGCGGCAGGCGTCATCGAATTGGCGCAGGCTGGCCTCCAGGGCGGCCACGAACTGGTCGTGGGAGAGCTGGGGGCGGTCCTTGAAGGCTTGATCGAAGGCCATGATGGCGCGGCGGACGGTGATATGGGCGCGCATGCTGTCGCGGTAGGTTTCGGTACGGTTGATGAGGTAGGCGAGCTCGTAGCGGCCGCGCGGCGCGACGGCGGCCTGGGCGGCACGGAGCTGGACGAGGGCCTTTTCAAGGCGCGGGATGGAACCTTCGTAGCGGGCGATGATGGCGGGCGATTCCTTGACATACCAGCGCCAATCGCCGCCGGTGGGGCCGTCATAGGGATTCTCCTGGCGGGCATAGCGGCGGCCGAGGGATGCTTCCGCGCTAGCACCACAACAGCCCAGGGTGCCGGTGAGGGGACGCAGCTCCTGGGACAGGAAGGCCTCGTTCTCTTCCAGGGTCAGGAAGGCCTGGTAGGCGGCGGGCGCGGCGGCGGCGCCGAAAAGGCGCGCGGAGTAGTCGCGATAGAACTCGTCGGGCGTCAGATCGGGCTGCCAGGAGGCCTGGGCGAGGAAGCCGGTGTTGTGTTCGGTGCCGCGGATGCGGCTCATCCAGCCGGCGACGCCGGTCAGACCGTTTTTGACGCCGTCGGTGAAGATGCGGTCCTTGCGGCTGTAGACGCCGAGGTTGAACTGCAGGCCCATCATCTCGCAATCGTCGTCGACGTAGGGGGTATCGATGCGCTCGCGCGATCCCAAGCCGCCGAAGTAGCTCATGGGCATACCGTTGGGGGTCCAGCCGCAGCGGCCGCCGGAATCGAAGGTGGTGAAGGGGACGTCCTTGGGGATCATCTTGTCGAGCAGGGGCATGAGATAGCCGCGGCCGACGGTCATCAAGCCTAACTTGGCGTGGGGCGCGATGGCGGGGCGTTGATCGAGGAGGAATTTGAACAGATCGTAGTAGGCGACGTTGGATTCGATCATCACCTGACGGCCGACGTTCTGCCAATCGATCCAGGGGGCGAGCAGATCATTCAAAGGCTGGAACTCGGCGCTGTGCGTGGCGAAGAAGTCCTTGTGCGGGGCGGTGTTCACGGGGAAATAGACTTCCGAGAAGTTGAGGAAGTAGCCCTGGGCCTCGGGGTAGGTCTCGACCAGGGCTTTCAGACGGTTGACCTGAATCTCGCGGTTGACCGGATCGAGAGGATGGGGCAGAGCTCCGAAGACGCCGTTGAAGGGGACCTCGCCGATGCGCTCGGTGTAGCGGCCGAGGTTGGGCGGCAGGGCGGCCATCTCGTCGACCAGCCACATGTCGACGTGGCGGGATTTGGCGTAGTGGATGATGCGGAGCAACAGGTCCTGGGCGGCGGCGAAGGCCTGCTCGGGGGTCTCGACGGTGGAGAGCTCGGGCGGCGCGAGACGACGGCGGGGGAACTTGTCCTTGCCGATCGAAACGTCGTCAGTGGTGCGCGATCCGTAGCCCTCGTAGAGCGAGTTGAGGAAGCCGGTGTTCTTGTCGGACATGTCGCCGATGAGCTTGGATTCGCCGCGGTAGGAGTAGTTGAGCCAGGGTTGATAGGCGAACCACCAGAACTCGAGGAAATTGAGTTTCATTTTGGCCATCTGATCGAGCAGGCGGCGATAGTCCTGGTAGGAAAGCATGGTGATGCTGGGGTGATGGGAAGCCTCGAGCAGAAAGCCGCGGCGGGCCAGGCCGGGGGTGAGGCGCAGGTCGAGAGCGGGGATGGAGAGCGAGGAGCGGCGCTCGGGCACGATGTCGCCGGTGAGGCGGAAGGTGACGCCGAGGCACTGGGCCAGCTCGAAAACGGCGTACATGGTGGCGGCATCGCCGTGGCCGCCGGCCACGACGACCGGGCGCTGGCCGAGCAGGCAGGTTTTCAGGACGAAGGCATCGCCGGAGAGGCCGTCGAAGGCGAGGGCGCAGGAGTAGAGGGCCTGTTGCACCAGCGGGTTCTGGTCCGGAGCGCCGACCAGGATCCAGGCTTCGCCGGGCGGCCGGGAGGCGGCGCGCGCGGGGGGGACGATGGCAATGTCGGCGCCGGACATCGCGTGAAAGTACTGTTGCAAGGTGACGGCGGCAAAGCGGACGGAGTCGCCGGCGCCAGCGCCGACAACGATGGCGGCGCGGGCCTGGCCCGAGGCGGCCACTGGAACGGAGCCGGCCGGGGGGAGCGGAGCGGCGGGAAGCGCCGCGGCCAGAAACAGCGCGCAGACGGCGATGGGGCATGGAATTGAAGGCATGGTTGGTGATCCGTCCCAATGAGCTGAGGATTCAAGCCGAATGCCCAGGCGGGCATTAGGCTGGGGACAGTCTACACCCGACGGGAATTGGCCGGTCGAGCGCAGCGGCGTGATGCGGCGAAGCGACCGCTCCTTAACAGTCGCGGCTCAGTAACGTCGTCTCCGCGACGGGCCACTAGGCCGCCGGCTGGGCGTGGCGGAAGATGCGATTGAGGCCGTGGAGGGCGCGGTCGGCTTCCTTCTCGGTAATGATGTAAGCGGGCAGCAGGCGCACGACGCGATCATGGGTCACGTTGAACAGCAGACCCTGCGCGATGCCCTCGGCCACGAGGTGCTTGCAGACGAAGTCGAGCTCGACGCCGATCATCAAGCCGGCGCCGCGCACTTCGCGAATGAAGCCGTAGCGCTTCTGCAGGCGTCGCAGGCCGTCGAAGAGATAGTCGCCGACACGGCGCATCTGGGGCAGGAGTTCCTCGAGGATATCGTAGAACTCGAGGGCCACGCGACAGGCCAGTGCGCCGCCGCCGAAGGTGGTGCCGTGCATGCCGGGCGCGATGGCGGCGGCGGCTTTCTCGTTGCTCACAATGGCGCCCAGCGGGAGGCCGCAGGCGATGGGCTTGGCCAGCACAACGACATCGGGCAGGACGGGCGGATCGGCCAACTGGTAAGCGTAGTGGCGGCCGGTGCGGCCGACGCCGCATTGGATTTCATCGAAGATGAGCAGGGCGTTATGGCGGTCGGCGAGCTGGCGGGCCAGGCGCAGGCGCTCGGGCGGGACGGGGTTGATGCCGCCTTCGCCCTGGATGGTCTCGATGAAGATGGCGGCGGTGCGCTCGTTCACGGCCGCGGCCAGGGCGGCCGAATCGTCGAAGGGGACGAAGCGCACGCCGGGGAGCAGGGGCTCGAAATCGGCGCGGTACTTGGGCTGGCCGGTGATGGAGAGCGCGCCCATGGAACGGCCATGGAAGGAGTTCTCGAGCGAAATCAGCTCGAACTTATCGGGATGGATGTGGCGGCCGTGGGAGCGGGCCATCTTGATGGCGCCCTCGACGGCTTCGGTGCCGGAGTTACAGAAGAAGACGCGGTCGAGGCCGGTGGTCTCACAGAGCTTGCGGGCCAGGGGGCCCTGGTAGCGGTGGTAGTAGAGGTTGGAGGAATGGATCAGCCGGGCGGATTGGTCGCGGATCAGGCGCACGATGCGGGGGTGGGCGTGGCCCAGGGCGTTGACGCCGATGCCGGTGATGAGGTCGAGGTAGCGGCGCTTGTCGATGTCGTAGACCCAGCAGCCTTTGCCGCGCTCCAGCACGAGCCGGTAGCGGGCGTAGTTGGGGAGCAGGTAGCGGCGCTCGAGATCGATGACCGGCTGGAAGGAATCGGGCGGCGGAGACGCGGGAAGGGCGGGAGCGGAGTCCGGGGCCGTGGGTGAAAGATCCATGTATCTATCGTAATAGTGCGGGCGTAATGGTGCGGCGGGCAATCGTTGTGGAGCGGCGAAGCAACCTCTCTCTCGAAAGTCAAGCTGAGGAGCCGGGTCTGGCGACCCGGCGCAGGCGTGGCCGCCTGCCCCACCAAACAGGCACGGCGGGGCGGTTCACTCGACGATGAAGCCGTCGAGGTCCATATGACAGGCGCCGGCGCTGGAGCGCAGCGCGGCTTCGGGAGCGGCGATGCGCAGGGTGAGGATATTGCGGCCGGGGGCGGGCGCGACCAAGGGCGCCGAGAGGGCCTGCCAGTGGGTGTGGGGCGAGAATTCGTCGAACTCGAGCGGGGCCTGGTAACTGCCGCGGAAGCTGGCGACGGCCAGGCAGCGGTTGGCGGCGGCGGTATAGATCAGGCGGACGGCACGGCCGTCGAAGCGGATCTCGGCCACGGCCGACTTATCGTTGGTGTGCACGAGAGTATTCAGATAAGTCCGCGGCTGGCCGATCAACCGGGCCCACTGGCCTTCGAAGTGAATAGCGGCGTCGAGATCGTCGTGGCGGCCGGGCCCGGCCCAGGCCTGTTCGGGAGCGGCCTGGCCGACCTGGGGCGGGATCGAGCGCCGCAATTCGGCGTCGCCGAAGGATTGGACGAGCTGGGTATAGCGGTCGAGGAATTCACGGCTGGGCACGACGGTCAGATGGCGAGAGGGCGTCTCGCGGTAGGAGATGAAGTAGCCCATGTTGAGCTTGGGGTCGGCGCTGAGGGCGATGAGGGAGGCGGCGTTGGAGGATTCATACAAGCGGTGCGAGAAGCCCGGCGTGCGCCAGGAGTTGGTGAAGACGCGGCCGGCATAATCGCCGATATTGGCGGATTCGAGGAAGGCGACGGCGGTGGATGGATGCAGGGCGCGGAGGGTATCGACGAGCGGCCGCTCGGGGGCGTGGGCGGTGAGATAACGGACGGTATCGGCGCGGGCCTGGCGGGGGTCGAAAATAAAGTCGCCGTGCAGGCCGCCGGCGGCCGGAAAGAAAGCGAAGCCCAGGCCATAGGCGGCCAGCGCCAGAAAGCCGAAAAGGCGGGTCAGGCCGGCGCCGTGGAGCCGGTAGCTGCCGATGGCGATGCCAATGAGGAGCAGGGCCAGCGGCGCCGCGGCGTAGATGTAACGCAATAGGGGCGCGATGAGGAGGATCACGATTGGGCCGGCCAGAACCATCCACAGCAGGACGAACCCGGTGCGGGGCCAGCGGCGCTTGGCGCCGACGACGGAGGCGGGCAGGAGCAGGAAGAGGCTGAAACCGAAAGCGCCGTCGAAGCCGGGCGTGAAGAGCCGGGAGTGGAAGGTCATGTCATAGAGAACGCGCCAGGAGAGCGGCTGGTGGAAGAGCGCTGAGCCGATGGGCACGGGCGAGTCGAGGGGCTGGGCGCGGAAGAATTCGTTGAGGTAGGGGAAGACGGGGTTGCCGGTGTGCAGGAAGGCTTCCAGATAGGGGAACACGGCGACGGCGAGCGCGAGACAGAGGCAGGGCATCCAGGTGCCGGGCGACGTCATGCTGGCGAAAGCGATGAAGAAGGGGACCAGGAAGGCGAAGGCGCTCACATGGCAGGCGCAGGCGGCGCCGGCGAGCAGGGCGCAGCAGCGGGCGTAGACGCGGTGCTGCTCGCGTTTGTGAAGCCGCAGCAGCAGCACGGCGCCGAGCAGGAAAGCGGCCACCCAGTTTTCCACGGCGAGGCTGGCGGTGACCATCTGGGTCAACGACATGGCGGCCAGGGAGCCGGCGAGGCAAGCGGCGATCCAGGCGGGGACGCGGCGGTGGAGGCGCTCGTAGAGCATCCAGCACAGGGCCGCGAGCAGGGCGAAGTTCAACAGGCGCGCGGCGTATTCACCTCCCAGGATGTAGGCCAGGCCGAACAGGGACTCGGCGCCGACGGGGGCAACGGCCCAGGTGAACTGATCGACATTGAAGGCCCAGGAGTGGTTCACGGCCAGGTGGGCGGCGAAGACCAGGTGTTGCGCCAGGCCATCCGGGCTGGCTTCGGGCTTGAGCGCGAGCAGCCAGTTGGCGAGCAGCGGCATCCACAACAGGGCCAGCGGCCAGGAGCGGGCGAATTCGTTAGGGCCGCGCGGCGCGGCGAGGATGGGAAAGCGTCCGAGGCGCAGCGCGACAAGAACGGGCAGGGCGAGGGCGATCCAGTAAACCCAGGCGTAGTGGATCGGGAAGCGCACCATCACGAGGAACCAGACGAGGTACACGGCAAAGCCCGTCAAGAGGGTCAAGATGTGGGTTGTGGAGGTCGGCTTGACGATCTGGCGCAGGATCAGCCGCCCGGTACAGAAAGCCGAAAGCAGGAGATACAGGACGGCCAGGACGGGCAGCGGGCCGGCGAAGTAGCAGGAGCAGGCCAGTCCGACCAGTGTGAGGAGGGCCGAGTACCAGCGGGCGGCCAACAACAGGACGGCAGCGGAGAAAGCGGCGAAGACGGCCAGATAGAGCGCCAGACGATGGAGGCCCTCGGGCGTCCACACGGGCTGGGCAAAGAGCTGGTCAGAGAGCAGGGCGTAGACGGTCAGCGCGGCTTGAGAGAGCAGGAGGAGCCAGGCCAGACCGCGTTGCAGCATGAACCTACCAGCATACGAATTGGGAGGCGGGGGGGCGGAGCCGGCTAGAAACCGGCCGCAGGCCGGATTGGCGGCTCACAAGAAGCCGCGGCGCCACTATGCGGCGAAGCAACCGCTCCTTGCAGTCGCGGCTCCGCCACAACGCAACCGCTCCGTCGAGAGTCCTCCATGGCGTTGGGGAACGGACCGACTCCCGGACGCGGCTCTGAAACAGCCGAGGCGTGCAGACGGCGAGATCTTCCGGGAAATCAGGCCACGCTGGCGGGGCTCTGGAGGTACTCGTCAATGCCGCGGGCGGCGGTGCGGCCTTCGGCGATCGCCCAGACGATGAGGGACTGGCCGCGGCGCATGTCGCCGGCGGCGAAGACGCCGGGTTGCGAGGTCATCGAGTTGTCGCCGGTCTTGACGTTGCCGCGGGCGTCGAGCTCGACACCGAGCTGAGCGAGCAGGCCATTCTGCACGGGGCCGGTGAAGCCGAGAGCCAGCAGGACGAGATCGGCGGGGAACTTGAGTTCAGTGCCGGGGAGGGGCTCAAAGGCGGGCGGAGGGCCGGCTTGGACGGTCTCCAAGCTGCGCACGTTGCCGTGACCGTCGTCGTGGAAGCGCGTAGTGAGGATGGACCAGTGGCGGTCGCCGCCCTCCTCGTGCGAACTCTCGGTGCGCAGCATCAGCGGCCACAGCGGCCAGGGCGTGGAAGAGGCGCGTTCACCAGGCGGGAGGGGCATGATCTCGAACTGGCGGATCGAAGCGGCCTGCTGGCGATGGCAAGTGCCGAGGCAGTCGGCGCCGGTATCGCCGCCGCCGATGATGACGACGTGTTTGCCGGCGGCGCTGATCCAGGACGCGTCGGGGACGAAGTCGCCGGCATTGCGACGGTTGTGCTGCGGCAGGAAATCCATGGCGAAGCAGATGCCGTTCAGCTCGCGACCGGGGACGTTGAGGTCGCGCGGCCGCTCGGAGCCGCCGGCGAGGAGCAGGGCGTGGAAGTCGCGTTTCAGATGGTCCACGGGGACGTCCACGCCGACGTGCGCATTGGTGCGGAAGGTGACGCCCTCGGCTTCCATCTGCAGGATGCGGCGGTCGATGAAGTGCTTCTCCATCTTGAAGTCGGGGATGCCGTAGCGCAGAAGGCCGCCGATGCGGCCGTTTTTCTCGAAGACAGTGACCAGGTGGCCGGCGCGCGCCAGTTGCTGGGCGGCGGCGAGGCCGGCGGGTCCGCTGCCGACGACGGCGACGCGCTTGCCGGTGCGCTGGGAGGGGAACTCGGGCTTGATCCAGCCGTGTTCCCAGGCATGGTCGACGATGGCGCGTTCAATGGCCTTGATGGTGACCGGCGGCTCATTGATGCCCAGGACGCAGGAGGCCTCGCAGGGCGCGGGGCAGAGGCGGCCGGTGAATTCGGGGAAATTGTTGGTGGCGTGAAGAACGCGGATGGCGTCCTTCCAACGGTCGCGGTAAACGAGGTCGTTGAAGTCGGGAATGAGGTTGGTGAGCGGACAGCCGGTGTGGCAGAAGGGCACGCCGCAATCCATGCAGCGCGCGCCCTGGGCCTGGACCTTTTCATCGGGGAACGGCTGGTAGACCTCAAACCAATCGTTGACGCGCTCGGCGACGGGACGGCGCGCGGGGGTCTCGCGCGGGATTTCCAAAAAGCCGGTGATCTTACCCATGGGCAACCTCTTGCGAGGGCCCGCGGAAGGCCTCCTGGGTGGGGCGGGCATCGGGGCGGGTGAGGGTGATCTTGGGCATGTCGGCGCTGCGGGGCGCGCCGAGGACGCGCTTGAACTCGTGGGGGAAGACCTTGAGGAAGCGCGGCAGCATGGCGTACCAGTTGTCGAGAATCCAGCGCGCGCGGGGGGAGCCGGTGAGGTCGGCGTGCTGCTCGATGAGGGACTGGAGGAGGCGGACGTCGCGCGGATCGAAGACCGGATCGAGGTCGACGCCGGCGCGGTTGCAAAGGCGGGATTCGAATTCGCCGGTTTCGTCGAGGACGTAGGCGATGCCGCCGGACATGCCGGCGGCGAAGTTCTTGCCGGTGCGGCCGAGGACGACGACGAGGCCCTTGGTCATGTATTCACAGCCATGGTCGCCGACGCTCTCGACGACCGCGGTAGCGCCGGAGTTGCGGACGGCGAAGCGCTCGCCGGCCATGCCGTTGAAGAAGGCCTCGCCGCCGGTGGCGCCGTAGAGGACGACGTTGCCGACGAGGATATTGTCCTCGGGCACGAAGCTGGAGGCGCGGGGCGGATAGATGACGATGCGGCCGCCGCTGAGGCCCTTGCCAACGTAATCGTTGGCGTCGCCTTCCAGCGTCAGAGTGACGCCCGGCGCGAGGAAGGCGCCGAAGCTCTGGCCGGCGCTGCCGGTGAACTGGAAGCGGATGGTATCGGGCGGCAGACCGGCGGAGCCGTAGCGGCGCGAGATTTCGCCCGAAAGCATGGCGCCGACGGTGCGGTGCGTGTTCTTGATGGGCAGCTGGATTTCCACGCGGGTCTGGTGCTCCAGGGCCTCGCGAGCGTGCTCGATGAGGCTGTAGTCGAGGGCTTTTTCGAGGCCGTGGTCCTGGCCGATCAGGCAGCGGCGGCCGACGCGGGCTGGCGCGGGCGGGTTGTAGAGAATGGCGCCGAGGTCGATGCCGCGGGCCTTCCAGTGATCGACGGCGGGGCGCATTTGGAGCCGGTCGACGCGGCCGACCATCTCATCGACCGTGCGGAAGCCGAGGCGGGCCATGATCTGGCGCAGCTCCTCGGCGACGTAGAAGAAATAATTGATGACCGCCTCCGGCGTGCCGGTGAACTTCCGGCGCAGCGCGGGATCCTGGGTGGCGATGCCCACGGGGCAGGTGTTGAGGTGGCACTTGCGCATCATGATGCAGCCCATGGCGATGAGCGGCATGGTGGAAAAGCCGAACTCCTCGGCGCCGAGCAAAGCGCCGATGGCGACGTCGCGGCCGGTCTGAAGCTTGCCGTCGACCTGGACGCGAATGCGGCTGCGGAGGTCGTTGATGACCAGGACCTGCTGGGTCTCGGAGAGGCCGAGCTCCCAGGGAATGCCGGCGTGCTTGATGGAAGTGAGCGGGCTGGCGCCGGTGCCGCCGCTGTCGCCGGAGATGAGGACCAGATCGGCGTGGGCCTTGGCCACGCCGGCGGCGACGGTGCCGACGCCGACCTCGGCCACGAGCTTGACCGAGATGCGGGCCTGCGGGCTGACGTTCTTGAGGTCGTAGATGAGCTGCGCCAGGTCCTCGATGGAGTAGATGTCGTGATGCGGCGGGGGAGAGACGAGGCCGACGCCGGGGATGGAGTGGCGGACGCGCGCGATTTCGGAGTCGACCTTGTGGCCGGGCAACTGGCCGCCCTCGCCGGGCTTGGCGCCCTGGGCGATCTTGATCTGCAGCTCCTCGGCGTTGACCAGGTAGTTGGCCGTGACGCCGAAGCGCCCGGAGGCGACCTGCTTGATGGCGCTGCGGCGCCAGTCGCCGTTGGGGTCGCGGCCGAAGCGGGACTCGTCCTCGCCGCCCTCGCCGGTGTTGGAGCGCGCGCCGATGCGGTTCATGGCGATGGCCAGGGTCTCGTGAGCCTCCTTGCTGATCGACCCGAACGACATGGCGCCGGTGGCGAAGCGTTTGACGATCGTGCTGGCCGGCTCGACCGCTTCCAGGGGCAAGGGCCTGGCGGCCCATTGGAAGTCCATCAGGCCGCGCAAGGTGCACAGGCGGCGGCTCTGGTCGTTGACGTGGGCGGCGAACTCCTGATAGCTGGAGTAGCTGTGCTGGCGGATGGCGTGCTGGAGCTTGGAGATCGAGTACGGGTTGACGAGGTGGTATTCGCCATTGACGCGGTAGGCGTAGTTGCCGCCGGGGTCGAGCTCGGTCTCGGATTCGGTGACCGGGCGGAAGGCGAACTCGTGCTTGCGGCGGGCCTCTTCGGCCAGGACGTCGAAGCCGATCCCCTCGATGCGCGAGGCGGTGCCGGTGAAGTACTTGTCGACGATGCCGCGGGCCAGGCCGATGGCCTCGAAGACCTGGGCGCCGCGATAGCTCTGCAGCGTGGAGATGCCCATCTTCGAAAAGACCTTGAGCAGGCCCTTGTTGACGGCCTTCTTGTAGTTCTTCAGCGCGGTCTCGAAGGTGACGCCTTCGGCCAACAGGCCGCGCTGGGCGAGGCTCTCCAGGGATTCGATGGCCAGGTAGGGATTGATGGCGCTGGCGCCGTAGCCGATCAGCAGGCAAAAGTGCATGACCTCGCGCGGCTCGCCGCTTTCGATGATCAGACAGACCTGGGTGCGCGTGCCTTCGCGGACCAGATGGTTGTGGACCGCGCTGAGGGTCAGCAGGGATGGAATCGGCGCCATCTCCTGGTCGATGCCGCGATCAGAGAGCAGCAGGACGGTGTAGCCGTTCTTAATGGCCAGCGAGGCGCGGCGGCAGAGACTGTCGAGGGAGCGCTCGAGCTCCTTGGCGCCGCCGTCGACGCGGAACAGCATGGGCAGCGTGGTGGCCAGAAAGTCGCCCATGCTGACGCGGCGGAGCTTTTCGAGGTCGTGGTTGGTCAGGAGGGGGTGGTCGAGCTTGAGCGTGTGGCAGTGCTGCGAAGTCTCGGCCAGAATGTTGCGCTCGGTGCCGAGGTAGCTGGTCAGCGACATCACCAGATCTTCGCGGATGGGGTCGATGGGCGGGTTGGTGACCTGCGCAAAGAGCTGCTTGAAGTAATGGAACAGCGGCTGCGGCCTCTCGGAGAGACAGGCCAGCGGCGTGTCGGTGCCCATCGAGCCGACGGGCTCGGCGCCCGATTCGGCCATGGGCAACATAATGTGCTTGATATCCTCCTCGGTGTAGCCGAAGCAGCGCTGGCGTTGGAGGACGGTGTCGTGCTCGGTTTCGAAGACGCGCGGCGGGTGGGGCAGCAGGTCGAGGCGGATCTGCTGGTCCTCAATCCATTTGGCATAAGGCTGGCGGGCGGCGAGCGTGCGCTTGATCTCGTCGTCGGGGATGATGCGTTGCTGGGTGGTGTCGCACAGCAGCATGCGGCCGGGCTGGAGGCGGCCCTTGTACACGACGTCCTCGGGTTTGACGCTCAGGACGCCGGTCTCGGAGGACATGATCAGCAGATTGTCGGAGGTGACGAGGTAGCGCGCCGGGCGCAGGCCGTTGCGGTCCAGGGTGGCGCCGATCACGCGGCCGTCGGTGAAGGCGACCGCGGCGGGGCCGTCCCAGGGTTCCATCAGGGAAGCGTGGTACTCGTAAAAGGCACGCTTCTCGGCGGGCATGGTCTGGTCGGCGTCCCAAGCCTCGGGAATGAGCATCGCCATGACGTGCGCCATGCTGCGGCCGGAGAGATACAGCAGCTCGACGACGTTATCGAGAGTGGCGGAGTCCGACCCGCCGGGCTGGATCACGGGCAGCAGCTTCTTAATATCCGGGCCGAACAGCGGCGAATCGAGAATCGGCTGGCGGGCGTGCATCCAGGCGGCATTGCCGCGCACGGTATTGATTTCGCCGTTGTGGCAGATGTAACGGAAGGGATGGGCGAGCTGCCAGGTGGGGAAGGTGTTGGTGGAGAAGCGCTGGTGCACCAGGCACAGCGCGCTGAGGCACTCGGGATCGGAGAGATCGCCGTAGAAGCGGGTGATCTGGGGCGCCAGCAGCAGACCTTTATAAACAATGGTGCGGCAGCTCAGCGAAGGAACGTAGAAGAAGCTCTTGTCGCGGATGTCGGACTCGATGATCTCGCGCTCGGCCCTCTTGCGGACGATGTACAGCTTGCGCTCGAGTTCATCGTCGCTCATCCCTGGGGCGCGACCGATAAAAATCTGCTCGATGTAAGGCTGGGAGACGCGGGCGATGCGGCCGATGGCGTTGACGTCGAGCGGAGTGTCGCGCCAGCCGAGCAAGCTCAGGCCTTCCTCGCGCACGATGCGCTCCATGATGCCCTCGCACTGCAGGCGCTGCTGCGGCTCAACGGGCAGGAAGACGAAACCGGCGCCATATTCGTGCCGGGCGGGCAGGCTGAAGCCGAGCTTGAGGCACTCGCGGGCGAAAAACTCATGCGGAATCTGGATCAGCACGCCGGCCCCATCGCCGGTTTCCGGATCGCAGCCGCAAGCCCCGCGGTGGGTCAGATTGATGAGGATCTGGATGCCTTTGGAGATGATATCGTGGGAACGGTCGCCGTGAATATTGACGACGAAGCCGATGCCGCAGGAGTCGTGCTCCAGGCTGGGGTGGTACAGCCCGGCCGGCGCGGGTAAACCGTGGGGTCGAAAATGGTCCTGCATTGCAGTGGAATCCACCGCTCTACGTGGGAGTGGGTTCCCCCATTATACGCGTTCCTTGCAATATCAGTCAAAGTGAAATAAAGCCCCTGTCACATGAGAACTTCTTATGATACGATGGGCCAGATGGACTTTGCCCAAATACAACTTTTCCGGGACATCGTACAGAGCCGGAGCGTGAGCCGCGGGGCGGCGATCAACGGGGTCACGCAGTCGGCGGCCAGCCAGGCGTTGCAGGAGCTGGAGCGGCAGCTGGGGGTTCAACTGCTGGACCGCTCGCATCGTCCGCTGGAGGTGCTGCCGGCGGGCCGGCTGTTCTACGAGTTCGGACGCGACGTGTTGCGGCGGCAGCAGGAATTTGGCGTGCTGCTGGAGGAGCTGAAGGGATCGGGCGGGGGCGTGGTGCGAGTGGCGGCGATTTACTCCGTGGGGCTGTCGGAGATGTCGAAGCTGGAGAAGGAGTTCTACCGGCGGCTGCCCGCGGCACAGCTCGAGGTGCATTACCTGCGCCCGGAAAAGGTCTACGCCGCGGTGGCCGAGGAGCGGGCCGATATCGGGCTGATCAGCTATCCCGAGCCGACGCGGGAAATCGCGGCTGCGCCGTGGCGCGAGGAGACGATGGTTGTGGCGTGCTGGCCGGGGCACCCGCTGGGCCAGCGGGCGAACGTGAGTCCGGCGGAGCTGGAAGGCGTGGACTTCATCGGCTTCGACGAGGATCTGCCGATCAGCCGCGATGTGGAGCGTTTTTTGCGCGAGCACGGCGTGCGGGTGCACGTGGTGAGCCGGTTCGACAACATTCCGAGCATGAAGGAGGCGCTGCGGCACGGGCTGGGGGTGAGCATTCTGCCCGAGCCGATGCTGACCGAGGACGTGGCGGAGGGGCGGCTGCTGGCGATTCCTCTGGAGGAGCGCCTGGTGCGGCCGCTGGGGATCATTCAACGGCGGCGGCGGAGCCTGCCGCGGGCGGCGCAGGTTTTCCTGAGCCTGCTGGGCGACCCGGCGGCGTAAGCGGGAAGCGGCTTTGCAGCACAGCCGGCGGCGGTTGGTAGTGTCCTAAAGGTGCGTTGCGGGTAAAACGTCGACCGAGTACATCGCGCCCTGCGCGTCGCGCCCGCGATGTGGAGCCGCATCTCGAACCGCATCTGGACGATTCGCGAACTGCTCGGGTGGCGCTCCACAAGACTACCAATTCACGTCGGTTATGTTTTTGAAAACAATTGCTTTATCGTTGAGATTCTACCGCGCATGTGGTAAGTTCTAATCGGACGTCATCCGGGTGGCGTCTGCGCCCAGGGGGGGGTACATGTGTGATCGAGCAGGATATCGAATCAAAACCGGCGCCGTTTACTCTAAAGAATAACCGCAGATCAGCCGATAAGGTGATTGTGGCAGCGTGGAATGTCATGGCACTCGAAACGGAACTCGACACCTACAAAGCCAAACTCCCAGAGTTGCTTGCCGACGAGGGAAAGTTCGTCTTGATCCAGGGTCCGGATGTAGTTGATACGTTTGCGACGTACGAGGACGCAGTGAAAGAAGGTTATGCGCGATTTGGCCTTAAGCCGTTTTTAGTCAAGCAGATACGGTCAATTGAGCAGATCCATTTCATTTCGCGATTGGTCCCGTGCCTTACTTTACCCGTCAAGTAGCCCAGGACGGCGGCTTGCTGGTGGTTGCGTTCGTGGGTGTTAGTCACCCCAGACGTACCGCTTTACAGACCGCAGGTCTTCCTGTGCCAAATGTGGTTCAGATTCAAGCACTAATCGACACTGGCGCGAGCGATTTGTGCATTGACCCGTCTATATTCAGCCAACTCGGGCTTACTCCGACCGGATCCTGCCAAGTGAACACGCCCACCACTGGACAGCAACCCGCTCAGTCGGCCCTGTATGACGTGAGCTTCTTCGTCCCAGCTGGCCCAGGGCAAGTCCCACTAGCAATTCAGACGATGCCCGCGATAGCTACAGAGCTTCTGCAACTTCAGGGCTTCCACGCGCTGATTGGTCGGAGTATTCTGCGAAATTGTCTTCTCACGTACGACGGGCAGGCTAGCCTCTTCTCGCTCGCATATTAATCCCGCCGCGCAACGCACGATTCGGATACTACCCCGCAGTTTGACACCCCCGCTGGCGGCCCCATACAATGCAGAGGGAATGGAGTGGCCGCGGGGGACCGCGGACGCGCCGCCGGCGGGATACAATTCTCCTCGCGCCGGTCGAAAATCAGATTGCTGGAGTACGAGTCATGAATCTGCGCCCGTTACACGACCGCGTCATGGTGAAGCGGGTCGAAGAGGCCGAGAGCGTCGTCGGCGGCATCATCATTCCCGACTCGGCCAAGGAGAAGCCGCAGCAAGCCGAGGTGGTGGCGGCGGGCTCGGGCAAGCTTCTGAAGAGCGGGCAACGGACGAGTGTGGACGTGAAGCCCGGCGATCGAATCCTGTTCGGAAAGTACTCGGGCTCGGAAGTGAAGATCGACGGTCAGGAATACCTGATCCTGCGTGAAGACGAGATTCTGGCCATTCTCGACTGACGGGAGTGGCGATAGGGAGAGTTAGCACTACAATGTCATTCCCGCGTTGGAAGACGATATCGGCGGCGGCGCTGCTCGTGGTGGGGTTGAGCGCAACGGCGGCCGCGCAGATCAAAGTGGGCGTGGTCAGCCTCCAGCACGCGCTGGAAGCGACCGCGGAGATCAAGCAGGCCGAGATCGACCTGCGGGCGAAGTTCGGTCCGCGGCAGGATGAACTGGCGCAAATGCAAAAAGACCAGGCCAAGATGCAGCAGGACTACCAGTCCAACCAGGGCAAGTTCAACGATGCGGCGCTGGCCGAGCTGGGCCAGAGGATCCAGCGCAAGCAGGTCCAGTTGCAGCGCTACACGCAGGCCTTGCAGGATGACGTGAACCGCGAACGGCAGGACGTGCTGGCGCGGGTGGGAAGGAACCTGCAGGAAGTCATCAAGAAGGTGGCCGAGGAGAAGGGCTACGACATCGTGGTGGATTCCAACTCGGCGCTGTATTTCAAGCAGCCGATGGACATTTCGGCCGACGTGACGGCGGCCTACGACAAAGCGTACCCGGTCAAGAAGTAGATCAGCGAGGGACGCGGTGGGCGATTTCCTATCCGAGTACAGCTCAGCCGATCGGACGCGTGAGAAGGCGGTGCGGTGGATTCTGATCGTGATCGCGGCCGTGGCGGCGCTGTGGGTGGTGGACTGGACGCTGACGACCTACGGGACGTTCAACCTGCGCGACATCCGCGAACAACATCGCGCGCACCAGTTCTTCCACCTGCTGAGTGAGAAGCAATACGAGGCGGCCTACCGGATGTGGGGCTGCGACCCCGCCCATCCGTGCCGCGATTACAGCCTCCAGAAATTCATGGAGGATTGGGGGCCGAATAGTCCGGCCTCGGACGTCTCCAAGGAGCACGTGAGCGCTGTGCGGCACTGCAAGACGGGCATCATCGAAGCGATCGACTTCGGCGCCGGCGACACGCTGGACTTGTGGGTGGAGTCCAAGGACATGACCCTCAGTTTCGCCCCCTGGCCGGTGTGCAATCCGCGCTGGCAGCCGCCGCCGTCCGCGCCGTAGCGGCTTGCGCCGGCGAGAGCAGCCGGGTGGCGCGGAAGCCGGAGAGCCTGCGCCGCCTGAAATGCGCCGGCGTGCATTGCGATTCAAGGCGTGATATGAAAGACGAGGAGACCGGGCGTGGATGGGCGGGGCCATGCCGGCCGGGCGCATCGCGCGCCGGAGCGAGCAGACCCATCTTGGAGTGTTGAGACCAAGATGAGACTTTCCGCCCGATTGGAAACATACTCATTGGGGGCAGGAATGGAGATTGTTCCCGCATACGAGCTGGAGCGCCGGCTGGTTCAATTCGACAGCATGATCGCGGAACTGGCCGCGGGTGAGATCCGCCGCACCACGTTCGAGCCCTGGGAAATCCAGGTGATGCTGGACATTCAGTCCTGCCAGGCCGAGGAGGCCAACAAGAAGGAGATGCTGCGGCGCTACCAGAAAGCGGCGCACCGCTGGCTCGAGCGCGGGGGCAGGACGGTCCTGCTACTGTCGGACTACCTGGCCAAGCGGCACCGCCGCGCCCCGGTCCATGGCGCGCTGGCGCCGGATTCGGCGCCGTTGGAAGACGACGCCGATGAGTTATCCTGACAGGTGAACAAAGGCAGCGGGGAGAGGAAATGGCCAACGGAAACGCGCCCCAGCGCATGGTTTATTGCGTGAAGCTGAAGCAGCAACTGGAGGGTCTGAGCGAGCCGCCCTTTGACAACCATCCGCTGGGACAGCGCATCTACGAGAACGTCAGCAAGGAAGCGTGGCGGCAGTGGGTGGACCACATGAAGATGATCATGAACGAGTACCGCCTGAACCTGGGCACCCGCGAGGCGCAGGAGTTCCTGCTGAAGCAGATGGAGCTGTACTTTTTCGGCGAGGGCAGCAATCTGCCGCCGGATTACGTGCCGCCAGCGCACTAAGCGCGTTCAGCGCCCGGGCGCGAGGACCAGGGAGCGCATCCACGAGTTTCATTCCAGCAGCCAGCCGCGCGAACGCTCGACGGCGCGCTTCCAACGCGCGCGCAACGCCCTGGCCTGCTCGGCCGGCATTTGCGGCTCGAAACGGCGTCCGGCGCGCCACTGCGACGCGATCTCGCGGGTAGTGTGGTAGACGCCCGTCGCGAGCCCGGCCAGATAGGCTGCCCCCAGCGCCGTCGTTTCCGTGACGGCGGCGCGCACCACCGGCGCCTGGAGGAAGTCGGCCTGCATCTGGAGCAGCAGATCATTGCGGCAGGCGCCGCCGTCGACTCGCAGTTCGCTCAATTGCCGCCGCGCGTCGAGCTGCATCGCTTCCAACAGGTCGGCCGATTGCAGTGCGATCGACTCCAGCGCCGCACGCGCCACGTGCGCGTCCGTGGTGCCGCGCGTCAGCCCGAGCATCGCGCCGCGCGCATAGGGGTCCCAATGCGGCGCGCCGAGGCCCACGAATGCCGGTACCAGGAAGACGCCGCCGGAGTCGGGCACGCTGCGGGCCAGCGGCTCGATCTCGGGCGCCGAGCGAATCAGCTTCAACCCGTCGCGCAGCCATTGCACGACCGCGCCGCCGGCGAAGACGCTGCCCTCGAGAGCGTAATCGAGCGACTCGGAAGTGCGCCAGGCGATGGTGGTCAGCAGGCGGTTTTTCGAGACGACCGGGGCCGGGCCGGTGTTCTGCAGCAAAAAACATCCCGTGCCATACGTGTTTTTGCCCATCCCGGATTCAAAGCACGCCTGGCCGAACAGAGCCGCCTGCTGATCGCCGGCCACGCCGGCGATGGGGAACGGCCAGTTGGCCAGCGGCGAGGCGATTTCGCCATACAGGGCGCTCGAAGGCAGCACCTGGGGCAGCACGGAGCGCGGAATGCCGAGCAGCCGCAGCATCTCCTCATCCCATTCGGCCGACGCGAGGTTCAGCAGCAGCGTGCGCGACGCGTTGGAAACGTCGGTTGCGTGAACGCGCCCGCCGGTGAGGTTCCAGATCAGCCAGGTGTCGACCGTGCCGAAAGCCAGCTCGCCGCGTTCGGCGCGCGCGCGGGCGCCGTCGACGTGGTCGAGAATCCAACGCAGCTTGGTCCCGGAAAAGTAGGGATCGAGCAACAGGCCGGTGCGGCGCTGCACTTCGGGCTCGGCGCCGTCGGCCTTGAGACGGGCGCAGAGGTCGGCGGTGCGGCGATCCTGCCATACGATGGCGTTGTAAACCGGCTCGCCGGTGCGGCGGTCCCACACGATCGCGGTCTCGCGCTGGTTGGCGATGCCGAGAGCGGCGATCTGGCCGGGCGCGATACGCGCCTCGCCCAGGGCTTCGATGGCGACGGCAACCTGCGTGCTCCAGATTTCGCGCGGATCGTGCTCCACCCAGCCGGACTGGGGGTAGAACTGCGTGAATTCCCGCTGGGCGAGGCCCGCGATGGTGGCGTCGTCGCGAAAAACAATCGCGCGCGACGACGTGGTCCCCTGGTCCAAAGCAAGCAGATAGGCCATGGCTAATGCCAGTATGCCTGAACGGGGGCCGCGGCAATTGGGCTGAGCGGACGTTTTCCCGACCGGTCCAAGAACGCGTCAACGGCGCGCCAAATGTGTTGGTACGCGCGCGAAAACACAAAAATTGAAGGAACAAAGCCAAATATCGACTTTGCTTTTTAGATTCATAGATTTAGAAGGCTATCTTTCGGTCAGTTTTTCGCCAGCTATTCGGTTTTCAAAGAACACTCTTGTCAGGCGCGCAAATGCGGACTCCCTGATTGAGGCTACACCCGCGTGTCAAGCAACTTAGGGGCACGGCAGCCGAGTCAAGGGGCGGCTCCCGCCAGAGCTGCGACCGCGATCATACCCGCGATTAAAGCGTTACGCGACAAAGTGCCCCTTCGCGCAGCGGATCAGCTCAACCGTGCGATTCCCAAACCGTTTAGGGCGGTCAAGGCCGAGCGATACGAGTCCATCGTGAGCCTCGACCGGCAGGACTTGGGATGGGGGAAACCACGATATTGATTTCTTGTCGTTCACCGATATGCCTCATTTCGAGATGGTAGAATCTGCCTGGACCGTCCGCAGTGGACTTTACGGGCGAAGAAGCGGAAATCAGGAAGCCATTGGAGCAGGATTCCGGGAGGCCAAAAGGAGAGCTGAGATGATGAAATTTGCCAATATAATTACGGCGGTATTCGTACCTCTATCAATAATTTCGTTGTTGAGCTGCAGCAGTACTCGTCCGGCTCCGCCGCAGACGGCGGCGACAGTAAACAAGCGCGTCCTCGGCGTCAGCCCATGGTCAAACCCTAACTACCAGATGATCAAGGATGCGGGAATTGGCTGGGTGCGGCTGGGATTTGAATTCCCTTTCGAGGACAAGATCGGCGGAAAACTGAGCGACAAGTTTCTGAAGAACCTGGATGAGGCCAGAAAGGTGAAGACCTTTGGCCTACGGATCATGGGGGTCACGCCGCTGGCCGGAATCATGGCCTATGAGGAGAAAGATAAGAAGACCGCCTGGCGTCCCCACATTCCCGCATGGGCTGGTTCAATTGACAGTGATATTTACTACGACACCTACGAAAAGGGATGTGAGGAGCTGGGCCGGCAGACCAAGGGACTCGTGGATATGTGGCAGGTTTCCAATGAGATGGATATCGACGTCTTCAGGGGCCCGCTTTCTGTCGAACAAGCCGAGCGGTTCATGCTTGCAGGCGCACGGGGATTGAAGAAGGGCAATCCGGAAGCGAAGGCGGACATCAATCCGGCGGGACTCGAGGGCGGCGAGAGGATCTTTCGCGACATCTATTCCAAGCCTGATAATCCCTTTGACTATGCCGGCATCGATGGTTACTTTGGTTCCTGGTCGCCGGGGGGGCCACAGGATTGGATTCCGGTCATCGAGAAGATCCACGGCATAACCGGCAAACCCGTGCTCATTAACGAGTGGGGTTATTCGTCGATCGAAGGTAGCGGAAAGCCGCTGAACCGAAAGGTGGGCAACCCGGTTTGCGAGAAGCAAAAGTGGAACAACGTCTGGGGTGAGGGACATACACCGGAAGGACAAGCTGCGTATGCTGCAATCGCGTTGAAGATATTCGGCACTTACCCCGACGTGGTAGGTTGCTTCTTCTACGATTGGGGCGATGACGCGGTCTGCTATCACTGCGGAAGGAAGAATTGCCCGGGCGAATGCGGCTGGGGTATGACAGACCCGCAAGGGAAACCCAAACCCGCCTACGGTGTTTTTAAGACGCTAGCGCCGCAGTACTTCTAACTGGCACCCGACGACGATTCTAAGTCGGGGTTTTTCCGCGGACTGTTCCCGCCCAGTTGGGCCGATGCCCCTTTCCGGCGGGGTCGGGGGCCGAGGGAGGCGCTATTTCGCGTCCGGCGACGCGGCAGCGGCGGACTGCCGCTTGGGCTCCTCGGGCGTGGCGTAATAACCGGTGCGGGTTCGTACGGTGTACTTGCCGGCGGCGACCCGGATCTGGCGGAAACTGCCGTCCAGGTTCGGGTTGGTGGGCGTGTAGGCCAGGACGTACTGATTGCGGATGTCATGCGCCACCTCCTGGGCCATGCTCTCCACTTCGCCGATGTCCTTGGGATACAGACTGAATCCCCCCGAAGCCTTGGTCATGGAATCCAGAGCGCGTTTGGCTTTCCCGGCCTCGCGGCGGTCCTCTTCGCCCAGGATGCCGATGGCGTAGACCAGCAATTCGGGGTTGCGGTGAAGCTTTTCGACCAGCTTCTCCAGCGTGATGCCGGTGGAAGTGGTGTCGTTGCCGTCGGTCACGATCAGCAGGACCCGCTTGTCGATCTTGCCTTCCTGCTTGAGGTAATCGATGGACATCGACATGGCGTCGCGCATGGCCGTGCCGCCCTTGGCGTCGATGCGCGCGACGCCTTCCTCCATCTTGTGGATGTCGTGAGTGAAGGGCACATCGAGGTAGGCGTCGTCATTGAAATTGACGATGAAGACCTCGTCCTGCGGGTTGGAGGCCTTGACCAGCTGGATGACGGCGTGCTCCACCCGCTCGCGCTTTTCACCCCTCATGCTGCCGCTGTTGTCGACGATGATGCCCAGCGAGACCGGGATGTCTTCGCGCTTGAAGACCTTCACCTGCTGCTCGACGTTGTTTTCGTAAACCTTGAAGGTATCGCGCGGGAGGTTGGTGACGAGCTTGCCGGAGTGGTCGAAGACGCTCATGTGCAGCACCACCAGGCGCGTCTCGGCGCGAATGACGAACGGCTCGTCCTGAGCGCGTGCCGGCGCGCCGCAGATGGCCTGGATGATCAGGCCCAGGAAGATCGGGAAAATCCCGTGGCGAAATGTCTTACTGACTGGGCGCATAATAGCCTTGGCGGTACAGGGCCCGCAGCGGCGGCAGACCGCGTGGTTGATTCAATTTTACCGTGACGCGGCGGTATTTCCCGTCCCGGGTCTGGTTTTTCGACCTATATCCGAGGACGTACTGGTTGCGGAGTTCGATACCGATCTTGGCCGCGATGTCGGGCAGGTCATTCAGATTCTCGACCGGGAACTCGCGCCCGCCGGTCATGGAGGCGAGCTCGCTGAGCAATCCGGGGCCGGCCAGCTCTTCCGCCGTCCGCGAGCGCGAGCCGATGGGTTCGAACACGCCCATGGCGTAAAGCTGCGCGTCGGCTTCGCGCAACAGGTTGCGGACCTCGCTCTCCGTATAGCGGCTGGAGTTGTCGCCGCCATCGGAGATCACCAGTAGCGCGCGGCGGGTGTTGTGGGACTTGCGCAATTCCTGCAAAGCCATGTAAATGCCGTCCAGCATGGCCGTGCGTCCCTTGGCCTGCGAAAATGTCAGGCGGTTCTGGATCTCTTCCGTGGCCCGGGTGAACGGCATGACGAGCTGCGGACGGTCGTTGAATTGAACCAGGAAGAATTCGTCCTCGGGGTTGGCGGTTTTGAAGAACTCAATCGCCGCCTGGCGGGATTTGTTCAATTTGCCGCTCATGGAGCCGCTGACGTCGAACACCAGACCGACCGAGAGCGGGGCGTCGAAGCTGGCAAAGTAAGTGATCTCCTGCTCGATTTTGTCCTCCAGGAGACGAAAATTCTCCTTCTCCATCCCGGTGACGAACTGGTTCAACGGGGTGGTCACGGTGACCGGAATGAGAACCAGGTTGGTGTCGATGCGGATATTGGGCGTGAGGCGCTGGTTGTCCGCTTCGGGAGCCGTGAGGGCGGGTTTCGGGCGCGGCTGGATTTCGGGCCGCGCCTCCTGCGCGCGGAGCTTGGGGCTACTCAGGCCGGCAGCCGCCAAGCCCATCAAAAAGAATAACTTATAAGTCAACAGTCGCATCCGGCCTCAACCCAGCCATGGCAAGTATAGCACGCGTTCTTTTTGTGCTATGCTCGATTGTGCGCCCCTCGATTCTGGGAGTTATTCCAGCCCGACACGCATCCAGCAGATTCCCCGGAAAACCTCTCGCCTCACTCGGCGGCAAGCCCATGATCGAACACGTCTGGGCGCGCAGCCGCCAATCCCGGTACATCACCCGGGTGATCGTCGCCACCGACAGCGCCGCCATCGCCGAGGCCGCGCGAGGGTTCGGCGCGGAAGCCGTGATGACGCGCGGCGACCACCCTTCGGGCACCGACCGCGTGGCCGAGGCGGCCGCCAACACCGATGCACAAATCATCGTCAACATCCAGGGCGACGAGCCACTGATCGATCCGGCGGCGATTGACGCCGCGATCCTCGCTTTATTAGACGATCCGGGCTGCGAGATGGCCACATTGAAAAAGCGGATTCTCGACCGCCGTGAGATCACCAACCCGAATGTGGTGAAAGTCGTGACCGCTTCCAACGGCGACGCGATCTATTTTTCCCGCTCGCCGATCCCGCACCAGCACGGCGGCGAAGCCGTGTATTGGAAGCATATCGGGCTGTACGTTTTTCGCCGCAGCCTGCTGCTGGGCTACTCACGCCTGCCGCGCGGCCCGCTGGAGCAGGCCGAAAAGCTGGAGCAATTGCGGGCGCTGGAGAACGGCATTCCGATCCGCGTGGCCGAGACCGACTCAGAGACGATCGGCGTCGACACTCCGGAGGACCTGGCGGCGGTGGAACGGCTGATTTCCGTGGGAGGGCGGGGCAGAGGAAATGGCTAAGTACATTTTTGTAACCGGCGGCGTGGTTTCCTCGTTGGGCAAAGGGATTACCGCCGCCTCGATCGGGTGCCTGCTGGAGAGCCGGGGCCTGAAGGTCAACATGTCGAAGTTCGACCCGTACCTCAACGTGGACCCCGGCACGATGAGCCCGTTTCAACATGGCGAGGTCTTCGTGACCGACGACGGCGCGGAAACGGATCTCGACCTGGGCCACTACGAGCGCTTCACGCACGCCCAGCTTTCGCAGAACAACAACCTGACCTCCGGCCGGATCTACGAGCGCATCATCACCAAGGAACGCCGGGGCGATTACCTCGGCAAGACCGTGCAGGTGATTCCCCACGTCACCAACGAGATCAAGGCCGCGGCGCGGAAGGTAAGCGACGGCGTGGACGTCGTGATCGTCGAAATCGGCGGGACCGTCGGCGACATCGAGTCGCAGCCATTCACCGAGGCCATCCGGCAGATGCGCCATGAAATGGGCCGCCGCAATACGCTGTTCGTCCACGTGACGCTGGTGCCGTGGATCGCGGCGGCGCAGGAGCTGAAGACCAAGCCGACGCAGCACAGCGTCAAGGAACTGCGGGCTATGGGCATTCAGCCCGACATCCTCATCTGCCGCAGCGAGCGCCCGATCCCGCAGGACCAGCGCGACAAGATCGCGCTGTTTTGCGACGTCGACGTGGAGGCCGTCATCAGCGCCTCCGACGTCGATACGGTGTACCAGATTCCGCAGACCCTGGCCGAGCAGGGCGTGGACGATATCGTGGTCCGGCAACTGGAGATCGTGAGTGGCAACGGGCGCGATCTGACGGCCTGGAACGCGATGCTCGAGCGCATGCGCAATCCGCTGGACGAGGTTCATATCGGGCTGGTGGGCAAGTACGTGGAGTACGAAGACTCCTACAAGAGCTTGAAAGAAGCGCTGCTGCACGGAGGCGTCCAGCACAACCTCAGGACCCGGATGACCTGGATCGACAGCTCGAAGATGGAATGGCCCGGCTGCGCCGCGGAGCTCAGCCAGTACGACGGTATTCTGGTGCCGGGCGGTTTCGGACAGCGTGGCGTGGAGGGCATGCTGAACGCGATCCGCTATGCGCGCGAAAACCAGGTGCCGTATTTCGGCATCTGCCTGGGCATGCAGACCGCGGTGATCGAGCTGGCTCGAAATGTGTGCGGCCTGGAGGACGCGAACTCGACCGAGTTCGAGCCGGCCACGCCGTATCCGGTGATCTACAAGCTGCGCGACCTGCTGGGCGTGGAGGAGCTGGGAGGGACCATGCGCCTGGGCGCCTACCCGTGCCTGCTGGCCGAGGGCAGCCGGGCGCGCGAGGCCTATGGGCGGGAGCGCATCAGCGAGCGCCATCGCCACCGCTACGAGTTCAACCGGAGCTTCGAAGAGATTCTGACGGAGCACGGCTTGAGGATCACGGGGCGGTCGGAAGACGGCAAGTTTGTCGAGATCTCCGAGCTGCCCGGCCACCCCTGGTTCCTGGGCTGCCAGTTCCATCCCGAATTCAAATCCAAGCCGATGGAGCCGCACCCGTTGTTTGTGGCCTTCACGGCCGCCGCTTACCGCTATCGGCAGAAGCGGCTGGCCAGCGAGGAGACGCCGCTGTTCGCGGGCGAGGCGCAGGCATGAACACGGTCGAGCTGCGGCCGGGGCTCACATTCGGAGCCGGGCCGCTGGTGCTGATCGCCGGTCCGTGCGTCATAGAAAGTGAAGAACACGTGCACTTTCTGGCGCGCGCCATCCGCGAGATCGCGGGCGATTTCGTCTTCAAGGCCAGCTTCGACAAGGCCAACCGGTCGAGCGCCAGATCGTCGCGCGGCCCGGGCCTCGATAAGGGGCTGCGGATTCTCTCCGGTCTGCGCAGCGCGGGCTACGCGGTGCTCACCGACATCCACGAGAGCTGGCAGGCCGAGCTGGCCGCCGAAGCGGCGGACATTCTGCAGATTCCCGCCTTTCTATGCCGCCAGACCGACCTGCTGGTGGCGGCCGGCCGCACCGGGCGGGTGGTGAACATCAAGAAAGGCCAGTTCGTCGCGCCGCACGACATCCCGCGCGCGGCGGAGAAGGTGGCCGCGACGGGCAACCACCGCATCCTGCTGACCGAGCGCGGCTCGTCGTTCGGCTACAACAACCTGGTGGTCGACATGCGGGCGCTGCCGCAGATGCGCGCCGCCGGCTGGCCGGTGGTTTTCGACGCCACGCACAGCGTGCAGCTGCCCGGCGCGGCGGGCGAGGCCTCGGGCGGCACGCCGGAGTTCATCGAACCGCTGGCGCGGGCGGCGGTGGCCACACTCGTTGACGGAGTGTTCATTGAAGTCCACGAAGATCCGTCGCGCGCTCTCTCGGACGGAGCGAATGCGCTGCGTCTGGACCAGTTGCGGGGATTGCTGACGCGGCTGCGGCGCATCGATTCGCTCGTCAAGAGCGAGGAATTTCGCCTCGCGCCGGAGTCCACGGATCGGCCCCGTGGCGCGTCTAGTATTGTGGAATAGAGTGTCAGGAGACGGCCTATGATGTTCCACGCACGCCGCGCCCGGCGCGGTTTCTCACTGATTGAGCTGCTGATCGTCATTGCGATCATCCTGATCATCGCCGCCATCGCGGCGCCCAAGCTGAACATCGCTCGAATGCAGGCGCAGGAGATGGCCGCCATCCGGACCATCACCACCCTCCACTTGGCGCAAACCTCCTATTACTCGCAGTTCGGCCGCAACGCCGAAAGCCTGCTGCAACTGGGTCCCCCTTCCGGCGGAGGGCAGCCCGGACCGGCTGCGGCGGACCTCATCTCCGCCGACCTGGCGGCCGGCCAGAAGAGCGGGTATGTCTTCGCGGTGACCCCGGCCAAGGACGGCTATACGGTCACCGCCGTCCCGCAGGTCTTCGGCCAATCCGGGCGGCGCACGTTCTTTTCCGACCAGACGCTGGTGGTCCGCGAGAACTGGGGCCAGGAGCCGGCCACGGTGCAAAGCAAAGAGATCAAGTGAGCACGCGCGCGCTGCCTCGCCGGGCAGCGCCATCCATTCGCGTGATTTGACGGGACGCTGGCCTGTCTTTAAGAGACTGGCCTCAGGAATGCCGCGGCCGGCCAAACTGCGTCAATGAGCCCAGGAATGCGATCAATGCGCCCAGCGCAAACCACGCCGCATTGATGGCGCCCTGCTTGCCGCTGAACCGGAAGGCCATGTTGATGAAGAAGCCGTAGACGATCAGGACAAAAGCGGCCAGGGTGAAGATCACCAGCAGGGGTTTGTATTTATTGAACAGGGCCAGGCCGCCCGCCAGGATGCCGGCCAGACCCAGCAACGCCAGCCAGGCCGTCAGGACGCCGCCCTTCCACCAGGGCAGCATCGACATGTCGAGATTCTGAATGTTGGTGGCGACGATGAGCAGCGCCAGGGCCGTCAGAAACAGCCCCAGCAGAATGGAAAACGCGCAACTCCACAAACGCAGCAGGAGACCGAATAACTTCACGCTACCTCCGCACAACCGACAACGCGGCGAGTGATCATTCTATCAATTCGGCGCGCCTCTGCCGTGGCCGCTCGACCGCCGGCAACGCGCCCGGCTCCCGTCTCCTACAATGCGGGGAGAGTCATGCCATCGGTCTGTGTCTTCTGCGGCTCCCTGAACTCCGTTTCAGATCTGTTTCTAGACGCCGCCCGCGAGACCGGCCGGTTGCTCGCCGAGGCCGGCTGGACGGCCGTCTACGGTGGCGCCCGCAATGGGATGATGGGCGCGTTCGCGAGCGCCGCGCTGGCCGCCGGCGGCCGCGTCACGGGAGTGATTCCGCGCGCCCTGGTGGATCGCGAGGTGGCCCACCCCGGGCTGACCGAGCTGCGCGTCGTCGCCTCGCTGCAGGAGCGCAAGACTTTGATGCTGGAGTTGAGCGATGCGTTCCTGACCCTGCCCGGCGGCTTCGGCACCCTCGACGAACTGTTCGAGGTTCTCACCTGGTCGATGCTCGGCTACCACGACAAACCCTGTGCCGTGCTGAACACCCGCGGCTACTACGACCACCTGCTGGCCTTCCTGCGCCAGGCTGAGGCCGAGGGCTTCGTCCCGCCCCGCTCGCGCTCGCCTCTGCTGGTCGCCGCCGAACCTCGCCAGGCCCTGCAACTGCTGGACCGGCAATTGATAGAAACTCCGGGCCGCCCAGCTCATCCATAATGTAAGCATCCATGTTCGGCACGCTGCGTGAACAAGTCGACACCATCATGCGCGAGGACCCCGCCGCCAGAGGGTGGCTGGAAGTCCTGGTGTGCTACCCCGGCTTGCACGCCGTCCTGTTCCAGCGGCTGGCCCATCGCCTGTATCGCTGGAAGATGCCCTTTTTCGGCCGTTGTATCAACCAGTTTTCCCGCTGGTTCACCGGCGTCGACATTCACCCCGGAGCGCTCATCGGCCGCCGCCTGTTCATCGACCACGGCGCTGGCGTCGTCATCGGCGAAACCGCGGTGGTCGGCGACGACTGCCTGATTTACCAGGGCGTGACCCTCGGCGGCACCGGCAAGGAGAAGGGCAAGCGCCACCCCACCATCGGCGACCGCGTCGTCATCGGCGCCGGCGCCAAGATTCTGGGCAACATCTCCATCGGCGACGACGTGCGTGTCGGAGCCGGTTCGGTCGTTTTGAAATCCGTCCCGCCGCATTCCACCGTTGTCGGCATCCCCGGCCGCATCGTCCGCTCGCGCATGGACAATGAAGAGCCCCTCGAGCACTCCAGCCTGCCTGACCCGGAGGGCCAGGACATCCAGGACCTCCGCGAGCGCATCGACCGCCTCGAATCCCTGGTCCACGAGCTCACCGAGAAGCGCGAGCCCGTCTGAGCGCTTTACCCGCTCAACGTTCGCGCCCCTTCGTCGAACGCGAATTCGAACCCGTTGCTCGCAACTTCTCTTAACTCTCGCCCGGTGAATCCAAACTCCGTGGCCGCCATTTCGTATTCGCGTTCCAGCGTCGTCCCGAACATCGCCGGGTCGTCCGTATTCAGCGTCACCGGCACCCCGGCCTCGTACAGCCGCCGCAGCGGATGCTCGCGCAACGACGCCACTGCGCCCGTCCTCAGGTTGCTCGTCACGCAGATCTCCAGCGGGATCCGCCGCTCCGTCAGGTGCCGCACCAGCGCCGCATCGCCAATCGCCCCGATCCCGTGCCCGATCCTCTCCGCCCCGCACTCCAGCGCCTCCCACACCGACTCCGGCCCCGTCGTCTCACCCCCGTGCGGTGCCAGGTGCAACCCCTGCTCCCGCGCCCATGCGAAAACCTCCTTGAACTCCCGCGCCGGCCCCCGCGCCTCGTCCCCGCCGATCCCGAACCCCACCACCCCGCGCTCGCGGTTCTCTGCCGCCAGCCGCGCCACTTCCCATCCCTTCTCCACGCCGAACTGCCGCACGGCGTCGAAGATGAACCGCACTCGCACCGGGCTCCGCGCCGCCTCTTCGGCCACCGCGGCGAAGTACGGCTCGAACTGCAGCTCCCGCCACAGCCACACCCCCACCGACAGGTTCAGCTCCGCGTACGCCACGTTCTGCGCCGCCAACTGCTCCAGCAGCCGCCGCGTGATCAGCCCAAAGTGCTCCGGCGCCGTCAGCCGCAGGTTCACCCACTTGTAGCTCTGCAGGAACCCCAGGAAATCGGTGTACCCGTACGCCTCCGCCACCTTCTCCCGCGTCAGCGTTGGGTCGATCTCCACCAGCGTCGCCGGCTCTACCGAACCCTCAAGGTGCAGGTGCAATTCCGCTTTCTTCAGACCATGGATGAATTCAGTCACGTCCTTTCATCCTAGCCACTGCGATAATAGGCCCATGAAGCCGGGTGACTTGGAAGCTATTGTCGGCGGCTACCACGGCGACCCCTTTGCCGTACTCGGGCCCCAAGCCGCGCCCGAGGGCGGCTACACTCTGCGCGCCTTTCTGCCCCAGGCGCGCCGCGTCACCGCGCTGTGCGAGGATGGCCGAGCCGTTGAGTTGGAACGCCTGCACACCGAGGGCTTTTTCGAAGCCGCGCTCGACGCCGCCCCCGGCCGCTACCGCCTGCGCATCGAGACTCAGCAGGACGCCGTCGAGGAACTCGAGGACCCCTACCGCTTCGGACCCCTTCTCAGCAGCTTCGACTTGCACCTCCACGCCGAGGGCACCAACCACGAGGCCTGGCACGCCCTGGGCGCGCATCTGGTCGAAGTCGACGGCATTCCTGGCACCCGTTTCACCGTATGGGCTCCCAACGCCGAAGTGGTCTGCGTCGCCGGCGATTTCAACTATTGGGACGTCCGCCGCCACCCCATGCGCCTGCGCGACGGCGGCATCTGGGAGATCTTCCTGCCCCACATCGGCGCCGGCGCGCTCTACAAGTACTTCGTCCGCTCCAAGATCTTCGGCGTCCACAGCCTGAAGTGCGATCCTTACGCCTTTGCCACTGAAAAGCCCCCCGCCCAGGCCTCCGTCGTCTGGGATCTGACGCGCTACCAGTGGCGCGACAGCGACTGGATGGAGCGCCGCGCCGCCGCCGAGCACCTCACCTCGCCCATGTCGTGCTATGAGGTCCATCTCGAATCGTGGATGCGCGACCCCAACGGCAACCCGCTCTCCTACCGCGAGATGGCCCAGCAGCTGATCCCCTACGCCACGCACCTGGGCTTCACGCACCTCGAGCTCATGCCCCCCATGGAGCATCCCTACTCCGGCTCCTGGGGCTACCAGGTGACCGGCTACTTCGCCCCCACCGCCCGCTTCGGCTCCCCCGACGATTTCCGCTTCTTCGTCGACGAATGCCACCTCGCCGGCCTGGGCCTCATCGTCGACTGGGTCCCGGCCCATTTCCCCAAGGACGCCTTCGGCCTGGCCCGCTTCGACGGCACCGCTCTCTACGAGCACGACGATCCGCGCCTCGGCGAGCAAAAGGACTGGGGCACCCTGGTCTTCAATTTCGGCCGTAACGAGGTCCGCAACTTCCTCATCTCCAACGCCCTGTTTTGGCTCAAGGAGTATCACATCGACGGCCTGCGGGTGGACGCCGTGGCCTCCATCCTGTACCTCGACTACTCCCGCAAATCCGGCGAGTGGATCCCCAACCGCTACGGCGGCAACGAGAACCTCGAGGCCATCGACTTCCTCAAGCGCTTCAACGAGGAGGCCCACCTCGTCCCCGGCGCCATGACCATCGCCGAGGAGTCCACCTCCTACGCCGGCGTCTCGCGCCCCGTCTATGCCGGCGGCCTGGGCTTCACCATGAAGTGGAACATGGGCTGGATGCACGACATGCTCCACTACTTCAAGCAGGACCCCGTCTACCGCAAGTTCTGCCACTCCGACATCACGTTCAGCCTGCTATACGCCTTCAGCGAGAACTTCCTGCTGCCCATCTCCCACGACGAGGTCGTCCACGGCAAGGCCGCGCTCATCGCCAAGATGCCCGGCGACGAGTGGCAGCGTTTCGCCGGCGTCCGCGCCTTCCTGGGCTACATGTACACCCACCCCGGCAAGAAGCTCCTCTTCATGGGCTGCGAGCTCGGCCAATACGAGGAGTGGAACTGGCAGGGCAGCCTGCGCTGGGACCTGCTGCAGTATCCCTTCCACCGCCAGCTCCACGACTACGTCCGCCAGCTCAACCTCTTCTACACCTGCCAACGTCCGCTCTTCGAGGTCGACTACCACTGGTCGGGCTTCGAGTGGATCGACTTCCACGACGTCGACTCCAGCGTCATCTCCTTCGTCCGCCGCGCCCGTGACCCCCGCGACTTCCTGGTCGTCGTGTGCAACTTCACGCCCATCGTCCGCCACGGCTACAACGTCGGCGTCCCCGAGCCCGGCAAATATGTCGAGGTGCTCAATAGTGACGCGCAACAGTTCGGCGGCTCCGGCGTCATCAACCCCGGCGACCTCTTCTCCCGCCCCGGCATCGTCCAGAACCACTACCACTTCCTGACCCTGACCCTGCCCCCGCTCGGGGTCGCGGTGTTTCGCTGCGTCGACAGCAGGTAGAAGGCCGACCCGGCACATCGCGGCAGACCGACTGGAGGCGCGTTCGTTTGTAACTACAAAGGGAGTTACAATTGAAGTTGAGATACGACTGGGATGAAGCGAAGAACCAGGCCAACATCGCCAAGCATGGTCTCAGCTTCGAGGATGCCGAGCACGTTTTCGCCGGTCCCTGCGTCACCTTCGAGGATGACCGTCTCGACTACGGCGAGATGCGCCTTGTCACGCTTGGGCTGCTGGCCGGGCGGTTGGTGGTAATCGCGCACACGCCGCGCGAAGAAGGAACTCGCATCATCTCGATGAGAAAGGGGAATCGCCGTGAGCAGAGGATCTATCAAGAGCGACTTGACCCGCTTGGACCGCCTGCGCGATCGTGACATCGACTACTCCGACATTCCTGCCCTCGACAGGAGCTTCCTGAAAAAGGCGACAACCCCCTGGCCTCCCGCCAAGAAGCAGTTGACCATACGCCTCGATGCCGACGTGTTGGCCTGGCTGAAGGGCCACGGCAGAGGCTATCAGACGCGCATCAATCGGATCTTGCGTGTCGTGATGGAAAGCCAGCCGCCCGCGACAGTGAAGTAGGCGCCCCTACCGCGCCCGCACCATCACCGCCCTCAGGATGCTGTTGATCCGCGTCGAATACCCCTCGCCGTACCCCTTGAGCCAGTCGCAGACGTCCCGGTGCAGACCCTCCTTGACCTTGACTGACGCCTTACTGTGTATTTACAATGTACAGCGTGAAGTTCGACTGGGACGACGCCAACCGGCGGCATATCGCGCGCCATGGCATCGCCCCTGAGGAGGCCGAAGAAGCGATCCTGCTTGAACCTCTGGACGCCGCGGCCCAGGAGAGTGAAGGTGAGTCCAGAACGCTCTGCTTCGGTCGCACGAAATCCGGCCGCCTGTTGACGGTCCTGTATGTTGAGCGCCGTGACACGATCCGGGTTGTGACGGCGTACAGAATGACGAAGGCCCAGCAACGCCTCTACTTTGAGGAGCGATGACCATGCCCCGCAAGCCCCCTGCAATCCCCCGCTTCGAGACCGAGTCCGAGGAAGCCGCCTGGTGGGACGCCCACCCCCAGGTGGCGACGGCGATCATGAAACAGGCCATTCAGTCCGGCCGCGCCCGCCGCGCCGTCCCCCTCAAGACCGTCACCATCCGTCTGCCCCTGCCCGACCTCGAAACCGCCCGCGAACTCGCCGCACGCAAGCGCCTGCCTTACCAGACCTACATCAAGATGCTCCTCCACGAAGCCCTCGAAAAGGCGCGCCGCTCCGCCTGAGCCCGCGGCCGGAACGTCACCGCGCCCGCGCCATCACCGCCCTCAAAATGCTGTTGATCCGCGTCGAATACCCCTCGCCGTATCCCTTCAGCCAGTCGTAAACTTCGCGGTCCAGCCGCGCCGCGACCAGCACCTTCGGCGCCCGCCGGAACTGCGTAAGTTGCTCGTCGCTCAATTCGGGGATCTCCGAATAGTCGATCGCGGCATCGTCGCCGGCCGCCTGCCGGCTGGCGGTCCGGGTGAGAACCTCCTGCTGCCGTTCACCCGGCGGCTTGGAGAAGATAGACTCGGCGCTCACGCTGACTCGCCGCCCGCGCCGGGATGATGCGGATGATTTCTTCGCCATAACCGCGTCCTCCCGCCAAACGTGCACCACCAGGGGCGCCTGGTGGGGCGGACCGCCAGGTCTGCGCAGGACCGCCCGGTCCTGCCTCAGCCCGTGACTCTCGGAGGAGCCGATCGCAAGCGAGCGGTTCACCGTCGACCACCCGATCCCTCCTCAGAATCAGGTTCGGGTCGTCGAAAACCCGTGCCGCTGTTTCGAAGTCCAGCCCGCCGTGCTTCTGTTGGTTGATGCGGTTCTTGTCTGCATCCCATTCGAAGCGCATTGTTATACGAATTGTATAACGATTTGCTCCTTCCAGCCAACGCCAGGCCGGGGACGCCACTCGCCTGCGCGCGACGTCCAGGCCCCCTGCTTCCGGACCAGCCCTTGGCTTCGGGCTTCCCTGCCCTACGCGTCCATATTCTGATCCCGTTCGTTCGCCGCGCGCATCCAATGGCCTCTACAGGAGGCCCGCCATGTCCCAGGTCAAGCCCATCCCCGACGGCTACCACAGCGTCCAGCCGTATCTGATCTTCAGCGACGCCGCCGCCGCGATCGCGTTCTTCATCAGGGCCTTCGGCGCGATTGAGAGGTTCCGCATGCCCGGTCCCGGCGGCCGCATCGGCCACGCCGAAATCCAGATCGGCGACTCGGTCGTCATGCTGGCCGATGAAGCGCCGCAGATGGACGCGTTCAGCCCCCCTCATTTCGGCGGCTCGCCCATCAGCCTGCTGATCTACACCGCCGATTGCGACGCCATGTACGCCCTGGCCGTGGCCGCCGGCGCCGAGGGCATCCGCCCGCCCGCCGATCAGCCCCATGGCGATCGCATGTCGGGGGTCAAGGATCCCTTCGGCTACAAGTGGTACATCGCGACGCACATCAAGGACGTCTCCCACCAGGAAATGACTGCCCAGGGCTGAGCGCGGCCTGAAGCAAGACGCAGGCCTTCCCGGAGGCGGCCCGACGCCGGATGCGCTAGCGTATGAGGTGACGCGCGGCGCGCACTCCCATGGGCGATCCACTGTACCTCTCGCTGTGGCTGGGCGGCTTCAGCCCGCTGGCGTTGCCGGTCTACTTCCGCAAGACCCTGGAGGTCTTCCCGTTCTCCAAGCTGGCGCCGGGCGGGATCCTGCGCGTGTACGCCGTTTCGTTCCGCGAAGTCCCCGTTTTCGAAGGCTTCATTGACACCGAGGTCGATGCCCGCGCGGTCGCCGGGCTGGTCCAGGAGCTCGTGCACGACGATTGCTGCATCCAGCTCGAAACGCGCTGGGACCTGTGGCTGTTCAATGGCGACTGGTCGCTCCAGCCCTCGCGCGTGTGCATCGAAGTCCACGCGCCGCTGTTTGAGCACGACGTTCTGAACCCCACGGGCCAGGCCGAGCACATCTGGATCGACCTCGGCCGCGAGGAGCTGTTCCTGCCTCAGCCGAAAAGCGACCAGCTGCGCCCCGTCCAATCGAATGTCCGCAGCATTCTGCACCTGGCGGACGACTTGGAACAGGCCCTGACCGTCGAGCGCCGTCTGCTGTGGTCGGAAAGCGAGGACAATTTCGCCGAACGGCTGATGCTGCTGCTCGACGAACCGCCCTCCGGCAGCGTCTCTTAAATGTCGACGCCCGCCGGCGGGAACGAATCGCGCCCCCGCTGGCGTCTAAACGCCTGGAGGCCGAGCCCCGTTGGCCCCGCGTTGACCACGTGTTGAGATCTCCCGAGAGGAATGACCTGGAGGAATCAAATGCTCCGCTGTTTTGCGCTTCTCGCGGTTGCAGCATTGACCCTGTCTGCCGCCGAACTCCCCGTTTCCCGTGTGGTCCTGTACAAGAATGGCCTGGCGCTGTTCGAGCGCTCGGGCGAAGTGAAACCCGGCGAGCCCGTGCGCCTCGAATTCAAGAAGTCCGAGATGGACGACGTCCTCAAGACCCTGGTCCTCAACTCCTCGGCCGGCGCCGTGACGCACCTGCGTTATGAGCTCGACGAGCCGCTGGACCGCCGCCTGGCCGACATTGGACTCACCATCCCCGACGGAATCAACCTGGCCACGCTGCTCGACCAGATGCGCGGCGCGCGCATCGTCCTCGGCACCACCGGCGGGCCGGTAGAGGGCGTGGTCGTCAGCGGACGCGTCGCCCAACCGTCTCAGCCAGTCCAGCCGATGCAGAAGCTGGAGCTGACCATCCTGACCAGCGCCGGCGAGCTGCGCATCATCGACCTGGACGGCGTTTCGAGCGTCAAGCTGGCCGACGACCGCCTGCAGAAGCGGCTGGTGGACGCGCTGAGCGCCTACCAGCAGGCGCAATCGCAGGAGCGGAAGTCGGTGTGGGTCGAGGCCGCGGGTCAGAGCGGCACTCTGCTGGCCCGTTACCTGGTGCCCGCCCCGATGTGGAAATCGGCCTACCGGCTGGCCTTCGACGACAAGAACGAAGCCACCATCGAGGGCTGGGCGATCGTCGAAAACAAGAGCGAATCGGACTGGAACAACGTCCAGTTGACCGTCGTCTCCGGGCGCCCGATTTCGTTCATCAGCCGGCTTTACGAGCCGCGCTACGTGGCGCGGCCGGAGCTGGAGTTGGCCGAGGCGCAGAACGCGAGGCCGATGGAGATGGACACGCGCATGGCCGCAGGAACCGCCGGTGGCGTTGCCGGCGGCGTGATCGGGGGCATGGTCGCCAACGCGCCGGCAGCTCCGCGCCCGATGATGAAGGCCAAGGGCATGCAGCAGAATGCCCAGTTCTTCACACCCTCGGCGGGCCTCACCGTGATGGACGCGATGCAGGAGACCGAGGCCACCAGCAGCGTCGTGCCGGAAACGGAAGCCGAAGAAGCCGGCGAACTGTTCGAGTACCACTTCAACCGCCCGGCCAGCGTCAAGGCCGGCGAGTCGCTGCTGGTGCCCTTCGTCCAGCAGAAGATCAACGCACATCAGGTCTACATCTGGGATGCCAAGGAAGGTGTGCATCCTCAGCGCGCCGCGAAGTTAACCAACAACACCGGCAAGACCCTCGACGGCGGTCCGGTGACCTTTTACACGCCCGAGGGCTACACCGGCGAGTCGTTGATGTCGACCTTCAAGGCCGGCGACAAGCGCTTCCTCTCGTTCGCCGTCGACCTCGGCACCAAGGTGACCACCAAGTTCGACACCGGCTCGCAGGTCATCCGCTCCTTCAAGGCCGAGCGCGGCGTGCTGACTACGAAATCCGTGCTGGAGATCAAGACCACTTACACAGCCACGAACGTCGACCCCAAGGAGAAGAACCTGCTGGTCTCGCATCCGCTGCGCGCCGACCAGGATCTCGTCTCGCCCAAGCCGGAGGAGAAGTCCGACCTGCGCTACCTGTTCGCGCTGAACGTGCCGGCCTCGGGCGAGGCCAAGGTGACGGTGGTCGAGCAGCGGCCGCTCGAGGAGAGCGTCGCCATCCTCGAGATGAACCCCGACCAGATCATCGCCTGGATGGGCGCGCGGAAGCTCACGCCCGAGGGGCGTCAGAAGCTCGAAGGCCTGGCCGCCAGGAAGCGCGACCTCTCGGCAGCCGAGTCCGACATTCACCAGATCGAAGGCAACATCTCGAGCCTGGCCGCCGACGAGAACCGCCTGCGCAGCAACATCCAGAGCCTGAACTACGTCGCCAGCCAGAAGGAGCAGGTCGAGAAATGGGCCGCCGAGCTGGCCAGAAAGGAGAATCTGATCCTCGAGCAGCAGGGCCGCCTGGCCGCCGCCAGCAAGAAAAAGGCCGACCTGGGGAGCCAGTTGGCTGCGTTAGTTGAGACACTGAGTTTTTGAGACTCGCGCTGATCGGATACGGTAACGTCGGGCGGGCCTTCGCGCGCCTGCTGGAACGGAAGCGCTCCGTTTACCCCAATCGAATCGTCGCCATCCACACCGCCCGCCACGGCACGGCCTACGACCCCAAGGGGTTGCCGCAGGAGCCCGAATTCGGCCCGCCGGCCGCGAACGTCGAGGAGTTCCTCATCAAGTCGCGGGCCGAAGTGGCGGTTGAAATCACACCCCTCAATCCCGAGACGGGCGAGCCGGCCGTCTCCCACATCCGCGCGGCCTACGCGCGGCACATGCACGTCATCACCGCCAACAAGGGGCCGCTAGCGTGCGCCTACCAGGAGCTGAAACAGGAGGCCCGCGCGGCCGGCGTCGAGTTCCTGTATGAAGCCACGACCATGGACGGCGCGCCGGTCTTCAACATGGTCCGCAACGCGCTGCCAGGAGTCGAAATCCTGGGCTTTTCCGGGGCGCTCAACTCGACCTCCAAGGTGATCCTGGAAGCGATGCGGCAGGGCCACTCGCTGGAGGACGGCATCGAGGAGGCGCGCCGCCTAGGCGTCGCCGAAGCCGACCCGTGGTTCGACATCGAGGGCTGGGACTCGGCCTGCAAAGCCGCCGCGCTGGCCAACGTCCTGATGAACGCCGGCGTCACGCCGCGCGAGATCGACCGCCGCGGCATCGGCCGGCTGACTCCCGAAAAGCTGGCCGCCATAGAGGCTCGCGGGAAGAGCGTGGCGCTGCTCAGCCGGGCCCGCAAGACGCCGCGCGGCGTCAAGCTGCGTGTGCGCGCCGAGGTGCTGGACAAGGACGACATCCTGGCGGCGTGCCGGGGCACTTCGAACCTGCTGGTGCTGCACACCGACCTGATGGGCGACCTGGGCGTGTTCACGCTCAAGCCGGGACTCGACCAGACGGCCTACGGGCTGTTCTCCGACCTGGTCGAAATCGCGCGCACGATTTGAGCGTGACCCTCGGCCGGCCCCGGCCGGAAATCATCACTTTTCATCACTTTTCGAATCGGCTGGCGCGCGCAAAATACAAAAATGGAGGAACAAAGCCAAATATCGACTTTTCTTTTTATAATAAACGACTTAGTTGGCTATCGTTCGATTTGTTTTTCGCTAAGTATTCGTTTTTCAAAGAGCGCACCTGAGGAGCCGCGCGGACGTTCGGCCACCTTGAGGCTACACCCGGTGTCAAGCGGTTTTCGGGGAGTGGGTTTGAAGAGCCCGAATCATTTCCCGCCGGCCATTGCGTGCATTGTTCCTTTTTCGGGATTTCGTGCCCGACGATAGGGTAAACTAATTCATCTCATGACATTACCCGCGGGGACTCGGTTGGGGCCGTACGAGATCCTTGCGCTCATAGGCTCGGGCGGCATGGGCGAGGTATATCGCGCGCGCGACACGCGGTTGCAGCGGACCGTCGCCATCAAGATTTCCGGCGCGGAATTCTCCGCGCGATTCGAGGGTGAAGCGCACGCCGTTGCCGCCCTCAACCACCCCAACATCTGCAGCCTCTACGACGTCGGCCCCAATTACCTGGTGATGGAGTTCATTGACGGGCAGACGCTGGACCGCAAGATTCCCGCGGGCGGCATGCGCCTGGCGGACGCGCTGAAGATCGCAGTGCGCATCGCCGACGGGTTGGCCGCGGCGCACGCGCTGGGCATCATCCACCGCGACCTCAAGCCGGGCAACGTCATGATCACCGCCGCGGGCACGGTCAAACTGCTGGACTTCGGCCTGGCCACGACCGAGCGAACTTCGCTTCCCGGCGACGATAGCGGCCCCACCCAAACCGTTGCCGCGGGGGCGCCGAACACGGCCGAGGGGACCATCGTCGGGACGGTCAGTTACATGTCGCCAGAGCAGGCCGAAGGCCGCCAGCTAGACGCCCGCTCCGACATTTTCAGCTTTGGCTCGCTGCTTTACGAGATGCTGACCGGACAGCGCGCCTTCCGCGGCGACTCCAGCATCTCCACGCTGGCCGCCATCCTCAACCGGGAGCCGAAGCCGGCGGCCGAGCTGGTTGACGGGCTTCCGGCCGAACTGGAACGCATTGTCGGCCGGTGCCTGCGCAAAGACCCCGACCGCCGCTTCCAGCACGCCAGCGACTTGCGGGTGGAACTGCAGGAACTGGCCGACGCGCAGTCATCGGGCACGCTGGCGGCGCAGCCGGCGGCGCGCGCCAGGGCGGGCCGTAGCCGCTTCTGGGCACCCGCCGGCGCGCTCCTCGCGCTCATCGCCGCGAGTGCCGGCGGCTGGCTGCTGCATCGCCCGCCGCCGCCCTTCCAGGGCCCGACGCTGACCCGCGCCACTTTCGACTCGGGCCTGGCTTGCGACCCGGCGCTGTCGTCCGACGGCAGGCTGCTGGCGTACGCCTCGGATCGCGCCGGCAAAGGGAAGCTCGCCATCTGGGTGCAGCCCGCGGCCGGGGGCGAACCGGTGCAACTCACCGCGGACGACGCCGATGCGTCCGAACCATCCTTTTCGCCCGACGGATCGCAAGTGGCGTACCGTTCCGAACGCGAGGGAGGGGGCATCTACGTGGTGGCGGCGCTGGGGGGCGAGTCGCGCCTGATCGCGCGCCAAGGCCGGACCCCGCGTTTTTCTCCCGACGGCTCCCAGATCGCCTACTGGACGGGCCGGGGCGGCCGCTCTGAGTTATTTGCACGCGTAGGGGGGCGCGTATTCGTCGTTCCAGCCGGCGGCGGCGAGCCGCGGCAACTGGCGGCGAAGATTAACGCCGCATCGACACCCGTCTGGTCGCCGGACGGGCGCAGCCTGCTGTTCGTCGGGCATAGGCTGGATTCGAATGCCGACTACGCCTATACCTGGTTCCTCACCTCAGCCGCCGAAGATCGTCCTGTGCAGACCGACGCAGCCGCCGTCATCGCGGCTGACGAAATGCCGACGCCATCGCAGTGGCTGGCGTCGAACCAGATCGTATTTGCCGAGCGGCGTACCGATCGCGGCAATCTGTACCGCGTGGGCATCGATCGAGCTTCCGCCAGGCTCACCGGCAAGCCGGAACGCATCACCTTCGGCGGCGGCGTGGAAAACGCGCCTTCGCTGGCCGCCAACGGGACCGTCGCACTGGCCGACCTGACCTGGAATCTGGACCTGTGGTCGCTCCCGATCGACACGCGCAGCGCGCGCGCCAAGGGCGAGCCGGTGCGTCTCACCGATTCGCTGACAGCGGAGATCTGGCCTTCTATTTCAGCCGACGGCGGCAAACTGTGCTACGTCTCACAGACCCCCCGGCAATACTCCGTCTGGGTGCGCGATTTCGGCTCCGGCAAATCGACTCACCTGTTATCGTTCCCGCAGGGCCCCTGGCCCACGATCAGCCGGGACGGCGGGACGGTGGTGTACACGCAAGATGAAGAGAAGGGGACCACGCTGTTTACGATTCCCTCCTCGGGCGGAATCGCGCAGCGCTTGTGCGACGAGTGCGGGCACGCGTGGAGTTGGAGCCCCTCCGGCAAGATCGTGCATTCCAATCGCAGCGACTTCAATCGCGCCGCTGTGTTCGACCGCGTCGCTGTGCTCGACCCCAAAACCCGGGACGACCGAATCCTGCTCGAATCACGCCATGACCTTTACCAAGCCTCGTTCTCCCCGGACGAGACGATGCTTACGTTCATCCAAATGACCTCGTTGCAGACGACTCAGATCCTGGTGGCGCCGGTTGGCGGGACGGGGCCGATTCCCCAGAGCGCATGGATTCCGGTCACCGACGGCACACAGTGGGACGACAAGCCGCGTTGGTCGCCGGACGGGAACATAATCTACTTCACGTCGGAGCGCGACAGATACCGCTGCCTGTGGGCGCAGCGCCTGGATCCGCACACGCGGCGGCCGGCGGGCGCGCCGTTCGCTGTCGCGCACTTCCACTCCTCCCGCCGCTCGATGCTCAACGTGGGGCTCTCGCCGCTCGAATTGGCCGTCGGACCCGAGCGCATCGTCTTCGTGCAGGGCGAGGTGACGGGCAATATCTGGCTGGCGCAGCTGCGGTGAGCTGCTGTTACGCCGGCTGAGCCGTCTCGCGGCTTGGGGAACTGCCCGGTTTCAGGCGTTGGATTGCAGCAGTTCGTCGGCCGTGAGGATGGCGGGGCGGATGGCGGCGACGTCGTGGACGCGCAGGATGGAAGCGCCGCGCAGGATGGCGGCGACGGCGGCGGCGACGGCCATGGGGAAGCAAGGCTCGAGCGTGGGCGAGGTAGCGTAGGGCTTGCCGGTGGGGCTTAGCTGGAGCGGCATGCCGGTCTCGAAGAGCCGGTCGAGGTGGCGGATGACCTCGCTGTTCTGCTCCTTGCGCAGGCCCATGCCGAGACCGGGGTCGATGACGATGCGCTGGGGCTGGACGGCCTGGCGGACGGCGCGGCTGAGCGAGGCCTTCAGTTCGGTCAACAGAGTTCCGACCGGGTCGATCATGCCGGGCAATTTGGCCCAGGTCTCGGGCGTGCCGCGCATGTGCTGGATCACGAGGCCGGCATCGTGCTGCGCCACCACCTTGGCCAAGTCGGGGTCCTGGACCAGGCCGAAGGGATCCTTGATGATCGCGGCGCCATGCTCGAGGGCCTTGGCGGCGACGGCGGCCTTATAGGTTTCGACGCACACCGGTACGGCCAGGCGCCCGCGCAGGCGTTTCAAAACAGGCACGAGCCGGCGCAGCTCCTCCGCTTCCGAGACGCGCTGGGAACCCGGACGCATGCTCTCGGCGCCGATCTCGACGACATGCGCGCCTTGATCAACCAGCTCTTGGGCGCGGACGCAGGCCCGATCCGGATCCTGATACCGGCCGAGGTCGGCGACGGAGTCGGGCGTGACATTCAGCACTCCGACGATCAGGGTGTGCTCGCCCAGCAGCAGGCTGCCGGCGCGGAGTTTCCATTCCTGGGGTTTGCGTGGCATCAATGACAGCTTATTCGTAACGCAGACAGACGATGGGGTCCAGGCGCGCGGCGCGGTCGGCCGGCCAGTAACCGAAAAACACGCCGACGGAGGCCGAGATGAGCACGCCCATGCCGGCCCAGAACCAGCTCAGGGAGGCCGGGATGTCGGGGATGGTGAGGCGCACGACCCAGGCGACAATTCCGCCCAGCAGGATGCCGATCAAGCCTCCCAGGAGGCTCAGCGTGATGGCCTCGAGCAGGAACTGAAGGCGGATATCGGCGGCGCGGGCGCCGATGGCCTTGCGGACGCCGATTTCGCGAGTGCGCTCTGTGACCGAGATGAGCATGATGTTCATGACGCCGATGCCGCCCACCAGCAAACCGATGCTGGAGATGACGCCGGTCAGGATCACAATGGCGCCGGTGAGCTGGTTCCACAGGGTGCTGAGAAAGTCGGAGGAGATGAGATCGAAATCGTTGTCCGTGCTTTGCTTGAGATGGCGCAGGCGGCGCATGACTTCAGTGACCTCATCCATCGCGGCGGCGCCCTGCCAGTTGCGGTAGACGGTGAAGATGATGATCGACTCCCGGATGTCGGGGTTGTGCTTGCGGAAATTGGAGAGCGGAATGATGGCGTAGTCGTCGACGCCGGGACCGCCGAACAGACCTTCCTGATGGGCGAAGGTGCCGATGACCCGATACAAGCCGCCGTTGATGAGAACTTCCCTGCCGAGCGGATCGAGGCGCGGGAACAGGCCGTTGGCAACGTTGGCGCCGAGCACGACCACGGGCGAGGAGTGCTCCTCGTCGAAGGGCGTGATGAAGCGCCCGGTGTCGATGGCGAACATCGGCATAGCGTCGATGTAAGGGGGCTCGACCCCGCGCAGGAAGACGCTTTGCACGCGCTGGGATTCGTAGCGGATTTCGTTGGCCTGGCCGAAGAAGGAGGCGCGCGTGGCGATGGTGGAGGCGGCCTCCACGGCGGGGCACTGCTGCTGGAGCAGGGCGGCGTCGGAAAAACCAAGAAAGCGCCGCAGGCGGATTTTTTCCGGCATGCGATTGGGGTCGGTGCCGGGCGGGAAGCGGGTGATGAAGTAAGTGCGCGAGCCCAGCCCCTCGACCTTCTGCTGGATGTAGCGGTTGAGGCCCTCGATGACGGCGGCGACGGAGATGACGCTGGTGACGCCGATGACGATGCCGAGCAGCGTCAGACTGGAACGAACCTTGTGGGTCCTGAGCGTGTCCCAGGCGACCATGAGGTTTTCTCCGAATTCGGCGCGCGTCATGGCCATGGCGCATCACTCCTGGCGCAGGGCCTCGACGGGGTCGAGCTGCGCGGCGCGCTGAGCCGGGTAGATGCCGAAGAACAGACCGATGGCGGAGCTCAGAACGACGCCCATCAAGGCCACCTGCCACTGGACGGCGGCCGGAAATGTCGTGAAGCGGCGCAACAATTCGGCGCACAGAAAGCCGATCCCGATGCCGACCGTGCCGCCGGCCAGGCATTGCAGCACGCTCTCGACCAGGAACTGGCGCAGGATGTCGTTGCCGGCGGCGCCGACGGCGCGGCGCACGCCGATTTCCTTGGTGCGCTCGGTGACGCTGACCAGCATCACGTTCATGATGACGATGCCGCCGACCAGCGCCGAGATGGCGCTGACCATGATGAAGACCGCGAAAAACGCGCCGCTGATCTGGCCCCACAGAGAAATGTAGGCGTCCTTGGTGCCGATGAAGAAGTCGTCGGACTGAGCGGGAGCGACATGGCGGCGGGCGCGCATGATCATGCGCACCTCGTCCTGGGCGCGGGCGAAGGCGGCCTCGTTTCCGGGGACGCGGACGTTGATGGTCTGGCTGGAGCGCGCCCCCTGGATCTGCAGGTAGACGCTCATCGGGATGACGGCGTAGTTGTCGGCATCCTGGCCCAACACCGTGCCGAATTTCTCATAGTAGCCGATGACGGTGAACTCCTGCGAGGCCAGGCGCAGCGTCTTGCCGACCGGGTCGTCGCCATTGAAGAGACGCTCGCGGAGCGTGGCGCCGATGAGGCACACGCGGGTGGTGCGCTGCTCCTCGACGGGCGAGAAGTAGCGGCCGCCTTCGACCGTGCGGGTGTCGATGTCCTCCATGTTCTGGGTCTGGCCGATCAGGTTGACGTCGGAGAGATCGACGTCTCCCAGGCGGGCGTGCGTGGAGGTGGTAGCGGTGGCGCCTACCATGGTGCAGTCGCGGCAGGCGTCGTGGACGGCGATGTAATCCTCGGTGGTGATCTTTTTGTACTTCAGGGCCTTGACGATCACTTCGTAGTCCGTGGTGGCGAAGGGCGTGCGGGCGATTTGAAAAACGTCGGTTCCGAGGTTGGCGATTTTGGTTTCGACGTACACATTGGCGCCCTGAATCAGCGTCACCACCGTGATCAGCGTGGCCACGCCCATGGCCAGACCGAGCGTCGTCAGCACCGAGCGCAGGCGGTGACCGCCGAGCGCATCGAGGCTGAGACGCAGGGTGTCGCCCGGGGAGAGCATGGGCTCAAACGATCACTTTCTTCCAGCGCTTGCCGGCGTTGATGATGTAGGCGCCCGGCTCCAGCTTCTGCGCGGGCGAGGTGAACAACTGGAGGTCGCCGGCGGCGGGCGAGGAGCCGCCGTCGCAGCGTGCGAAGCGCACGGCGTGGGTCTTTACCAGGCGGTCGGCCTCAGTCCCGGAGGCCGCGGTTCCGGTCTGCACCAGGATTTTGTTGATGCGTGGGTCACTGACAGGGATCGCTTCCAGATCCGCCGGGATCTGCCCCTGGCTGACTTCGCTGAGCCACTGCTCGCGCGCCGCGCGGGCGTCGGCGGCGGTGTGGAAGTCGGTGATGATGCGCGCGGCGAGGTCGAGCTTGATGTCGCGCGGGTTGCGGGCGCCGGAGTTGGCGGACTGGCGCAGGGCGGCGATTTCAGGGATGGTGGCGTCGGTGAGCAGCTCCCAGTAACGCCACATCAGGCTGTCGCTGATCTGCATCAGCTTGTTCATCATCACGTCAGGCGGCTCATAGATGCCGACGTAGTTGCCCTTGGACTTCGACATCTTCTCGCCGCCGTGCAGGCCCTCCAGCAGCGGCACGGTGGCGACGATCTGCGGCGGCTGGCCGTAGTCGCGCTGGATCTCGCGACCGACCAGCAGGTTGAATTTCTGGTCGGAGCCGCCGAGCTCGACGTCGGCGTTCAGGGCGACCGAGTCGTAGGCCTGCGCCAGCGGGTACATGAACTCGTGGATCGAGATGGGGATGCCTTCGCGGTAGCGCTTGGCAAAGTCGTCGCGCTCGAGGATGCGGGCCACCGTGTATTTCGAAGCCAGGCGGATCAGGTCGGCGAAGGTCAGCCGGGCGAGCCACTCGTTGTTGAAGCGGATCTCGGTCTTGGCGCGGTCGAGGATCTTGAAGACCTGCTCCATGTAGGTTTCGGCATTGCGGGCGATCTCCTCGGGCGTCATGGGCGGGCGCGTCAGGTTGCGGCCGGTGGGATCGCCGATCAGCGCCGTGCCATCGCCGATGAGGAAGATCACGGTGTGGCCCAGGTCCTGGAAGTGCTTCATCTTGCGGAGCAACACGGTGTGGCCGAGGTGCAGGTCGGGGGCGGTCGGGTCGAAGCCGGTCTTCACTCTCAGCGGGCGGCCGTCGCGGCGCGCCGCTTCGAGGCGCTCGCGCAGATCCTCTTCGCGGATGATCTCGGAGAAGCCCTTTCGCAGGTAGGCCAGTTGTTCGTCTACGGGCAGAAACTCCACATCCTCATTGTAGAGGGCAGGCGTGATGATTCAGCGGGCCGCGGCCGGATCCAAGCCCTGGATTGGTGCGAATCGCTTCCGAGATGAAGGCCTTGGCGCGGGCCACGGCGTCGGGCACAGCGTGGCCCAGCGCGAGCAGCGCGGTGATGGCGGCGGAGTACGTGCAGCCGCTGCCGTGGGTGTGGACGGTGTCCAGGCGCGGCGCGCGGTACTCGCGGAACGCGGCGCCGTCCCACAGGATGTCGACCGCATCGCCGGCCAGGTGGCCGCCTTTCACCAGGACCGCGGCGCCGGTGCGCTCGTGCAGGCGCAGGGCGGCCTCGCGCATGGAGGGAATATCGTCCACGCGCAGGCCGGTGAGCGCGGCGGCTTCCTCGAGATTAGGCGTGATCAAGGTGGCGCGGGGCAGCAGATTCTCAATCAGCGCCGGGCAGGCCTCCGCGGCCATGAGCGGGGCGCCGTGCGTGCTGAACAGGATCGGATCGACCACCAGGGGGCAGCGAAACAGCGGCGCCAGCTCAGCGATGCGCAGGACGACGCCGGCCTGGCCCAAAGCGCCGGTCTTGATGGCGGCGGGAGGAATGTCCGCAAGCACGGCGCGCACCTGCTGCTCCACCAGATCCGCAGCGAGGAATTCGACGCGCGTGAGGGCCACTGTGTTCTGCACGGTCACCAGCGTGATGGCCGCCTCGCCGTACAGGCCGAACTGGTGGAAGGTCTTGAGGTCGGCCTGGATGCCGGCCCCGCCACTGGGGTCGGAGCCGGCGATCGAGAGGGCAACGCTCCGCACGCCCCCAGTTTAGCTGGGGGGCGCGCGGGGCTGCGTTATTGAACGGGCACGCTGGCGGTAGTTGTGGTCGTGCCGGAGGGGTTGCTCAGCGTGACGACGACCTTGGCGATTTGGGTTACGTCGCCCGAGACAGGGAAGGTCCCGATCACCTGGAACTTGCCGGCAAGTTGCGTGTTGGCCTGATAATACGTGCTGAAATCGGTGGTGATATCGCTGGTTTTCATGGTGATGAGCCCGGGCGAGACCACTGACCCGTCGGTAGCATAGAACTCGAACGTAAGCCCCGAGGTGGCCTGCGAATTATCGAAGCCATCGAGCGTAAGCTGCAACCCGTCGGCGGAGGCGCCCAAGGCCGAAGAGGAGATCACTGGTGCCGCCGGCGCGATCACGTATGGTCCCCACTGGGCCGACGCGGCACCCAGTGCTGCAGACAAGGTGAAGGCGCCGGCCGTGGTGCCCGTGTCGAGCATGACGAAGCTCTGCGAGCCGAACATGGCGACGCCCGTGAAGGCGCTGCCGGCGGGGACGGTGAAGGGCTGGGCCCGCGTCTGCTGCAAGTTGCCGTCCAGGAAAATGGAGGGGTCGTCGGCCAGGCCCGAGAGCGGGGTGAAAGCGAGCGTGAGCAGGCCGGTCAGGCTGCACAAGGGGGCATTCTGGCCGCTGAAGTTGACGCTGACCTTCACGGCAGCGTTGGAAAGAGGGTTGATCTGATCCAGCGCCAGCGTTGGCTGGAGCGCCGGCGGGAGCGGGCAGTCGATCGTGAAGGTGGAACTGGTCGTGATCGGGGAGACTCCGGCGAAGGCGGTTCCCTGGGGATTGCTCACCTGGATGGTGACCGGTCCCGCGGCGCTGAGCAATGTGACCGGCACGCTAGCCGTCAATTGCTGCGGGTTGACGTAAACGGTTGCCAGGGGCTGGTTGGTGTTGGTGCCATCGGCATTCTCCACCTCCCACAACACCTGCGAGGCCGACTCGAAGCCTGCGCCGTTCACAGTCAGGGTAAATTGTGGCGCGCCCACCAGGTTAGTCGCCGGGGAGAGGTTGTAAATGACGGGGCCTTGCGCCGCGGCGACGCCCTGGCCGTTAAAAGTGATTGTGAGCGCGGAGAGGCTCACACCGTCGGGCGGAGCGCCCGTGCTACCGCATCCGCCATCGTAGTACTGAATGGTCAACGTGGCCGAGTACGAGGCCGTATCCGTGGGCGGATTCAGCAGGTTGGGCGTGAATTCGACGATCATCGTGGCGTCATGAGCAGGGTCGATCTGCCACGGCGTGGAAAGCTGCTGTTGCCAGACGGGAATCTGGGTGGGGTCTGCCGGTGAAGTGGGTGTTGAGGCCCAGCTGGTGTTCTGAACGCAAATGGAGGAGCTGGATGCGGATGGATTCACGAGCGCGAACCATTCCGACCTGGTGGTTCCGCCTGCCGTATCGCCCATGGTGAACGAGGTCACGGGCGACGGCGCGCAAACGCCGCCCGGGCAGTCCTCAACTTCAAGCGCCGGGGATGAGTCGAAGGGGGCGTTGGCGATGCCTTGCGGTCTCATGCCGCGCCGCCAGGCCGCCTGGTAGGTTCCGGCCGTCAGCAGCAGCCAGCCCTGGTCCAGATGCTGGATCGAGGTCACCGCGGGAAGCCCGGAATCGACCGCGAAGACGACGGCCCCGGTGGAATCCAGCGCGGCGGGTCCGGAACGGTCGGCGAGCGCGGTCCCGGTCCGGGTCTGACCCGTCCGTGTGTCAACCACCATGAGGCGCAGGTCGGGGACGGCGCTGGAGCGCACCGGAACTGCGATTCTGGCGCCAGGGCGATCGGCGGCCGCTGAGGTCGCCGCGCGAATTCCGGAGCCGGCGGGGCGCAGAAGGAGCTCGACCGCGCCCGGACCGGGATTCGACAGATCGAGCAATTGGAAGCTCGCCGGCGGGATCGAAAGTACCGGCGCCCAGCCTGCGTCGGCGGTATAGAGCTGACCGGCGGCGTCCAACCAGACTGCGGCCAGCGCGCCCTGCGCGTCGAAGGCGAAACGCGCCGGCCCGGCCGGAACGGGGACCACCTGCGTCTTGCCGGTCTGGCGGTCCTGAATGTTGAGCGCCCCGGCGCTGGTCCAACAGATCTGGCGCGGGGAGGAGGCGACGGCATCGACGGGACCGTTGAATGCGGGCACGGCCACCCACGATCCGGGAATGCCCTGGATTTCGACGGCCCGGTGGCCGGGATTCCCGACCACGCCCCAGGTGGGCGGCAGGATCTGGGCGGTCGCGGCCGCGACCAGCCCGAGTGGAAGGAGGAGAGCCGATGTGCGCATGTCAGTGTTGCGGGCCGACGCTGATGCTCGGCTGGCCGACGGTGGGCGCAACCGAGGCGACGCTGATGGAGCCCAGGACCACCGGCGCAGCAGGCGTGGACCCGTGGGAGAAGGCGGTCGCGGCTCCCAGCGCCGCGCCGCCGGCGATCACTGCGCCGAGAATCAACCATTTGCGACCGGAGCCGGTGGACGGCATGCGGCCCGGATTGGAGGCGCCGCGATCCTTGACGGAATGCTGGCTGATCTCGACCGGGATCTCCAGTTCCGCCGTATCCGTTCCCAACGTGCAACCGACCGCGACCACGAGCTGCCCGGGCTGGCCGTTCCAGGCGATCCCGTAGACCGAGGCCCGGCCGTCGGGGCCGCTAACCACGCTTTCGCTGGTCATCCCGCTCGAGAAACGGCCGCTCGGACCCTCGGCGGGGAGCCGGAAGCGAACCGTTGCGCCAGCCAGCGGCCGGCCGTGGATATCTTCCACGGCGACCACGATGCGGCGGGAGGAAGCGGCGCCCGGAGCGACCACCATCCCCTGACCCTCGACGGCGCGCAGGTGGAGATCGGCGGCGCAAAGGAACGGGCTGGCGAAAACGACGCCGGCCGACAGGACCAGAGGTCCGGCTCGAAGCAATGGCATGGGGAAACCTACACAAGAGGAGTGCGGCCGGACGGGCGGAAATCTCGCCCAGATGGGCGGGGAAACCGATCAGAACCGGGCGATGACGACAGTGACGTTGTCGGGCCCGCCGGCCTCCAGCGCCATGTCGATCAGGGTGTTGGAAATCGAATCCAGCGTGCCGCCGTCGGCGAACACCGCCGCGATTTCTCCCGGCGGGACGACGCCATGCAGCCCGTCGCTGGACAGCAGCACCATGCTGCCCGGGCGCGGACGGATCACCTGGGTTTGAACGCGGTGCTCGACGCCCACGCCGATGGCGGTGGTGAGGGCGTGGCGCAGCGGGTGCGTGCTGAGCTCTTCCTCGCTCAGGCCGAGATTGCGGCCGATCTCGTTGACCCAGCTATTGTCGCTGGTGAGCAGCGTCAAGCCGCCGTCCTCCCACAGCCAACCGCGGCTGTCCCCGACGCTGGAGACGGCCAGGCCGGCGGAGGTCTCGAGCATCGCCACCAGGGTGGTGCCCATGCCTCTGAGCTGGGGGTCCTGCTCGGCCAGGGTGCGAACGCGCAGATCGGCTTCGAGAAAAGCGGACTCCAGCAGCTCGGAGGAGGCCACATCCGAGCTCACGACCTCCACCACCGCCTCCACAGCGACCTGCGACGCGGTTTCACCGGCCTGCGCGCCGCCCATCCCGTCGGCCAGCACGCCCAGACCCCGTTCGCCGGAGACGTGGAACTGGTCCTCGTTGTTCGTGCGAACCAGCCCCTGGTGCGAAAGTCCAACGGCCTCAAGCATGGAAGAGTCTCTGCGATTATAACCGGATCTCATCGAGAATCCTCCGGCCAGCCCAAAATATCCTAGCCCAATGACAGTTCGCACGCCGGAACGGAGCAGCCAGCCGCAGGCGCCGCGACCGGCTCGGCCCGCTGTTCATTTCTTTGGCGCCGGCTCGAGCATGGCTTTGAGCTGGCGCCAGGCGGTCTCGTCATAATTCTCCTTGAGGCGTTCCGGGGCCTCCGAATCCAGGTCGCCCGGATGGGTGGCCTCATGGCGCTTGCAACGGGCCAGCAGGTCAGCCGAGGTCGGATCGCCGGGCTGGCGCGCCAGGACCTCTTCGAACAGTCGCGCGGCGGCTTCGAAGTTATTGCTTCGAAACAGGTTGTAGCCGGCGTTGAAATAGTAATCGGGATCCGCGGGATCGCCCTCGATGGCCTGCTTGAAACTGTCGGCGGAATGGGGGTCGCCGGCCCTGAGTTGGGCCACACCGAGGTTGTTCAGAACCTCGCTCAGGGGGGTGGCCTGGGCCAGCTTCTGAAAGGCCTCGACGCTGGATCGATAGTCCCCGGTGTGGTAACAGGCCAGGCCCAGCCGGAACAGCGCGTCGTGGAAATGGGCGTCGGCCGGAGCCACCTTGGCCAGCCATTCCGCCGCACTGCGGAATTCCCTCCGGGCGTAGTACAGGGCGCCCAACTGGTAGCACGGCCCGGAGTAGCCCGGCTGGAGACGGACGGCGGAGGAGAAAAGCCTGTGCTTCTGATCGTAAGAGACGGCTGTCAGGCCCCGGACATAGCGCTCCAGGGCATCCAGGCGCACGGGCGGGTGGGCGGCCAGGTAATCCTTCTCCGTCAGGGCGCCTGCGGGCTTCAACGCGGCCAGAACCTGCCACGCCAGTCGGGCCTGCAGCAGGGACAGGTCATCGAAGTTGCCCTCGATCTCGAACTCTTTAACCCGCTGGAGTTTTGTGGCGTTCAGAAGCCGCGCGTGGAGCTTCAGTCCGGCGCGCGTTGCGGCGCTCGCCGGCGTCCACTCGTAGTCTCCCGAGACAACCAGCACGGCATCCAGGTTGAACGCGATCTCCAGCACCGTCGCTGCGGTGAGAGGGGCGTATTTCCGCAGGTTCATCCGGCGCAATATGACGTCCCGCTCCTCGGGCCGCACGACGAACGGGAGTTCCGCAGCCAGGGTCTCGAAAACCTCGACCGCCAGGCTCTCGCCGACCCAATCCAGATTGTGGTTCGAGCCCAGATTGGAGAACGGCACCACCAGCACGTTTTCGGGCGCGGCGGCCGTCACGAGCGGCGCGCCACCGGCCAGCAACAGGCCGGCCCACAAGACGGACCCGAGTCCTCTCAGCACGCCACACAGCATAGCAAAGGAGGCTCGGGTCTCCGTATTCAGGCCCCAGGCTGCGAGCGAGCCCGGACAGGCCCTAGTTGAAGATCAGTTTCTGATTCGTGCCGCCCAGGCGGATTTCCAGGATCTTCAGCTTGCCGCCCTCGTCGGCATAGCGCACCAGCGTGGAAGAGAATTTGGTGTTAGCGGTTGCGAGCTTGGCGGCAGCTTCCACCTTATGCTTGCCCATAGAGAGGACCGCCTTCTCACCCTGGACGGTCACTTTGTAGTCGCCTGCTTTCAACTCCTGGCCCGCGACAACGGAGGGCCCGTATAGGGTCACGTGGTAGGTGGCGGCGCTGGCCACCATTAACGCAGCAGTCAGGAACACCATCAGAAGCCTCGTGGTCTTCGTCATTTTGGACTCTCCTATCTCAAGTTGTGTGCGCTCCGACGGCTCTCCGGACAGCCAAAGCACCACTTTGTTGTGGCGTCTTGGATTCGAAGTCGGGCTCAAGCCATTCTGAGGAAATTGCGCTTTGTCAGGCGCCTGAAATGAGATACGGGCAATGGCCCGTTTACGCTTGCAAATTGGACTGAAATTGGCGCGTGATATCTGTCACATCTTGTATGATTTGGGGGTCGTCGCCACAGCCGTGGATCCAGATCGCCTGGGTCTCGCGGCGGAACCAGGTGAGCTGGCGTTTGGCGTACTGGCGCGTGGCAATGATGGTCGCCTCGATGGCCTGATCTTCCGTCATGCGCCCGCCGAGAACCTCGATCGCCTCGTGATAGCCGATGGATTCAAAGGCTTTCGCGTCCGCCGGGATCCCCTTTGCGATGAGCGCCCGCACCTCGGCCACCAGGCCGGCGGCGAACATCCTCTGGGTGCGGGCCGCAATCCGCTCGTGCAGCTTCGCCCGCTCGGGTTCGAGGACCAACTTCAGCCGCCGGAATCCTTCCAGCGCCGGTCTGCCCTGGCGGAACAGATCGGCGGCCGGCCGGCGGGCCAGGAGGCAGATCTCGATGGCCCGGATCAGCTTCTGCGTGTCGTTCGGGTGGATCCGCAGGGCCGTAGGCGGATCCAGGCGCCGCAGAAATCGATGCAGCCTTCCGGCCCGGCGCAGCTCGATGCGGGACAGGCGTGCGCGCAGGGTGTCGTCGCGCTGCGGCCCCTCCGCCAGTCCATCCAGCAATGCTCGCAGGTAGAAGCCGGTGCCGCCGGCCACGACCGGCAAAGCGCCGCGACGGGCAATTTCCCGCACCACGCGCCGCGCCCGCACTGCGTAATCGCCGGCGGTGGTCAATTCGCGCGGGTCAAGAATATCGAACAGGTGGTGGGGCACACCCCGGCGCTGGGTCGGCGGGGTCTTGGCGGTGCCGATGTCCAGTCCGCGGTACAGCTGCAGGGAGTCGCAATTGACGATTTCTCCGCCGAAGTTCCGGGCCAGTTCCAGCGCCAGGGCGCTCTTGCCCGAAGCGGTCGGCCCGGCCACCACCACCAGCGGAGGGTCCACTTGAGCCGCCAACGCGATCTTCATCCTCCTTGTCTATTCATTGTGGGACTATGGCGGGGGCTATCGTCGGGGGCCATGGTCGGAGGATGTCACGTTCCCGATGCACGCCCCGCCGGCCGGCGCGCGATCCCCCCCGTAGCAATGGGGCGGCATGGCCCCAACCAGTTGAAACTGCGTCCCCCGGAAGCACATCGGTTATAGTAGTGAGATTGGAGCAGGCCTGACCTGTACGCTCTGCCAAAGAGGGGCGCCTGCGAAGCAAGGACGACATTGCCCATGACGCGGTTTCTGTGCAATCTGAGTCTGTTGGCCGTGGCGGGCGCCACCGCCGGCGGCAGCCTGCTGTTCGGACAATCCGGCGAGCCGGCCAAAACCGACGTCCGGGCGTCGGCCTACTATCACGCCACGCTGGGCCACATGTACGCCGAGCTGGCGGCCACCTACGGCGGGCGCGGCGAGTATCTCACCCAGGCCATCGACAACTACAAGCTGGCCATGCGCGAGGACCCCAACACGGCTTACCTGGCGCAGGAACTGGCCGATCTGTACTTGCAGTCGGGCCAGACGCGGGTAGCGATCACCGAGTTCGAGGATCTGCTGAAGCAGAACCCGGACGACCTGGACGCGCGCCGGATTCTGGCGCGCTTCTACACCGCGCGGATCAGCCAGGGCCAGCAGCAGCGGATGAATGAGGATATGCTGCGCGCGGCCATCGAGCAGTACCAGAAGATCAGCGAGAAAGCCCCCAACGATCTGGACAACTGGCTGATGCTGGGCCGGCTGCAGAAGCTGGCGACGGACTCCGCCTCGGCCGAGAAGGCGTACAAGAAGGTCCTCGAAATCGACCCGGATAATGAAGAGGCGTTGACCGGCCTGGCGATGGTCTACGGCGACCTGGGCGACAATGCCAACGCCACCTTGTTGCTGAAACGGGTGGCCGAAAAGAGCCCCAGCCTGCGGACGCTTACGGCGCTGGCCGCCGCCTACGACCAGATGAAGGACTACAAGGACGCCGCCGAAGCCTACCGCCGGGCGCTCGAGCTGAACCGCGAGAATAGCGATCTCAAGACCGCCTATGCGGAAGAGCTGCTGAGGGCCGGGGCAATCGACGAGGCGCTGAAGGTCTTTGAGGAGATCGCCGCTGAGGATCCGACCCACCTCGGCGCGGAGCTCAAACTCTCGGAAATTTACCGGCAGAAGCGCAATTTCGCGAAGGCCCATGAGTATGCGGACAAAGCCAGTGAGCTGGATCCGGCCAATCTCGAGGTGGAATTCAACCAGGTCTCGATTCTGGAATCGGAAGGCAAGCCCGGCGAGGCGATCCGCACGCTGAAGGAAGTGTTGAGCGAGATGCCCAAGAAGCCGAGTTCCTCGGGGGACCGCACCAATCGGGCGTTCCTGCTGGAACGGCTGGGCATCCTGTACCGCATGACCGACCAGACCGAGCCGGCCGTGGCGGCGTTCCGCGAGATCATCGACCTGGACGCCGACTCCGGGGCTCGCGCCGCGGCGCAGGTCCTGGAAACCTACATGACCGGCAAGGATTACGCGGCGGCGGAGAACGAGGCGGCCAACTTCTTGAAGCGCTATCCGCAGGACCGCGTCCTCAAGCAGGTCGGCGCCGATCTGCAGGCCGATCTCGGACATTACAAGGAAGCCGAGAGCGCGCTGAAATCGTTGCTGGACGGCAAGGAGGACCGCGAGATCTGGATCGCCCTGTCGCAGGTCTATGAGAAGGCCAGGAACTGGTCCGCCATGGGGCAGGCCCTCGATCGGGCCGAGCAGTTGGCCGCTTCCCCCGACGAGAAGGAAGACGCCAGCTTCCTCCGCGGCGCAATGTACGAGCGGATGAAGAAATACGACCTCTCCGAAGCCGAGTTCCGCAAGGTTCTTCAAACCGACCCCGCCAGCGCGCGCACTCTGAATTACCTGGGTTACACGCTGGCCGACCGCAACATCCGGCTGAACGAAGCACTGGAGATGATCCAGAAGGCCGTGGATGCGGAACCCACCAACAGCGCCTACCTCGACAGCCTGGGCTGGGTCTACTTCCGCTTGAACAAGCTGGAGGAGGCCGAGGATAATCTGCGCCGCTCCCTGCAGTACGGCAGCCGCGACGCCGCCGTCTACGACCATTTGGGCGACGTGTGCCTGAGCCGCAACAAGCTGAAGGACGCCATCAAGCAATGGGAACGTTCCTTGAAGGAATGGCAGACCGCCGCGCCCAGCGAAGCGGATCCTGAAGAAGTCGCCAAGGTGCAGAAGAAACTCGAAAAGGCGAAGGTGCGCCTGGCTCAGGAACACGGCGCCAAGCGCGACCAGTAGCTCGCCCATCGCTTTGCGTGGCGCCGGCCCTCCCGTGTGGCGCAGACATGCGTTCGTGGCGCAGACATTTTGTCTGCCGCGTCGGCATTCGTGCCGCCGTTTGGTCCAGCCAGCCGGGTAACATCTTCAGCGCCCGTTCTTTCGACCTGCCGACACCCCGGTCAAACCACAGCAGCAGCTTGACACCGGGCCTATGCTCAAGGTGGGAGGACCCTTCTCTTACGCCTCAAAACGCGCCTTGCCGGATGGTCGTCCACTCCGATCCGTGACGATTTCTGAAAACTGAATATGAACCGAAATCTATCGAATGATAGCCTTTTAAGCTGCTGATTCCATTTAGCAAAGTCGATATTTGGCTTTGTTCCTTCAAAAACGTGTTTTTGCATCGTGGCGCAGACGTTTCTGCCTGCCGCCTCGGCATTCGTGCCGACGTTTGGTCCGGCCAGCCCGGTTCCATCTTGAGTGCCTGGCCTTTCGGCCCATTCTGAAAACTGAATATAAACCGAAATCTATCGAATGATAGCCTTTTAATCTGCTGATTCCATTTAGCAAAGTCGATATTTAGCTTTGTTCCTCATGAATCATCCGTTTTAATACTAATAACTAATTCACAGTAATTTTTCTAATAAATTGACGAACCACGAACCAGCTCGCCTGACGCGTCGCTCACGCCCCCGTTCACCCCCTCCGCCGCAATGGCCTGCCGCGCCGCCCCATCGCCGCCGCGCCCACACTCCCCGCCAATCGAACTATCGGCCGCAGGCCACTAGGTGATTAGGAGTTATTGGAGGTTATGTACTCCATCGCCACCTCGATCACATCCTCAGCGGCTTTTTTCATCCGCCCGCTGCCTCTTGTTTTCAAAGAACTTCCACCCCGCCCCCGCCCGCCGGCGCAGCGCCTCACCCCGCAATCCCTTGCCTCCCGGTTGTACCGTGGTACGGGGAACAAGAGCCGGCCGGCTTCGCGTCCCTTCGCCGAAAGGTAGAGCGGCGTTCTTGGCTTGTTTGTTTCACCGCGCCCGGAGCGCGGCGTAGC
>JBKQPG010000059.1:0-50239 GCA_052145115.1 Bryobacteraceae bacterium
CTGCCGCTGGAGATGCAGTCGAAGCTGCTGCGGGTGCTGCAGGAGAAAGAGTTCCGGCCGGTGGGCGGGTTGCAGGTCAGGAAGTCTACATTCCGCGTGATCGCGGCCACCAACCGCGATCTGGCGAGAGAGGTCGAAAAGGGGCGCTTCCGGAGAGATTTGTACTACCGGCTGAACGTAGTCTCGATCCGGCTGGCGCCGCTGCGCGACCGGCGGGAGGATGTGCCGGTCCTGATCGACCACTTCATGCGGCTGCACGGACCGCTGCACGCGCTGAGCGACGACTTGCGGCGGATGATGATGGATTACGACTGGCCGGGCAACGTGCGGGAACTGGAAAACTGCATCCAGAACATGGTCGCCGTGAACAGCGGCCCGGTACTGCATCCCGCCGATGCGCCTTCCAGCCTGATCAACGCCCGGCCGCAAGGCGGTTCAGGCGGACGCGGCACGGCGGCACTGGATGGCGGCTCGGGACGCGGCGAATCGTCCCCCTCGCAGGAACCCGAACTCTCCGCGGCCAATGCCCCGCGGACCGTCGTGCCCCTGACCGAGCTGGAGCGCGCCGCGATCATCAACGCGCTCGCATATACGCGGGGCGACCGCATGATGGCGGCGCATCTGCTCGGCATCGGGCGAACGACGTTGTACCGGAAACTGAAAGAGTACAACATAGTGATTTGATCGCCGCACTCGATGCCAGCTACAGCATCGGCTCCGCGCTCAGCGGTGTCGGCGTTTACTCGCGCGAGATTCTGAATGGAATCGCGGCGCTGCGCCCGGACGAGACGTTTCTGCACTGCTACCGGCCGCATCGACTGTGGCGCGGCCTGCGCGCAGCCCGTCCGGCGAACGCCAGGGTGAGGCCGCTCGTCGACTCCTGGGCGCCGTTCCAATGCGACATCTTCCACGCCTTGAACCAGCGGCTGCCGCGGAAGCGTTTCCGCCATACGGTGTGCACCTTTCACGATCTTTTCGTGATGAGCGGTGAGTACTCGACGGCGGAGTTTCGCGCCCGGTTTGCCCAACAAGCGCGGGAGGCGGCGCAGCGGTCGGATCTGATCATCTGTGTTTCGCAGTTCACGGCCGCGCAGGTGGAGAGCCTGCTAGGCGTGCACGCGAGCCGCCTGCGCGTGATTCATCACGGGACGCGATTCATCGATCCACCCATCCCCGCGCAGCGCGAGCCGTGGATCCTGCACGTGGGCGCGGTGCAGGTGCGCAAGAATCTCATCACCCTGATCGAAGCATTCGAGCAGGCCGCGCCGGCGCCGTGGCGGCTGGTTCTCGCCGGGGCGGACGGTTACGGCGCCCATCTGGTGCGAGCACGCGCCGAAGCCAGCCGGGCGCGGGAGCGGATCGAGTTCACAGGTTGGATCGACGACGCGAGGCTCGCGGAACTTTACCGGCGTTCGTCGCTGTTCGCTTTCCCATCGCTGGACGAGGGGTTTGGCATTCCGATGCTGGAGGCGATGGCGTGGGGACTGCCGGTGGTGGCCTCCAACGGATCCTCGCTGCCGGAGGTTTGCGGCGAGGCCGCGCTGCTGGTGGATCCCAGAGACACGGATGCGTTCGTCGCGGCGCTGAGCGCAGTCATCGGGAACGCGGCGCTGGCGGCGGAGCTGGCCTCGCGCGGACGGGAAAGGGCACGGCGGCGGCCGTGGCGCGCGGCCGCGGGAGAGACATTGCGCGTGTATGACGAGCTGGTGTCGTAGGTCGCGAAGCGCAGGCGCGACGGGGGTGCTTGACTTTGCGGTGGCCGCTCGACTAGCGTGGTGATTTCGCCGGACGACCCTGCCGGCGGGAACCGGAGCGATGAGCGCACAGGAAAGTCGTCCCTTGATCCTCTTCGACCAGAGACTCGAATCCTCTCTGGAGAGTGTCGATCGGTGTGAAGAGCGGGCCGTCGAACTGGCGCAGGAGCGGGGGTTTTCCGAAGAGGAAACCTACCGGTTGGGCTACGCGGTGCGCGAGGCGCTGGTGAATGCCGTAGTTCATGGGAACCGATACAGCGCCAACAAGGCGGTGCACTTCAAGGTGACCCGGACGCCGCGCGGGCTGGAGGTAGTGATCGAGGATCAGGGTTCGGGGTTTAGTGAAGCAATGCAAGGGGATCCCCTGGCGCGGGAAAACCTGATGAATCAGTCAGGCCGGGGTCTGGCGCTGATTCGGGCCTTTGCAGACGAATTGCAGGTGGAACGCACGCCACTGGGTGGCACGCGCGTTATACTACGGAAGTTTCTGCCGCTCGAAGCCGGTTAAGCGCCACGATGGCCTCCAGTCGCGGAGAGAATCCGGCTGGAGTTTCCGCAAGTTCTGAAGGAGGTTAGATATCCGTGAGCGTTAAGCTAATCACCCGCCAGGTCGGGGATGTTACCGTGATTGACGCCGTCGGCCGAATCACGCTCGGCGAAGGCTCTTCTACGTTCCGCGAGATTGTCAAGGATCTCGTCAACAAGGGCAATAAGAAGATGTTGCTCAACCTGGCCGAAGTCAGCTACATCGATTCGTCCGGCATCGGCGAATTGGTGAGCGGATTTACCAGCGTGAGCAACGCGGGCGGCAGCCTGAAGCTGTTGAAGCTGACCAAGCGCATCCAGGATCTCCTGCAGATTACGAAGCTGTACACCGTGTTCGAGGTGTTTGACGACGAGGCCAAAGCACTGGCCTCCTTCTAACCGGCAAGAAGTCCTTCAGGCTGTTTCATTTCCCGGTCCGGCGGCGCGATCGGCTGCCGGGCCAGGGGGAGGCTGTGCCCGCCCGTCCGGCGGCGTGTGATAAACTACGTTTTCGCCCTCTGGAGCTGTCTTTCGTGGATCGTCTTACCCGGCATGAATTAAAGTCTGACCAGTTCGTCGAGCAGGTTGGTCAGATTGTTGAAAACGTTGAGGCGCATCGGGCGCAGGTCATCCGTTACAGCGTGGTCGCATTGGCGGTTGTCCTGGTCGCGGGCGGCGGCTACTGGTTCGTGCGCAGCCGCAAGGAAGCGCGGGAGGCCGATCTGGCCAGGGTCCTGCGGATCTGGACCGCGCCGGTCGGCGGCACTCCGGGCGAGTATTCCTTCACCACTACCGACGGCAAGGACAAGGCGGTTGCGAAAGCCCTGACGGAGTTTGTGGCGAAAGACGCGGGCTCGAAAGAAGCCGGCGTGGGCTATTATCTGCTGGGCGTCAAAGCCGCCGACCAGGGAAAATTCGACGTGGCGGAGAGCCAACTCAAGCGCTCGGTGGACGAGGCGAACACGGATTATGGCTCGCTGGCCAAGCTCGCGCTGGCCGACGTTTACTCCGCCGAAGGCAAGTCCGGCGAGGCGGAGAAGCTGCTTAAGGAGCTGATGGACAAGCCGACAATACTGGTCTCCAAGGACCAGGCCACGATCGCGCTGGCGCGGCTCTACGCCAAAACCAAGCCGGCCGAAGTCCGCAAACTGCTCGACCCGCTGCTGCGGGCTCCGGACACGAGCGCGGGCCACATTGCCACGGCATTGATCTCCGAGCTCAGTTCAGCCAAAAAGTGAAATCATCCGAGCTTCGATTTCCGGTTCAGGATTTGCGGGGCCGGCGTTATCCCGAGCCAGCGCATCCGTACCGAACCGATTTTCAGCGCGACCGGGATCGCATCGTACACGCGCGCGCGTTCCGCCGTCTGGAAGGCAAGACGCAGGTTTTCAGCGAGCGCCTTTCGGACCACTTCCGCAACCGTCTCACGCACACCATCGAAGTGGCGCAGATTGCGCGCACGGTGGCGGTGCGCCTGTCGCTGGATGAGGATTTCACTGAAGCACTGGCGCTGGCCCACGACATCGGGCATCCGCCCTTCGCCCACTCCGGCGAGGAGGAACTGAACCGGCGGATGGAGCGCTTCGGCGACAGTTTCGACCATAACCTGAATTCCCTGCACATTGTCGAGCGATTCGAGCAGCGCTACGCGCGCTTCCCGGGCTTGAATCTGACCTTCGAGGTGCGAGAGGGCATGGTGAAACACTCGCTGGATTTCGAGCCCGGCGAGAGGCCCGAGTTCGACGAGTACCTGCCCGGCCAGCGTCCGCCGCTGGAAGCGCAGCTGATCGATCTGGCGGATGAAATCGCCTACAACACGGCTGATCTGGACGATGCTTTTACCGCGAGCTTCTTCCAACTGGATGATATCGCGGGGGCCGTCCCGCACTATGGCGGGCTGCTCGAAGAGATCCGGCGTCAGTTCCCCGCGGCGGAGCAGGGGCTGCAGTTTCAGGAAGTGTTGCGCCGTTTGATCGATCTGCTGGTTTCAGGCCTGATTGAAGGCACGCGCCAGGCCCTGGCGGACAGCGGAGTCCGGACAGTGGAGCAAGTGCGGCTGTGGCCCGTCCGGCTGGCCTGCCTCTCCGCGCCTGCAAAGGAGGCCTGCGGAGGGTTGAAACGTTTTCTGACGGAACGCGTGTACCTCTCGCCGCAACTGGTGTACGAGCGCGCCCGCGCGACGGAGACGATCGGAAGGCTGTTCGAGTTCCTCTACTGCCACCCGGAGCAGTTGCCGGAGCAACACCGGACGCGCACGGAGCAACTGCCCTTACATCACGTGGTCTGCGATTACATTGCCGGCATGACCGACTCGTTCTGCCGGAGGACCGCGAAAGAGTTGCTGGGGTGAGGATCGTGATGCACCTGGGCCCTCAGTTGCCGAGCTCGTGCTCGGCCAGGTGCGACAATTCGGCTTTGCGCACCGAGTACACCTTGCGCAGCATCCGGCACAGCTCCTCGGCGATTTTCTGAGGATTCTCGTCGTTGGGAAGATCGACTTCCACTTTGATATACAGATCGATACGCTTCATCATTCGGATGGTACGATAGCAGCGTCAAGAAGGGTACGTGAGCGCGAAACAACTGTGTCACCTGTGCGATGCCCGGCCGGCGCGGCGGCTCTGCCCCGCACTTGGGCAAGAGATCTGCGCCGTCTGCTGTGGAACGGGCCGCGAACAGACGATCGACTGCCCACTCGACTGCGAGTATTTGCGCGATGCCCGAAGGCACGAGAAGCTGCTGGCGTTCGACCCCAAGAGCCTGCCCAACGCGGAAATCGAACTGACCGACCGGTTCCTGGAGGAACATCGCGAATTGGCGATCATTGTGGGACGATTGCTGTGGATTGCGGCCGTGGAAACGCAGGGAGCCGTCGATCTCGACATGCGGGACGCCCTGGAGGCGCTGGTGGCTACAGCCAAAACGGCCGATTCCGGCCTGATTTACGAATCCCGTCCGGCCAACGCCATCGCCGCGCGCCTGGCGGAGCGCTTTACCGCCGAACTGCAGCGCTTCCGGGACGAAGTAGCCAAACGCGCCGCCGGGCCCACTCTGCGTAATAAGGACCTCCTCGGCGTGCTGATCTTCTGGCAGCGCATGGAGTACCAGCGCAGCAACGGCCGCCGCAAGGGCCGCGCATTCATTGAGTCGCTGTACGCGCTGCTGCCCCCGCCGCCAGAACAGAGACCGGACGCCGGCGGCATCGTCACCCCGGGTTGAAGTATCAAAGGGATGAGATGCACGCCCGGCTCATCAAATCCCGCGAGATCGTTCCCGAGGTCCGTCATTTCGTCTTCGACGTGCCCGCGGCGGACCGTTTGGAATTCACGCCCGGCCAGTTCGTCTCTTTCTCCCAAAGCGTTCTCGGCCGGCTGGTAACCCGGGCCTACTCCATCGCCTCCGCGCCGGCCGGCAGCCTCTTCGAACTGGTTCTGAACCGCGTGAAGGATGGAATCTTCTCGCCCTGGCTGTTCGAGATGAAACCTGGTGACACGGTTGAGATGCAGGGGCCGCTGGGCTATTTCGTGCCGCGCGTTCCGTTTCACGATTCGGTGTTTGTCGCGACGGGCACGGGCATTGCGCCCTTTCGGTCCTACCTGCAGTGGCAGCCGATCATAGAAAGCGAAAACAGGATCACCCTCCTTTTCGGGGCGCGCTATGAGGAAGGCCTGATCTACCGCGGCGAGTTCGAGACGATCGAGCGGACGCGGCCGGGCTTCCGGTTCCTGCCGACCATTACGCGCCCCGACGCGGGTTGGCCGGGGCGCACCGGTTGGGTGCAGCAGCACCTCGATGAGGCCTTGGAAGGGCGCCTCGATGTGGACGTTTACGTTTGCGGTTTAAAAGCGATGGCGGACGATGTGCGCGCCATCCTCAAGCGCAAGGGCCTGACGCGGCAACAGATCCGGTACGAGAAGTACGACTGAACGGACGGCCCCGTTGCGGCGATCGAGCGCGCGCGGGACGAAGTTCCGCCGGGGCGCTCAGGGGATGTGACGGACTTCGACGCGGGCGTGGATCTCGCGCGTCTGTTCCAAGGAGGCGAAGCTGACTCCGGGCAGACGCGCGGAGGCCGTTCCAGCCGCCACGCCCCAGCGCACCGATTCGGCGAAATCGCGACCCGCGTTCCAGGACCAGACGAAAGCGGCGGCCAGCGCATCGCCGGCGCCAATGGGGCACAGCGCATCCACGCGCGGGGGAACCACCTCGAGGGCGTGGCCGTCGCCATCGGCAGCCAGGACGCCGCGTGCGCCCAGCGAGAGGATCACGCTCTGCGCGCCCAAGGCGCGAATGCGCTCGACGGCTTCGAAGAAATGGCTGCGCGTGATGAGCGCGCGGCTCAGCAGCCGCTCGGCTTCCTGCAGGTTCGGCTTGACGGTGAAAGGCTTCTCCTCGAGCGCCGCTTCCAGCGCCTCGCCGTCCGTATCCACCAGCACCCGGACCTTCCGCTTGTGCGCGCAATGGATCAGCCGCGCATAGAAATCGGCCGGGACGCCGGGCGGCAGGCTGCCGCAAAGCATCAGCCACGTCGCCCCTTCCAGGCTGCCGCGGACCGTCTTCTCCAGCCGGGCGATCTCCGTGGCGCTCAGCTCCGGCCCCTTTTCGTTCAGCTTGATGGCCAGGCCCTGCCGGTCCGCGACCGTGAAGTTGGTACGGATCTCCTGACGCACGCGGACCAGCGAAAACGCGAAGTCGCAACGCTTCAGGAACTCCTCGAACAGCTTCCCGGACTTGCCGCCGCAAGTGGCGATGGCGAGCGTATTGGCGCCGAAACTTCGCAGCACCGATGAGGCGTTGATCCCACGGCCTCCGGCCGACTCGTGCGAGGCCAGAATGTAGGCCCGATCCTCGAAGACCAGCCGGTCGACCGTAACATTCCGGTCGATCGCCGGGTTCACTGTGAGGGTGACGATCAAACCGCCATTGTATCGGATGCTAGGCTGGACGCTTGAAGCGTCATCCGCAGTTTTGGGCCTACGCCGCTCTCCTCGCCGTGTGCTTCTTCTGGGGCACCACGTACGTCGCGATCCGCATGTCGCTCGAATCGTTCCCGCCCCTGCTGCTGGTGTCGCTGCGCTACCTGATATCGGGAGGAGTGCTGCTGGCGGGGGTTCTGGCCGCGCGGGCGCCGCTGCCCACAGGGCCTGAACTGCGGCGCACCGCGTTGAACGGCCTGCTGGTGCTTGGAATCGGGAACGGCGCTCTGGGCTTCGCCGAATTGTGGATTCCGAGCGGATTGGCCGCACTCGTTCTCACCTTATCGCCGTTCTGGCTGCTGGGCCTCAACGCGACCCTGCCGCCACGCGAGCCGGTGCGCCCGGCCACCTGGCTCGGTCTCCTGGTCGGGCTGGCCGGCGCGGCACTGTTGGTAGGCCCCGGCGCGCTCGCGGGCGGAATCCATGGCGGCATGGTGAAGGGTTTCGTCGTGCTGCAACTGGGCATGTTGGGTTGGAACGCCGGCTCGTTGTTGCAGCGGCGCATGCCGACCCGCGCCCACCCCATTGTCTGTGGCGCGGTGCAGCAATTGGCGGCCGGTCTGGCCTGCGCTCCTCTGGCGCTGCTCGCCGGAGGCCCAATTCACTGGTCGGCGCGCGGGGCCGGCGCACTGCTGTACCTGGTGATTTTCGGCTCGATCGTCGGCTATAGCGCTTACGTCCTGGCGATGGCCCGGCTGCCGGTCGCCGTCGTGTCGCTATACAACTACGTTAACCCGGTTGTCGCCGTATGTCTCGGATGGGCGTTCTACCGCGAACCATTCGGCATGCGCGAGGCCCTGGCGACGCTGCTCATTTTCCTGGGCGTGGCGATCGTGAAAAGATTGGAGCGCGAGTTATGATTGTTCACACCGATCGGCGCACGGCGCGGACACTTTGGATATGAATCCGCGGGGCAATCGCGCTCGCATCGCGCAGCGTGCGCACCGCCCGGCGGCAATGAGCGGCGGTGCGATGCACCGGCAGTGCGAAGATTCGTCCGCCACTGCCAGCGCTGGCGCCACTCGCTATCGCCCCGCAGGATCAGCGTCGAGTACAGCGGCAGGCTCGATCTCCTCGCCGACGCACTGCGCCCGTCCGGCGGAGAGGGACTGAATCGTGCGCGCCAGTTGGCCGGGATCGACCGGCTTGGAGAGAAAGGCGTCCATGCCCGCCTCCAGGCAGTGGTCGCAATCACTCTGATAGGCGTGCGCGGTGAGAGCCACAATGGGGATGTGGGCGCCGGTGCCGCGTTCGCGGCGGCGGATTTCGGCCGTGGTTTCGAAACCGTCGAGCAGGGGCATTTGCAAGTCCATCAGGATCAGGTCGAAGCTCGCGTCCTCCAGCCTCTCCAGCGCCTTGCGGCCGTCGGCCGCGATCACGGCCGTGTGGCCCTCTCGTTCCAGCAGGCGCTGCGCCACGCGCTGGTTGATGTCGTTGTCTTCGACCACCAGAATGCGCAGACTGGGGGCCGAGGCGTCCATCTCAGGAAGCCTGTGCTCAGCCTCGGGCTGAGGAGGCGCCACGGCGCGGCCCAGCGCCGCCAGCGACGCCGAGTCCGGGGCGACCGCCTGCAGTGCGGCGGCCATCAGATCCTGGCGGCACGCCGGCTGGCTCAGCAGCCATGAGCCGCCGCCAGTCTGGGCGCGCCTCGACGACTGGTATTCACCCGGCGGGGCCAACATCACAATATGACCGCCCGGAATGGCGACCTCTTCGAGCAGCCATTCAGCGGCCCCACGGCCCTCGGTCATCTCGAAGACGGAATCCACCAGCACGAAGGCGTTTTGCGCTTCGGCGCGGCCGATCGCAGCCAGTCGTTCGAGCAGCTCCAGACCGCTTCCAGCCGCGTGGACGCGCAGCCCCAATGCTTCCAGGTGGCCGGCCAACACGCGCCGCTCGGCCGCGCTCGAGGCCGCCAGCAGGGCCGGGCGGCCGAGCAGCGCGTCCACGGGCGCCGGCCCATGCCACTCCGCGCCGGTTACGTCCAGCCGCGCCGAAAAGCGGAACGTACTGCCCTGGTCGGGTCGGCTCTCCACCCACAGCCGCCCGTCCATCGCCTCCACCAGGCTGCTGGCGATGCTCAGCCCCAAGCCCGTGCCGCCATGCCTGCGGGTCAGAGAGCTGTCGGCCTGCTCAAACGCCTTGAAAATCTGCTTTTGCCGGTTGAAGGGGATGCCGATGCCGGTATCGCGCACCGAACAGACGATTTCGAGCGCCCGCCGCGCCGCATCGTACGAGCTCAGCCGCAGCTCGACCTCGACCTCGCCGCGCTCGGTGAACTTGACGGCGTTGCCGACCAGGTTGGTCAGGATTTGCGCCAGCAATTCCTCGTCGCCCACAACCAGTTGCGGGAACTCCGCCGGTTCGTTCCAGATCAATCCCAGTCCCTTTCGGCCCGCTTCCGGCGCAAAGGTCTGCAGCACCGAGTGGAAGCGCCGACACAGGTCGAATTCCTGCGCCCGCACTTCGAGCTTCCCGGCTTCGATTTTGGAAAAGTCCAGCACATCGTTGACCAGCCGCATCAGGCTCAGCCCGGACCTGCGCACCAGGTCCAGATTCTCGCGCTGCAGTGCGGTCAACGGAGTCTCCAGCACCAGTCCGGTGAGGCCGATGATCCCGTTCATCGGTGTGCGCAGCTCGTGACTCATTTTGGCGACGAATTCGCTCTTGGCGCGGCTGGCCTGCTTGGCGGCCTCGAACAGGTGTTCGATCTGCAGGCGCTGCGCCTGTACGGTGTCGCGTTCGGCCTCCACCCTCCGCTTCTGAGCGTGGATCCGCCGCGTCATGATGAACAGCCACAGAATGCAGCCCAGCGTGAACGCCAGCAGGCCGGTGAGTTCCCAGGCCGTGCGCCGGTAGCGCTCCGCATTGGCTGCGGAGTCGCGGGCCGCATCGGCCTCAATGCTGGACTTCAGCGCCCGGATCGCCGCCTGGGCGGCCCCGTAGCGCTGGCCGGCATCGTGCATTTCGCGCGCCAGGGCCTCCCGCCGGCGGCCCTGCAACGCGATGGCGATGATGTTGTCCCGCACCTCGTAGTAGCTTTGCCATTGGGCGGCAAATTCCTTCAGCAGCCGGTCCTGCGCTGCCCCCAGCCGCATCAGCGTGCTTCTCGCGGTCAGCAGGTCCACCTGCAGGTCGGCTTCGCGCAACTTGGCCGTGTACTCAAGTTGGGTCTCACGGGCGGAGTCCATCAGCAGATACAGAAATTGGCGCCGGCTCTCCTGGGTGGCGTATTGCAGGTCGCCCTGCACGCTCAAACCCAGCACGCGTTTGGCATACAGCGCTCGCGTGCTGTCCGCGGCCGACTGTAACTCCCGGGCCGAGTGGAGGATGAAATATACCCCAATGGCGACCAGGAGCACGATGAAGCCGTTTACCGGATAGCGCAGTCGGGGGCGGCGTTCCATGAGGAAGATTCGGTACCAAAGACCTACAAGTCACTCTTCGGCCGGGAGGTGGATTCGCTCTCTGAATCGTGCGTTACAATTGTGTGAATTACGCACTTGCCACGCGGTTTCTGCCGTCGTCGTCCGCGCATTGTCATCGAACTGTTCAGCTGGGCTCTCCGTACCCCTCGAATCCAATCCGCCCGTCCCTTGGCCGCCGGAATTCCAATACTGGACGGCGGGTTGTTGGCGCGCTGGGTGCTCGCGCTACGTTGCCCCGGCCAGCGGTTCGCTTCACGATTGTGGGAATCACGTCGGCGAGTGCCAAGGCACTCTAAGAGTTGGCTTGGCAGGCAGCGGACGAGACCCGGCTCCGGCGCCCGTAACCCCAGTGCAAGGCGAAGCGTCCCTTCGCTTTAGGCGATTCCCGGTGACGCCGAGGTGGGGGTGGAGTCGGTGGGGTCGACTTTAAGAATCGCGAGCAGTTCATGATGTGCCCTCTGATCCAAGGCATTCTGAGGCTTGTGCTATGTGCGGGCTGTGCGTGCCTGCCGGTCCTGTCTGCGACCCGGTTTAGTGGCACAGTCAGAGCTGCGGATCAGTTCATCCCCGGAGCCACGGTGACCGCCAGCCAGGGCAGCACCAGGATTGTGGCTTATACCGACGATTCCGGGCGCTACAGTCTGGAGCTGGCGCCCGGGGTGTGGGACGTTCAGGTCGAGATGCTTGGGTTTGACACCGTTCACGAGCAGATCCACGTCGGAAGCGAACCTGGTTTCAAAGATTGGACGCTGGAGATGCCGCGCCTGGGCGAATCGACGGCTCCCAAGAAAGGCCCGGCTTCCAGCACGACGGCGGCTTCCAGCGCGCCTCCTGCTGCGCGTCGCACCCGCGAGGGCTCCCCCGGAACTGCGTCGGCACGGAATCCGGCAGCCGGCTCCGGGCCGCAGCCGGGATCCGGTTTTCAGAATGCTCAGGTCAGGGCCACGGATGCCGGGCAACAGTCGCTGGCGGAGGCCGCAGCCAACGCCGCCTCCCCCGATCTCGCGGCCGCCAACTTGGGCGGCGAGGCGGAGGACGCGTTGCTCGTGAACGGCAGCACGAGCGGCGGACTGGCCCAATCGAGTGACGACCAGGCCCGTTGGCAGCGGATGCAGAATGGGGGCGGCAACGCAGGCCCTGGCATGGGCAATGGCCTCGGCGGCACGGCACTGGGCACGCCGCCGGGAATGAGCTCTCCGGGCGGCGACAATCTCGGTTTGGGCGGTTTTGGGGTGAGTGGCATCAACGGTGGATTCGGACCAGGCGGTGGTCAAGGTCCGGGCGGCGGCGGTTTCGGCGGATCCGGGGGCGGCGGATTGGGAGGACGCGGCGGAGGTGGCGGATTTGGCGGTGGCGGGAGGGGCGGCGGAGCCGGCAGCGCGGGCAACCGCCGCGGCTCGTACAATGGCCAGTACGCCAGTTTCGGCAATCGGCGCCGCAGCCAGCCCGCATACACCGGTTCGGTCTTCATGCGCCTGGAGAATTCCGCTCTGGACGCGGCTCCTTTTTCGCTCAACGGCAGGGCGGAGCCAAAGCCCTCTTACGACATGGCGAGTCTTGGTCTGAATGTGGGCGGACCGCTCAACATCCCCAAACTGATCCATTACCCGCGCGCGAGTTTCTATTTCACTTACCAGGGCTCGCGCAACCGCAATCCGTATAGCGCGCAATCGTCGGTACCCACGCTGGCTGAGCGCAATGGCGACTTTTCCCTGACCCAGGTGAGTAACGCGCCGGTGACCATTTTTGATCCGCTCACCCGCCTGCCATTCGCCGGCAACGTGCTGCCGGCCGCGCGCATCAGTGCGGCCTCGGCGGGGCTGTTGCAGTACTTTCCGGCGCCCATCTACGACGGCATCGTGCAGAACTACGCGATCGTTACCTCGACTCCGAACAATAGCAACAACGTGGGCTTTCGGCTCAATGCGCCTGTATCGAATAAGGACCGGCTGAACTTCAACGTCCAATACCAGGACCGCGACTCGAAGACCGCGCAGCTTTTTGGCTTCGAGGACACTGGTACGGGTGACGGAGTGAGCGCGGCGGCGGGATGGAGCCATAGCTTCGCTCCACGCTTCAACAACGCCGCCAATGTAACCTTCAGCCGCAACGTCAATCGAACGGTGCCGTACTTCGCTTATGGGGACAATATCGAAGGGGATCTGGGCATCGGCGGCGCTTTGCAGACGCCCCTCGACTACGGCCCGCCGAACCTTTCCTTCACCAACTTTGGCGGCCTCTCTGACGGCACGCCGGCGCTAACTCGCAGCCAGGCGGCGAATTTCACCGACACCCTCACCTACGTGCTGCACCGAAAGCATAATCTGGGGTTTGGGGTCCTGTACCGGCGCCTGCAACAGGACAGTTTGAACTATAAGAATGCACGCGGATCCTTTAGCTTCAGCGGCCTGCTGACTAGCGAATTGAATGCCGCGGGCAACCCCATTCCCGGCACAGGCTATGACTTCGCCGATTTCCTGCTCGGCGAGCCACAATCCAGCTCCCTGCAATACGGCGACGATAACTACTATCTCCGCAGTTGGGCGACGGGCTGGTATGTGCGGGACGACTGGCGTCCTAAGCGCGGACTGTCATTCAATCTGGGTCTGCGTTATGAATACTTCGCGCCCTATACGGAGTTATATAACCGTCTTGCCAACCTGGAGGTCAGTCCGGGATTCACCGGCGTATCCGTTGTGAAGCCGGGACAGGCCGGTTTGCCGAGCAGTCTGATTCGGCCCGACACACACGCCTTCTCGCCCCGTCTGGGTTTTGCCTGGCGGCCCAGCGCCAAAGCCAGCACAGTTATCCGCGGCGGATACAGCATCTTCTACAGCCCTTCCGCATACGCTCAGATCGGAACCACGCTCGCGACCCAGCCGCCCTTCTCGAACTCGCTTTCTTTGACCGGCGGCACAGCCAATCTACTAACGCTGCAAACCGGCTTGCTGCCCATCCCCTCGCAGACTATTTCGAACACCTTTGCCATCGATCCCAATTCCCAGCTTGCGTACGCCCAGACCTGGTCCTTCGCCATCCAGAACACGCTGCCGCACGGGCTGTTGGTCGAACTCGAGTACATCGGCACGAAAGGTACGGACCTGCCTGTCGCGGAGCAACCGAACCGGCCATTGCCCGGATCGTCGCTGAGCAATGCGCAGGAGCAGTTGCAAATCCCCTACGCCACGAGCTTCACTTACGAAACCTCTCAAGCTAACTCGATCTTCCATGCCGGGCAGGTGCGGGTTACCCGCCGTTTCGCGCGGGGCATCTCGGGAGTATTGCTGTACACTCGCTCTAAGTCGATCGACGATGCTTCGAGTTTCAATGGTACTGGCGGCACGGTTGTGCAGTACATCGACAACCTGGGACTGGAGCGCGGTCTTTCCTCTTTTGACCAGCGTAATAACCTCTCGGCGACCTTTCTACTCTCATCGCCCGTCGGAGTTCACGGCATGTTGCGCAACGGCGGCTGGATGACGAAAACGCTGGCTGGGTGGACCCTGAACGGGACGTTCACGGCCGCTTCCGGAATGCCGATCACCGCACTCGTCGCCGGCAACCTCTCCAATACCGCTGGCCTTGCCGGCGCGGCGGGCAGCACCCGCGCCCAAGCAACCGGGCTGCCCATCTCGGCGCCCGGCTATCCCTATTTCAATCTCCTGGCCTTTACGACGCCTCCGTCCGGTGAGTTCGGAGATGCCGGCAGAGACACGATCACCGGACCGTTCCGGGTCGCTTTCAATTCCGCATTGAACCGCGCCTTCCGCTTCGGTGACAGTCGCCGCCAGCTGCAGTTGCGCCTCAGTGCGACCAACGCGTTCAACCATATCTCCATTACCAATTTCGGCACCACTGTCAACTCGGCAACCTACGGACTGCCCACCGCGGCTTCGGCCACGCGAACGGTCCAGTTGCTGATGCGGTTCAGTTTTTGAAGGAACAGCGAATTATGCGGATCGTTGGGATCGTGACTTTGCTGGCGCTCGCGGCGCTGGGCCAGCAGCGGCCGAAGGAGCCCGCGGCCGAAACCGGGCAGGTTGCCAGATTCACGGCCAACAGCAACCTGGTTATCGTCGACGTCGTGGTGCGGGACAAGTCCGGCAAGTCCGTGGAAGGTCTGCAGCGGGATGATTTTGCCGTACTGGAGGATGGTAAGCCGCAGAAGATCTCCGTATTCGAATTTCAAAAGCTGAGCAACGAACCGGAACCGCCGCCGAAATTGTCTTTAGCCGACCAGTTCAAACTCCCTGAAGCTCCTCGCACCACGATTACCACTGAAAAGCCGGGCGAGGTCCAGTACCGCGACAAGAGACTGTTGGTCTTTTATCTGGATTTTTCCTCAATGGGCGTCAGCGAGCAGTTACGCGCCCAGGAAGCGGCCCTCGACTATCTCGACAAGCACATCACCAAAGATGATATGGTGGCGATCCTCATCTATACCAGCATGGTTCAGGTGCTTACTGACTTTACCAGCGACCGCGAGGTGCTGACGAGCATTCTCAAAGCGCTGCCCATAGGGGAGATGAGTGAACTGGCCGGCCTGGCCGACACCGCCGCTGACAACGGAGAAGATACCGGCGCCGCCTTCGTGGCCGACGAAACCGAATTCAACATTTTCAATACAGACCAGAAGCTGGCCGCCATTGGGCAAGCGGCGCGCATGCTTTCCCCGCTGCCGGAGAAAAAGGCGCTGCTCTATTTTTCGGCCGGTGTCAACAAGACGGGAATCGACAACCAGGCGCAACTGGAGGCCACGATCAACGCGGCGGTGAAAGCGAACCTGGCGATTTATCCGATCGACGCCCGCGGGCTGATGGCGGATCCTCCGGGAGGAGACGCCAGCCATGCCGCTTCGCGGGGCACCGGCATTTATAACGGCTCCGTATACAACCAGCAACGCGCGACCATCAACGATTCCCAAGAAACGCTGTACACGCTGGCCGCCGATACGGGCGGCAAGGCGTACTTCGACAGCAACGACATCACCGCCGGCATTGTTCAGGCGCAGCAGGAAATGCGCAGCTATTACCTGCTTGGATACTACACGAGTAACTCGGCGATGGATGGAAAATACCGGAAAATCACGGTGAAGCTTACCAATAACTTGACGGCGAAACTGGAGCACCGCAAGGGCTACTACGCGTCCAAGGTCTGGGGTAAGTTGAATGGGCAGGAGAAGGAGCAGCAATTGAAGGAGGCGCTTTCAGCTGGCGATCCGGTGACAGACCTGCCGCTGGCGCTCCAGGTCAACTATTTCCGGGTATCTCCTACTAGTTACTTTGTTCCTGTCTCGGTAAAGATTCCAGGATCGGTTGTCGCGCTGGCCGCCAAGGGCGGCGCGAAAGTGACGCAATTCGATTTCGCCGGCCAGGTCCAGGACGAACAACACGCCGTGGCCGGCAATGTGCGCGACAGCATCACGATCCGGCTGGATCAGGACAAGGCCGTGCAAGCCGGCCGCAAGAGTTTTCAATATGACGCCGGGTTCACGCTCGAACCGGGCAGGTATCGCATGAATTTCGTCGTGCGCGAAAACGTGAGCGGCAGGATGGGGACCTTCGAAATGCGATTTGTGGTTCCGGATCTGAGCGCGGATACGACTGGATTGAAGTTGAGCTCCATTGTCTGGAGTAGCCAGCGCGAGCCTTTGAAAGCCGCCGTCGGCGCCGCGGAGAAGACTACCAGAAAGGAACTCCTGGCTAACCCGTTGATCGTGGGCGAGGAGAAGATCGTTCCCAGCATCACGAGGGTTTTCCGGCGCAGCCAGAATCTGTACGTGACTTTCGATGTCTACGATGCGCAGCCGGACACCGCGGATTCGAAGTTGCGCCGCGTCAAGGTGAGTATGAGCCTGTTCAATGCCAAGGGCGTCAAGGCGTTCGAGGTCGGACCCGTCGACGCGACGCAACTGGCCAGTACGCGGCCTGAGGCTGTGCCTGTGCAGATTCAGGTTCCGCTGAAGAACCTCGCGCCGGGACGCTATATCTGCCAGATCAACGTGGTGGATCAACTAGGCCGTAAGTTCGCGTTCCCGCGAGCGCCACTGGTAATCCTATAGGCCTTTATTGGCGATCCCTAACTCTTGCAGCAGGGGCCTGGCGTCGTAGACTTTCTCCAGCGCTTCGGCGATACCTTGCGCGGCTACATGGACGGCTCGCGCCTGCTCGTCTGTATAAAGATATGTATTCGGCAGGCTTTCCAGGTTCCCATCGAAGACTACACCTATCAATTCACCCGCTCGGTTGACTGTCGGGCCGCCATGATCTCCACCGCCTATGTCGCACGTGCTCACAAAGTCCAGAGGCGAGATGAGATGCAACATAGGCTTTTCCTCAACCCAGCGTTGCGGCACTTGATAAGGGCCCACGTTGTTCCGCCGATAATACAGGCCGCTGAATGTCGCCGCGTACGGCTGTGGGATTCCGGCGCGGTCGGTATAACCTTTGACTACCCCGAATTCTACTCGCGGCGTGGAGGTGGCATCGGGATACTCGGCATCGCCGAATAGCAGATAGCGATACTGTGCGATTCTCTCCGCAGCGGATGTTTCGAGCGACCCGATGAGATCCTCGCGCTTCATTCGCAAACGCTTTGCCGGCGCGTCCAGTAGCAATGCCAGGCGGATCAGGCCATCGTCGGACTTGAGTACCGCGTCGGGGCTCGACGCGAGCCGCCGCTGCTCACGAGTGTCTCGCAGCCGACTCGATTTCACCAGTGCTTCGGCCGCCTGCTGGGGCGTCCGGCCGCCCAGGATGGACTTAACTGGCGCGTCCTTTTCTTTCAGACCCTTCAATTCTTCGAGGTATTGCGCAAGGAGAATCGTCTCCAGCGGATCGGGGACCAGCGCAGCGGAGTTCTTCGCCCGCGCCGGCGAGCCTGGCTCCTCGCGCAGGCGCACCAACTGGCGCGCGATCCGAAACAGATTCGATCCCGGCGCCGGGGATCCTTCCAGGATTTCGTAAGGCTTCTCAAAGGAAGCCCAGGCTTTGTAAGCGGCCGCCACCTGGTCCCATAACTTGCCGCCCGCCGTACCCAGCTTTGGATCGTTCTCGACGGCGTGCCGGATCTTGAGATCGAACGCAGTCTTGCGCAGCACAAGCCGGTCGTCACGCAAGCCAATAAGCTTGCCCGCGGCAGCCTTGTAGCTCTCCAGAAAGTCAGTTAGCAACGGTTGCGCCACTTGCCGATTTTCTTCGCTCTGTGCCGCAAACGCGGTCAGTTGTTGAATGCGCGGCCGCAATCGGGCCAGGGCGGCTGGCAGGGCGGTATCGCGATAAAAAGTGAGTTGGGCGGCCGTAGTCTCGCGCACCGTTGTAGCGGGATTTCCCGCTGCAAACACTAACTCGCCGTCCTTCACTCCGTCGGCCGACCACTTGAGATAGTGGGGTGTGGAAACAGGCTTGCCCTTCTCATAGACCCGGAGAAAGGCGATGTCCAGGCCATATCGCAGATAGGTGATGCTATCTCGCTCCCGGCCAAAGAAGGCAAGCGCATATTCGGGAGCAAACACGAGGCGAAGGTCAGTGTACTTCCTGTACTGGTAGAGTTCGTAGCGGCCGCCCGAAAAGAGCGTAACGACCGTGCAGGTAGCTGCCGACTTGGCCGCGCAGTCACTCTCGATGCGCGCGATCCCGACGCTGCGCGCCTCCAGCGCCCTGGCGGCCGGCGTCCCTTCCTGCGCCGCGGCTTTGACCTGCGTGGTCACGTCCTCGATATTCGTGAGGACGCTCGCCTCCAGCCCCGCACACCGGGCTTCGGCGGGCTCCGAGGCCGCATAGAAACCATCGCGAACGTAGTCGTTATGTGCCGAACTGAGCTGGGCCAGGCAACCGGAAATGATGTGCTGATTCGTCAGCAGAAGTCCTTTGGGCGAGACGAAGGAGCCTGTCCCGCTGCCGATTCTTACCGACGCCAGCCTCAGATTCTCCAGAAACTGAGTGGTGAGATCGAAACCATATTTTTGCCGGACCGCGTCCTTGGGGAACTGGTGATACGGCCACAACCCCTCGTCCGCACCGAGCGGCAGCAGGCTCATCCAAGCGAGCAATATCGTCTTATGTATCATGCAACTTCCACGCCCATGATAGGAAAGAGCGTCACTTGTATTCTTGGGTTACCACATTTCTGATTGGTTCGTAGTTTTCGACGGGCGGTGCCGCAGAACGGAACCAATGTGGCGCTTGACGAGCGGAATCTTTCGGTCTTCCCTGAAGACGCGGGATGCTCCTGATTCTTCCGTTTTGTGCTGCTTAAAACAGAATGGTCATTGAAATAACTCCTGCCGGGTGACTCGAAGCAATTTCGCCATCTGCTGCAACAGCTTCCATCCGAGTACGCCGTTGGCCTTCACAACGGGCCGGAAGTCCCAGTAGGTAAGTCCGTAACAAACCATGTCGGTCGCAGCTATGATCGAAGCCATGCGCGGGCCGTCGTCTATCAAAGCGATTTCGCCGAAGAATTCGCCCGCCTTCAGAGTTGCTTTTTTCCTGCCGTGGATGATCACTTCGGCCTCACCAGATTGGATCACGAAAAAGGCCGCCCCGCCCGAACCCTCCTGGATGGCCGCCTCGCCCGCGGAGAAGCTCCGCTCCTTGAAAAGGCGAGCGAGCTGGCGGAGCTCACGCAAATTCAAATCTGCAAACAGCGGCACCCGCTGCAAGGCCTCGATGGGCACTCCTCGCGTTGGCATTGATCCTCCCTGGACGGCGGGCGCTACGGAGTACCGCGGCCATGCACATGCAAGCCGTCCGTCAGCGTCCCGACTTTGTAATCGCCCGACATTGAAGCAAGTAGAGCGTGTCACTGGCAATGGCCCACTCAACGTCCCGCGCAGGGCCATAAATTTCTTCGCAGCGAGTGGCGAGCTTGCTCAGTTCCTGTAGATGCTGGTCGCTCAGGCAGAGGCGCTCGACGAGTTCCGGCGCCACGTCTTCCTCAATCGTGCCGCCAGCGGAAACACTGCGCACCACAATCCGCTTCACTCCTGGCCTGCGTTCCAGCACCTGGCCCGAACGGTCCATCCGGTAGTTGTCCGGAATCACCAGGCCCGCGACGACCGCCTCGCCAAGCCCCCAACTGGCCTCAATCATGCGTTCGTCCGCGCCGGTGACGGGGTTTCTGGTAAACATCACACCGGCTGTTTCTGGATCGAGGAGCGACTGAATCACGACGCCCACGCTGGGGCGGGCGAACAAGCCCACACGCTGCCGGTAGGTGATGGCTGAATCCGAATTTGCCGACCACCAGATTTTGCTCAATGCCGACCGCGCGTCGTCCACCGATTGGATGTTGAGCAAGGTCAGGTGCTGCCCTGCAAAACTCGCCATAGCGCCGTCTTCATCGACGGCGGAGGAGCGGAATGCAAGCGGCGTCTTGAGGTGGCTGATCCGCCGGGCGACCTCATGGAGTGCGGGCTGCTCTCCGGCCGCAACAGCTTCCACGATCGAACCGGACAACGCGACTCCGGGCGGCACCGGCAGGCCATCCCGGATGGCTTGCCCGAGTCCCACGGCCTTCGAGCCGAAGATCGAGTCGTCGATTGCTTCCTCGAGTGGAACAGCGCGTTTCACCCTAGCACCCAGACCTCGCCCTTATCACCGTCGACGCGGACCCGCACACCCTCGGCGATGCGCCCGGTGGCCTCACGAGTACCGACCACGCCGGGAATCCCGTATTCGCGCGCGACGATCGCCGAATGGGACAGCAAGCCGCCGCTGTCCGTCACAATGGCGCCGAGCAGAGGAAGAAGAATGTTGAAGGCTTCGGTTGTGGATTCGGTGACCAGCACATCGCCGCGCACGATGCGGTCGAATTCGGAAGGATGGGAGACACGTCGGGCGGGCCCTTCGTATACTCCCCGGCTGGCCGCCAGCCCACGCAGCTTGAACTCTTCGTGCGCGGCCTCCGAACTCCCGAACAAAGCCTGCAAGGAGATGCCAGCCGCGCGCATCACGCGAGCGGCCGCCGGGGGCAATTTGGAAAAATCCGGCGCCGGCGGGGGCGTCCCAAGCGTTAACGGGGCTTCCTTGGCGCTGTGCGATGCGCGGTAAGCGGCACGCTGGGCGAGTTCGTCCGCGGAAGGTCCGCCCGAACCGGTGACCAGCGCGCGCATTTCATCAATGCCGGCGTCGATGATGTGTTCGGCTTCGTGGATCCGCCCTTTGCCCGCCAGCCGCTTCCCGGCCGCGAGCGCTGCGCGCCGCATCAGGCCGGAAGCCCAGATGTCGCTGAATACTCCACGCTCGTCGCGGATCGGATAAGTCAGACGAGCCTCCTCGAGATGTTCATCGAACTCGGAGCGATGCTGCTCCGGCACCTTGGCACGCACGTCCGCGATCCGGTCCTGCAAGTCGGACGCATCGGCTCGCTTGCCGGAAACTGCGGCGCGGAGCGCGCGGCGCAACACATCCGGCAACTCGAGCGCGCAGGGGTTTGAAATATCGAATCCGTCCAGCAGTCGGTACCCGATCAGCTCCAGGTATTCCGCCACGGCGGCACCGGTGCCGCGATCGAGCGCGCGCAACTCCTGGATCACCCGCGCCGGATCGTCGTCGCGTTCGAGCAACTTCTGCGCACGCGGATCCTGTTGGATCGCAGCGACCATCTGCGACATTTGCGAGGAGGCGCCAGCCGACACCGGAGATGCGCCGCGCATCAAGCCGAGCAACTCGGAGGCGGGAAGGCCGGTCCAGCCGCCAACGTGAGCCAGGAAGTCGCCTGTCGGTACCACCGCCGCCGCGGTGAAGCGCATGTGCTGGTACAGCATAGCCGCGTGGTGGTCGCGGCAGCGCGTCAGATGCGCCGCCAGGGCGTCGTCGGAAAGGTCCTCCGGGTCGACCGACTGGATCTCGCGGTGAGCCCTGATCGCGGCGGGTTTGAACGTGCCATTCCATTCGCTGAGCTGCTGCCGCCAGAACTTCTGCTGGAGAACCTCCTCAGCACGTTGGAATCGTTGCGGCACCTCGCTATCGGGAACCGGAGTCGCGCGCCGGTACGCGAAGCCGTTCGGATACGCCATTTCGAGCGCATCAATCATCAGCCCGTAAAGGCGGCAGAATTCCCCGGACCCACGCTTGAAGGACGCGGGACTGACTTCCGTCCAGTAGCGCGTCGCCGGGCGCGGAAAGTGAACCGGGTCGAGTTCCCAGAAGCCCGGGCCCGGGGCTTCGAAACGGAGACCAGTTGCAGTGGCTGCGCTCATCGACCCTTTCCTCTCGCACTTGGAGTCTTGCACCCCGCCCAAGAATCGTTTGGGAGGTAATTCTATATACGTTAGCATGGAATCCACTTTTCGATTCCACGCATTGGTGTCGTGGATGCTTGCCTCAGAAGTTGGGGCGACGCTGCGGACCGATTGGCAGACGCTTGCTGCCGCAATCTCGCGGTGTACCGATCAGTCCATGACCGAGAACCCGATCGAGAACTGGAGTTTTGGGACGTTCACGATTCAATTTCGACGCCGGGGCCGAGAATCCCGGTTGCGGCGGCAGCACAGCGTAGGTCGCCACCGGACGCGACGGTCGTTGCGAAGCATGGCGCGCAGGATTGACGTACTGCCACCTCCAGCGGGGTAAAAAGACTGGCCCTGCCAGAAGGGGAATTCCGGTTTAAGGCAGTTGGCCCTGCCCGGCGGCCTGGCGCCTCGCAGCGGTCTCCCGGGCAGCGGCTGGAGGCAGCCAGATGCGGTATTCGCGGGCCTCGGCAAATGGGACCAGATGAAGCGTGACCGGGCGGGCGTGGCCGTTTTCCGAGACGATGCCGGGTAAGGCGTAAAGCCCGGGCTTTTCCGCGGTGAGACGCTCCGGAACGGTCCTCAGCGCGGCGTGGCCGAGGTCTGGAAGCTGTAAGTTGGCTCCCTTGTCGAGGGCCAGCACGAGCGGCCCGCGCTCGACGGCGATCTGGCCGGGATAACTCTTGCCGCCGGGGGTGAAGCGCACGGCCAGATCCACGTTAACCTCGACGCGGTCGCCACCCTTCCACTCGCGCGTGATACGCAGGTAGTCGCCGGGCCGGCCGGTAATCACCTTCCCGTCGGGCGCGGTGGCATGGAACCCAGTCGCCCACTCGGGCACGCGGAGGGCGAGAGTGAATCGGCGCGGCTGATCGGGTGTCAGGGTGTAGAGCACGCGTCCGTCGAAGGGGTAGTCGGTCTGGGAATTCACCGTCACGCCGCCGATCAGGGCCTTTCCGGGAGCGAGAATTTCAACGGCGACAGTATCCCGTTCGGAGGCGGTGCGCAGCGTACCCCACAGCAACTGCGGGAGCAACGATATGCCGCGCGGCTCCGAGGAGCGGCAGCAATTGATGTCCGTCCGTGGCTGCTTGCGGCCGTTCATCGGCGTGAAGTAGCAGATGTTGCCGGTAAGCGGATCCTGGGCGGCGAGCAACTGGTTGAAGACGGCGCGCTCGATCTCCTGCGCGTAGGCCGGCTCGCCGGTGAGGCGCAATAGCTGCAGGTTCAACTGGATCCAGGTGACGGTGACGCAGCTCTCGCCGACGTCGTCCTGCTGCTCGGCGGGCAGGTCGAAATCGTCGCGGAAGTGCTCGTGGGCGGAGGTGGTGCCGGTCAGATAGCGGCGACGGGCGACAATGTCTTTTTGGGCCGCGACGGCGGCGTCCAACAAGCGCTTCTCACCGCTCAGGCGGTACAGCTCGCACAGGCCGACGAGGTTGGACATCATTTCATAGGCTTTGGCGTTGGCGGTGCGAAACACGGAGCCCGTCGAGAGCAGCGAGGTGAGAATGTGCGGGCCGTTGGGCTGCTCCCAGGCGCGCTCGACGATGAAGCGCGCGAAGGCCAGGTAGCGCGGATCGCCGGTGTAGCGATACAGCTGGCAGATGGGCTCGAGGACGCTGGTGGCGGCCATGCCGACATGCTCCGAGGAGGCGATGATGTCGCGTCCGCCGATCTGGAAGGTATTGATCAACAGGTCGCCGATGCGGCGCGAGGCATTGAGCGCCCGCTCGTCGCCCGAGACGCGGTACCACGCCAGCAGGCCGATGAGGTCGTACTTGTGCACCCAGACGTCCCAACTGGTCCAGCGCTGCGCGTCCACGTAGGTGCCGAGGTAGCCGTCGTCCTTCTGGCAGGCGATCAGCGCCAGGGCCATGCGGTCCATCTGGGCCTTCAGACGCGGGTCGTGGGTATAGCGCCAGGTATTGGCGGAGGCGTCGAGGTATTTGCCGATGTGCTCGCCGATCCACTTCTGCGCCCCAGGGCGGTGGCGGAAGCCGGCCAGGAGGGCCTCCTCCTCGATGTTCAGGAGGCGCTTCTCCAAGTTGATCCGCATACGCTCGCCGAGCAGGCCGAGGATGCGCTGGCTTTCAAAAGGAGCCGGTACGAAGCGGTCCCGGATCGCGTCGGGAACCTTGGGTTGAGGGACAACGGCTTTTGCCGGGGCCTTCGTTGGGGCCTCCGGCGGAGCGGCCGCGAAACCGATGCTGGACGTAAGAAGGACCGCTAAAAGTACGGAACAGCGCATGAAGAACTCCGAACTGGATCATACGCGCAGCCGCACGGTGGGCGCAATCGCGGCGCTGCGGGCGGAGGGTCTTGCCAAGACCTACAAGCGCTACGTTCATCCGCAAGCCCACACCATCCTGGCGGCGATGGAGCGAGCCCATGAGGTTCAGCGCGGTACTAGAATCGGTCATACCGACGAAAATGGGCTCAATGAGACGGCGGAGAATTCCGCAGCAATCAATTGACTTTGAAGTAGTTGTGTGGTGCGCCCGGACAGATTCGAACTGCCGACCTACTGGTTCGTAGCCAGTTGCTCTATCCAGCTGAGCTACGGGCGCACGTGCGGAGTAGTCTCCAATATAACAACTCGGTTCGGGAGCGGCAAGGAAACGGCCTGCGCGGGTGCGGCCGGGCGCGCATCTTGCAGCCCCTGCCGCTCCGGACAGGCCGCCACTGCGCGGCCCGCTAAGCCTTGGGAGGCTTGTCGGTGACCTTGAACTTCTGCTCGTCGAAGTACAGCACCTTGCCCTGCTGGTAACTCAACACCGCCATGCTGATGGCCACCTGCGCGCGTGCGGCGACTTCCACGTTCAGCCGCGGCTGCTGCCGGCTGCGGATCGAATCCAGGAAATTGCCGATGTGGTCCATCATCATGTCGTTCTCCTCGCACTTGATGACGATCGGCTCCTCGCCGAACTTGGCCTTGTACTCCGGCGTCATCACGGCCTTTTCAGGCTTCACTGTGATGTGATCGGTGGCCTCTTCGAACATCCCGTGGTCCACCATGATGAGCGTGCCCTGGTAGCCGCGGATCAGGCCCGGGATGTGCTGCGAATTGGCCATCGAGCTGGTCAGCACCACCGAGAAGCCCTTCTTGTACTCGGCGACGAGATGGAACGTATCGGGCACCTCGCGTTCGTCCTTGAACTTGTAGATGCCCCCGCTGCCGACCACGCGATGCGGGAACTCCGGCTGGCCCCAGCAGATGTTCATCGGCGCCATCACGTGGAAGAACAGGTCCGTGGCGATGCCGCCCGAGTAATCCCAGTACTTGCGGAAGCGGAAGAAACGGTCGGCGTCGTAACCCCGCTTGGGCGCCGGGCCCAGCCACGTTTTCCAGTCGATGTAGTTGTCGCCCTTGCCATCCGGCCCGGCTTCCTGATCGATTTTCCAGTTCCATTCGCCTTCCAGGGAGTTGCGGTGGTAGCTGCCCTGGCTCATGATCATCTGACCGATCATGCCGTCTGCGAGCGCCTTGCGCGCCTTCCACCACTGGTCACCGGAGGTCGTCTGCGAGCCCACCTGCATGACGCGCTGCTTCGACTTCACGGCCTCGCGCAGCAGCTTAACCTCCTCGATGGTGTGGCACATCGGCTTCTCGCAGTAGACGTCCTTGCCCTGTTCCATCGCCGCCAGCGCGACGCGCGCGTGCCAATGGTCGGGCGTGGCGACAATCACGGCGTCCACGTCCTTGCGGGCCAGAATCTCGCGGTAGTCGAGCGTACCGTCCACCTTGAAATGCTCTTTCGCGGCGCTGACCCGTTTCTGGTACACGTCGCACGCGGCCACCAACTGGCACGAATTCTCGTGCTTCTCCCCGTAGCGGCGGTAGCGCTCGGCGACGTAGTAACCGCGGCCGCCCGTTCCCACCACGGCCACGTTGATGCGGTCGTTCGCGCCGATCACGCGTCCGCTCTGCACCGGCTTGTTCGCGGCCATAATGCGCCCGCCGGCAGCCAAAGCCGCGCCCGTGACGGCGGCAGCCTTGACGAATTCTCTGCGATTGCTCTCTATCATCAGACAGTGTTCCTCGATGCGTTATGAATCGACACATTCATCCTATGCCCGCATACGGCGGCGGGTCAAAGAAGGCGCCCTGCCGCACCGGGCGCGCTCGTGCTACCTTGCGGTGAAGTGCAGTCTGCGCAGTTCCATGCCAAGGCGGACCCCACCCGGGAAATCGAGGTGAAGTTGCGCCTCCAGGACGCCGGGCGGACCTCCGCCGTCCTGCTGACCAACGGTTTCCTCGTCGTTCAACCGCGCGCCTTCGAGGCCAACGAGGTCTTCGACACGCCGGAGCGGACCTTGCGGGCCCAGCGGCGTCTGTTGCGTCTGCGCGAATTTGCCGGCGCGGCGACATTTACTTACAAGGGCACTCCGGAAACCGGGCGCTATAAGTCGCGTGAGGAGCTGGAAACCGAAGTGTCCGACCCCGCCGCCCTGCGCCAGATACTGGAACGGCTCGGCCTTCAGCTCTTTTTCCGTTACGAAAAATACCGCACCATCTACCAGCGCCCGGGCGATGCGGCGGGCCTGGTTGTGCTCGATGAAACACCCATCGGGATGTGGCTGGAACTCGAAGGCCAGCCGGAGTGGATCGATCGCACCGCCGCTCAGTTGGGCTTCACCCCGCAGCAGTACGTCACCGAGAGCTACGGCGGATTGTGGCTGCGCTACTGCGAGGAGCATGCCATCGATCGCCCCAATATGATCTTCGGCGACGAGCCCGCTTGAGCCGGCCGCGCGCCGCGCCGCCTACAATGGGGACATGCCGGAGTCCGCGAACGGCGCACTCGAAGTATCGCAAGCCGTAGCCCGTCTGGACCTGGTCCGCAAGGAAATCGGCAAGGTGATTGTCGGCCAGCAGGATGTGGTCGACGGCGTGCTCATCTGCCTGCTCTCCGGGGGCCATGTGCTGCTCGAGGGCGTGCCCGGACTCGGCAAGACGACGCTCCTGCGGACGCTGTCGCGGGTGCTCCATCTGCGCTATTCGCGCATCCAGTTCACCCCCGACCTGATGCCCGCCGACATCGTCGGCTCCATGGTCATGGAGACGGACTCGGGCGGCGCCAAGAGCCTGCGCTTCCAGCCCGGCCCGATCTTCGCCAACCTCGTGTTGGCCGACGAGATCAACCGCGCCACGCCCAAAACCCAATCGGCGCTGCTCGAAGCGATGCAGGAACGGACGGTTACCTCGGGCACCACGACGCATGAGCTGGACCGCCCGTTTCTAGTCATGGCGACGCAGAATCCGATCGAGATGGAGGGCACCTACCCGCTGCCGGAGGCCCAGCTCGACCGCTTTCTGATGAAGATCGTCGTCGAGTTTCCATCCCGCCAGGAGCTCAGCCGGATCGTCGAGCGCACCATCCAACGAGACGAGCCCGAGCTCAGCCAGGTCATCACGCGCGGCGAGATCCTCGAGCTGCGCAACACCTGTCGCGAGGTCGTCGTCGCGCCGCACGTGCTGGATCTCGCCGTCAGCCTGGTGATGGCCACGCAGCCCGGCGCCGCCGGCGCTCACCCACTGGCCGACAAATACATCCGCTACGGCTCATCGCCCCGCGGGGCCCAGGCGCTGGTCGAATGCGGCCGCGTCCTCGCGCTGATGAATGGCCGCTATCATCTCGCCGCTGAGGATATCCGCACGGTCGCTCCCGCCGTGCTGCGCCACCGCATCATCCTGAACTTCGACGCACACGCCGACGGCCAGACTCCCGAGACACTGCTCGGTGAGCTGATCGCCTCCGTCGCCGCGCGCCAGCCGAACTTGTAGCTCGCGCCTCAGCGCGGGTGGTAAAAACAGGCGATTGCGATCAGCGCCAGCCCCAACCCGATGAACCACACTCTGCCGACCCAGGTCGGGGCGGCCGGTCCGGTCCCGCGCAGGCCCCAGCGGAAATCCTTCACCGCCAAACCCAGGATCAGGAAAGCCGATCCGACAACTGCGATCCAGACGCGCTCGAGAATCAACATTATCGTTTGTTTATCATATGCCGTCTCGGGCCCGGAAGATACACGCGGCTGCGCCATGGATCGTCCGGCGGCTCTGCCGTCTGACGCCCGCTCCCGCCCTGTCACAATAGAAGATACCGGTGCCGATGCCCGCGCCCCTAATCGACCGCCAGCTTCTCGAGCGCCTCGAGCGCCTGACGATTCACTGGCAGAAGTCCTTCCGCGGCCTGGTGGGCGGCCATAATGAGTCGCGCTATTCCGGGCCGGGCATCGAGTTCCTGGACCATCGCCGCTTTCATCAGGGCGATGACCTGCGGGCGGTGAACTGGCGCGCCTATCTGCGTCTGGAGAAGCTCTTTCTCAAGATGTTCCAGACCGAGCCGCGCACGCCGATCCGCCTGCTGCTCGACGCTTCGGCCTCGATGACCGCCGGCGCCGGCGATGGCGAGATTTCCAAGTTCGACTTCGCGCGCCGCCTGGCGGCGGCTCTGACCTACGTCGGTCTGGTGCGCCACGACGCGATCCTCATCCAGCCTTTCCACGAGACGCTCGATGAGACCTGCATGGCCTCGGGCGGCCGCCACCGTTTCGGCCCCATCACCGACTTTCTCGCGTCGCTCAAGCCGCGCGGCCGCTCGGCGTTCATGGAGATCGTGCGCCAGTTTCTGGTGCGGTACGCGGGCGCGGGCCTGGCGATAGTGATCTCCGATTTCTTCGACGATGCCGACGTGCTTCGCCCGCTGCAGTATCTCTCCGACTTCGGCCACGAGCTGATGCTGATTCAACTCTGGTCGCCCTCCGAGCGCGAGCCCGGCGCCGACGGCGACCTGCGCCTGGAAGATGCCGAAACCGGCGCGCAGCTGGAGCTGTCCCTCGACCCGGCTTCGCGTCGCGCTTGCACGGAGGCCTTCGACCGCTACGCTTCCGCACTCGAGCGCCTGGCGCTGCGCAACGGCGGGCGCTACTGCGGCTTCTCGACGGCGCTGTCGCTGGAGGACGCGGTCGGCCGGGCGCTGGAGTTCGAGCTCGGCGATGCCCTCCGCGGCTTGACACCCGCCGGGAGGCGCTAGGGGGGAGGCGCAAAGAAGATGTTCCTCGCCAACCTCTCGCTGCTCGAATTCCTCGCGCTGCTCGCTGCCGCGTGGACCGCGACCGTGGCGCTGTATCTGCTCAGCCGCTCGCGCCGCCGCCTGACGGTGGCCACGCTCCGTTTCTGGCACAACGCAGCCCAGACGGCGCGGCACAAGCGTCGCCGCCGCGTCGATCAACCCTGGTCGCTCGTCCTCCAGTTGCTCGCCGTCTTGTGCCTGCTGCTGGCCGTGGCGCAGCCGCGCTGGGGCGCGCGCCTGTTTGGCGGGCGTGACCACGTGCTGCTCGTGGACACATCGGCCTGGATGTCGGCACCCGGACGCGCCGGTGGTCTGTCCGCCCGAGCCGGCTCGGGCGGCGAACTTTCAGACGAAGCCCATCGCGCCGCTCTGGCGTGGCTCCGTACGCTGCCCTCGCAGGATCGCGTGATGGTGATCCGCGCCGGCTCGCAGGCCGTCCCCGTCACGCGCTTCGATTCCAGCCGCGCGGAACTGGAAACCGCCATCCGCGGCTCGCTCCCCGCCCCGGGCGCACTGGACCTCGAGCAGGCCCTGTCCCTGGCCCGCCAATCCCAGCGTCTCGAAGGCCGGGAGCCGGGCGAGATCGCCTACGCCGGCGCGGCCCGGCTCGCCTCCGACCCCGCCTCGCTCCAGCTTCCGCCCAACTTCCGCTATCTGCCGGTCTCCGCGCCGCCGCCCAACGCCGGTTTCGTCTCCGCCGCGCTGCAACGCGTGCCGGGCGAGGCCGCGCATTGGCAGGCCACGTTCACGCTGCGCAACTACGGCGCGTCGCCACGGGCCGTGCAAGTGGCCCTGGCGCTCGGCGGCTCGCCCGCCGGCGCGCGGCGCATGCTGCTGGCGCCGCGGGCCGAATCCTCCGTCACCTTCGACCTGCGCACCAGTGCGGCGGGCTGGCTCGAAGCCCGCATGAGTCCTTCCGATGCGCTGCCCGCCGACGACAGTGTCACGCTCGAAGTCCCCTCCGCGCAGCCGCTGCGCATCGCCGTCTACTCTGCCGCGCCCGCTCTGCTGCGGCCGATTTTCTCCTCCGACCCGCGTCTCAATCCGCGCTATCTGGCGCCGTCTGAGTACCGGCCCGACCCCGACGCCGGCGTGATCGTCATCGACGGCTTCGCGCCTCCGCAACCTCCCGCGCGCCCGAGCCTGTGGATCGCGCCGCCCGCTTCCGCCTCGCCCATCCCGGCGCGGATGGTCGGCCGCGAGCTGGTCGTCACCCACTGGCACAACGAGACGCCGCTCGGCGCCGGGCTGCGCTCGCGCGACCTGAAACTCGCGGGCTCGCTGGTCTTCAATCCGCCCCGCGGCGCGACTCTCGTCGCCAGCACGCCTGAAGGACCGGTGGCCGCGGCCCTCCTGCAATCAGGCCCGCTGCCTCCGCTGGCCGTGCTGGGCTTCCAGCCGCTGCGTACTGCGCTGCGCTCCGAAGTCGCGGCTCCATTGCTGTTCGCCAACCTGCTGGAAGCCCTCGCGCCCGAGGCGCTGGTCGAGCGCGGAACGCTGGCCGCCGCGCCCGGCGCGCTGCAGTTGGAGCTGCCCGCCGGGGTCGATCTCTCGCGCTTGCAGGTGGTCGACCAGAACACCCGTCCGGTTCCCTACACCCTCGACGGTCGCGCGCTGCGCCTCTACACGCCGCGCAGCGGTACCGTGCGCGTGCGCGCCGGCGCCTACGAACGCTCCTACTCGCTGCTCCTGCCCGGCTACGGCGCCTATGCCTGGGATGTCCCGCCTGGCGTCCCGCGCGGCCTGCCGCGCAGGGGCCTGCCGGAGGCGCTGCCGCGCGACCTGTGGAAGTGGTTCGCCCTGGCCGGCCTGGCGCTGATCGTCCTCGAATGGTGGCTCTTCGGCCGCTCGCGCCCCTTGCTCGGCCCGCGCCAGGTTCCCTCCATGGTTCTCAAAGGCGCGGCCATCGCCGCCTGTGTCCTGGCGCTGCTGGAGCCTCGCCTGCCGGTCAGCGAAACACGCCAGGCCGTGGGTCTGCTGATCGATACATCGCAGAGCATCCCCGAAAGCTCGCTCGCCCGCGCCAGCCAATTCGCCTCCGCCGCCCGTGCGCGCGTTGGCCGCAACGAGCTCCGCGATTTGCCCTTCGCCCGCGCCGTGCGCCCGGTGGATGCCGCGGAACGCGCCGGCGGACGATTCCACACCACCGCCGGAGAGCCCGGCCGCGCCACCGCCATCGAGGCCGCCATCCGCCAGGCCGCCGCCGCGCTGCCCGCCGGCCTCGTGCCGCGCCTGGTGCTGCTCTCCGACGGCATGGAGACCGAGGGCTCCGCCGCCCGCGGCGCACAACTGGCGGCCTCGCTCGGCATCCCGGTCGACACGCTGATCCTCGAGGGCCGCTCCGCGCCGCGCTTCCGCATCGATGCCGCCGGCTTTCCGGCCGCGGCCTTCACTGGCGAGCGCTTTCCGATCGACCTCCAGGTGAGCACGCCCGAACCCGCGCAGGCAACGCTCGATCTCAGCGCCGATGGCCGCGCCATAGGCTCCAGCGCGGTCAGCCTGCGGGCCGGCGAGAGCCACGTGCGCGCCTACGCCTCGCTGTCTTCCGCCGGCGTATTCGAACTTACCGGCGCCCTGCGCGCCGGTTCACTGGGCGAAACCCGCTTCGCCCAGGCCGTCTCCGTTCGTTCTCCACGCCTGCTGTTCCTGACCGAGGACCCGCCGGGTATGGAGGCGCACCTGGTGGCGACGTGGAACGCCGCGCACTTCGAGGTCGACGCGCGCACCAACTCTCAGGCCGCTCCCCTGGACGACTACCAACTGGTCGTGTTCAACAATTGGGACCTCAACGCGCTCCCCGAATCCCGCAAGCTCGATCTGGAGAAGTTCGTTCAACACGGCGGCGGGCTGCTGGTCATCGGCGGCGAAAAGAACGTATGGGTAGAGCGCAAGAACCCGCGCGCCGACCCGCTCGAGCGCGCCCTGCCGGCAAGCGTCGCTCCGCCGCGCAGCCCCGAAGGCGCGGTCGTGGTCCTGGTCCTCGACAAGTCGTCCTCCATGGAGGGCCGCAAAATCGAACTGGCCCGCCTGGCGGCCACCGGCGTGATCGAGAACCTGCGTCCCATCGACCAGGTCGGCGTGCTGATCTTCGACAACTCCCACCAGTGGGCCGTGCCGGTGCGCCGCGCCGAGGACCGCACGCTGTTCAAGCGCCAGATCGCCGGCATTGTGGCCGACGGCGGCACGCAGATCGCGCCCGCGCTGGCCGAAGCCTACGCCCGAATCCAGGCCACACCGGGGGCCTATAAACACATCGTCCTGCTGACCGACGGCATCTCCGAGGAGGGCGACTCGATGGCCCTGGCGCGCGACGCGCAGCAGAAGCACGTCACCATCTCGACGGTCGGCCTGGGCCAGGACGTGAACCGCGCTTACCTCGAGAAGATCGCCCAGGCCGCGGGCGGCCGGTCCTATTTCCTGACCGAGCCGGCGGGCCTGGAGCAGCTCCTCGTGAAGGACGTGCGGGAGCACACCGGTTCCACCACGGTGGAGAAGCCCGTGAACCCGCGCGTCGTGCGGCCGGTGGAGACCCTCGAAGGCCTCGACATGCACACCGCGCCGGCGTTGAAGGGCTACGTCCGCTTCCAGGCCAAACGCGCCGCCGACCTGATCCTCGCGGTGGACGAAAAGGAGCCGCTCTACGTGCGCTGGCAGTACGGCCTCGGCCGCGCCGCCGTGTTCACCTCGGACGCCAAGTCGCGCTGGGCCGAAGCGTGGGTCTCGTGGAAGGGTTACGACCGCTTCTGGACCAACGTGGCGCGCGACCTGCTGCCGCACGCGCTGGCGGGCGAATCCGCGCTCACCTGGGATCCCGCCGCCTCGCGCCTGCTGGTCGACTATCGCCTCGCCGACCCGGCCGCAGCGCCGGCCGCGCCGCCGCGCCTGTTCGCCCTCGGCCCGGGCGGCTTCCAGACCGCGCTGGCCTTCCGGAAAATCTCCGAGGGACATTACCAGGCGGCGTTCCCCGTCGGCTCCCGGCGCGGGCTGTTTCGCGTGCGTCCCCTGGAAGACTCGCGCCTGTTCCCCGAAACCGGCCTCTACCTGCCCGAGCCGGAACTCACCTCCAGCGGGCAGAACGAAAAGTTGTTGCGCGACCTCGCTGCCTGGACCGGCGGGCTGTTCAACCCCACCCCGGCGCAGATCTTCCGCCCGCCCGCGCGCGCCCTGCCCGCCTGGTTGACGCTGTGGCCGGCCCTGCTCGGGATCGCGCTGCTGTTCAATTTGGCCGAGGTCTTCTGGCGCCGTTTCCGGCGGCCGGGAGCGGTTCTGAAGCTCCCGTTCCTGTCTCGCGCGGCGTAGCCCCCGGTGTGCGCAGATCAAATCTGGAGGAACAAAGCCAATTATCGACTTTTCTATTTAGAATGAACGACTTAATTGGCTATCGTTCGATGTGTTTTTGCGCTATGCATTCGTTTTTCAAAGAGCGCCGTTGGTGCGCCGCTCAGTGGACGGCCAGCGTGAGTGTGCGCCTGGGGGGAAGCTGCGGATTGTGGATGCTCCAAGACGGCGGGGACCGCCAGCGGCGTGGCAGGGAGAAAGGCGACCGGGGTGATGGCACCAGGCGGCGCAGATACTGAAAAACAAATTTTGTGAAACAAAGCCATTTCCCTGCTTTGTTATTTCGAATCAGTAGCTTGCCAGGAAATTACCTCCCATGTCAATGGACATTATCTATAAGATTTCAAAGATCCTGGCGGAGGCCACGCACGGGGCGGCTCCCATCCGATGGTAGACCCGGTGTCAAGCTGCGAATCCGCCTGGAGCCACGTGGGCCGGAAATTGATGAGCGCCGATGAAGGAGACGGAATGCAGGTTACGATATACGCAAGTATGATCCTCCTCATGTTAGGCTTTGTCTTCTTTTGGGCGGCGATCTGGATTTCGCAGAAAGCAAAGCCGCTTGGAAACATGCCCTACCGTTGGGGTGCGTACCTGGGGCTGATGGCCGCGTGGATGTCCCTGCTGTCGATCGTTTCTTCCATCCTGGCAATCGACGGCGGCCACGTGCTCGGAGGATCGGTGTTGTGTTTCGTCGCTGTACTGGCAGCAGTTTCAGGCTTTGGACTCTTGCGACGGAGGAAGTTCGGAGTCGTGGTGTATGGGCTCGTGCACGCCATGCTGATCTTGCTCTCGCCATTTCTAGAGCCGATACGGGGCCAGCCGTTTCTAATGGCGATACGGAACACGCCGGCTTCCCCGACCGAACTGGCCGGACAGATGAAGTCTTTTCCCTCGCTCGTCGCCCTTGTGTTGTTTGCCGTCTATTTCGTGTTCACTTTCGTATATTTCAAGGACAGATGGAGCTTGATGGGGAAAGTGACCGATCCACTGCCCCAAACGTTCCCGGATTCGGAAAATCAAGACTAACCACTACCCGCCTGGAAAGAGCGCGCGCTGCCGGGGCGGGCGGGGCGCGGGGATATCATTCGTAACGCAGGGTTTCGACGGGCATGAGGCGGGTGGCGGAACGCGCCGGGTAGAGCGTCGCCAGGAAGCTGACGGCCAGCGCCGCAGCGCCGCCTGCCTCCCGGGCTCAGCCCTCGCTGCCGCGCAGCACCCACAGCGTGGCCGACAGGGTGGCGCACAGCAGGACTCCTAGGACCGCATACAGCACCACCGGTGAGACGACGATCTCCCGCGGCATCCAGAAGTACGCCAGCAGTCCACAAGCGCAGATCACGCCCGTCCAGGCGATGAAATCGAGAATCTCCGGTACCGCGCTGACTCGCGTCTCCCCGGCGGCAACTGTGCTCGAGACTCGCTGCCGGACCGAAATCGCCAGCGTCGCCGGAGCACGCACGCCGGCGTAAGCCGCGCGCAGGGCCGCATCGGCCTCACCGCACGCTTCCAGCCAGCCGCGGCAGGTCTCACAGTGGGCCAGGTGGGCGTCGACGCGCTGGCGCTCCATGGTACCGAGCGCATCGTAACCGGCCAGCCGATCTTGGAATTCCGTGCAGGGCATGCTCAGCCTTCTCTCACTGTACTCTGCGCCACGGCGGCCACGAGTTCGATGCGCGCCCGGTGCAGCAGCGTCTTCACCGTCCCTAGAGGAATGTCCAACATTTTCGACACCTCCTCATACGAGTTCTCCTCCATGTAGTAGAGGCGGATCACCTCTCTGTACTGCGGCCGCAACCGGTCGACCAGCGCGGCCACGTCGAATCCGGCGCGCGAGGGCGCCTTGGACTCCGCGCGCCCGCCGGCGGCCACCGCGCCTGCTGCGGCCTCGTCCAGCGGCAGCGTCTGGCGCGCAGCGACGGATTTGCGCTCAGTCAGCGCCGTATTCCGGGCGATCGCGTAGATCCAGGTGCTCAGCGCCGCCTGGCCGCGAAATCCTTTCAACCCCTTCCAGATGCGGAGGAAGGCCTCCTGCGCGGCGTCCTGTGCCGCCGCCGGGTCGCCGAGAATGGCCAGCGCCAGGCGGTACACGCGGTGCTGATAGTGTTCGACCAGCAGATCGAACGCCGCGCTCAGGTTGCCGGAGTCGAGTTGGGCCTGGATCGGCGGTTCCATCGGTGCGGGTGCGCAGGAAGCTCCCCTGTTTAGACCATACGCCGGCCGGGCAAAGTTTCAGCCGGGAATTGAAACATCCGGGCCGCGCGCACAGGTCAAAAGAAGCGAAAAGGAGTTTCAGCCGATGCATACCTGGCATCCCGAAGAAATAGTGATGCTGTTGTTCGTAGCTGGCGGGCTGGCGTTGCTGATGGTGGTGATGGTCCTGCGCCACGGTCGTGCCGTGCTGCGCCATCAGGAGCGGTTGCAGGTGATTGAGCACGGCGGCGTGCTGCCGTCGCTGGACGAAGAACGCCCCAAAGCGCCCTGGAGTCCGCGCGTGTACCTGCTCCGGGGCATGATGTGGCTGTATACCGGGATCGCGATTACGATCATGATCGGCGCTATGTCTGTGAGCCACTCGCGGCCGCTGGACATGAGCGACAAACTCGCGCGCATCAGAGACGTGCGCAATTCCGGGGCGACCGAACAGCAGCTTCAGCAGTACACGCGCGAACTCGACGCCCAGAGGAATGGCATGCCGCTCGGCGCGGCCACCGTCGGGCTGATCCCGATCGGCGTGGGCGTCGCTTACCTGATGTTCTACCGCAAGGAAAAGCAGACGCCCGAGACGCCGCGCGACGCCAGTTGAAGGCGATCCGGCGGTGGAGCTGAGCCCATCTCCGGCGTCGAAAAGCCGCTGAATCCCGCACGGCACGCAACCCTCGTGGTGTCGTGTCCGGCTGCGGCAATCCGGTAGCATGAAGAACATCGGCACGCACCTCGCTGCGCCTGGCGGCTGCTTCCGTTCACGATGCGAGCAACCCGTCCGGCGCGCGGATATGGGCGGGATCCGTGCCGCGCCGGACGGAGATGGCGGAGGAATCACACACCGAAGCGGGGGCCGGGTCCGCGCATGGCGCGCCCTCTTTTCCACTCCGGTCTCCGCGCGCGGCGGACGTGGGGACATTCCTTCGCAGCCGTAATGGACTCAGGGCCGTTCTGATCTTGTACGGAGTCCTGAATGCGATCCTGTATGCGTCGCTGCTCCCGCTGTGGGACGGTTTCGATGAGCCTTTTCACTACTCATACGTCCAGACACTGTCCGAGCAGCACGCGTTTCCGCAACTCGGCAGGACGCTCGTGTCCACGGAAGTGTGGACCTCGTTGCACCTCGCTCCGGCCAGTCATGTTGTGCAGCACAACCTGCCGTGGGTGACGACGTTCGAGGATTACTTCCGCATGTCGCGGAGCGAGAGACTGCGGCGGCGAGCGCAATTGGAACGCCTGCCTCGCGAAAACCGCTTCACCGGCGGTCTGAATCATGAAGCGCAGCAGGCGCCGCTGGCCTACGCCATTCTGGCCCTCTTCGACCGCGCCTGGTATTCCGCCGCCCTCCCTGCTCGCATTTGGGGCCTGCGTTTAATCTGCAGTCTTCTCGCCGTTGTCATCACGGTCGTGTTTCTGTCCCGTCTCGCACGGCGCCTGCGAGTCCCTCCGCGCTTCGAGGCGGCCTTGATATTCGGCGCCTTGTCGTCGCAGATGTTCTACGCCACGACGGCCCACGTCGCCAACGACTGGCTGGCCGTGGCGCTCATGTCCGTGCTGTTTGAACGATTGGTCGCGTTGCATGAGAACCCGTCCCTGCGGCAAGCGCTCGCGCTGACCGTCGTGCTCGCGGCCGGTGTGCTCACCAAGGCCTATTTCCTGGCCTTCCTTCCTCTGATTGCAGTTGCCATTGTGAGGCTCGCGATGCTCCGCCGGCTGCGCTGGGTTGGAGCGCTCCTTTCCCTGGGCATGCTGCTCGCCGCAGGCGGTCCCTGGTATCTGAGGAACCTCCGTTTGTACCGCAGCCTGGGCGGGATGCAGGAAACGGTTGGGGGCGCCGACTGGCTCGCTCTCGCGGGGGCGCTCATTCACCTGCCGTGGATCCGCTCCATCCGCAATCTCGCCTTCGCGGGCCAATGGACAGGGAATAATTCATTCAACAGCTTTTCGTGGGTCACCCTCTCGATGCTGCTGGCCGGCCTCGCCGCCGCGGCGGTGCTGTACGTCGTTGACGTGCTGCGGCGGCGAACTGTGCCCGGTGATGAAATAGCCGTCCTGTGCGGTTGCGCCTGTTATGGGTGCGCGCTGCTTTTTTCGACAGCGGTCAATTCCTGGTTCACCCGCGGCGCCTATGTCATTGCCAGCCCCTGGTACCTGGAACCGCTGATGCCAATCGTTCTCCTGCTTCTGTTCGCTGCCCTGGCTCGCTCCGGCCGCCTGGGCGCCGGCGTCGCCCGGTGGATTGTGGCCTGGTCCGCCTACATCATCCTGGCGACCTACTGGGCCAAACTCATCCCGTATTACGCCGGCTACTCGGGCCGCATGACGCCGCTCGCGCTCCTGCACTGGTATGGCGGCGGCTTGTCGCCGATTGACGACATTCTCTCGACAACGGCACTCGGACCGCCGGCATTGATTTGGGGCCTGGCGTCGATTGTCTCGGGCGTCGTAATCACGCTCTCGGTCGCCGTGATCAGCTCGTTGCGCTGGCCAGCCGCGGCCGGGAACGCAGCGGGAAGCGGGCCGCCTGATTCAGAGGCCGCCGATGCATACGACATTTCCGGCCACGGCGGCGGGCACTGCCTGTAGGGGGATGTGCCGGTCGAACGTCGCCAGCCGGCCGTGATTCCGTACGGCGAGGCCCAGCAGGTAGGCATCCGTGATGAGCTGGTGTCCGGCGATGGAGGACGGGCGGAACAGAGTCCCGTCCAGCAGCGACACGGAGTCCTCCCAGAAATGATGGTCGGTCGTCGAGCAAAGGCTCCGCAGGCGGCCGGCCACTTCGGCGGGCGTCGTCTGGACGGTGGGATAGGCGGGGTTGCTCAGGACGCGGATGCAGCCATTGATAGTGGTCGGGCAGGTGGCCCAGCCGTGCCTGTGATTCCGGCCGAACCAGCGATGCGCGGCCTCGTGGCTGACGTGCGCGGGATCGAACAGCGCCACCAGAACATTCACGTCCAGCAATGTGACTCTCATGCCTGGTCCCGCAAGGCGTTGACGGTCCGCAAATCGGGTTTACGCGCGCCAGCTTTCGGGACGAAGAGGGGGACCCCGTGGCGTACTTTCAGCGGGGCCCCAGTGTGCAGCGATTGCCGCGCCAATTCCGAGATGAGATAGCCCAGTGTGACGCCTTTTTGCCGGGCCAATTGCTTGGCTGTCGCCAGCAAATCGTCATCGAGTTCCAGGGTCGTCCGCATGAGACTAGCCTAACACATCATACATCGCTTAATCTGATGCGTGATGCTGAATCGTAGCTCCCACAGGCGCGGTGTGGCGGCGAATCGGTAGCGCCTCAGCCGTTAGAACCGCTTTTCGTAGTCCCGGCTGATTCTGACCAGAATCGAACCGTACTCCTGCACTGTGTTGGCGTAGTCAACCCACTCAAATGGATAAGGCGGTTCATTGGTTGCCCGGTAGCGCAGCACCAGGAACTCATTGTAGGCGGGGGCGGCGTGGGCGTGCAGGCGGCGCTCCGCTTCTTGCGCCTCCTGACAAGGGTGCTTGTTCTTGGCGCCATCTGTCCTGTAGCTGCGGTCACCTTCGTACCCGGTTGTGACTGCTGCGGAGTTAATGCCCACGACGCCGATGCAGATCGGCTCACACACTCCCGAGCCGTGCCTAAACTCACCGACCTGCTTCGTCAGATCGCCGGCGACCCTGTCAATCTGCTTGATCATCGCCTTGGCCAGAATCTTGACCTCGACGCCAATCTCAATAGTGGCAACCGGACCGCGAGCGACCAAGTAGCCCGGATCGACGATTGGTGTTTCACCGGGAATCAGTTCCCCAAAGCTCCCGTCCCCCCGCCTGGCTTGAATGCCCTTGCGTCTGTTCTGAACATTCAGAACGCGTTCCCGCGCAGTGACGCCCAGCGTATATTTGTTCGACCGATTCAACATGGCGAGGTCTTCGTAGAGATGCATCGCCACAAAGTCACCGAGGTTGGACGCCCGATGAATATACCGCTTCCCCTCAAAGAGCTTCCGGAACTCGGTGAGGAACCTGTATTCAATCAAGGCACACCTTCGCATGGACTGCCCCGGCCATGCGTTTGATCTCGACGAACTGCCGAAGCCGTGTCTGAGCGATTTGCAGATACGTGGGTTCTATTTCGACTCCGATGGAATTGCGCCCAGTGGACAGGGCAGCGATGGCGGTCGATCCTGTCCCCATGAACGGGTCCAAGATGGTATCGCCGGCGAACGAGAACAACTTGATGAGACGTTCAGCCAGTTCAATCGGATACGGGGCCGGGTGTCCGTCACGGGTCGATGCGCCGCGAATGTCCGTCCACACCGACCGAAGCCAGCCCTGCATTTCCTCCTTCGTCAACATTGAAAGTGCGCGTTTGATCGGGCCGACGGAACGGTACTCACCGCCTTTGCGTAGAAATAGGATGTACTCGGTATCGTTCTTAATAACGGAACCAGGCTGGTAGGGCTTACCGTAAAATCCTGCGCCGTTGCCTTTCGCTTCGGTCACACCGTTTGCGATCTTGTGCCAAAGGATTGGGGTCAGGCAATCCAGGCCGAGTGCGCGTGCCCGGACCTGTATGTCCGCGTGCAGAGGCATGACGTAGTGGCGGCCGGCGCGCTTGCGAGGAATGCACACATCACCGACTACACAGCAGATGCGCCCGCCACCGACCAGCACGCGCTTGCATTCCCCCCATACCTTGTCGAGTTCGGCAAGAAACGCTTCATAGTCCTCAATGTCCCCCATTTGGCCGCTGTTGCTTGCCTTGTACTCCTTCAGCGTCCAGTACGGCGGGGATGTCACCACTAGGTGGACGGAACTGTCCGGCAGATGCGAAAGGTCCCGTGCGTCGCCTAGCCGCAGGTGGTGCTCCGTCTTGTCGAAAGGAGCCGGCCAGCGCACGGTTCGAAAGTGGGCATTCGCCGCCAACAGCGCGGTCAGCGCTTCCGTTGTATTGTCATCCGTGGGCAGGCGGAAAAGAGGCTTGTCAAGGCTGATGATGTCGATGAACGAAGCCGATTCCGACTTCGACCTCGGGCGTCGTTTGAGCATACAGCCTCCCTAATTCTAGCGCGCTCACGAGCAAATCCAGACGCGAAATACATCGAGAGGCGACGAACCATTTCATTCAGGTGGTTCCTGCAATTCCATCGAACCAACATCACCGAGCAGAGAGTCCACAATCCGCAATGCCGCTTCCTTGCCCCGCGTGCCGGTCTCGCCCTCGGGTCCGACGCAGCTCGGGCAGCCGCTTTCACACGCGCAGGCCCCAATGAGATCTCGCGCCGCCGCCAGAAGCTGCGCCTGCATCTGGTACAGCGGCTGGCTCTGCCCGGTGCCGCCGGGGCAGTTGTCGTACAGATGCAAATCCGGCTCGAAGCCCGGCGTCTGTGTGCCGCTCTTATCGGTCAACGCCACGCCGAGGTCGCGCGGATCGGACATCAGCAGCAGTGCTCCGGCGGTGCGCATCGCGTTGCCCAGTGCCGTCAGGCCGTTCAGGCGTTCCGACGGCGACAGCCCCTCGAGCTGTTCCAGAAACGGCAGCGGGAAATGCAGCCAGAATGACGTCGTGTGCATCTCCTGCTCGGGCAGCGACAGCGTCCCCGCGCCGACGTTCTCCATGGTGTAGAACTTGACCTTCTTGAAGCCCACAATCTGCCGGTTGACGCGGACCTCCCCGTGCGCGGCCATGGCCCGCGGCCGCCCCGCCTCGATAGCCGGTACGGCTTGCGACTCGAATTCTTCGAGGATCTTCACCTGCGTATAGTCGATGGCGTCGGTGAAGTAGTCGCACTCCACCCGCCGCACGTACGCCTTGCGCCCTTCATAGTCCATCCGTTCCACCTGGAACTGCTGCGCCTCGTGCAGGTAGATCGCCTTGGGATGCAGCTCCACCAGCGCCGCCGGAAAGGCCACGATGGCGATGATGCGCTCGTCGCCCGTGATGTCCACCACCACGAAATTGTCGCTTGTCACCGAGCGCAGGCTGATGGCGTCGGCCGGATAGCTGTCCGCGGTCCAGTGCCACGCCCCGCCGCTGGGATGCACCAGCCCCAGCTCCTGCAGGAACTCGCACAGCGGTTTCACCTCGTGCGGCCCGAACTTCTCGTCGTCCCGCAGCGGCAATTCGAACGCCGCGCACTTCAAATGGTTAAGCAGGATCTCGACGTTGTCGGGATTGATGTGCGCGTGCTCGGGCGAGCTTTCAAAGAAGTAATCCGGGTGCTCGACGATGAACTGGTCCAGCGGCGCGCTCGACGCCACCAGCAGCGCCAACGAGGTGCCCAGGCGCCTTCCGGCCCGCCCCGCGCGCTGCCACGAGGATGCGATCGTTCCCGGATAGCCCGCCATCACCACCACGTCCAGCCCGCCGATGTCCACGCCCAGCTCCAGCGCGTTGGTCGCCACCACGCAGCGGATGGCGCCCTCCCGCAGGCCGCGCTCGATCTCGCGCCGCTCCTTGGGCAGGTACCCGCCGCGATAGCCGCGCACCGCGTCGGGCGGCGCCGGCGGCCGCGCGCAGGCGTCCTTCAGGTACGTCACCAGGACTTCCGTTGCCAGCCGGCTGTTGGCGAACACCAGCGTCTGCTGCCCGCGCGCGACCAGCTCGGTGGCAATGCGCCGCGTCTCGTTCAAGTAGCCTCGCCGGATGCCCAGTTGCCGGTTCACCACCGGCGGATTGTAGAACACGAAGTACTTCTCCCCCGAGGGCGCGCCGTTGCGGTCGACCAGTTCGAACTCCTCGCCCGCCAGGCTTTCGGCCAGCGCCTTGGGGTTGGCGATGGTCGCCGAGCAGCAGATGAACTGCGGTTTCGAGCCGTGAAACTCGCACAGCCGCTTCAGGCGCCGCAGCACGTTCGCAAAGTGGCTGCCATAAACGCCGCGGTAGGTGTGCAGTTCGTCGATCACCACGTAGCGCAGGTTCTCGAACAGCTTGGCCCATTTCGTGTGGTGCGGCAGAATCCCGGCGTGCAGCATGTCCGGGTTCGTCAGCACCACTCCGCCGCGTTCGCGAATCTGCTTGCGCGCGTCCTGCGGCGTGTCGCCGTCGTAGGTGAAGGCCCGGATCGGCGCGCCCATCGCCTCCACCGTGGAGTGGAACTCGTGCAGTTGATCCTCGGCCAGCGCCTTGGTCGGGAACACGTACAGCGCCCGCGCCTCGGGCTCGGCCATCAGCCGGCACAGCACCGGCAGGTTGTAGCACAGCGTCTTGCCGCTGGCCGTGGGCGTGACCACGACGACGTTCTTGCCCGCGGCCAGCGCTGCGAACGCCTCCGCCTGGTGCGCGTACAGCCGCTCGATGCCGCGCCGCGCCAGCACGTCGCGCAGAACCGCCGGCACTTCCATCGGGACTTCCGCGTATTCGCCTTCGCGCGCCGGCTGGATCCGGATGGCGCGGATCGGCGAGGCCGGCTCCTGCATCCAGGCGTTCAGCTTGTCGATGGCCGCCTGCAGCCCGGCGCGGCGCGCCAGGCCCAGCGAATCGTCCCGTTCCGGGTTGGGAAAACCGAGTGTGAGGCTCACTTGTTCGCCCTTTCTTTGCCAGAGACCAGCGTAGCGGTCTCCGCGCCGGGGCGCAAGTGAAAGGTTCAGGCAGCGTGAGCGGCGGAAGTCTGGGGATGGCTCACGAATTCATAGCGCTCGATGCTCGCCGTCAGCGTGCCCTGCTCGGAGTCGCGGCGCACCACATGCCCCAGGCAATGCAGGCGCACCACCGTGCCGGGGGTCTGAATTGTGGGCAGCGTCACGAAATACTCGACCTCCTGCCCGACCTCGAGCGGAAAGGACGGACAACTCATCAACACGCTGTTGGCGCTGACATTGCGTGTCTTCAAGTGATCTGACACGCGCCTCGATCCGGCCTGTATCAGTTCCACCGGCAGCGCAATGTTGAACCATTGGGACTCTCTCGGATCCTTGGCGTGCATGGTGCTCCTTCACTTGAATAGGTACGCCTCGGAGCCAATCAGTACACCGCAAAGTGGATTTTGAGGGCAGATTATTCTCTTTGACGGCTGATTCCAGGACCAGCCGTGCGAACGGACCACCCCCGACGGATCTCTAAACGCCGCCATGTCTCCCATGCGCCTGAGCACCACTTCCGCAAGGTGCTCCCGCCGGCCGACGCCGGGAAACTCGAATGGTACAATTCGGGGAGTTCCTCCCCAGGCTGCTAACATGCTCGACCGCATCTCCGTGCACGGCGCGCGGATGCACAACCTGAAGAACGTCAGCGTGGAGATCCCGCGCCACGCCCTCACGGTCATCACCGGCCTGAGCGGCTCGGGCAAATCCTCGCTGGCCTTCGACACCATCTACGCCGAGGGCCAGCGCCGCTACGTCGAGACCCTCTCGCCCTACGCGCGCCAGTTCCTCGACCAGATGGAGCGCCCCGAGGTGGATTCCATCGACGGCCTCAGCCCCGCCATCTCCATCGAGCAGAAGACCACCAACCGCAGCCCGCGTTCCACGGTCGGCACCATCACCGAGATCTACGATTACCTGCGCCTGCTCTGGTCCTCGATCGGCGTGCCCCACTGCGCCAACTGCAACCTGCCCATCAGCAAACAGTCCACCCGCCAGATTCTCGAGCACGTCCTGGCCCTGCGCCAGGACGAGCGCATCATGATCCTGGCGCCCGTCGCCCGCGGCCGCAAGGGCGAATACAAGAAGGAACTCGAGAAGTTCGCCCGCACCGGCTTCCTGCGCGCCCGCATCGACGGCCAGTTGCGCTCGCTCGACGAGGAGATCGTCCTCGATAAGCGCAAGAACCACACCATAGATGTCCTGGTCGACCGGCTGCTCGTGAAGCCCGGCCTCGAGCACCGCCTGGAGGCCTCCATCGAGACCGCGACCAAAATGGCCTCCGGCCTGGTGATCGTCTCCGTGGTCGGAGGCGAGGAGCGTTTGTATTCCCAGAAGATGTCCTGCCCGGACTGCGGCGACAGCGTGCCCGAGCTCGAGCCGCGCTCCTTCTCCTTCAATAGCCCCTATGGCGCCTGCGAGGCTTGCAACGGCTTGGGCAGTGCCTGGACCTTCGACCGCCAGAAAGTCATCGTCGATGAAACGCGCCCGCTGTTCGACGGCGGCCTGGGCCCCGGCGGCAGCTCCGCCCTGATGCGCCAGGCCGTCACCGCCGCCGCCCGCCGCGCCCGCATCGACATCTCCAAGCCTTTTGACGAACTCAACGCCAAACGCCAGTCGTTCCTGCTCGACGGGCAGGGTGATTTCCCCGGCATCCTGAAGCTCCTCGATCGCGCCTTCAGCGAAAACCCCACCGAAGGCTACCGCGACTACCTGATGCAGTACATGTCGCCCTCCGAATGCGCCGTCTGCCGCGGCCGCCGCCTGCGCCCTTCCAGCCTCGCCGTGCGCATGCAGGGCCTTTCCATTGCCGATTTCACCGCCCAGCCCATCGCCCGCGCCCTGCTGTGGGCCGGCGCCTGGTCGCTTTCCGAGCGCGAGCTGCAGGTGGCCGCGCGCATCGTCGAGGAGATCCGCAACCGTCTCCAGTTCCTCGCCGACGTAGGCTTGGATTACTTGAGTCTCGACCGTTCCGCGGCCACGCTCTCCGGCGGCGAAGCGCAGCGCATCCGCCTCGCCACCCAGATCGGCTCGCGCCTGCGCGGCGTCCTGTACGTTCTCGACGAACCCTCCATCGGCCTCCATCCGCGCGACAACCGCCGCCTCCTCGACACCCTGGCGCATCTGCGCGATCTGGGCAACACCGTGCTCGTCGTCGAGCACGACCAGGAGACCATCGAGCGCGCCGACTATCTCATCGACCTCGGTCCGGGCGCAGGCCGTCTCGGCGGCGAGCTTGTCGCCGCCGGCACGCCGCTCGAAATCACCCGCGTCGAGCGCTCCCTCACCGGCCAATACCTCAGCGGCGCGCGCTCGGTCATTACGCCCGATTACCGCCGCCCGGGCAGCGGCGACAGCCTCGTCGTCCGCGGCGCGCGCGAGCACAACCTCAAGTCCATCGACGTCGAATTCCCTCTGGGCACGCTGATTGTCATCACCGGTGTCAGCGGCAGCGGCAAGTCGACGCTGGTCCACGACATCGTTTACCGCGCCCTCTCCCAGCGCCTCTTCCGCGCCAAAACCAATCCCGGCGCGCACACCTCCATCGAGGGTCTTGAATTCCTCGACAAAGTGATCGAGATCGACCAGGCGCCCATCGGCCGCACGCCGCGCTCCAACCCCGCCACCTACACCGGCGTCTTCACGCCCATCCGCGAGCTCTACGCCATGCTGCCCGAAGCCCGCGAGCGCGGCTACAAGCCCGGGCGTTTCTCTTTCAACGTCAAGGGCGGCCGTTGCGAAGCCTGCCAGGGCGACGGCATGAAGTGCATCGAGATGAACTTCCTGCCCGATGTCTACGTCCCCTGCGACGTCTGCCGCGGCCGCCGCTACAACTCCGAAACCCTCCAGGTCCGCTTCGACGGCGTCTCCATCGCCGATCTGCTCGAATCCACCGCCGAGGACGCCCTCGATCTGCTCCGCAACTTCCCCCAGATCCGCCAGAAGCTGCAAACTCTGGTAGATGTGGGGTTGGGCTATCTGCACCTCGGCCAGTCCTCCACTACGCTCTCCGGCGGCGAGGCCCAGCGCATCAAGCTGGGCCGCGAATTGAGCCGCCGCCAGACCGGCCGAACTTTCTATATCCTGGACGAGCCGACCACCGGCCTTCATTTCGAGGATGTGCGCCGGCTGCTCGACGTGCTCAACCAGTTGGTCGACCTGGGCAATACCGTGGTCGTCATTGAACACCAGATGGACGTCGTCAAATCCGCCGACTGGATCATTGATCTCGGTCCCGAGGGCGGCGAGCGCGGCGGCCAGATCGTCGCCGCCGGTACCCCTGAACAAGTAGTCAGGAACCGCCGCAGCTACACCGCGCGCGCGCTGGAGAAGGTCCTGCGCGCCGCGAGAAACGGAGCCCGGCCATGAGCCGCTACCGCCAGCGTCCGCTCGATTTCTCGGCCCTTTCGACGATCCCCCTGGAAACGCGCGGCGGCCAGGTCCGCCTCGAGCACATGGCCCCCCCGCCGGAGAAATCCCTGACCCTCGCCCACTGGCTCGACCGTCTCCCCAAGCTGCTCGCCGCCGATTCGCTCCGCGCCGTCGTCGCCGCTCTGCGCCACGCCCGCGCCCGCGGCCGCGGCATCCTGTGGGGCCTCGGCGGCCACGTCATCAAGTGCGGCCTTGCGCCGGTGTTGATCGACCTGCTGGACCGCGGCTACGCCACCGCCTTCGCCCTCAACGGCGCCGCCTCCATCCACGACTTTGAAATCGCTCTCGCCGGTCAAACCAGCGAAGACGTCGAGGCCGTCCTGCCCGACGGCCGCTTCGGTTCGGCTGAGGAAACGGGCCGCGAGATGAACTCCGCCATTCAGGACGCCTGCGATCAGGGCATCGGCATGGGCGAGGCTCTAGGGGCCCGGCTCGACCGCATCGCCCGCCCCGAGTTCGCCTCCGCCTCGCTCCTGCTCCAGGCCTGGCGGCGCAAGATCCCCGTGACGGTCCACGTCGCCATCGGCGCCGACACGCCGCACACTCATCCCGCCGCCTCCGGCGCCGCCATCGGCGCGGCCACGCATCACGACCTCCGTCTTTTCTGCTCCCTGTTGCGCGAACTCGACGATGGCGGCGTGTACTTGAATGTCGGCTCGGCCGTCGTGCTGCCCGAGGTCTTCCTCAAGGCCCTTAGCGCCGTGCGCAACCTGGGCTGCCCGCTGGCCGAATTCACGACCGTCAACCTCGACTTCCGCGATCACTATCGCCCGCGCGTCAATGTCGTCGAACGTCCCCACGCCCAGCGCGGCGGACGCGGCTACTCCATCCTCGGCCATCATGAGATTCTGATCCCGCTTCTGGCCGGCATCCTGGCGGACCTCGACGCATGAACCCCGTCCAAACCAGCCCCGGCCCTCCGCCCCCCGCCGAAACCTTTTGGGGCTGGATCGACGCCGTCTGGTTTCTGGCCGCCGTGCCCCTCTGCGCCCTCGCCTCCCTGCTGGCCATGCGTTCCATCGACGGTTTCTTCGGCCTCGCGATGAACCTCGCCGGCCGCCTCCTGACCGCCCAGGCCATCCTCTACCTCCTGCTCTTCGGCGCGCTGTGGTTCATCCTCCAGCTCCGCCACAACCTCAGCCTCTGGCCCGCGCTGCGTTTCCCCATCGCCTGGGCCCAGGCCGCCGGGCTGATCCCGGCCGGATGCGCGCTCGCCTTCTGCATTGCCATCCTCGGCTCTGTCTTGCACGCCCGCGACGTCGACAATCCGCTGCTCCAGTTGCTCAAGGATCCGCGCTCCATCGTGCTGGTCGGAGTGTTCGCCTCGACCCTCGGCCCGGCCGCCGAAGAAGCCCTTTTCCGCGGCTTTCTCCAGCCCCTCATCCAGAAGACCGCCGGCCTCGCCGCCGCCATCTTCTCCACCAGCCTCTTTTTCGCCGCCCTGCACGGCCCGCAATACGCCTGGAGCTGGCGCCATCTGCTGCTCTTGATGCTGGCCTCGTGCGCCTTCGGCCTGACGCGCGCCCGCCTGAACTCCACCGGCGCGGCCGCGCTCGTCCACGCCGCTTACAATTTGACTTTCTTCATCGGCTTCTTGCTTCAGGGAAGGACATTGCCCGCGCATGGTTGAAACCATCCAGTGGACCGACGAGGGCGTCGTCATGATCGACCAGACGCGCCTGCCCTGCGTCAAGGAATTCGTCACCTGCCGCACTTACCAGCAGGTCGCGGACGCGATTACGACCATGGTCATCCGCGGCGCTCCGGCCATCGGCGTCGCCGCCGCCATGGGCGTCGCGCTGGGCGTACTGCAGGCCTCCGAATCCGCCCTCGACTCCGAATTCGAAACCATCTGCTCCACTCTCGCCGCCACCCGCCCCACCGCCGTCAACCTTTTCTGGGCCATCGATCGGATGAAAAAACTCTATGCCTCGCTGCGCGGCCGGCCCATCCAGGAAATCCGCGCCGCGCTGGTGCGCGAGGCTCGGCAGATCTATCTCGAGGACATCGCCATCAACCGCGCCATCGGCGCCCTCGGCGCCCCGCTCGTGCCGGACGGTAAAACCGTGCTGACCCATTGCAACGCCGGCGCGCTGGCCACAGCCGGCTACGGCACCGCCCTCGGCGTCGTCCGCGCCGCCATCGAGGCCGGCAAGCACATCGACGTCTTCGCCGACGAGACCCGTCCGTTTCTCCAGGGCGCGCGCCTCACCGTCTGGGAATTGCAGCAGGACAACATCCCCGTCACCCTCATCACCGACAACATGGCCGGCCATTTCCTGCACAGCGGCCGCATCGGCTGCGTCGTCGTCGGCGCCGACCGCATCGCCCGCAACGGCGACGTCGCCAACAAGATCGGCACCTACGGCCTCGCCGTCCTGGCCCGCGAGAACGGCGTGCCCTTCTATGTCGCCGCCCCCGTCTCGACGCTCGACCTGACCCTCGATTCCGGCGCCCGCATCCCCATCGAGCAGCGCCCGGCGCGGGAAGTTACCGCAATCTTCGGCGCGCCTGTAGCCCCGCCCGGCACGGCCGTCGAAAATCCTGCATTTGACGTAACACCTGCACGCTACGTCACTGCGATAATTACAGAGAAGGGCGTCGCCCGCGCGCCGTACGAAACGTCGCTGCCCGCGCTGCTCTCACCCCCTGAGGACTCGAAATGAAGAACACCATTCTGACCCTTCTGCTGCTCGCCTGCGCGGCGGCCTCCCTTTCGGCCGGACCCTTGTCCGATCGGCGCATCCCGAGCTTCACCCTCCCCGATGTGAACGCCACTTACCACGACATCCTCGATTATCGCGGCAAGCTCGTCGTCGTCGAAATCATGCAAACCACCTGCGCGCATTGCCAGGCCATGGTTCCGATTCTGGAAAAGGTCCAGAACAAGTACGGCAGCCGCCTCGCCATTCTGACCATCGTCGTGCCCCCCGACAACATGGATACCGTCAAGGAATTCGCCACCCGCTTCCGCGTCACCTATCCGATTCTGTTTGATTGCGGACAGGCTGCCGCGGCTCTGCTGAAGGTCACGCCGCAGAACCCCAAGGTCGACTTCCCGCACCTCTTCCTGGTGGATTCGAAGGGCATGATCCGCGAGGATTTCGATTGGGTGCTGGATGAGGCCGCGCTGACTGGCAACGGGCTTTTCGAAAGCATCGACAAGATCCTGGCCGCTGCCCCGGCCCACGCCAAGGCCGCCGCCAAGGCGCCCGCGAAAGCTCCAGCCGCCGGCGCCGGAAAATAGCGCCTCCCGGTGGCGGCCAATCGGCCGCCGCCCCCGCTCCCTGCCTCGGAGGCACCAAGGTCGACCCGGCCGAGATTGAACACGTCCTGCTGGAAATGCCCGCCGTGCGCGACTGCGCCGTCCGCGGCGTCCACGACCCTCAACAAGGCGAGATCGTCTCCGCCTCCATCGCCGTCCGGCCCGGCTTCGAGCTTTCCCGCCAGGCCGTCGTGGTGCACTGCCGCCAGCGCATGGCGGAGTTCAAGATCCCTCGCCGCATTGAGTTCGTCGACGCCCTCCCCGTCGATGCCACTGGCAAGAAGCCTCAGCTCTGGCGGGATTCCTGATACTTCGCCCTAGGGCCTGCTCACGCTACGCGGGCGGCGCCAACGCCATCGGTTCGGGTAAGGTGAACAGGCCCTCCGTTGCGTCTAGAGGTTGGCGACGTCCAGGCCGGAGTCCCACTTCTCGTTGACGGCCAGGAGCTCG
>JBKQPG010000060.1:0-12347 GCA_052145115.1 Bryobacteraceae bacterium
GTCACTGGCCGCCGCTGCAGTCGCCCTCCGGGCTCCTTGCACGGCAGCCAGTGATTAGCCAAGATCAGGAAGAAGTGTAACCCATGTGGTTAGCAAACTCTGTTACCCATGTGCCGGATCGTACAGATTACACCGGGGACAGTCAGTTCTGTCCCCTTTCCCGACGGGATACATCAGGACGTCGCCTTCCCGCCTTCCCATCTCGGCCAGCTCAATAGGAGGACAGAAAGTGGAATCTTCGCAGCCTGAAAATTCGAAGCCGCCTGCCAAAATGGAGCGCGGGCGCATCCTCGGAATCGGGGGTGTCTTCTTTAAATCCGCTAACCGTGATCAGATGCGCGAATGGTATTCGAAGCATCTTGGACTCGCTGACAAAGGCGGAGGCGCGATGCTTCCCTGGCGCGAACACGATGACCCGCAAAAGGAACACGTTACCGTTTGGACTATTTTCCCCGCCTCCACTAAGTATCTCGATCCCAGCCCCGCACCGTTCATGATCAACTACATCGTGGACGATCTGGATGCTTTGCTCGACCGCTTAAAACAAGAGGGAGTAAAGATCGACGACAATCGAATGAGTGAATCCTACGGTAGCTTTGCCTGGATCTATGACCTGGACGGGAATAAGATTGAGCTCTGGCAGCCGGAGTCCGCAAAGTCCTAAGGGCCTTCCACCGCACTGACTCAATTGGTTTACGCGAAGGGGGCGAAGGGGACGCCCGGCACCTGGGATTCCGTGACCGTCCCCCCTCAGCGCGTCGTCCGTCGGGGCTGTAATGGCCCCCTGCCCGGCATCGTCGCGCGTCCCTTTCTCCCTTTGCATTCCACTCCTGCGACACGATAGTCTCATCGAGGAAGCACTAAAATCCTCCACCTCCCGAAAGGTCAACCATGGCTCAAATCAAAGGCCCCGCAATTTTCCTGGCGCAGTTCCTCGGCAACGAGGCGCCCTTCGACAATCTGCCGAACATAACGGCCTGGGCGGCCTCGCTCGGCTATCTCGGCGTACAGATCCCTTCGTGGGACTCCCGCGTCATCGACATCCAGAAGGCCGCCGAGTCGAAGACCTATTGCCACGACCTGCAAGGCCAGACCAGCGGTCTCGCCATCACCGAGATCGCTTCGCACCTGCTCGGCCAGTTGGTCGCCGTTCACCCCGCTTACGACGAGCTGTTCGATGTCTTCGCCGCGCCCGAGGTTCACGGCAATCCCAAGGCCCGCGCGCAGTGGGCCGTCCACCAGTTGAAGTACGCCATCAAGGCCTCGGCCAACCTCGGCCTCACCGTTATGCCGACCTTCTCCGGCGCGCTGCTGTGGCCCTTCATGTATCCCTGGCCGCAGCGCCCCGCCGGCCTGGTCGAGGAGGGCTTCAAGGAGCTTGCCAGGCGCTGGAAGCCGATCCTCGATTACGCCGACAAGTTCGGCGTCGACTGCGCCTACGAGCTGCATCCCGGCGAGGACCTGCACGATGGCGTAACCTTCGACCGATTCCTCGAAGCCACCGGCAGCCATCCTCGCGTGAAGATCATCTACGACCCGTCGCACTTCATCCTGCAGTGCCTCGATTACGTGGGCTTTATCGACGCCTATGGCCAGCACATCAGAGCCTTCCACGTGAAGGACGCCGAGTACCGGCCCTCTTCCCAGGCCGGCGTCTACGGCAGCTTCTCCGGCTGGAAGGAGCGCCCCGGGCGCTTCCGCAGCCTGGGCGACGGCCAGGTGGATTTCAAACAGGTCTTCACGCGCCTCACCGCCGCCGGCTATAGCTCCTGGGCGGTACTGGAGTGGGAGTGCTGCTACAAGGACGCCGCGCAGGGCGCCGCCGAGGGCGCGCCGTTCATCCAGTCGTGCCTGATCGATGTGCCCACCAAGGCCTTCGACGATTTCGCCGGCGCCGCCTCGGACGACAAGCGCAACCGCCGCATTCTGGGCGTGAAGTAGTCGCCGATGGATTCGCGCCATTAGCTGCAGCTCTCAGGATGGGGAACGGGACATTGGATCCGTTCCCTCGCCCTCAGAGCCGCATGGGCAGCTATTTTTGGCGCGTGATGCGGTACAACCCCGCGCCGTGCGGATCGATCTCCGCCTCGAAATCATCTCCGGACACGCCCAGGTCCTGGTGCGCCCACAGGTCGCGCACCGCAAACTTCCCGCGCGCCATCTCATCCTCGAAATGGAATGCGACTTTCCGCTTCTCGGTCGTGAGATTGAACAGCGCCAGGTACTTGTCCGCGCTCCCCGGTACGTCGGCGATCCACACCGCGTCGTGTTCGCCTTTCCGCACCTGCCGATTGTTTTCGCTGTGCTGATTGACCGCCAGGACCTCCATGTTTTTCAGGAATGCGAGGCTCTGTTGGGGAGAACTCACGAGGTCCGCGCCGATCATCAACGGCGAACGCGCAATCGACCACAGCGACATGAGCGTGTAATGCTCCGGCCAGGTGAGCTCCGACATCCGGTCCGGGCCGACCGGATGCCCGTGCAGCGAAATATGGCCGATCGGCAGCATGTCGCCGTCGGGCCACACATCCGGCGCGCGCCATCCCGACCATGCGTTCAGCAGGTCGAAGTTGTGCGCCAGCGATTTCCAGTTGTCCCAGAAATCGTCCGACAGGCGCCACATGTTGGCGTAGCGCGATACGTGCCGCGCGCGGCCGAGCGGCGTCTCGCCCGGTGACAGGCTTAACACGATCGGCCGGCCGCAGCGGTCGATGGCCTTGCGGATCATCTCGATTTCGCCGGCGCGGTACACCTCCGCCGAGATGTCGTCGACCTTGATGAAATCGACGCCCCACCCGGCGTACAGCTTGAGGAGAGAGTCGTAGTACGCCTGCCCGGCGGGCTTCGTGGGGTCGACACCATACATGTAGTTCAGCCACGGGCACGTGTCGCGCGGGTTGGCGGCATCCCTGGCCGTGTACTTGGTGCCCAGCACCGCAAAACTCTGGAAATACGCCTGGCGCGGGATCCCGCGCATGATGTGGATGCCGAATTTCAGACCCTTGCCGTGGACGTAATCGGCGATCGGCTGGAAGCCCGCGCCGTTGGCCGCTGACGGAAAGCGGTTCACCGACGGCTGCAGCCGGCCGTACTGGTCCATGTCCAGTCTGTCGAGCGGCCGGCCCTGCGCGTCGACTCGCAGGTCGGGATTCCCCTTTCGGTTGGCCAGGTCATCCGCACTGCCCAGCGTCGGGTTGTACCACAGAAAATCGATCACCGCGTACTGCCAGCCATACTCCTTCAGCTCTTTCGCCAGCACGTCGACGTTGGCCTTGAACTGCTGCTCGTTGATCGTGCAGTCGTAAGCGTCGTAACTGTTCCAGCCCATCGGCGGGGTCGGGGCTACCAGCGGCTTCTTCGGCGGTTCCGCCGCCCATACGCACACGGCCAGCGTCGCCGCAGCGGCCAGGCAAATCAGACTCTTCATGTCTTGGGTCCCTCGCAAGGGCATCCTATCGAACCAGCGCCGCGCGGCGCCAGCGCCACACGTTTGCCCGCCGTCAGTCCAGCAGCGCGTTCAATTCGCGCATCACTTCAAACGCGTCGGCGACGTACAGCACATCGGCCTTCCCGCGCGCCCAGCCGCAGCCCGCGTCGAGGTTCACCGCGCGGCGCTCGTTGATAAAACGCCAGCCCACCACGTGCGGCTCCTCGCCGTGGCAACACGTCGCCAGGCCCTTCTTATGCCGCGGCGTCGAGCCCGTCTGCCCGACCTGGTGCAAATGCGTGAGGAACGGCAGCACGGCCTCGCCTTCGCCCGCTTGATCGACCAGCGATTTCGACGAACCCAGCGAGCACTTGGCCTTGTGCACGAAGCCTTGTATGCGGTCGGCCGCGTCGGCAATGTGCACCTGCCCGTCTTTCTGTTTCTTGGTCCAGCCCGCGCCCGCGACGAACAGCAGCTCCGCATCGGGCCGGATTGTCTGTTCGCCCACGCTTTCGGAAACCGTGCCCAGCACCGTGGTTCGTGACGTGGCCTCCACGCAGACGACGTCGGTCTGGATGGGCGCCCGCGCACTCTGCCCGTCGCCGCTGGGAAACGCGCCCGGCTCAGTCAGCACGATCCACGGCCGCCGCGTGCGCGCCACCGTTCCTTCGATCCGCTGCCGGTAGAACCAACGCTTCACTTGGATGGAATCGCCCGCCGCTTCCAAACCCACGATATGCGTGTCGATGACGCCGCCCAGCCGCGCCGCCGCCATCGGCAGCGCCCGGCTCCAGCGCGACGTCCCCGGCGCCAGCACCAGCGTCGCCCCGGAGGTCCGGATCAGAGCCTCGGCTGCGGCCGCGTCCGTCGCCGAGCGCGGCACGGCGAATTCGCCGCCTTCCACGCAATACGCGGCGCCGGCTGTGCCCGCGGCGGCAGCTGCTGCGCCACTGATCGCGATCTCATACCCGCCTAGCGATGCTGCCACGCCCAGGCACTCCAACGCTGCGCGGCCCAGCGAACCATCGGCTTCGGTGTGCAGCAGAACCAGTATCTTGTCCATGACCTTCAGTCCCTCAGCCTTTGATCCACTCCAGCAGCTCGCGCGCGATCTCCGCCGCCGGCTTGTCTTTGACGATCTGCGTCTGCCGCTGTTGCGCCGGCAGGCTCGCCTGCGTGACGGCGAAACCTTCGCCCTTCAACGCCGCGGCCTTCGCGCGCTGCAACGCCGGCATCATCGCGCGCATGTTCGCCATGCCGGTCTGCGGATGGTTCGGCGGTTCGGGCAGGCTCCCTGTGGCCCACGCCAGCGCCGCCGGCGGACCCGCGCAGCGCGACACCTGGTGCAGACCGCCTTCGACGCGCTCCTTCACCACCAGCGCGCCGTCTTCGATCTTCAGCTCATCCACGGCCAGGAAACAATCCACTAGCCCCAACCGCGCCGCGACCATCGGAATCACGCAGCCCGCGCCGCGTGTCGCCGACTCCCATCCGCCGAACAGCAGCAACTCCCCCCTGTCGAGGCCCGCAATCCCGCTGATCGTGGCGGCGAGGACTTCGGAAACCTCCGCCGCATCCGTGAACCCGCCGCCCGGTCCGTCGACCGGGATGAGCTCGAACGGCAGCTTCTGCGCGACCGTCATCATCACCTGTTGCAGCTTGGCCTTCGGCGCCAGCGAGACCACGCGAATTGTCGAGCCGGCGTGCTGTTTCGCCAGCTGCGCGGCCTCGTACAACGCGTGCGCGGCCCACGGGTCGAAGACCGCCGGCAGCATCATTTCGTTCTTCAATGCGGGACCGCCGGCGCCCATAACGGGCTCCAGCGTCTGCAGCGGGTCAGGCGCCAGCCCTCCGCACACGATGATCTGATAAGGCATAAAACTCCTCCGGACTTGCGGCCCTGGTTTCGTCCCCTGCGTGCCGGCCGGCTCCTCAATTCTCCGCCGAGTGCAGGCCCCCCGGCGCGGCGCAGAAGGCGACGTTGGTCACGCCCGGCGCGACCTCCTGCGTGCAGTTCCAGATGCACGCGCCGCAGTGGACGCATTTCTCGCGGTCGAACACCGGCGCGCCGTCCGCGCCCGCATGGATCGCCTCGCCCGAGCAGATCTCGATGCACAGCCGGTCGGTGCAGGCCCAGCACAACTCCGGGTTGCGGAACACCACATGATCCGGAAAATCGGCCGGCGCCTGCACCTTGCCGCCCATCAGCAGCGCGTCCTGGTGCGAAATCAGAAGCTGCCCGTCATACTCGATGGCCGGCCAGCCGGCGGCTTCCATCAGGGCATCGTGCAGCGGCCGCGCGTTCTCCAGGCAGTCGGCGCGCAAGTCGTGGATGCGCTGCGGCGTCAGGCGGCCTTTGTAGAAATCCTCGACCGAGCGTGGCGCCTTCTCCTTGCGGTGGCTGAAGCCGAGCGTGCCCGACGTGAACCCCGCCAGTGCCATGCCCACGAACCCCCGCAGAATGCCGCGCTGGAACCCATTCCTTGCGCGTTCCGCAATCATCGATTCCTTTTCCAGCCACGACGACCGCCGCCGCTCAACGTAGCGCGCCTCCAGATGCTCCTTGCTCAACGGCAGTCCCTCGCGCCACAGCTCGTGCACTGCCTCGGCGAGCAGTTTGCCCGTCAGCCACGCCTCGTCCACGCCCGACCCGGTCAGGACATTCGTCGAACCCGAGCCTTCCCCAATTCGCGCATAGCCCCGCCCGACCAGATGCGGCTCGCCCCGCCGCCCGCTCTCGAGCAAACTCTTGGCGCCCCAACTGCGCAGCCGTCCGCCCCGCAAATGCTGCCACAGTGCCGGGTGGGTGATGAAATGCTGCAGATAGCGGTAGCCCGTCCGCACCGGCGAATCGAGCCACGACGGCACGAAGATGCCCACGGAGGCGACGCGCCCCGGGTGGACGTACAGGAAGCCGAAGATCTCCGGCTCGGGGTAGCCGATGGTGTGCAGTACCGTGCCTTCCTCGAGAGTGCAGCCCGCCGGAAGGTCGACCACCATCTTCATGCCCACGGCCCACTCATCTCGGGCGTGTCCTGCGGGCATGCCGAATATCTCGTCCAGGCGCCGGCCCACCGGCCCGATCGGCCCGTCGCCGGCTACGGTCAGTTCCGCGCGTACCGCGCTGCCGTCGGCCGCCAGCACGACGCCGTGCACCTGGCCATGTTCCACCAGCGGCTCCGCCACCGGCGTTGCCGGCCACACCTGTGCCTGGCCCGACAACATCACTTGCTGGCCGGCCCATTGCATGAATTGACCGAGCGAAAAAATGTAGCCGTCCTTCTTGTGCAGGAACGGCGGGATGTACGGCAATGCGAAGGCCTGCGCAGAGCCCGCCAGCCGCTTCAACACTGCGTCCGCCAGCCGCATCCAGCCCGGCCGCCGCGAAGCCCCATGCGGGTCCAGCAGGTATAGCAGCTTCTCCTTGTTGACGCGCGCCGCCAGCGGGATTTCGGCCACGTCCAGCCCGGGCAGCGTCTCGCGAATCGCACGCGCCCGCGTCACCACACCGGAGACTCCGAACGCGATGTCGTCCGCCCGTTCGTAGCACAGCACCTGCGGCGGCATGCCAGCTATCGCCCGGCTGTGCAGCGGCGCCGCTTCCGGGTCCGCCAGCAGCCGCGTGAGCACGGTCAGAAAACCCGCCGTCGCCGGTCCGAAACCGACGCACACCACGTCCGCATCCAGTCCCGCTGCCGGCGGCTGGTCCTCGCTGTTTTCAGGTGGTGGCAATGTGCTCATTCGAGATGCCTCCAGCGAATGTGCGCCGCCCGGGTCTCATTGCGGATAGTCGAGCGCTGCCGGAATCATAACCTTCTGCAGCGACTCCGCGGCATCGTCCCGCGCCAGCATCGAACCCGCCATGCACCCGTCCAGCTTGGTCCGCAGACGGATGAAATCGCCCAGCCCCACCGGCTGTACGCACGGTCCGGCCTTGGCGTCATGCGTGCCGTCCGAGCGCACGTACTCCGATGTGAACCCCGAAGCGCCCGGCACCAGTCCCTCGATCGCGAACAGCTCGTCCTCGGTCGCGCAGGAGTTGCAGCCCTCCCAGCCCGGGTGCCGCAGGTAGCCGTACACCAGCGTCGAACACACCCTCGACACCTCGCCTGCGGCCTGCGCCGCCTGTAAGTGGCACAGCTCGGTGAGGAACTGCAGCGTCCCCTCCAGTCCCTCGCCCAGCGCCGGGTTCAGCGGCCCCTGCTCCCTCAGGTACTGCACGTCCAGCATCTGCTGCCGCGACGCCAGCAGCCAGCACAGCGCGTCCGCCATCGGGAACGTCACGCCCTGCCGGTTGGGCTGGTACAGCTTCTGCCCATCCGCGTCGGCGCTGTGCAGCAGGTGCTCCAGCGTCCAGACCCACAGGTGCATCGCCGAGGCCAGCGTGCACGCGCCCGTCGCCGGGTGATGCGACGCCATCCGCCGCAGATCCGTGATCCACGTCCGGAACTGCGCCAGGAACACCTCGTTGGTCATCGTGGCCGTCAGATGCCGCCGCTGCACCGCCTCGGGGCCTTCGTAGGTCGCCTCGAGCTGCGTGTCCATCCACTTGTAACCCAGGAATCCGGGGCAGTCCTCGGTGATCCCGTAGCCGCCCATCAGGCTGACCGCCTCGCGCATCATGCGCGACCCGTGGCCCGTGTTCCACAGCTTCCCCGCCGGGCAGAAGACGTTGGCCTGCGCGTCCAGCACGAGGTATTGCACCACCGGGTCCGCCTTGAGAGCCTGGTAACGCGACTTGTTGCGCATCGCCTCCGGCCGCGACTCCAGATCGATAAACTCCAGCGCCTCCGGCATGCGCTTCTTCAGGTACTTAAACGCCCCCATCCCGCCCTTGACGCCCGCCTCGGCCAGCACCTGGTCCTTCTGCTTCTCCACCGGATCCAGTTCGTCGTACAGCCGCGCCGCCGCAAAACCCAGCGCCGCCGACGCCTCTCCCGCCGCCCAGATGTCCAGCAGCCGGTGCGTCACGTCCTCTTTCATCTGCAATCCCAGCTCGTACCGCGGCGAGCCCGGCGGCACCGTCCCTGACCCGCGAAACCTGTCTCGCTGGTACCGGATCAGCGGTTCGATCGCCGACAGCAGCTTGGCCGAGGTCATGATGCCGACCGCCACCCTCGTCCGCCGGAACACCGCCTCGATCACCTCGCCGTGGTTGTAGGTCGGAACGATCTTGCCGTCCACCACTTTGTAACCACCGACGATGCGCGACGCCGGCACCCGCGACTGCAGCACCGGGTCCGAAGTCGAGGAAAGCTGGTGCACCAGTTTCTTCGTCGGCGTCCCGCGGTCGTAAATGCCCGGATCGCCCTCTTCCAGAATCACCATGCATGAGCCCTGGATCCGCGGGTCGTCCGAATCCACGGCCGCCGTCACGAAGTTGGCAAAGCCCATGTTGGTGATGAATCGCCCGCGCTTGCTCACCTCCAGCGTCGGCTCGCCGCCCTCCGGCCAGTCCACGATCCGGACTTTGCCAGACAGCATGCCGGTCTCGACGCCGACGAACGGAATCGGCTCGGTCAGCGCGAACGCCCCGCGCCACGGCGTCTTGCCCGGCCCCGGAGCGGCCATACCCATGTAGTACGCCCGTTGCTCAGGCGTCCCACGTTCGTGAATTGGCGCCAGCGCCAGGCACCCCGCCAGCGACCCCGTCGCTGCCCCCGCGTCGACCCACGCGAGTTCGTAGGCGATCAGCGCCAGCGCCAGGTTCTTCGGACCCTCGATGTACCCGCCGACCTCCGGATCCATGTACGCCGAGGTGATGCCGGCGTTGTCGAACTCCGCCAGCAACGCGTTCTTATCAGGGGTCCATTCGTGCGTCAGCCGCCCGCCTGCCGCCACCAGCCGCGCCACCGGCCCGCGCGCCACGGCGCGCACCGACTGGACCAGCATGGCCAGGTCATAGCGTTCGGAAAAGCGCCATAGAATCTGCCGGATATCGTCGCCCGGCAGCGTCTTGAGAGGTTCATGCGTCTTGGCCTGAGGGGTGGTCGCCATAGAAGTCCTTATTGGATTCTCCCATGACTGCGTGCAATTTGCCTTCCAGCCTTCGACAGTGGGTCAAGTCACGCTGTTTCAATGCAATCGCACATTTCCATCTTGATTGCTATGGGAGATTCGACCCACCTCCCCTTCTCCGCCTCCCGCCTCTCAGGGGCAATTGCCCCCTCCTCGCCGTTTCCGTGACCGCCTCAAAGCCGCGAATGATATCATCGAGGGTCTTCGATGCCCACCAAGCTCGCCGCCGGGTTGTTCCACCGGATTGGAGTTCGGCTGCGCCGGACGCGTGTCCGGGGCACACTGGAATACCTCCTGTTTCCCGGCCACGCGGACCTCTCGGGCGGGCCATTCAACGGCCAGCGCTTTCGCCAGACCATATTCTGCGACCTGGTCGGCGCTTGCCGCTTTGAAGCCATCATCGAGACCGGGACGTTTCGCGGTTCGACGACTCTCTTCATGGCGACGAACGCGCCCGGGGTCCCCGTTTACACGGTGGAAGCCGACCCCGTCTTCTACGGATTCGCCGCTCGCCGCCTGCGCCAGTTGCCCACCGTGAAACTGACTCACGGCGACTCCCGTGCATTCCTCAGGAACCTGCCGCTGGCCGGCCAACAGCGCACGTTCTTCTATCTGGACGCCCATTGGAACGAGGATTTGCCGCTGGCCGAGGAGGTCCGCATCATCTTCGAGCGCTGCGCGAACTTCGTCATCATGATCGACGACTTCGAAGTGCCGGGCGAGCCCGGCTATGGGTTCGATCATTACGGGGCGGGCAAGCGCCTCAGCCTGTGCGATTTCCCGTTCGACCGCCAACCCGGTCTTTCCGTCTACTTCCCCAACCGCAGTGCAGCGCTCGAGTCCGGCAGCCGCCGCGGGTGCATCGTACTGGCCAGCCCAGCCATGGAGCCGCTGGTGAATCGGGTCTCTTCCTTGCGGCGCGGCGAGGGGTAGAGCCGGAAATAGGACAGCTCAGAGCTGCATCCTCCCGAGGCGGATGGTTGCAGGCGGCGGTTGAACAAGAGAGCTTACTGTTTCGGAGGCTGCGCGGCGCCCGGCGCAACCGGCGCCTGCTTCTGGCTTGCCTCCTGCCGCTTCTGCTCCTCTTCCTGAAGCTGGCGCACGATCCCGCGTTCGCGGTCGCCATCCTCCTTGCGCTTCAGACGGTAGTAAGTGGTGGCCAACGAGACGTGGGCCTCGGTGAAGTTCGGGTACTCCTTGATCAGCGCCTCAAGTTCCTGGCGCGCCTGGTCGTTCTTGGATTGCAGCACGTGAATGGTGGCGCGCTGGTACAGCGCCCCGGGGTCGCCCGGCCGCACCCGCAGGGCGCGGTCCACGTGCTCCAGCGCCTCGTCCGTCTTGCCCTCTTCTTTCAACAGCAGGGAAAGGTCGAGGTTGGAGACATAATCGTAAGGGTTCAGCTTCAGCTCCTCGCGATACTGCACGGCGGCTGCGTCAGTTTCGCCCAAGTCCCTGAGGACGCGGGCATAGTAGGAGCGCGCGCCGGGCAGCGTGGGGTTGATTTCGACGGCCCTCTTGAAGTGCGCCAGCGCGGCCTTGTTGTCGTGGTCATCGTATTCACTGGTGCCCAGGAGCAGCGCCGTTTCGGCCGATTCGCCCGCCCTGAAAATCCGGTCCAGCACCACTTGTGCCAGGTCGGCGTGGTGCAGGTTCAGCAGCGCCGTGCCGAGCATGTAGGCGACCACCTTATCATCCGGGTCTTTGTGCTGCAGCGGCGTCAGCAGGTCGATCACCTGCTGGGACTGGCCCATCTGCAGCCAGCAGTCGCCCAACAGGTAGAGCGGCTGCAGCGCGTCGGGCTGCATCTTATGAACGGTTTCGAGCTCCACCGCCGCCTGGGGCAGCCGTCCCAGCTTGTAATAGGCCAGCGCCAGGTTCAGCCGGATGCCGGGGCTGGGCAGCTTCTTGAGCGCCTCGCGGTATTCCTGGATGGCGGCCTCGAACTGGCCGTCGCGCGCCAGCGCGGCGCCCAGATTGGAGCGGATTTCGGCCACCTCGGGGTGGTCTTTCAGGAACTCGCGGTACAGCCGGATGGCCGTGGCCATGTCGCCCGCACGATGCGCCTCCTGCGCCTGGCGCACGATCACTTCGGGCGAATCGGGCGCCTGGCCGTATGCCGCCGCAGCCAGCGCTATCAGGAATGCAATCGAGATGAGTCGCACCTGTCTGGAATTGTAATCAACGCCGGAGATTCGTGCAGCACCCTAGCTTGCGCCAGCTCATTGCGACCGCCGCTCAAGGAGTAGCAGAACCGCGTGTGACCCGGTCCTGAGACGGCATGGCCCCGACCGGCTCGCGCGACACTAAATGCAGGAATTGAAGGAACAAAGCCAGTTTTGGACTTTGCTTTTTGGATTCAATAATTTACGAGGCTATCTTTCGGTCAGCATTTCGCTACATATTCGATTGTCAAAGAGCGGCAAGCGTGGGCACAAATGCCGACGCGGCAGGCGGGAGTGCCTGCGCCACGAAAACGTATTTGGCGGAACAAAGCCAATTTGGAACAACCCCTGTCCCTGCTTAACGATACACCCTGTTGTCAAGAGCGAATAAGGGGCGAATTAGCGAAGCGCACGGCGTGGGCGGCGCGAGGGCATTCGACGCAAATCGACAGAATGCGACAGTAGTGTCGCAAAGTGTCGCATTTTGCGGGGTGGGTGGAGTGGCTTGGCGGAGGCGTCTGGATGGGCATAATGGCTTTCAGATTCATTGGGATAGCGTGCCATTCCAAGGGCGGGTGAAGGGCTCTAGGGGAGTTCTGATAACGAGAAAATGAGTGTCGTGTCGAAATGTCGGATTTGGCCGGAGGGGACACTCTGCGCGTGCCGCGGCGGCACGCTTGGGTTCCCTCGGCGCGACGTTAACCCGGATGTTTCACCAACAATCGGCTGCGGCGCGCGAT
>JBKQPG010000061.1:0-24371 GCA_052145115.1 Bryobacteraceae bacterium
TGCTGGCAGAAATCGATGATCTGCCTGACCGTGACTTCGGCTTCGCCGGACACGGGCGGACCCTCCACCAGGGCCACAATCAGCCGCATTCCCGGGCGCCGCGAGAGCACCTGCGAGGCCAGATCCAGCGCGCTCAAAAAACCGGCGGCATCGCTTTCCCGCGCCTGGTGCGCGGCATCGAGAAAAGACTGCTCGAATTGCTTGGGCGGCGCTTGGGCGGAGAGTGCCAGGGCCGCGGCCGATCCCGCCCGGCGGATCTCCGCGCTGGCGCCGTCATTCTTTAACCATTGGCGTGCCGTTGCCGCCGCCGCGCGCGCGGCCACACGCCCCGTCTCCGTACCGGCCGGACCGAACACGAACACGATCGACCGCGCCTCGGCCCGCGCCGCCGGGGCCAGCGCCACGCCGCCGAGCGCTGCCATGGCGCACCAACCCGCGAGTTTGCGCACAGGCAGCTTGAATCGCATACGCCTATTGTCAACTATCTTTGCCCCCGGGAAAACACCGGGCGTCGGATTTCATCCCACGGGAGGATAGCGGCGATCAGCCGGCTGATGATGAGATGGGCGCGGCGATAAGCCGGTTCCTGGTCCCGGCCTCACGGCCGGGCGGCAGTCATTCCTCTAGGCCGGCCATTACTGACCGGCTCAAGCGACCTACCCGGGAGTCGAGCGGCTCGGGCCAAGCCATCCTCCCCTATTTGGTCTTGCTCCGCGTGGGGTTTTCCCTGCCATTGCGGTTACCCGCAACGCGGTGCGCTCTTACCGCACCTTTTCACCCTTACCTGCGGATCCGAGGACCCGCCGGCGGTATATTTTCTGTGGCACTGATCCGTGAAACAGGCTTTGAGCCCGCCCCCCCGGCCGTTAACCGGCACGTTGCCCTATGGAGACCGGACTTTGCCTCGCACGCGCAAAGCGCCTCCGGAGAAACGCTCCAGCGCCCGCGCGACTGCCTGCCGGCGCCCATCTCGATTCTATTGTCCCATGGATACGTCCAATGGAAACGGGATTGAAACGCTCTCACCGCTCTTCAGACCACCCCTTCCCAGTTGACGTCTGTTGGCAAATATGACAACATGGCGACGTGAGCGACAGGCGCTAGCGGGCCGAGGATGACCAGGAAGACAAGGCCTGTTTCATGGGTCCGCGCAGCCTTGAAGGAATTCGAGTGCTTCCCGACTGGGGCTCAATCGATCTGCCTTGCCGCTCTGACAATCGCGGCCGAAGGCGGCAAGGCTGACGTGGCCAAGCCTTTGCACGGGTTCGGATCCGGCGTGTTCGAGATTGCTCTGCCATTTGAGGGCGATGCGTTCCGCGTGGTCTATGCGGTGCAGATCGGCGAGGATCTATGGGTGATGCACGCATTCCAGAAGAAATCGACGCAGGGTGTCAAGACGCCAAGACGCGAAATTGAATTCATCCGCGACCGCTTGAAGAGATTGAAGGAGACGTTCGCATGAGAGACACAACGCTGGACGTGGTGCGGGGCAGCGGCAATGTGTTTCGCGACCTGGGGCATGAGAACGCGGATGCGCAGCAGTTCAAGGCCATTCTGGCCGCCGAGATCATCAAGACGCTCGACCGGGAAGGCCTGACCGTGCGCGCCGCACACGCCCGCACGGGCATCGCGGCCGCCGACTTTTCGCGCCTCCGCAATGCCGACCTCGCCCGCTTCACCGTGGATCGCCTGATGTCGATCCTCAACCGGCTCGGGTCGCGCGTCGAGATCAGGATCCGGGTGCGCCGCGCCGAAACAGTCCCCCATCGTGCGACGGCATAAAACCAGCGTGCGATTGGCGCTGAAACCCGCCGCCGATTCCGCGACTCCACCTACCGGCGAGCCCGCGGCGCCCAGGACGCCTACTGCTTCGGCGTGTCCACCCCGCCGTGCGCGGGCATCCTCTTATCGGGCTCTCTTCGAGGCGCTTCCGGTCCTCCTCGTGGAGCTGGCGGACGATGCCGCGCTTGCTATCTCGCCGCCACCGGCTCGAGCGCCGCCAGCCGGGCGACCGCCTTCTTCGATTCCTGCTTGCTCAGGTTCAGGCTCAGCCGGGTCATCGCCTCGGCGTCCTTGCGGTTCCAGGCGGCGCGCATCAGTCCCGAGCTGGAGTGGCCGGGGCCCAGCAGGCAGTGGCCCGTCTCGTGCGCCGCGGCGTAGCCCAGCAGAGTTTCGAATGGCACGCCGAATTCCGCCGCCAGCTCCTTCACCGCCTTCACCGACACGGAAGCGAACTGCCCGCCATCCGCGGTGACCGGCGTGAGGCCCAGGTGCTCGGTGCGCCCGCCGTTGGAGCGGGGCAGTCCGGCCGGGTTGAGCCGCATTACAATCTCGTTGTCCCGCAACTCGCGGCTGCACATCGTTCCCGGCGTCGCCGCCAGCGCTCCGCGGCAGTATTGCCAGGAAACCTGGATGCCGGATTCGCCCAGCGCCCGGCCGGCGGTTTCGATGAACCGCGTGGTCTCCTTGGCGGAGAGGTTCGAGTAATCGTAGAGTCCGATGACCAGAGTCTGGCCGGTGCAGGAGGCGGCGGCCATCAGGAGCGTCCAGAGCAGGGTGTTTGGGGTTTTCATGGCCCCAACTTGCGGCCCCTGCCCTGGAAGCTCCATGGAGCGGGACGGAACCTTCGCTGAATCGCTTATTCATCGCCGGCTTCCCTCGTAGCTGATTGAAACGACAACGGATTATGAGGTGTTATTCCCCGATTGTCACGGTCGCAGCGGGGTGTTAGACTGCTACCGATCTGTACCGAGGAATGTCCATGCCCGCAAGTGAAAGCCAGGGAAGAAAGTTCCGCTTCGGCCCGTACGAACTGGACGAGGCCGCGCGCGAGCTGCGCAAGAACGGTCTGAGCATCCACTTGCAGGACCAGCCCTGGGAGGTCCTTCGCACTCTCGTCGAGCGGCCCGGCGAGGTCGTCTCGCGCGAGGACCTGCGCCGCCGGCTGTGGCCCGACGGCACCTTCGTCGACTACGAGCAGAGCCTCAACAAGGCCGTCAACAAGCTTCGAGAAGCGCTGTGCGACTCCGCCGACCGGCCGCGCTACGTCGAAACCCTGGCCCGGCGCGGATACCGCTTCGTGGCGCCGGTGGAACAGGAACAGCCGAAGCCGGTGCAGCCGGAGGCGCCAAAGGCAGAGTTGGAGCGGCCAGTAGAAGCCCCGGCCCCGGAAAAGAAATCGGCGCGTTCGCATGCGCGGCTGTGGTGGGCCGCGGGCGCGCTGATCGCGGCCATCCTGGTGACCGGATTATGGCCGGTCCCGGCGCCCAGGACGTCGGTGACTCAGTTGACCAACGAGGGTCAGCACGGATTCCTGGCCGTGCATGGTGGGAGGATTCTGTACACCGTGGCGGACTCATCGCCGGATCATCGGCTTGCGACCCAGTTCTGGTCCATCTCTACTGAGGGGGGCGAGCCGAGGCGGGAAAGGATGCCGTTCCTTAACCCGGATTATGTGGCTTCGCCGCGGCTGGTAGACTCCCGGCAAGGCGTCATCCTGATAAGATCTCAGGCTACGCTAAATGTCCCCACCCGGGGAGAACTCTGGCTGGCAGGATTCGATGGGACTAAGCCGCGACAGATTGGTGAAGCCGTTGCAAGCGACACTTATTCCGTCTCCCCTGATCTCAAGACGCTGCTAAGAGCCGGCAAAGAGGGCTTGTTTGCACGTCCAGTGGACGGCGGACCGGAAAGGCTGGTCGCCCGGATCGATTGGAAGCAGCCCTCGGACACAATCTGGCATCCTTCGGGCGAGCGGATCGAGTTCGGGATTAGCAATGGTGGTCCGACGAAGCTCTGGGAGGTGAAGACCGACGGAACCGGCATGCGGCCCCTGCTGCCGCGGTATCAGGCCGAGCAAGGAGAAGCTAGTTGGTCGCCCGACGGAAAGAGATTGTACTTCGTCTCCGAGGGGGAGATTTACGTACGCGGGAGCCGGCGCTGGCTCGGCTGGATGAGGCCTCCGCAGCCGCAGCGCTTGACGGCCGGTTCGTCCCGCTACTTCATCCCCTCGGAGGACCCTGCGGATCCGCGCGTGATCTACGCATTAGGATTGGTGCGCCACGGGGAGCTCATGAAGCTCAACCGGCAGACGGACCATTTCGAGCCCTACCTGGGGGGACTTTCTGCCGACTGCCTGGACTACTCGCCCGACGGACAATGGATCGCTTACGTGAGTTTTCCAGAGCGCGAGCTATGGAAATGCAGGCGCGATGGCAGCGACAAAGTCCTTCTGGAGGATGGCCTTCTGACCTACATGCCCCGCTGGTCGCCGGACGGCAAACGCCTGGCCTTCGCCGCAGTCAGGAAGGGAACTCATGGAGAGTCTCACCGGATCTACACCATCGACGCGAACGGCGGCAAAGCCGATCCGGTGAAGGGCGTGAACGGTCCGGGCTTCGACCCCAACTGGTCTCCCGACGGAAAGCAACTGGTATTCGCACCGTGGGAGTACGCGCTCGTTCCTAAGCCGGATCGACGCATCTCGATCGTGGATCTGGAGACCAGCCAAGTACGGATGGTGCCTGGCTCGGAGGGGATGTTTTCGCCGCGCTGGTCCCCCGATGGGAAACATCTCATAGCGCTCACTTTCGAGTGGAACCAGCCTGTCATTTATGATTTCGAAACCCGACGCTGGGCGGACGTCGATGCAAAGTTTTTTGGGTTCCCCACCTGGTCGAGGGACAGCAAATACATCTACGGGGGCATCCTCGGGACCATAGTCCGCATCGAGGTGGCCGTGCGCAAGGTGGAGGAAATCCGCAGCATCAAGGAGTTCGGTCTGGAGGGAAACCTCGCTCCCGGCATTTTCTGGACTCCGGATGGGGAACCGGTAGTCTTGGCGGGGCAGTCGACAGTCGAGATCTACCGCTTGGAGGTGGACTGGTAGCGCGCCGGCCAGGCGCCCATCTCCACTTCGCTTGTCCTTCGGAAGCCGGACTGCAACGCTGCGGTTCGGAGCATGCGCACGCGGGCACGTCAGTAACGGAAGCGGTAGCGCAACTGGACATAGAGCTGGCGCGGGTCGGCGTAGTGGGTACCGCCGAAGGTCTGGCTGTTATCGAGAAGATAGCGGCGATTGGCGACGTTGAGGGCGTTGAGCGAGAGCGAGAGGCGCTCGGTGAGCGCTTTGCCGAGGGAGACGTCGAAGGTGGTGTGGGGCTGGAGATGGGCCGCGACGGGGCTGGAGCCGTCGGTGAAGCCCGAGCCGTAATAGGCGCTGAGCGAAAGCCAGGCGCGGGCGGGCAGCGAGGCGCTGAGGTTGCCGTGCAACGTCTGGCGCTGATCATGGTCCAACAGGAACCAGCCGGAGGCGGGGGACGAGAAATCGGTCAGGCCGCCGGTGATGGCGCCTTGGCCTTCGGCGTGTTGATAGGAGTAGGCGATGGAGGCCTGGGCGCGGCGGCGCAGGCGCGGGGAGCGGAGCGTGAATTCATTGCCCCAGATGCGCGCTCCGGCGATGGACAAGGGGAAGAAGACGTTGGAGTTGCCGATGGCGTTGTGATCGAAGAAGTTCACGGCGCGCTGGCGGAAGCTGTTGAAGTCGAGGGTCCAGCCGTGGAGCGGGATGGCGAGGCCGGCCTGGTTCTCCTGGTCGCGCTCGCCCGGGAGCGGGATGACGCCGAAGCCCTGCGTGGCGGCGTAGTCGAGCACCGGGCCTTCGACGGTGGAGAGCGGCGGGGCCTGGTAATAGGTGCCGAAGAAGCCGCGCACGATCCAGCCGAGGCGCGGGATGCGGATGGCGGCGCCGGTGCGCGGGTTGGCGGCGTTCTCGGCCACGGCGCCATTGAAATGCGTCAGGCGCAGGCCGAGGGTCAGGGTCAGCCACGGGCGGGGCTTCCATTGATCTTCCAGAAACACGGCCGCGAGACCGCCCTCGGCGGACCAGGCATTTTTGACGCTCACGGGGACGGTGGTGTCGGTGATGCCGACGAGATCGTCGTCGTGCTGAGCGAAGCCGTAGACGCCGGCCGCGGCGTTGTGCTGAGCGGTGACGAGATTCCAGGCGATCTGCGCGCCGGCGTAGGTTGAATCGAGGTGCTGGAGGGTTGCGACGGGCGTATCGTTGGGATCGCCGTCATAGTCGGCGCGGTTGAAATGCATGAACGGCGAGACGGTGAGCAGAGCGCCGCCGGAAAGCTGATGCGCCCAGGTGAAGGTCGCGGCGACATCGCGCTCGCGCTCGACGTCGCGCATGCCGGCCTCCAACTGTGCCTCCGTATTGGGGATCTGATAATCGTCGCCGCGCGAGGAGACGACGGCGCGGAGCTGGTCGGCGGGGGTCGCATTGTAAATCAGCGAGGCGAAACCGCCCAAGCCCCAGACGCGGTCGTGGTTGACCAGCGGCCCGGGCGTTTCCAGGCCGTAGTCGGAGCGATTGCCGTCCAGGCTGGCGTACCAGGCCAGCTTTTCCGTGTGGTCGCCGATGCTCACTTGGTCGTTGGTCTGGTCAAAGGAGCCGAAAGTGGTGCTCAGCTCGATCTCGCGGTCGCGTTCGAAGCCGGTGCGCGGGACGACGTTCAAGACGCCGTAGGTGCGGTCGCCGGTGTCCGCCGCATAACCGCCGCGCTGGACCTCGAGATAATCGATGTCCTTGGGGTCGACCTGAGGGCCGACGTTGCTGGCGATATTGGTGTTGGGGATGGGCACGCCGTCGATCTCCCAGGTGACCTGATGGCCGCCGCGGATGTGTAACTGGTCGTGGGTCATGTAGGAGCCGGGGACGAAATTGGTAATCATCGCCAGGCTGTTGCTGAGATCGGCTCCGGGGGTGGAGTCGATATCCTGGCGGCTGACCAGAGTCAGCGGAGATGTGGCCGTTTCGACCGCGGGACCCGGGGTTTCGGTCACCTCGACTGACTGGCGCTGGCCGGCGAGCTGCAGTTGCAGGTGCAGATAGCCGGAGTGACCGGAGGTGACGGTGACTTCCTGTAGGACGTCCTCGAAGCCCGATTGCACGGCGCGGACGGTGTATTCGCCGACCGGAACGGCCTGGAATTCAAACTCGCCCATGGCGCCACTGGACGCGGTGCGGGAATAGCTGGAATTGGCCGCGCTCAAGGTCACCTGGGCCCCGGCGACGGGGCGATGGGTGGGGTCGTGGACCATGCCGCGGACCGTTCCAAAGATGGTCGCGGGCACGGCTTGAGGCGCGATGATGCCGGCCAGCAGACAGATGAACAGAAATCGAGTACGGAATGAAATCACGGAATGCATGAGTCTCCCTTTCCCTTGCACTCGTAGAGTGCCGCAGTGGCTTCGAACACAAGCGCACAACCGCTCGCTTCCGTTCGCGGCGCTGAATCGGCGCGATGGCGCGCCACAGGCCGCGGGTCTGAAAAAAGCGGTGGAATTCAGATTGAATTGGGTTCTAGAGCGAGGGGCCAGGCGGCGGACGCTGGCACAGCGAGGGAGGACGCCAGGCGGAGGTGCGGTTGAACCCGCGGATGGGCAACGGCGCGGCCGCGGCCACGGAGAACGGGGATGCCGATTCCGCCGGTTTGAACAAACCGGGGCCGGAGGGCACCGGTTGAACCGCTGCTGCGCATCCGGCGGGGCAGCGGGGGCCCGACCATGCCGGTCCCTGCGACGCGGGCTGAGGCTTGCGGCAGCAACAGTGGCCACTGCGTTTGCAGCAGGCCATGCCGCAGGTGCCGCCGCCCGTTGCGGCCGCGATTTGTCGCGCCGCGAGCGGCGCCACGGGTGTGAGCAGGCACACGAGCGCCAGCAGCGCGATCAGCGCGCGACGAGCACCACCTGGCAGAATTGTCCGCGTGCGCGGGGGCATCCCTTAGGGATTTAGAATCGCACACCCCGGCATTGGATGCTTTGATTCTGAAGATGGCCGCTGCACCGGCTCAGGTGGCGATCAGATGGAGCTTCGTTTCGCCAGCGGGCAGGCGGTAGCTCACATGGCCGGAGGGAGCCGGGGCGGCGAGCGTTGGGAGAGAGAGCTTCTCCGCGCTGTGCACGACCAGCTCGCCGGCGCAACCGGCGGGGAGGTTCAGAGCGATATCGCGCGCGCCCAGTTTGCCGTGCGTCTCGACCACCAGCGGCCCCAGCGGCGTGTATGTGGTTACCTCCATCGTCTGCAGGTCCGCCGGCTGCGGCCGGATCTCGCAGCGCCGGAACCCGGGCTCCAGCGGGCGCACGCCGGCCAGGCTCAGGTGGGTGACGTAGAGCGGCGCCACGGGGCAGTGGCTCCACTCCGAACTGGAGTCGGGATGCGCCGCCCAGTCCTCCTGCAGCGTGTTGTTGAGACGAACGGAATCGAGCGTCGCCCAACGCTCGCGGAACTCCTTCACCACGACGTCGGCGCGCCCGCCTTGGGCGAGCGCCCACAGCCGCCAGCCCGCGTTGGCCGGGTAGGAGAAGCCCATCTCGGGCGGGCACTCCACCAGGGCGCGGAGCGGATTGGCGGTGCGGCCGCCGGGGCATTGGTCGTAGAGGATCGCCGTGGCCAGGGACCGGTCGCACATCCGTGGCTGTTTCTCCTCGTCGAGCCACGGCAGATTGTTGATGAACGTCTCGCGCTGGGGGCTCCAGAAGCGGCGGACGGTGGCCGCTTGCAGCTGCCTGCCGAAGTTCAACGCGGCCTCTTCGTTGGCACGGTCGCCGAAGGCGCGGCAGATGGGCGCCAGGGCATGTTGGAACATCGCCGCGGCGTACAGGTTGAACGCGCACTGCTTGTGGCGCTGGCGCTGGTAGGCGATGTGATCGATCCACACCGCCGGCACGCCGAGGTCCTCCACCGGCAGCAGGCCGTCGGCGCGGACCAGGCTCTCCAGGTAGCGCGCGAAACGCAGCAGCCGCGGGAACGGCTCGCGGATGTCGTCGAGCCGGCCGCTGTACATGTGGTGGTAGTAGTTGTCGAAATTGAAGCCCACACCGTGGTCCAGCAGAGGGCCCCATGTGGTGAGATCCAACTGGCGTTCCATGAGCCGCGCCAGGCGGTCGTAGGCCGGCCAGCAGTCGAGGAAAAAGCCGTCCTTGGTGATGCCCTGGCTGTAGGTGGCGAGGTAGCGCGCGGGCAGACGCGATTCGCCGAGCGTCAGGTGCACAGCCCGCATCTGGTGGCCGCCGTCGCCGCTGTACTGCTGGCGCTCGCGCCCCGCGCCGTCCATCAGCGTCTCCAGCGCGGAGTTGTTGAGCGTGTTGACACTGGCTTCGATCAGGCGGTCGAGCGCCGGCTCCTCAAAGCGGACATGCGGCTGCCGCGGCCATGGGAAGACGCGGCGGCGCAGGCCGACGTCGCTCACTGTTACCGCGCCGCGGGCGCCGCGGATGTGCAGTTGGATCCAACGGCAGGATTCGTAGTCGAAGGTCTCGAAACGGTTGCGCCCTTCGCGGCAGATGAAGCGCGTCCAGCTATCGAAATGCGTATTCAACAGCGCCGGGCCGCCCACCGTGTGGCCCTCCTGCACCATCAGCTCGACCGTCGTTCCGGCCGCGGCATCGATGCTGAAATAAGGCCAGCCCACCATCTGCTCGGGCAGTTCGAAGGTCAGCGCGGCGGCGCGCGCGCCGTCGAGATCGACCCTCCATTGGCCTTCCGCGATTGGCTGAGTGGCGCTTTCGCGGAGGGCCTCGAAGGCGTCGGGCGGGCGGCACTCGAAGAACTCCTCAGGGGGACGTTTCCAGACGATCCACACTGACTCGGCGAGACGGGCGGGCTCCTGCGTTTCCTTCATTTGCGGAATGCGGCGTGGGCGCAGGGCGCAGGACTCGGACACGCCGGCCGTATCAAAAAGGTAGTCGGGGTAGGTGGAGCACAGCGGCGGTTTGGAGGGCGGACAATCGAGCGGCATGGCGGGGAGCCAGTCGTGGTTGGGCGCAAAGGCGGGGGTGGTCCAGCCGTAGGGATACAGCCGCGCGTCGAAGTCCTCCTGAAGGGCGCGGAGGTACCAGCGCTTGTAGTGGCCAGGGGTCCAGGCGCGGGCCAGGTGCGCCCGCCAGGAGGGGTCCGAGACCACGGTGTGGCGCGAGCCGTCGGCGCATTCCATTTCCAGATGGAAAAGAAAACCGGGCTTGCCGAGGGGCGAGGTGCCGTCGCCCTGGCCGTAGAAGAGGACCGTCGCACCGATGACGTTGGGACCAGCAGCGAGGGCCGAGGCGAGGTCGAGGGGGTCGGCCTCGAGCCAGCGCGGGTCGCAGGGCGAGGGGCCCCATTGGATGCGGCGGCCGTTTACTTCCAACAGATAGCGGCTGTCGGCGGAGATCCAGCCGGCGGCACGGACGCAGGCGGCCGGAAGATCGAGCGCGCGGCGGAAGAGGACGAAGGTGTTCTGGAGGCAGCGGCCGGAGGGGTACCAGATCCAACGCGCGGGGGCGAGATCGGGGAGGCGGTCGGCGCGGAGCGGCGGCGTTTCCAGGCCTGATTGGGGCGGGAAGATCCGGCTGAGTGCGGATTGCGGCGCGGGGCCGGAGGCGAGGGTGCCGCCGACGGTCCAGGCGCTGCCGGCGGCGGTCGATTCCTTGATGAAGTCGCGTCGTTTCATGGTGAGTCCCCTGGTAAGCCGGTCAGTTTGCGGTGGGGCGGCGGGAAGCGGGCAGTGGCGCAGGCCGCCGGGCGTCGATCCCGCTCGTGAGTATATGTCAGCCCGGGGCGCCGGGTTGGCTGGGAGGCAACCTTCGCTCACGCAGGCAGGCTCGGACCTGGAGCTCCAGCTCTGGACCGCGACCGCGAGCGCAACCGTTCCCTGTGGTCGCGGCTGGGTCACACGAAGCGCGGCTCAGCAACAGGATTCGCGGCTTCGAAGGGACGATGAGGCCTGTCTAGGAAGCGACAGCGGGGCGCAGGGCGGCGGGGAGCTGGGTCAAGGAATCCAGGAGCAGGTCGGGGGGATTGGTAGCCAGCGACTCGGGCTTGATGCCGTAGGTCACGCCGATGCAGTGCACGGCGGCGTTGCGAGCGGTCAGCACGTCGACCGAGGAATCGCCGATCATCCAGGTGCGTTCGGACGAGACGCCGGCTTCTTCCATGAGTTTGAAAAGGCCGAAGGGGTTGGGCTTTTTCTCGGGAAAACTGTTGCCGCCGTAGACGCGGAAGAAGTACTTGTCCATGTTGAGACCCGTGAGCAGGGTTTGGGAGAAGCGCACGGGCTTATTGGTCAGGACGGCCATTTTGCGGTCCTCGCGATGGCACAGGTCCAGACCCTCGATGACACCGGGATAAGGGCGGGTGTGTTCGAGCATGTGGTCGCGATACCACGCCATGAAGTAGGTGATGGCGTCGTCGACCTGCTGATCGCTGGCCTGGGCGCCGAGGGACTTGCGGACCAGCACCGGCACGCCGTTGCCGACATAGGAGGCAACCAGCGGAATGGGCAGCGGCGCGAGCCCGAGGTACAGGCGGGTGGCATTGACCGAGTTGGCCAGATCGAGCGTGGTGTCCAGGAGGGTACCGTCGAGATCAAAGACCAGAAGTTCCATGGGAGGGATCAGACTCCAGTGTAACCGGGTGTCCGGACGGGCGGCGACATGCGAAGCGGATCAGGTTGGTGCGCCTATTTCGTCAGCGGTGGCAGGTCGTAAAAGTCGTAGCTGTAGGTCCACTTCACTTCGCGGCCCGGCGCGACGTCGAGGTCGACGTAGGCCTCCGGGCAGAAGGTGGTGCGGATCGACCAGTAGATGAGCTTGGTGATGGGGCGGCTGCCGGTGATGTGGACGCCGGCGCCGGCGGCGCGATTTTCGAGGCGGATGCTGTAGTCCTTGGCGGAGCCGCCGAAGCCCTTGTATTCGCCGAACACGTATTGCTCGCCGGCGAGTTCCTTGAGGTACACGATTTCGCCACCGCGGACCTCGGCCAGGCCGCCCTCGAAGGGGTGGACGGGAACCAGTGCAAACGGGAACTTGACGCTGGAGGCGGGGCCGGAGGGTTGGCCGTCCATGACGAAGAAATTGTGGTCATATTGCGCCGTGCGAATGGGCTTGGCGCCGGTGTTTTTGAGGGCGTGCTCGATGCGCATGACGGATTTTCCCTTCTCGAGAAGGATCGTCTTGGTGTAGCGGTAAGCGTAGCCGCCGACCGTGCCCGAGGGGCCTTGCAATTCGTGTATGAATTGGATGCGGTCGCGGCCCGGGCGGACGGTCCACTTGCCCGCATCGACGATCTCGTAGGTTTTGAAGCGCTCGAATTTGGTCTCCCCGGCGGGCTTGCGCAGGACGCCGACGCCGATCTTGATGAACGTATTGCCTGTCGGGTCCTCACCGTAGCCGAGGGGGAGTTCGTTATAAAGGAACTCCTCGACCGGTCCCATGATGGAGTCGTGGAGCTGGGGGTCGTAGCGCGCGAACCACTGGCCGAAATACTCGTGGTTCTTGGTGCGCAGGCTGGAGATGACGCCAGACCAGTCGAAGCGGGTGGCGCGGTAGTAGCCACGATCGGGGTCGGGCAGATACAGCTTGGCGGTGATTTTCCCGTTGGAGATCTGGGCGGCGGGAAACTGGGCCTGGAGCCGCGAGCCGGCGGCCAACAGGGCGAGCAAACCAAGGACGGGCAGAGCTTTTTCCAGCATGGGACCTCTCGAAGGGTCACGATATCACGATGGGCGGCGGGGATTGCGGACGGCGCCTGGCGGCCGGATTGGGATGAAGCGGCGGGAAGGCGGCACATGCCGTGTATAATCAGACAATCTCTACTGTGTCGGACACGATACTCAGTTGCTCGGGGTTGGGCTTTGTCTACCCGGATCACAGCCATTCGGTGCGCGCGCTGAAGGACGTCAGTTTCGACGTTCGGCGAGGCGAATTCGTGGCGGTGGTCGGGCCGAGCGGCTGCGGCAAAACGACGCTGCTGCACGTGCTGGCGGGGCTGCTGCGCCCGACGGAGGGCAGCGCGGAACTGTTCGGGAAGGCGCCGGGGCAAGCGCTGAGCACCGCGCTGGTGTTTCAGGAAAACAGCCTGTTTCCGTGGATGAGCGTGGTGGAGAATGCGGCGTTCGGGCTGGAGATGCAGAAGGTGGGGCGGGCCGAACGTGAGGGGCGGGCGGCGGGCATGCTGGAGCGATACGGCCTGGCGGGACGGGAGCGCGCTTACCCGCGCCAGCTTTCGGCGGGAATGAAGCAACGGGTGGCGGTGATCCGCGCTTTCCTGAGCGGCGCGCCGGTGCTGTTGATGGACGAGCCGTTCGGTGCGCTGGACCGCCAGACGAGGCTGTGGGCGCAACAGGAATTGATGGAACTCTGGGGGGCGGAGCGGAAGACGGTGGTGTTCGTGACGCACGACGTCGATGAAGCGCTGGTGTTGAGCGACCGTATCGTGGCGCTGGGGCCCGCGCCGGGGACAGTCGCGGCCGAATTCGACGTGCCGCTGGAGCGGCCGCGCGGTCCGCTGCTGGAGCCGGATGCGGAGGTGTTTGAGCTGAAGCGCCGGATTTTCGCCTGCCTGAACCTGCCGGCTGGTTCGAGCCGCTACTCCTACGCCCCATGAAGACAGTCGTGTCGCTGGCAAGAAGCGGATGGCTGGTGGCGCTGCTGCTGGCGGGGTGGGAGGCGCTGACCAGGTTCCATGTGCTCGATCCGCTGTTTTTCCCCGCGCCGTCCACGCTGTTGGTCACGCTGGGGAGGCTGATCGCCAGCGGGGAAGCGGGCCGGCAGGTGCTGCGCACGCTGGAGCGAACGGCGGCGGGCTTCGGGTTGGGCGTGGCGGCCGGCGCGGCCATCTCGGCGCTGCTCTCCGTTTCGTCCACTGTGCGGCGGGCCTTCGAGCCGCTGATCGCCGCCCTGTACGCGACCCCGCGGCTGACGCTGCTGCCGATGGTGATGTTGCTCGTCGGCGTCAATGACCTCGCCCGGGTCCTGCTGGTGGGGCTGGGCACGGCGCTGCTGATGTTGATTCAGATTTCCGACGCCGTGCGGGCCGTCAACAGGAACTACGTGGACATGGCGGTCAACTACGGCGCCGGCCGGGCGATGGTGATCCGCAAGGTGTACCTGCCGGCCTGTCTGCCGCAGATCTTCACCGCGCTCAGGCTGGCGTTCAGCCGCGCGCTGGTGATGACCATTTCGGTCGAGCTGCTGAACTGCCAGGACGGGGTGGGCGCGATGATCTGGAACGCCTGGGAGATGTTCTCCATCGAGAAGCTGTACGTGGGCATCGCGCTGGCCGGCGCGCTGGGGCTGGGGTTCCAGCAGCTGTTTCTGAAGCTGGAACGCAGGCTGGCGCCGTGGGAGGAGCCGGCGGCATGATTCCAGAGCTCTCCTACTACGCCAACATGACTCTGGGCATCTACCGGATGCTGCGCCGCCCGTACCAGGGCGGTCTGGAGAAGCTGCACGAGCAGCTGGAGCACCGCGAAGAGCGGTTCCTGGAAAACGCGCAACGGCGCGTGTTCCCGAATCCGGCCAACCCGTATTACGAGCTGTTCCGGATGGCGGGCTGCGGCTATGGCGACCTGGCGGCGGCGGTGAAGGGGCGCGGGCTGGAGGCGACACTGAGCCAACTGGCGGCGGAGGGCGTGTACCTGACGCACGACGAGTTCAAAGGGAAGGCGCCGCTGGTGCGCGGCGGGCGGGAGATTCCTTTCGCTCCGAATGTGCTGCTGAACCCGGCGAGCCGGGGCTACTTAGAGGGCATCAGCAGCGGCAGCCGGAGCCCGGGGACTCCGACGCGGAAGAGCCTGGAGTCGGAGCTGTACCGCGACATCTACGACGCGCTGCAGCGGCGCGAATTCGGCCTCGACGAACGCGTGCGCGTGATGGTGGCGCCGCTGCTCCCGTCGTCCGGAGGGCTGAACAACACGCTGCGGCAATCGCGCGCGGGCGGCAGGTTCGAGCGCTGGTTCTCGGTGAGCGGCAGCGTGCGGGACAGCGGGCACTATCGCGCCGCAACGTACTTCCTGGCCGCCTTTGGGCGCGCGGTGGGCGCGCGAATTCCATGGCCGCGGGCGCTGCCGCCCGACGACTTCCGCCCCGTTGCCGAATACATCGCCCGGCGGAAACGCGAGGGCCGCGCGTGCATGCTGCGCGCCTTCGTCAGCCCCGCGGTGCGCGTGGCGGCGGCTGCCCTCAACGCCGGCTTGGACATATCGGGGACGCTCGTGCTGGTGGGCGGCGAAGCGCTGACCGACGCCAAACGGGCCCTCATCGAGGCCGCGGGCTGCGAGGTGTACCCCTCCTACGTGATCAGCGAAGTGGGCGGCGTGGGCATGGCCTGCCGGCAGATGAAGACCGGCAACTGCGTCCACATCCGCCGCGACAGCCTGGCCGTGGTCAGCCGCCTGCGGCGTGCCCCGCTTTCCGACATGGAGGTGAATTCCCTGCTGTTCACGAACCTGCTGCCGTTCTCCTCGCGCTTCCTGATCAACGCCGAAATGGACGACAGCGGCGTGATCGAACCCGCCACCTGCAGTTGCGAATATTCGGCCGCGGGCATGACCACGCAGGTGCGCGACATCTTCAGCTACGGCAAGCTGACCGGCCAGGGCATGACGCTGTTCGGCTCCGACGTCGTGCAGATCCTCGAGACGGCGCTGCCGCGCCGCTTCGGCGGGGCGCCGGGCGACTATCAGATGGTGGAACGCGAAGGCGGGCTGCAGACGGAACTGGTGCTGCGCGTCAGCCCGCGCATCCGGCCCGCGCCGGCCGCCGACGTGCGCGAGTTCTTCCTCGGCGAGCTGCGAAAGTGCTACGGCGGCACGCTGGCGGCGCGCCTGTGGAACCACTCGCAAGGGCTCACCGTCGCCTTCGAGGAGCCGTGGACGACGCGCACGGGCAAGGTGCTGCCGCTGCACGTCCTGGGCATGGAGGTCCGCCGGCCCGATGCTGCGTAGAAGGTTCCTGATCTCGTCCGCCGGGGCGGCCTGCGCGCTGATCTCCTGCTCCCGCCGCGGCGCTCCGGCCGGCCGGACGTGGTTGCGGGTGGGGGTATCCCACAACCTCACGATGAGCCCGTTCTACACGGCCTACGAGTTCGGCTACTTCAGCGACGCAGGCTTCGACATCGAGCTGACGCGGGAGTTGCCCAGCGCGCAGGGCATCCCACTGCTGGCCGGCGGCAAGCAGGACGTGAGCTTCGTCGGCCTGAGCGCCGGCCTGATGAACGCCGTGGAACGCGGCGCCCGGGCGCGCATCGTGGCCGGCCGGGAAGTGCTTTCGCCGGAGTGCAGCATGCACGGCGTCGTTTACGCGCGCCGCAGCCGCTTCCCGAACGGCGTGAAGAGCATGCGGCAGCTGCGGCACTGCCGCATCGCCATCTCCTCCACCACGCCGGCCGAGCTGTTCTCGCTGTCCGTGCTGCTGGAGCACGAGGGCATGACACGCGCCGACATCGAGCTCGTCACCGTTGGCGCCCACGAGCGGCTGGCGGTGCTGCGCGCCGGCCGCGTGGACGCGGCGATGTCGGCCGACGCAGAGCTGCTGCCCATGCTGGCCGACCTCGACTTGGTGCGCGGGCCGAGCCTGGCCGACGTGCTGCCGCATTTTCAGTACTCGTTCATCGCCTTCGGATCGCGGCTCCTGGACGGCGACGTGCGGACCGGCGCGCGCTTCCTGAAGGCCTATTTCCGGGGCGCGCGGGAGTTCCTGGCCGGCAAGACGCCGAAATTCATGGAGGAGTTCGCGAAGGCCAGTGGCCTGGACCCGAAGGTGGTGATCGGGGGGTGCCGCGACACGTTCGAGCACGAAGGAGAGCTCCACATGGGGGATTTGCAGACGAGAATCGACTGGGCGTACCGCCAAGGCTACATTCCACAGCCGATAGATGCCCGGAGCATGGTCGACACGCGATTCCTCGAAGAACTAGCCCGGATGTTGCACCACGATCGCAGCGAGGCACGATGAGAGGGCTGCAGATGCGAGGCGCGCTTGCGGGACGCCCGCAGGCGTACCGGACTGCTACGTCGAGGACGGGGGGCGCCCTCTGGGGCCAGCGCAACGAAGTAGATGCGGCCCTATCGCGCGCCGCAGCCGATTGTTGGTGCAATATCCGGGCTAAGGAGGCTGCCCTGATTACCGTTTCGAAGGCCATCGAGACCGTGCAGCGCAGGTCAGTCGCTGCCCCAGCCAGAGCGATCCTCTGGACGTTGGCGGCGCTCCTGCTCGGGCCCGCGGCCGCACGCGCGCAGTTGACCGGCGCCTTCGAGGGCACCGTCAGCGATCCCTCCGGCGGCGCCGTGAACGCCGCCGAAATGCGCGTGGTGGAGGTCAACACCAACGCCGAGCGGCGGCTCACCACGGACGTGCGCGGCCGCTATCGTGCGGCGCAGTTGGTGCCCGGACAGTACAGGCTCCATGTGCGCGCCCCCAACTTTGAGCCGGCCCAGACGGACGTTCTCGAACTCACGGCCGGCGTGACGGTGCAGGCGGACATCGAGCTGAAAGTGGGCGCCATGCGCCAATCCGTGGAGGTGACGGCGGAAACGTCCAGGGTCGACAGCGAGGCTGTCGACTGGGGCAGCGCCATCGACACCCGCCAGCTCGAGTCGCTCCCCCTGAAGGGGCGCGACATCTTCGATCTAGCGGCCCAGCAGCCGGGCGTGGCGGTCCCCGCCACGGCGACGCAGGCCACCGACGTGGGGCTGGGACTCAAGCTGATCATCAACGGCAACCGTCCCAGCGAGAACGCCTTTCGCCTGGACGGCATTTACATCAACGACGCGACGGGCTCCGCCCCGGCCAGCGCGGCCGGCAACCTGCTGGGCATCGACACCCTGGCGGAGCTGCGGATTATCACCAGCCCGTTCAGCGCCGAATATGGCCGCACCGACGGCGGCGTGATAACGGCGGTGTCGAAATCGGGCGCCAACGACTTCCATGGCGCCGCCTGGGAATACCTGCGCAACAGCGCCCTGAACGCCAAGAACTTCTTCGACCCGCCCGGCAAGATCCCGGCGCTCAGGCTGAACCAGTTCGGCGGGTTGCTGAGCGGGCCGGTGGTGAAGAACAAGCTCTTCTTCCTCGCCGACTACGAGGGCCTCCGCAGCGCCACCGGCCAGACCGAGCTCCTGTCCGTCCCGGATGCGCAGGCGCGGCAGGGCCTGCTCCCGGTGAACGGCGTGCTGAAGCCCGTGAACGTGTCACCGGGCATCCTCCCCTACCTGGCCCTGTACCCGCTGCCGAACGGCCCCGACCTGGGCAACGGGACGGGAGAGTACATCGGCCCGCAGTCTGGAACGGTCTCCGAGGACTACGTCGTGGGAAAGGTGGATTTCGTCCCCTCCGACCGTTGGCGCTTCGGCACGCGATACACCTTCGATACCTCGGACACCTCCACGCTCGATCCCTACCAGTTCTGGACCTTCGGCAATCAATCCCATTACGACCTCGTGCAGACGACCGCCCAATTCGCGCAATCGCCCCGGATCGTGCACGATTTTCGCGCCGCCTTCAGCCAGATCTTCAACGGCGCCACCTCCTCCGTGCCCGGCTCGTCCTCCGACCTTTCGTTCATCCCCGGCTCGCAGATGGGCGCGATCCAGGTCGTAGGACTGACGGACTTCGGAAGCACGCCGGCGCGCACCGCCCCGCGACACTTCAACGATGTCGACAGCCAGGCGTCCTACTCCGCCGAGAAGATCGCCGGCAGCCATTCCATCTCCTTCGGCGCCAGCTACGACCGCATTCTGCTCGGCGAGAACGCTGACCTGGACCGCAACGGCTACTATCAGTTCTCTTCGCTGCAGAGCTTCCTCGAGGCGGAACCGAACAAGCTGGGGATCATGACTGTCGCTTCAGATACCCAGCGGCACTGGCGGTACAACGAGTTCGCGGCGTTCGTGCAGGACAGTTGGCGCATCAGCCGGCGGCTTTCCGTCGGCGTGGGGTTGCGCTACGAAACCGCCAGCACGCCCCAGGAGCGCGACCACAAGACCGCGGCCCTGCCGGATCCGCTGACGGACACCCAGGTCCTTCTGGGCGGCCCGATCTGGCTGAATCCGTCCAAGCTCAACTTCGCGCCGCGAGCATCCATCGCCTGGAGCCCCTTCCGGGACGGCCGCACGGTGGTGCGCGCGGGCGGGGGCATCTTCAACGATCTGCTGGGGACGCGTGAGCTGACCACGTCGGGAATCCTGATGCCGCCGTTTTACGAGCATTACAACATCACCAAGCCGGTCTTTCCGAATGCGCTGGCAGCCCTCGCAACCGCCTCCAACCCCGCACTGTCGGCGAATTTCGTCTCCTACAATGCCTCCCAGCCATACTCGGCGCAATACCAGCTCGCGGTCCAGCACGACGTGGGGCGGAACACGCTGCTGGAGGCAAGCTATGCGGGGTCGCGGGGCATCCACCTGGTCGGCGACATCAACAACATCAACACTACGGCTCCGGAGTACCTTCCCGACGGCACGATCTACTTCCCGGCCACCAACCCCGCCGTCAACCCCGCTTTCGGCAACCTCGAGCCCCACTTAACGGACTTCGATTCGTACTACCACAGCCTTCTCACCAGCGTGCGCACCCAGCCGCTGAAGGGGCTCTACGTCCAGGGCAAGTTCGTCTGGAGCCATTCGATCGACAACGACTCGGTGACGATCCACGACGATTCCTATAACTACGAAAGGGTGCCGACGGTATTCGACCTGGCGGCCAACCGCGGCTCCTCCGATTTCGACAGCCGGCTCAACTTCCTCGCCAATTTCATCTGGAGGCTGCCGGGCGTTCGTTCCCGCGCCGCCAACGCGGTGTTGGGCGGCTGGGAGCTGGACGGCATCGCGCAGGCTCAATCGGGCAATCCGTTCAACCCCACCGTGGGATTCGACGACGCGCACCTGCTCGGTTCCGGCGACCAGGGACAGCGCCCGAACTTCGTGTCCGGCGTGCCGGTCATCAGCGGGAATCCAAGCCAGTATTTCAACCCGCTCGCCTTTTCGCTGCCGCCGTCGGGCTATTTAGGCAACCTCGGCAGGAACGTCTTCACCGGACCGGCGCTGGTGATGTTCACCCTGGCGCTGGAGCGGGATTTCCTGAAGGTGGAAAAGCGGGCGCTGCGCCTCCGCGTAGAGGGCTTCAACGTGGCCAATCATCCCAATCTTCAGATCCCGTCCGGGTTGGGGCTGTTCGACAGCACGGGCGCGCGGCTGGGGACGGCGGGACAGATCACGGCCACGAGCACCTCGTCGCGGCAACTGCAGCTGGCGGCGCGCTACACGTTTTGAGCACGGCGGGGGCGCGAACGCGGTCAGCGAACAGGCGCCCGAAAGAGGCTGTAGCGGTTGCACATCCGGGCGCGGCTTGAGGGAGCGGCAGCGCGCACCACAGCCCGTCCGCGCGGCAGCCGGCACGGGGTATCATCGAGCTTGGGTCAGAATCCTACACCCACCTGGGACAAGGTGGCCGGGCGCCCCCGGCCGTCGTGGTACCTGGATCCGCTGGTGGCGCGGCAAAAGAGGGAGCTGCATCTCAAGCTGTTCCGGGAGTGGATGCCGGCCGGCGCGGGACGGGCGCTGAAGACCGACCTGTTCGAGGAGGCGTTCGGCGGGGATGCGCTGTTGGAGGACCTGGCGCCGCTCAGCGAAACCTGGATCGCGATGGACGTGGCGGCGAGAACGGTGTGCGAGGCGCGCGCACGAGTGGGGCTCGGGACGGCGCGTTATCTGGTGTGCGACGTGCGGCGAATGCCGCTGCGCTCGGAATCGCTGGATGCCGTGGTTTCCAATTCGACGCTGGATCATTTCGCCACGCGGCGGGAGTTCGAGGCGGCGATTGCGGAGCTGGCGCGGGTGCTGAAGCCGGGCGGACGGCTGCTCATCACGGTCGACAATCCATACAACGTGCTGTATTTCCCGCTGCTGTGGCTGAGTAAAATGCGGCCCTTCCCGTTTGCGCTAGGCTACACGCCAACGCCCGCGGGATTGAGGCGGACGCTGGAGCGGGCCGGGCTGCGGGTGACGGCCACGAGTTCGCTGATCCACAATCCGCGGGTGCTGTCGACCGCGTTGTTTCTGGCGCTGCGGCGCATCCGGGGAGCGCGTGCGGAGGGGATCATTCAATGGCTGCTGGAGGCATTCGCCAAGCTGGAGCGGTGGCCGACGCGGCAGTTGACGGCGTGCTTCGTGGGAGCGTGCGCGGTGCGGCCAGGGGCAGAGCCGGAGATGCGGAGCACATTCTGAGGGCGCGGCAGCGGCGGATCCGGGACGAAACAGCTTGGGCCGGTCACCGGGGTTTGAGTCCCGGCAATCGGCCCAGACGGAACGCAGAACGGACGTGCTTCAGGTCAGATCGCGATTAGCGGCGCCCACCACGGAAGCCGCCACCGCCCCAGCCACCGCGGTAGCCCCAGCCACCCCAGCCCCAGCCTCCGCCCCAATACAGGCCGAAACCACCGTAGTAGGGGTAGTAGTAGTCGTAGGGATAGGCATAGGGGTAAGCGTAGGGCGCCGGAGGCGGCGTCGAGCCCTGGAAACTCAGACTCGAGCGATAGCCCGGGCGGGGCTGATAGTCGCTGGGCTGCACCGGCGCGAAGGCGCGCAGCGAAGCCTCATTGTTGATGCCGACGTTGAGCGGCGCTTCCAGACGGAAGGTCAACTGGCTTTCCGGGTAGAGGATGGTCGGCCGGCCGTGGGTGAGCATGACGCCGACGGTGGAAGCCACGACGCCGGCGGCTGCGCCGATGCCCGCTCCGGGGCCACCGGCGACCGCGCCGCCAATGGCCGCGCCGGCGCCGATGGTGGTGCCGACGGCGGCGGCCTCACGGCCCTTGTTGGTGGGCGGCTCATGGAATTCGATCAGACGGCTCTGGATGTGCGCCTGGCGGCCGTCGGCCAGGGTGACCAGATTCAAATCCAGGCCCAGGCGGGAGGGCTTGCCGTGACGGGACTTCTGGGCGTCGGCGACGGTGCCGCCGACGGTCTGGCCGCGGTGGGCGAGGATGCGCCCGTCGACGATCAGGGGTTGGGTCAAAGTGCCCGTCCAGACGTCGCCGGGGTTGTTATGGTCGCTCGACAGGCCCTGGTCAATGCGAATGTTGAGCCACGCGCCGGCGGGTAAAGCCAGGTGCATGGGGAGGGCCGGATGCGCGACCGCGTCGGGCTCGTCAAAACGGTGCCAGCCGTTGCGCGCCGGGGGCGCGGGCTGCGCCTGGGGCAGCGGCTGTTGAACGCTGGGCTGCGGCATGGCCGCCGGTGGTTGCTCCGAAGGGTTGGACTGCGGGTCCAATTGCTGGTTTTGCTCCGCGGGCGGGGCGGGCTCCTGGGCCAGCAGCGGCAGCACAGGGGCCACGGGGAAGGCCAGCAGGAGCGTCAGGATCAACTTATGTCGGATGTTCATGGGTCTCCGATCCTTTCTGGTTTTCTCTGCCACGAGTAATGCACTTTTGATGCCATGGAATAAGTCCTTTATATTCAATAAATTGAGGTGCAGCGGATGGCCCAGTGCCACCAGCGCGGTGCTTTTCAACCACCAGCAAGGCGAGTGGGGCACTGGGTCGAGGGATAGGCGCCAGCGGCGATCCGGTGGGGCTCGCGGGAACTCGCGTGGGCAGGTGCGCGTCTATACTGTTCGGAATGAGGATAACCCTCGTCATATGAAACAGATATGGATTGTACTGATAGCTCTGGCAAGCGTCCTGGCGGGCAGCGCGCAGGACGCAGGCCAGACGCCTAGCCCCGCGCCGAGCTCGAAAGTGGGGGCCAAGAAGGGCGAAAAGGACAAGGCGAAGACACCGGTGCAGGAGTTCCTGGAGAGCACCGTGGAGATGATCCCGGCGGCGACGATGTCGGTGCAGGTCGTGGCGCTGACGGACGCGGCGGAGCTGTACGGGGCGGAGCACAAGAAGGAGGCGATCGAGCTGCTGGGACAGGCCTTCCGCACGGCGGCGGGGATTCCGCCGACGACGGGGCAAGGGGCGGAGGCCGCCGCGGCACAGGTGCTGGTAGCGATGGCGCGGCTCGATGCGGGGGCGGCGGCGGAGCTGCTTGGCGGACTGGCGCCGAAAGCGCGCACGTTTCCGCTGTTCGCAGTGGTGGCAAAGATGATCGAGGACAAGGAGCTGGAGCGGGCGATCGCGACGCTGGAGCTGTACGAGGCACCGGAGGCGTACCCGTATTCGGCGGCGAACATGGTGCTGACACAGCTCGCTGAGGACGATGCGCGGAGGGCGCAGATCTTCGCGGCCGCGGCAACGTCGTTCAACTCGGAGAGCGACATCCAAGGGTTCAGCCAACTGCTGCAGAGCCAATGGCGGAAGACGCCGCGGGTGGTGGTGGACCCGGCGGTACACCGGGCGGTGGCGACGGTGCTCAAGATGAAGCACCCGGACCCGATGGCGGTGAGCAAGCGGACGGAGAAGGGCGCTGTGACGTTCGACAACCAGACGGATGCGGATTTGTTCGAGCTGCTGGGGGCACTGCAGGGAATCGATCCGAAGGGGGCGCAGGAGATCCTGGACGCGCGGCCGACTCTGAAGGCGGCGCTAGAGCGGTTCCCGGACGGGAGCGCGTCGATGTCCGGGGGTGGCGAAGGCGGATCGACGATGGTGCAAACCAGGAGCGGCGATGCGACGCCGAACGCGAACGTGCAGGGGGAGATGAGGTTGAACGCGGTGTCGGACCAGATTGCCGGGGAGGCGATGAAAATCGCGGGGGAGAACGCGCTAGGGGCGGTGAAGAAGGCGAAGGAGATCCCGCTGGAGTACGTGAGGGCGTCGACGCTGGTGCAGATTGCGAAGGCGGCTGCGGGCGGGGATGCGGCGCGGGTCGGAGCCGAGGAGATGAGGCTGGTGCTGTCGCAAGTGGAGTCGGCGCTGAAGGAGATGAAGAACCAGATGAGCGCGGCGGAGATGTGGGCGCAACTGGCGGAGACGGCGGGGAAGGTGCACGAAGTGGAGTTGGCGGAGCGGGCGATCGAGCGCGGCATGGCGGCGTGCGAGGCGCTGTACAAGGACGACGCGAATGCGGACGATCCGAACACGGCGCCGAAGGAGTACTGGCCGTCGCTGCAGAGCTGGAGGAGGGTGATGATCGCCGCGGCGACGGTGAAGGGACTGGAGGCCGAGACGCTGCTGACGAAGGTGACGGACCCGGACCTGGTTGTGATGGCGCGGCTGGCGGTGCTGCGGGGCGTGCTGCAGAAGCCGATCAGAGGGATGAACTACGCGTCGAGCCACAAGCGGGAGAAGTAGGGGAAGCGCGGGGAAGCGCATCCGACTATTCATGGCAGCGAGGGGCTGGTGGCGGAACTGTGCGTCACCGGTCGCTGATGGCCGGTAGTCGCAGGCTGCAGCCGGCTCCCAGGCCGCGCCAGAAAACAAAATGTGAGGAACAAAGCCAATTGTTGAGTTTGCTTTTTGGAATTAGAATCTTGCGATTCGTACGTTTGTATTACTGACTCCCGCATAATATAGCTGCAACCTTCAGAGCGATCCTGCGTCTAATCAGGCATGGGCAATGCTGCTGGAGTGCGACGCGATTTTGATGCGCTGGAGAAGCGCCGCAGGG
>JBKQPG010000062.1:0-9024 GCA_052145115.1 Bryobacteraceae bacterium
CCCAACGATTCTCCGTGCCCGCCAGCAACCGGCGAATGTTCTCCCGGTGCTTGATGATGATGAGCACGGCGATGGCGGACATGGCGGCCAGGATGGCGGGAGATGAATGGTAATTGTGGAGCGCATAAGCGATCAGCGGAAATGCGGCGGCGGCGATGATCGATCCCAGCGACACATAGCGGAACACCGCCACCAGCGCTACAAAGAGTGCAAGCGCAACCAGCAGCGTCTTGGGCGCCAGTGCCAGGAACACGCCGACGCTGGTGGCTACTCCTTTACCCCCGCGGAACTTGAGCCACACGGGGAACATGTGCCCGATCACGGCGCACACGGCGGCAAGCGCGGCAAAGGCGTAAAGCGGCGGACCCGTGGCGGCGGCGCGGCCGGTGCTGGCCGCGACCAGCGATCCCGCGGTCACCGCCAGCAGACCCTTGACTGCGTCCAGGAGCAGGGTAAGGGCGCCCAGCGCGGGCGACGAGCGCGCCACATTGGTCGCGCCGATGTTGCCGCTGCCGGAAGCGCGTATGTCCTGCCCGCGGTAGATGCGCACCAGGATGTACCCGAAGGGGATCGACCCCAGCAGGTACGCAATCACGGCGGTGGCGACGTAGAAGGACATCAGGGCGTCGGTCGTTATTCGTTGTACGAGCCCACGGTAGATGTGTTCAGAAAACAAGTGAGGGGGCACGGCTTCCAGCCGTGCCGTTAGCGTTCATAATCATCGGGCCTTCAGGCCCTGAGGGAAGTCCCCTCAGCGGCTAAAGCCGAGCTTTCATGCCCGCTTTGCGGCACGCCTAAAAGGCGTGCCCCTTCACCTCTAACCAACTGTGAAATCCGCCGCAAAGTCAGCCTGCCCGCTTGAAGTATTGCACGGCGCGTTCGTGTTTCTCGGCCTGTTCGCGCGTGTCGAAAGTCCCCAGGTTTCTGCAGCGACCCGTCTTCGGATTCTGCTTGCGCGAGTACAGCCTGAACTTGCCGGACTTCAGTTTGTGGATCATGACATCCTCCCATAGCTCGGATGCCCGGTCATAGGGGGAAGCTTTGCAACTTCGTATACACCGCCCCCTTGGGCGACAGCTTGCTCTCGTACAAAAAGAACTCGCGCGGGCTTATTGTACCGAAGGCGGGCGCAGGCATGGCCGCCAACTTTTCCTGCAGACGCCGGAAGCTAGGGTTGGTGCGGTCGGAGGACACGCGCTGCGGCCGCCCCGAGCCGGTGCGCGCCAGGGTGAGGTGCGGCGCGAATGCGCGCTTCTCGCTCTCCACCCCAAGGGCGGACGTGGCGGTATCGACGGCCGACGCAAGCGATGCCAGCTCCCGGCCAGCCTCGATCCCGATCCAGAACACCCGCGCCGATTTTGGCGTAGGGAAAAAGCCGGTGCCGGAAAACGTGATCTCCGCCGGCTGGCCGCGTACGCCCGCGAGAGCGTGCTTCAGTTCAGCGAGTCGTTCGGCCGGCCACTCGCCGATGAACTTCAGCGTGACGTGCAGGGACTCGGCCGATACCCAGCGCGCGTCAGGCGCGAACCCGCGCACGCCGTCCATGAATTGCGCAATCCGGCCGCGGATCGAGGGGTCGATGTCGAGAGCGACGAAGAGTCTCATTCGGATTGACTCATTGATTCATTGAGCCCCGCCCAAAATGGATCAATGAATCAATGGATCAATGAATCAATTGTCAATTTCACATCAGCTTTCTTCTTACCAGATCCAACGCCTGTCTCATCGCCCAACGGCGCACGCGCTCGCGGTCACCGATGAATTTGCGCTCCACGACCTCGGTGTGAACACCGTCCGCGATGGCGTGGAACACGAGGCCGACAGGCTTCTCCTCGGTGCCGCCGGTGGGGCCCGCGACTCCAGTGACGCCCACGCCAAAGGTGGAATTCGAGCGGCGCCGGATGCCTTCCGCCAGCGCTGCCGCCACTTCCTTGCTGACGGCGCCGTGCTGCGCGATCAGCAGCGCCGGCACATCCGCCATCGCTGTCTTCAGCTCGTTCGAATACACCACGGCGCCGCCCAGGAAGTACCGCGAGCTGCCGCTGATCGAGGTCAGGTGCTCGGCGATCATGCCGCCGGTGCAGGATTCGGCGACGGTGATGGTGGCGCCGCGCATCTCCAGGAAATAGCCGACGATCTGCTCCAGCGATTCTCCGCCGGTGGAGAAGACGGTGTCGCCGAGTTCGTCCTCGATCTCGCCGGCGAGCGCATCCACGCGCTGCTGCGCCGCCGCCAGCGAATCCGCGCGCGAGCGCAGGTGGAGCTGGATCTCGCCGGCATCGGCCAGGATCGTGGTCTGCACGTCGGCGTACTTCTTGTAGATGGGCGCGATGCGCGCGTCGCAGGTGGATTCCGGCACCATCGCGACTTTGATCACACGCGTCGCGATAAACGCCGGCGGCAGCGCGGCCCGCAGCCGCTCCAGCACCTGCTTCTCGAACATCAACTTCAGCTCCCAGGGCGGGCCGGGCAGCAGCAGGATGATCTTCTTTCGGCCTTCGTAGTTGCCTTCGATCCACTGGCCGGGGGCGGTGCCTTTTTCATTGGGCAGGACGGCCGCCCCGGCGATCACGTCGCACTGGCGCTCGTTGTTCTCCGGCATCTTGCGGCGGAGGGCGGCGAAGCGCGCGTAGAGCGCCGCCACCAGGTCAGGGTCGCGCCGCAGTTCCAGGCCGAGCGCGGCGGCCACGGCCTCACGCGTCAGGTCGTCCTCGGTGGGCCCCAGCCCCCCCATGAAGATAAGGAGATCGGCGCGGCCGAGCGCTGTCTTCGCTACTTGCACCAGGTGCGCGCGCGTGTCGCCGACGACGGTCTTGAAGGCGACCTCCACCCCGAGCTGGTTCAAGTGCTCGGTCAGGTAAAGGGAGTTAGTGTCCTGGCGGAAGGGAGTCAGCATCTCCGAGCCAATGGCGATGATCTCGGCGTCCACGGGGAAAGTCTAGCATTCAGCAGTCAGCATTCAGCACTCAGCATTCAGCCACGGCTCAGTTGCTTGGTTTGGCTGAGTGCTGAGTGCTGAGTGCTAATCCAGCAGCGCCTTCCCCTGAATCCCCCACGACAGATGATGGACAGCGCTTTGGGTAGCGAGGATGGCGGAGCGTCCGGGCGCGAAGGCGAGACCGACCAGGCCCTGTCCGGAGACGACCAGCGACGCCTTGTGGTCGGGGGTGATGCGCACGATGCCGCGCTTGCCGCCGAGCGACGCCGCCACGTAGAGGTTGCTCTCCGCGTCGAAGGCCAGTCCCTGCGGGCGCCCCAGACCGCGATAGAAGACCGAGACGGTGCCGTGGGCATCGACGGAGTACACGACGTCGTAGCTGGAGGTGGTGGGGCCGGCGACGTGCAGAACACCTGCGGGGCTGAACGCGAGATGATACGCCGATACGCTGGGTTCCAGCGTGGCGTACACGTAGGTCTGGCGGTCGCGGCTGATCTTGAAGATGGTTCCGGTCCGGTCGCCTACGTAGAGGTTCTCCTCGCGGTCGAAGGCGATGCCGGTGGCCACGCCCATCCCTTCGGCATAGGAGGACATGGTGCCGTTGGGCGCCACTTTGTACACGGTGCCGTCGTGCCGCGAGGAAACATAGAGCTGGCCGGCGCGGTCGATGGCGATGGCGGTGGCGTTCATCATGTCGGAGAGGAACGGCTTCACCTGGTAGTTGGTGTCGATCTTGTAGATGGAGACCGGAACCTTCTGCCCGCGGTTGCCGGAAAAGGTGACGTAGATGTTGCCTTCCGGGTCCAGCGCGGGGTTCGCCACCGGGTGCAGGTTCTCGGCGATGGGCGCGGCTACCCGGACCTCGTGCCCATTCGACACCGAACCGTTGGTCGAGACCACGACCGGGCCGGTGACGGCGCCGTCGGGCACGCGGGCGATCACAAAATCGTCGGCGGCAATGACCACCGCGCCCTCGACCTCGCCAAACTGCACCCGCGGGCGGCGCAGCTCCGGCGGCTTGAGTCCGCTGCCGATGATCCGCACCTCACCGCCGGGCAGAGCCGCGGCCGGCACCACCGCCTCGATGTGCGGCTTGCCGTTGACGTTCTTCTTTCCCAACAAGCGATCCGAGATTCCCATATCGAGCTACTCTAAATGCGCGGCCGGTGCCGTGGCGTGGACTCAGCCCAGGACGCGCCAATATACCAGCGCCTGGACAATAGCCAGCGCATACAGGCCGGCGCCCACGTCGTCGAGCACGATGCCGGCGCCGCCCTCGATCCTTTCCAGGCGGCGCAGCGGCGGCGGCTTCCAAATGTCGAAAACCCGGAAAAGTATAAAGCTGAGAATCACCGATTGCCAGCGCAGAGGAACGGCGAGCAGCGCGATCAACTGCCCAGCCACCTCGTCGATCACCACGTGCGAGGGGTCCTCCTGCTCGCACTCGCGGGCCACGATCCCGGCCGCCGGGATCCCGATGATGAGAACCGCCCACACCAGGAGGGTGGCGGTGATCCATTGGAAGCGCACGGGGATGAGGTAGTGCGCGCCGGCCCACCACGCCGCCGCGGTGATGGCCGACGCCCAGGTCCCGGAGCCTGGACGCCAGAAGCCCACTCCCACCAGCGTTCCCACCGCCCACGCCCACATGGTGCGTTCCGGGAGGCCGGGGTCCCCGGCGCGCCCGACGTTGGCGCGTTGGGGTGGGAGGCTGGCGTCGTCAGTGCCGTTGGTGATCGGGTTTTCCGGAATCGGCGCCTCCCTCGGGCTTCTCGCCCTGATGTTGCTCCAGTTCGTCGGGATCGAAGATTGGGGTCGAGACCACATACCCGTCGCTCGCCCACTTGCCCAGGTCGATCAGCCGGCAGCGCTCCGAGCAGAAGGGAAACTCAGCGTCCGAGCGCAGCACCAGCTTCTTGCAGGTGGGGCAGCGCAGGCTGAGAACGCGTTTATGCTTCGCCATCGAACTTCTTATTCGCCGCGGATGCACGCGGATCAACGCGGATTTTATAACCGCCGAGACGCAAAGGTCGCCGAGGTTTTTGCAATTATCTTCTCGGCGTACTCGGCGTCTCGGCGGCAAAACAAAGGCAAGGATCCGTGGCTAAACCAGCTTTACCACCAGGTCGTAATCGTGAGCCTCGGTCACTTCGCAGCGGTGGAACTCGCCGGGCCGCACCTCGGCGTGGTCGCCGAAATCGCTGACGAAAACTTTGCCGTCGATCTCCGGAGCGTGCATTTCGGTGCGGCCTTCCCACAGCAAATCGGTTTCGGCCGACGCTCCCTCAAGCAGTACGTCAAATCTGTGGCCGACCAGCGCTTTCTTCTTGCGCCGGCTGATCTGCTTTTGGATCTGCATCAGCTTGCGGCGCCGGCTCTCGACCTCCGCGTGTGGCAGCTTGCCGCCAAGCGCATGGCTGTTGGCGCCCGCCTCGTCGGAATAGCCAAAGACGCCCAGCCAGTCAAACTCGGCGGCGCGCACGAACGCGCAGAGCTCGTCGAAGTCGCGCTCTTCCTCTCCGGGGAAGCCGGCGATGAACGAAGTCCGCAGGGTCAGGCCAGGGATGATGCGCCGCATCTTCTCGATCGAGCGCAGGAAGACGTCGTGCCCGCCGCCGCGCTTCATCCGCTTCAGCACCGCGGCCGACGCGTGCTGCAAGGGAACGTCAATGTAGGAGCAGATTTTGTCATAGCGGGCGAGCGTCTTCAGCAGCCGCTCGGTGATCTTGTTGGGATAGGCGTAAAGAAAGCGCACCCAGCGCAGCTCTTCGATGAGCGCCAGCCTTTCGAGCAGCAGCGGCAGGGCATCCTTCAGGCCGAGATCTTCGCCATAGCAGGTGGTGTCCTGGCCGATAAGGGTGATCTCGCGCACGCCGCTTCGCGCCAGCCGCTCCGCCTCCGCCACCACCGACTCGAAGCGCCGCGAACGGAACTTGCCCCGCAGTTGCGGGATGATGCAGAACGAGCAAGGATGGTCGCAGCCCTCGGCGATCTTGATGTACGCCGACCAGCGCGGCGTCGCCAGCAGGCGCGGCGTATTCTCGTCGTAGAGATAGTTGGGAAGATCGGCGATCGCGCCATCCCACTCACCGCGTTCGAAGCGTCCTTTTTCCGCGCGTGCCGCCGCTTCCGGCCGGTTGCGCAGGACCACGAACGGCGAGTTGCTGTTCGCGGGCGCCGACACAATGCCCGCAGCCGCCAGGATGCTTTCCAGTTCGCCCGTGCCCACGAGTGCGTCCACTTCCGGGATGTTCTTCTGGATCTCATTGCGGAAGCGTTCCACCAGGCAGCCGGCAACCACCAACTTCTTCGCCCGGCCGGCGGCCTTGTGCCCGGCCATCTCCAGGATGGTGTTGACCGATTCCTGCTGTGCAGTGTCGATAAACGAGCAGGTGTTGACGACGATGACGTCGGCATCTTCCGCACGCGGCGTGATCTCGGCGCCGGCGCGCGCCACGAGGCCCATCATCACCTCGCTGTCCACCAGGTTCTTGGGACAGCCCAAGCTGACGAAGCCGACTTTCACGGGTTCTGCGGTGGGAGTGCGGTGAGGCATTCGGCGACTTGATTCTAAATGAAAACCGGAAAAGATAACCGCCGAGGCGCCGAGGACGCCGAGGTGAATGGGAAAAGAACGAAGAAAAAAAGACTAGAAAAGGAACGCTCGGCGCTCTCGGCGTCTCGGCGGTTAAGACCTCCTTATTTCTTCGTAAATTTCCGGCAGGGCCTGCGCGTCCTCAGCCGAATTGCCGAATCTGGCGCGCTCGTAGTGATCGGTGAAGGCCGCCACCGGCCCGCGGAGCTTTGCATCGCCAATGGTCCCCACGAACTCCTTGGGTGTGTGCCCGGGCAGCTTGCGCCAGCCGCGGCGGCCAAGCGAGCGGAGCATGCGTCCGTACCAAATGCTGGCGGCGGCTTGTGGTGCGCTCGCGGGATTGCGCACCAGACGCCGTACCCGCACTATTCGCCGCAGCCCGCCGAGATTCAGCAGCAGCATCACCAGCGCAATCACGGCCAGCGCCATCCCGACCGTCCGCCTCGGCGAGCCTTCCGCCTGCGCCTCCACCTGACGCGCCCGCTCCAGCAGGGCGGCATAGCGCTGGCGCATCCACAGCCTGGCGCCATCGAACCATCGCCGGCTGTGGACGGCCATGTCGTTCGAGAGTGACATCTGGTGAGCGAAGTCGTAATTGATTACCCACTCCCGCCAGAACTCGCGCAGCGCGTCCACGTAAAGGCCGGCGCGGCTCCATGTGCCGTCGGACGCCACGGCTCCCGCAGGCGTGGGATCGAAGGTGATCCAGCCATAGCGCGGGAAATAGGCTTCCACCCAGGAGTGCGCGTCGCGTCCCCGGACAATGTAGCTTCCGGTCACGGAATTGAATTCCCCGCCGCGGAAGCCGTTCACCACACGCGCCGGAATCCCCAGCGTCCTCAGCATCAGCGCCATGGACGAGGCGAAATACTCGCAGTGCCCGGCCTTGCGCTCGAACAGGAAGTAGGCCACCGGATCGCGCTGCGGCGCGCTGGGCAGTTGCAAGGTGTAACCGTATTGCTTCTGCAGGTAGCTTTCGATGGCCTCGGCCTTGTCATAGGCCGTGGGCGCGCGTGCGGTGATGTCGCGCGCCAGTCGCGGCAGGCGCGGGTCGAGAGGCGGCAACTGCAGATACTGGATGGCAATCTTGGGCGGGACTTCCGCGGTTGCGTGGCGCAGCTCCTCCGGCGAGGGCTGGCCGATATCAGATGTGGCGCGGTAGGAGCCGATGGCATGTTCGCGATCGCCGTTCGACACCGCGCCGCCTTCATCCACCGTGATCATGCGGTAGTTGCCGGAAAGCCAGCGCGGCCGGGGAACGAGGAAAAAGACGTTGGCGCCGATCGGCTCCATGAGCACGCGATACCGCACCAGGTGCGGCGGGAGTGCGGCCACGGTGGCGGCGCGCGTCGTGCTCAGGTCGTAGTTGCCGTCGGGATTGCTGAGCGCCGTCGCCTGCTGCTGCGGGTTCGACCAGCGGACGCCATCGAACGCTCGCAGCGCCACGCCGCGCCACTTCAGGTCGTGTCCGCCGCGGGTGTCGCCATCGATCTGGATGTGCATGATGACGGTGTCCGACTGCTGGATCTGGCCGATCTCACCCAGCCTAACATCGTCGCTGAAGCCGCTGACCAGGGCATTGTGCGGCGCATAGGCGCTCAGATATCCCGTCGAAAGCCTCGGCATGATGAAAAAGATCAGCGATGAACCCAGCGCCGTTCCCAGCGCCAACGCCAGAGCGGTGGTGGAAAGCGGTCCGGTCAGCCGCCGCGGCCCTCCGGACGGGGCGCGGGGCTGGGCGGTGGCGCGCGCGGAAGAGCGCCTCATTTCCATGCTGATAAAGGTCGAGGCCGCCAGCAGCAGGAACACACAAAACGCGGCGAAGAAGACTGCATCCACCGTGAGCACCGCCGCCGCCAGCACCGACAGGAACGAAATGATGGCCAGATAAACGTGGTCGCGGTCGCGCTGCACCGAGAACATCTTCACCACCATGATGAACAGCACCAGGTGGACGGTGGCGGAAACGAAACTGCCGGAGAGCAGGAAGAGGTCGCAGGCATAGAAGACCACATACACCAGCGTGAGGTATGACGCCCAGCGCTCGGGCAGTTGCAGCGTGCGCCCGCGGACCAGCAGGTATCCGCGGTAGAGCAGGGCGAGCGAAACCAGGAGCAGCGCCGGCATGTCCAGCTTGCCCGTGCTGGCCAGGGTCACGAACCCGGTCACGATCAGCAGGTAGAGCGAGAGCTGGAAGTACCTGTCGATCGCCTTCGATTCAGGAGACGATTGAGTCATTGATTCATTGAGCCATTGAGTCATTGTTTCATTGGAGATGATTGGGCCGCCGAGACTCCGGTGTCAATGGCTCAATGACCCAATGACTCAATGGTAAAATGCCTTCCTGGCGCCGGGTCCCGCGCAACCCAATCCCGCCAACCCCGCCAGGTCCGGAAGGAAGCAACGGTAACGGGTCGTTGGGTGTGCAGCGGGGTGCTCGGCGCCTTTTTAGCTTTTGGCTGTTGGCTCTTGGCTTTTGGCTGAACCGGGG